>CAZWEM010000016.1:0-77923 GCA_964632315.1 uncultured archaeon
CGCCCAGTTTATAATTCTTAAGCAGGTCTGTATTGGGTAGTACATTATGCAATTGCAGAGTACTGCTGCCCAGGGCGAATCTCCCTTCCAGATAGATAAGAATGGTTTTTTCGTATCCGGGATGCTTTTTTCTGAATATCTTGAATATAATGAAAAGAAGAGAAATTCAGCAAATTTAGCTTTTTGCGTTGGATATGGGAATATTAGATGGGCTGGTGGTCAAGGCTTTGAAAATCGCGATGCGACACCAAATGAAATGGAACAGATGAAATTTTATTTGCGAGAAGCCATGGAAGCAGGAGCTTTTGGGATGAGTACTGGTTTGATTTATGCTCCTCAAATTTTCTCTAAAACGCGTGAAATAATTGAACTTGTGAAAGTTGTTGCAGAATTTAAAGGAATATACTTCTCTCACATTAGAAGTGAAGGAAAAGACATAATCAATGCAATTCAAGAAGTTATAGAGATTGTTGAACAATCGGGATGCATTGGTGGTCAAATTGCTCATCATAAAATAGCAGGAGAAGCTTTTTGGGGGAGAAGTAAACAAACTTTAGAACTGATTGAAAAAGCAAATGAAAGGGGAATCCATATAACTTATGATCAATACCCATATAACAGAGGTATGTCTGATCTTGTAACTGCTCTCCCTCCTTGGGTTCGTGAGGGGGATAATGATTTAATTATAAAAAGAATAAAAGATACGGAAACTCAAGAAAGAATCAAGAAGGATGTTGAGGAAGGAATCGAGGGATGGGAGAATTGGATTCAGAACGAGGGAATGAAGAACATCTATATTTCAACCGTGGTTTCTGAAAAATGGAAAGATACAGCAGCTTTAAACATTCCAGAGATCACACGAATGAAAGGGTTAGCTGACGATTGGGAAACATTTTTTCAGTTACTCATTGATAACAATTTATCGGTAGGGATTACTATTGAAAGCATGAGTGAGGATGATATTCGAAGGATAATGAAAGGACGGTATCACATGGTTGGTACTGATGGATTTGGCATTCCTGGAGCATTCACCGCTGGAGCATTTCATCCAAGATGTTTTGGAACTTATCCTCGTATTTTAGGAAAATACGTGAGAGATGAAAAACTTTTAACCCTTGAGGATGCGATAAGAAAGATGACCTCGTTTCCAGCCTCCAAACTGAGACTAAAAGATAGAGGGCTCATCAAACAAGGAATGTGGGCGGATCTAGTCTTATTTGACCATCATAAAATCAACGATAAAGCCACCTATAAAAATCCATATCAGTTACCTGAAGGTATTCCTCACGTTTTAGTGAATGGCACCATCGTGGTAAAAGATGGAATAAAGAATAAGAAATCTCCTGGCAAAGTTTTAAAATTCAGGCCTTAATTCAAACAATTTCTTTTGGGAAACGAGATCAGATATAAATACATGGATGACAATTTATCATTAATTTAAATTATATCAAAAGGAAAATATAATGGAAAGTGAAATTGTTCACTCGAAATTGAACATGGCTTCGTATGGTTGTGGTAAAGCTCTGAATGAATTCTTTTCAATGGCCTTTGGAGCAACAGCTTTTTACTTTTATGAAGCTGCGCTCGGTTTGGATAGCTTATTTGCTGGTATCGGATTTATTATTTATGCAGTATGGAATTCTATCAACGATCCGATCATTGGATATTTTACAAATAGGCCCTTTAAATTTACACGAAAGTGGGGTCGAAGATTTCCTTGGATGTTAATTGGGGGTATTCCATGGATTTTCTGTTACTTTCTTATATTTGTTCCACCTTCAACAGCACAATTACCAATGTTCTTTTGGTTGATATTCACAACATGTCTTTTCGACGGTTTTGGCTCTTTTTGGTTCGTAAATTTCATGTCGTTATTCCCTGATAAATTTAGGGGTGTTAGAGAACGCAGAAATGCATCAGGAATTGCTACACCAATTGGTATACTGGGAATCGCCTCAGGAGCAATTTTACCATCACTTTTTTACCAATATGAACATCCAGCTACTTTCGTTATAGCTGCCGGAGTTGTAGTTATCGGAGCTATAATATTATTCGGATTATCAATCCCCGGCAGTCGAGACGAAAAAGTTTATGTAGAACGCTACTTGGCAAATTATGAAGAGAATCCTAATAGACAACCATTTTTTACAATGTTAGTGAAATCCCTAAGGCATAAAAATTTCTTGGTTTTCATTATAACTTACTTACTTTATCAGTTTTTAGTTGCTTCAATGATTGCATCGATCCCATATGTTAATAACTTTTTATTAGGTCAAGAAGCTAGCGCAACTACAATGATTATGGCTGGGTTTCTGATTGGTGCCCTTATTTCAATCTTTTTCTGGATACGTGCTGCTCAAAGAACCAATAAAAACAAAAATGTTTTAGTTGTTGCGGGATATTATCTAGCAGGAATGACTCTTGTTTTGTTCTTCGTACGCGATTATTGGATAATGGTTATATTATTAATCGTTTGGGGGGGTGGTTTAGGTGGTTTTTGGGCCATTTATCCCCCTACTTTCGCTGAAACTATTGATGAAGCCGTTTTAATGTTTCAAAGTCGAGAAGAAGGGATATATAATGGAATATTTCAGTTCTTTGGACGACTTTCAACTGCTTTACAAGCAATTAGTTTTTCTGTTGTTCATATGTTAACGGGATATGTCGAAGGGAACCAAACTTCTCAATCGGCAGAAGCTATATTTGGCATTCAAATTCATTTTGCGTTAATACCTGCAATTGCAATGTTTATTGGTGTTACAGTATTCTTGCTGTTCTATGATTTGACTCCTGAGAAAATAGAAGGCATAAAAATCAGAATAAAGGAGCTTGGATTATAATTCAATTTAAATGGTAATGAGATTATCTTTTATCTTATTTTTTTTATACATCTATTTATAATGTATTAAATTAATCTTATTAAGTAGATAATTACTTATCCATAAGTAATTAGTATCAAATTAATCTAAGGTGATAAAAATAGCTAAATATGAATGCTCCGCGTGTGGGTATGTATATGACGAAGAAGAAGAAGGAACTAAATTTGAAGACCTACCCGATGATTGGGTATGCCCGGTAAATTAAATATTATTTCAATATTTTATCTGGTTTGCGGGGTCGACAAAAGTTTCTTCAATAAAATCTCAGATTAAATAACGAAAATCGTATAGAACTTATTTTTTTTCTTACATTTTTATTCTTAAGTTTTTGTATTGGTTTAATGAAAAGGCAAATTCAGAATATAATCTAAAGAAAATCCATTTGAAAAAGAAATGTTATGAGTGGCAGGTATTAATATAATTCTCATTCATTCCATTTCAGTAAGTCTATAAAAAACGTAAATTTATTGTTAATGAGAATCAAATTGAAAAATATGAAAATGAAGACTAAAATATTATTATCTGGTCTTGAATTCCCCGAGGGGCCCCGATGGCGAAATGAGAAATTATTTTTTTCAGATTTTATTGGAAGAAAAGTCATTGCCGTCGATAATAAAGGTAAACCTGAAATTATAACAGAATTGCAAGACTCTCCATCGGGATTGGGTTTTTTAAATGCCGGGACGATGCTAATAGTTTCAATGCAAAGACGCTGCTTGATGCGTTTAGATCCAGATGGATTAAAGATTCATGCGGATTTAAGCAAGTTTACAGAATATAACTGCAATGACTCTGTAACTGATAGTTATGAACGAACTTACATAGGAAATTGGGGCACTAAATCCCTTGAATCCCCGGCAAAACCGACAACTATCATCTTAGTAACTAAAGATGGTGATGCAAGAATAGTTGCAGAAAATCTAATTTTCCCAAATGGATGTATCGTGACTCCAGATTGTAAAACTTTGATTGTAGCAGAAACATTTGGGAACAAATTGACTGCTTTTGATATTGAAAATTCAGGGAACTTAATAAATCGGAGAATTTGGGCGGAACTCGAAGATTTTACACCAGATGGCATATGTCTTGATAAGGAAGGTGGGATTTGGGTTGCAAATCCATCCAAAGCGGAAGTCTTACGTATTTTGGAAGGTGGTGAAATCACTTCTAAAATTAAAGTAAAAGGAACAAATGTTTATGCATGTGCTTTGGGTGGAGATGATGGTAAAACTCTTTTTCTTTGCACCAGTCAATTTTTAGAAGGAAAAAGATCAAGTGGTAGAATTGAATTTCAAAAAGTTGAAATCCCAGGGGTAGAGATTCCGTAAAAGAAGGAAAATAATCTCGTCTAAAATAACTATATAAAGGAATTCTAAGTTGAAAATGAGTAAAAAATTTTGAAATGCTTTATTCTACAATGACATAAGAGTTACCTAAAACTACGGTATTTTCCTTTCGAACTTGAATTATATAACGCCCGTCATCTTTCCAACCTTCTGTCGTAAGAGTTTCTCCGGGAAACACGACATCTTTAAATCTTGCACTAAATTCTTTAAAGCGAGAAACATCTCCATCACATAATCCATTCACGATAGCCCTTGTAGCAATACCATATGTACATAAGCCATGAAGGATTGGTTTTGGTTGACCCGCTTTTTTAGCAAAATCTGGATCTATATGTAGTGGATTAAAATCTCCGTTTAGTCTATAAAATGCTGCTTGATTCTTGCTAGTCTGATATGAGCTGCTAAAGTCCGGTTCTACTCCCTTGGGAGGATTTATAGATTCACTTTTGGGTCCTGGATCCCCTCCAAAACCCCCTGATCCAACAACGAAGAAAACATACTTGGTATCAAAGATGTGCGCATTTTCTTGGGAATATCCAGAAATTTTCACGTGTATGACCGCAGCTTTGCCTTTATCATATATATGTTCTATAACTCCTTTTGTTTTTATAATCCCGCTTGGATCAAATGGTGTATAAAGTCGGATTAATTGCTCACCATGTAATAATCGAACAAAATCCGTTCCCTTTGGGAAGAGAAGTCCACTACCAGCTACTATTGTTGCAAAACTTGGGAATACCTTCATTCCTCCTTTTACCCTTTCATAAACAAAAGGTAAATCTTCAGCTTGAGCACCAATTCCCAAATTGTATAAGGCACATGTTTTCCAATCATATTGAAATGTCCCCTCTTTTGTTTCTCCTACTGAATCCATGTCTATTTTTACCATACTAACTCACGTAATTTCTTTAGTAATAATCTCTTTATAATTTAAACTTTTTAATCAATTTTTAGCTTTATTTGACTAAGTATTATGATTCTTTCATTTTAAATTTCCATGCGAAAATTTCTAAAAACTAGAAAATAAATTTATAATCGAATCAAATCTCTTATACTTAAAATTTAATTCAATTGGTGAAATTTCGCGTGATTGATTTACAAATAATGAAAGACGTTTGGTACGTCGGGTATGTTGATTGGGAAGTGAGGAATTTTCATGGATATTCAACTCATAAAGGATCCTCTTATAATGCGTATATTGTAAAGAGTGGAGACACTTATATTCTTATTGATACGGTTAAGAGACCATACTTTAAGTATTATTTAGAGAATATTAAGTTGGTTTGTGATCCAAAAGAGATTAAGTATTTGATTGTAAATCATGTTGAACCCGATCATTCTGGATCTTTCCCATTAATTATCGAACATTTACCTAATGCGGAAATAATTGCATCAACGAAAGGAGTTGAAATCTTAGAACAACATTATCATGACGAAGTAAAAAAAGAGGTTTTTGAAAAGATTCGAGGGGTTAAAAATGGTGAGAAGTTAGAAGTGGGAAATGGTAAGCAGTTTACTTTTGTCCCCATTCCGATGATCCATTGGCCTGATTCAATGGTATCTTTTATGACTGATGAAAATGGTAAAAATGTATTATTCTCAAATGATGCTTTCGGTCAGCATTTCGCGACATCGAAGCATTGGGATGACGAAAATGGATTCTCGGAGATAATGTGGGAAGCAGAAAAGTATTATGCCAACATTTTACTTCACTTATCTAATTTAATCTCTAAAACTCTTCCCGTGGTTGGAGCCCTTCCAGTTGATATCATTTGTCCTTCTCATGGAGTTTGCTGGAGAACACATCTCCCAGACATATTAGAAGCGTATAAAAAATGGTCAAGTGGTGAAATTGCAGAAAATAGTGCTGTGATAATTTATGATAGCATGTGGGAAAGTACGACTAAGATAGCTAAGGAATTATATCAAGAGATCTGGCGAAGAGGGATTCCTGTTAAGCGTTTTAACCTAACACATTCAGATTATAGTGATGTCATTACAGAAGCAATGAAAGCTAAGGCCATACTCGTAGGAAGTCCAACTCTAAACGGTGGATTATTTCCTTCGGTTGCAGAATACTTGGCTTACCAAAAGGGTTTAAAACCCATGAATAAAGTAGGTTTAGCTTTTGGCTCCTATGGATGGAGTAAGGGGGCGGTTAGAGCGATTATTAGTGAAATGGAAGCAACTGGTATAAACATGATGGACGATTCGATAGAGATCCAATTCGTTCCTAGAAAAACTGACTTAAATTTCACTGAAATTATTGATAAATTAGTAAAAAAAATGGAGGTTTAAAATATGGATTTTGAATTAACTGAAGAACAAAAGGCATTACAGAAAAAGGCAAGAGAATTTGCCATTAATGAGGTTCTTCCAGTTGCAAGAAAGTATGATGAATCTGAAGAATTCCCAATGCCAGTCATTAATAAAGCATGGGAACAAGATTTATTAAATAGTGGAATACCTAAAAAATATGGCGGTCCTGGTTATGGATTATTAGATGCTTGCATTATCGTAGAAGAAATCTCTTCCGCGTGTCCAGGAATTGCAACATCTATTTTTGATAATAACCTTGGCGCCGAACCAATTATAATAGGTGGAAATGAGGAACAAAAAACTAGAATCCTTGGAGAACTTACGAATGAATTCAAATTAATCGCATTTGCAACTTCAGAACCCACAATGGGAAGTGACGTTGCTGGAATGAAATGTAAGGCTGAGAAAGAAGGTGAGGATTACATTCTTAATGGTGCCAAATTTTGGATTACAAATGGAGGATTTGCTGATTATATAACTGTATTCGCAACTGTTGATCCTGAGCAAAAGCATAAAGGGATAGCCGCTTTTATTGTAGATACAAAAACAGAAGGAGTGAGACTTGGAAAGCATATACCGAAGCTAGGTCAAAGAGCGTCAAACACAGTCGCAGTTACTTTAAAAAACGTAAGAGTTCCCGAAAAAAATGTATTGGCAAAACCAGGTCGGGGTTTTGTCTTAGCAATGCAGACTTTTGCCCATACAAGACCTGCAATCGGCGCTTTTGCTACTGGTTGTGCTAGATCAGCAATGGAATATGCTATTGATTACGCAAATAAAAGAGAAGCGTTCGGACGACCAATTAGCAATTTTCAAGCGATTCAACATAAGATAGCAGATATGTATAAAGACATTGAAGCCGCAAGGTTATTGACGCACAAAGCAGCTTGGGAGGCAGATCAAGGATTAGATAATAACATGAGTTCAGCCATTGCTAAAGCATTTGCTTCTGATGTCGTAATGAGAGTAACCACGGAAGCAGTCCAAGTATATGGAGGATTTGGATATTTAAGGACTTATCCGGTCGAAAAACTTTTCAGAGATGCAAAATTATACCAAATTTATGAAGGAACTAGTGAAATACAAAGAATAGTAATTTCTCGCTTTGCTCTTAAGGGTTATAAACATGCTATGCCTAGCGTGTTTAAACGAGACAGATAATCTCACTTTTATTTTTTTTTAATATTTTGAAATTAAATGTTATAATTCTTGAAAAACTTACGTTTGCATAAATTATCGCAAAATAAAGGTTTATTTTCATTTAACCAAACTTCTTTTAATTCATGAATTTTCAGGTAAGAATTATCCTCACTAAATTTAAATAAACTTATCTGTTTTGAACAGTATTCGCATGATCTGTAATCTAAGATTTGCTGAATCTTATCAAGCTCACTCGTGTTTAAGGATTTATAGCATTCACAGCAATGATATTCCAAAATTGGTGATTGCCACAATTTTAGAAGATATTCTGAGGAAAAACCTACATTATCACTCAAAAAATCATAAATATTAAGTTCTTTTCCACATTTCCAACAACTTCTTTTGCTAAAATTGGACTCGAGTGCAATTAATTCTCGTAATTTCTGAATTTTACGCCATAAGGTTGCGTTATTAATCTTTTTAAAATACATTTGCTATTAATTTAAAAAAATACATGATTTTATACTAACCTATTATATTAATTAAGTAGAAAATTCGATAATCTTTTTCGTAGCTGAAATAAAATCATTACAAATGAAAGTGGGTTTAGTTTTAATTCTATTAAGATCATTGAGATGTTCCTTTCCGTGCCCCGTTGTAAGAAAGATCGTGCTAGAACCACCATAATTTCCAAATAAAATATCTGATGGATGATCACCTATCATCCAAGATTTTTTTAAGTCAACATTCCAACCATTTCGAATTTCATTTATGAACTTTTGATTAGGTTTTCTACAAGCACAATTTTCATCTTTTAGGTGCGGACAAAAAAAAGTCTTTTCTATCTTGATCCTATTTTGACTTAGGATTTTTATTAGATGATTATTGAACACATGAAAATCTTCAACAGTATAATATCCTTTTCCTATTCCGGATTGATTGGTCACAATAAAAAGAAGATAATTTTTGCTAAACATTCTTAATCCCTCAATCACACCCGGTAATAATTCAAAATCTTCTATTCGGTATACATAATTCTTATCTTCAATTAAAACGCCATCCCTATCCAGTATAATGGCTCTTTTTTCATTCATATTTTTGAATTTTAAGGTTTTAGTTAAAAATTGAATTAATTGTTTCAGTTTCTGAATAAATTAATTTAAAAAATAAAAAGAAAGAATCTAAAAGTCTTCACACTTTTTTACGAAATAAGATCTTGGATGATCGCAGCTTGGGCATTTCCAATGTTCTGGTAAATGATCCATCTCAACTTCATAACCACATTCAAGACAAACCCAGACAATTTTTTTTCCTCGCTTAAAAAATGCATCATCACCAACCAATTTTAAAAGTTTACCATATCGCTCAGCATGGTGTTGCTCTGCTCTAGCGATGGCTCGTGCCCGTGAAGCGATGTCTGGATAACCTTCTTTTTCCGCAGTATCTGCCAAATTGGGATAAAGAGTTTGCCATTCCATGGTTTCTCCTTCAATGGCTGATTTTAAATTTTCGATTGTTGTTCCATAAGTTGAGGGATAATCTTCACAAACATTGAAAGGAGCATCTTTTTCTTTAAATTTCTGAAACATTTTATAAAAATTCAATCCATGTTCTTTTTCTTGATTTGCTGTCTCTTCAAAGATCCTAGAGACAAACACGTATCCCTCTTTCTTCGCAATCGAAGCAAAATATGTATATCTAGCTCTTGCTTGACTTTCTCCTACATATGCAGCAAACAACATTTTTTGGGTTTCTTTCATAATTCAAACCTCTTTTACTTGTTTTTAATTTGTAATTTGATATATTTATTAAATTTGGGAATAATAATTCAAAAGAGATTTTAACTTTTTTTCTTAGGATTTAAAAGGTAAAAAAAAGTTTATTCATATTCTCCTAACGCTGGTTTAGTTGGATATCCTTTACGATGCCAAGCAATCATTCCTCCTGTTAAGTTTCTTACGTCACTGAACCCTGCTCTTACTAATAATTGCGATGCCATCATTGAACGAGAACCACTATGACAAATAACCACCACTTCTTCATCTTTATATTGGTCTAATTCTTGCACGTTATTGATTAAATCACCAAGAGGTAATAAAGTTGCACCAGGAACATGACCTGTTCTTCCATGAAACTCTTGAGGAGTTCTTACATCAACTAAAACTGCAGGGGCATCATCAGAATCTAATCTATTATGTAGTTCCTCTGCGGTAATCTGGGAAAGTGGTGGTGCATTAGGACCAAGTTTCTCCTTTCTTGTTTTCTTCTTAATTTGAACAGGAGCTTTGACTTCTTCTGAATCTATTTTTCCTTTTTCTAAAATTGCTACTAACTTTCCACTTTCTTTTCCAAGCGATACTAATTTAACTCCCTCATTGAGTTTTGAATATGCCTCAACACTTGATTTAAATCCTGGATCAGTCGCATAAATTCTCAATCTTTTATTTTGAGGTAATTTTTCCAAACCTTTAATTAATGTATTCAAGGGCCCAGGACATGATAATCCACAAGCATCGACATCTACAAACTCATCAGTCTCAGTGGTTTTTGATTCTATCATTTCTTCTACTATCTCTTCAGAAGCACCACATGCTGCAGCTATTTCCTCAGTTGTCATTCTAGCAATCTCGAAAGTTCTATGTCCTCCAGTGAGGTTATATACTTTCTCATAACCTTTCTGTTTCAGTAGTCTTGTTGCTAAATATCCTCTAAATCCTACCTCACAGAATACATATATGGATTTATCTTTTGGAATCTCATCTAATCTACTTCTCAGTTCTAAATCGTCAATGTTATGAGCATCTTCAATCGTTCCAATTTCAAATTCTTCCGGAGTCCTTACATCGAGAATAAAACTATTATTTTTTTTAATCTCCTCTAATTCGTCCCAGTGCCAAATCGGCATATCTCCCCTTAAAAAATTCGAGGCTACAAATCCTGCCATATTTATTGGATCTTTTGCAGAACCGTAGGGAGGTGCATAAGCAAGTTCTAATTCTTCTAAATCGAAAACATTTCCTCCATACTTGATTACGGTAGAGATCACATCGATGCGTTTTTCTGTCCCTGGTCCTCCTACTGCTTGAGCTCCTAAAATTTTACCGGTTGGAATTTCAAAAATTAATTTTATACTTATTGGAATGGCTCCCGGATAGTAACCAGCGTGATTATTTGGATGGACGTAAATCTTCTCATAGTTATAATTTAAATTTTTTACTTGTCTTTCATTCAGCCCCGTAAAAGCTACTGTAAGGTCAAATACCTTCAAAACCGATGCTCCTAATACTCCCTCATATGTAGAGTCACGACCAGCAATGTTATCAGCAGCAATCCTTCCTTGCTTATTTGCTGGACCAGCTAATGGAATCGCCGTGGGATCATGTGTTTGGAATTGTTTAACTTGTATAGCATCTCCTACAGCAAAAATAAAAGGATCAGATGTACGCATGTGATCATTAACTATTATATGCCCCTTAGGGCCAATTTCTAATCCCGCGTCTTTCGCTAATTTATTTTCTGGCTTAACTCCAATTGCTAAAATGACCATATCGGTCTCAATTTTCTTTCCACTCTTAGGAATTACAAAATTGCAATTATTTTCATCACACTTGAAAGAATCTACGGGATCTCCTAATTGTAAGCAAATTCCGTTAAGAATTAATTCTTGGTGAACAAATTGTGCCATTTCTTTATCAATGGGAGAGAGAACTTGCTCTAACATTTCCACAATTTTGACCTTTATTCCTCGTTTTTTCAAGTTTTCTGCCATTTCTAAACCTATATATCCTCCTCCAATAATTGTTGCATGCTTTACATTGTTTTTCTCGGCATAATCCTTTATTTTAACAGAGTCTGGAATTGTTCTCAAGGTGAACGTTGGAACTTCTTCTATTCCTTTAAAAGGAGGAACAATTGGCGACGCTCCCGGTGAAAGAATCAAGTAATCGTATTTCATACTTAATATCTTGTTCGAAGCTAAATCTTTTACCATCACGGCTTTCTTTTCTTTATCAATTGATATGGCTTCGTGATTAACTTTTATGTGGATATTAAATCGATCTAAGAATTTTTCGGGAGTCATTAGTTCAAGCTGCTCACGTTGCTTAATTACATGCCCTACATAATATGGTAATCCACAATTAGCAAATGATACATATGAACCTTTTTCTAATACTGTGATTTCAACGTTTTCATTTAATCGTCTTAATCGGGCTGCTGCTGATGCACCACCAGCAACACCTCCAACTATTAATATTTTATCCATGTTTTTCACTATATTTTTTATAACTTTATCTATTTAGTAATGATTTTGTAATACACAACTTAATTTAGAAAGTAAAAATTTTCATTTAAAACTCACTCTTATGAATTATTTCCTCATTTTCGAAGATTGCTATGGCATGATAAAAATTTCAAATGGAAATTTATTTTTTGAAATACTTGGATTTTTCTTTAAATTTGGCAAAATGGAATTTCTAAAATTAAAGCTAGAAAAAAATAATCAAGAAAGTAATATATCCAATTCCCAGTATAATATGAAGTAAAGCAAATAATCCACCGACCTTAAATAACCTTTTATACGACATGTCTTTAACATCATTCTCTCTACTGATTTCCAGCGTCATCATATCAGCAGCAGATCCTTGAGGAAGGAAATTTCCACCTAAATTAATTCCGAGTATAAAGGCGACAACCAATGGACCAAGATAAAATTCGGGTAAGTTGAACAAAACCCGAATAACAGGAATAAAAATAATTGTTACGGGTGTGTTATCAATCAAACCACTTAGAATAGAGGTTAAAAGAAGAATAATTATCGCAAGAATAAACTCACTCTGAGCAGATATGTTCTCAATTAGTAATTCTATAAAAGAGATTGTTCCATTTAATTCCATTAAACCAACAAAGATAAATAAGCAAATAAAAAAGTAGATAATTTTATAATCTACATGAGATAGGTATTTTGATAAGGAAAATGATTTCTTTCCTTTTTTGTTTTTCAATGGGTTGATTAATACGAAAATTAATGCACTAATTAGTCCCGCAAGATATAACTCCGGTATTAACACTAAAAAGAATATAAATACTATTAATCCAATCAGATTTTTCCTAAAAATCCTTTTATCTATAATTGGTTCTGCTAACATCTTGTTTTCAACGAATTTTTCCTCACTACAAGCATGAGATGCACAATAATCTAAATCCTTTTTAAGAGAAAACTTATCTAAAAGTGTAAGCGTAATAACAAGTGATATTAGAAAATAAGGACCTAAATTTATTAAAAACCATATGGTATCTAAACCAAATTCATTGGATATAAGAATATTTTGAGCTGATCCAAAGGGTGTTAATGTCGCTGCTATATTAATACATATTGTCATGCCTAACAAGTATGCTGCAGGTCTAATATTTAATTTTCTACTGGCTACAATTATAATTGGAGCAAATATCATTGCTATTGAAAGATCCTCAACAATCGTCGCCATAAAAGTGGATACAATACAAAGAATATAAAACATTTTTCTCAAGTTATTATGATATCTTGAGACAATTAAACGTGCAATTTCATCAAAAATCTTGTTTTCTTTAAGAATTTCAACGATAACAAACATTGTGATTAAAAAGACAACGACCTCCCACTCAATGCTATTAATATAAAAATCTAAATTTCGAGCTTTTGGGATAAATATTGCTGTAATTATACCTGCCAAAACAATAAACATAAATGAGAAGTATACGTAATCTTGATCTTCGAAGAATAAAACAATTACAACTCCGATAAAGCATAATAAAACAAAAATTTGAAGAAATAAATTTGTCATGATAATTTGCATCAAATCAATATTTAGGTTTTAATTTATAATTTTGGTTTTTCTTATAAGAAGGATAATCGGAAAATAACCATTGTTAATTCTAAAATCCTAAAAGTAGCGTTGTAAAAAGTTCTTATATCTGATTTCTATGGAGTTTACCATCATGACCTGGGATATACATTTATGATCATGAAACGGGGAAAGCCCGTCAATATGGAACTAACTCATATTGAACCTTCCTATATAGCATTTTTGTATGATTTCCCTTAGGTTTTTCATTACTTTTCTATCAGATGCCATTTAGGAAGCGTTTTTTAAACTAACAAGTATTTTCGCTATTATCATATAACTAATTTGATATTTGAAAAAATAGATTAATGAAAAATGATTTTTTATTATCCTCTATAGCTCAAAAGTATTACTGCATCCACTGTAAGATCGTAATCTTCATCTTCGTCAAAATCATGAATAGTTACTTTTTCAACTTCGTCTAATTCTCCCTTAATCTCTTTTAGCTCTGATTGATATAAGATTTTTACTTCTGAATGCTTTAGATCTTTTCTTAATTCAACTGTTCCAGGTACTGTTTTTGCTGAGGTGATGACTATAACTCTTCCTGTATACTTTAGCAGTTTTAAAGCTAGTGCGAGTGACTCATCCCCAGAGTCAGAAATGATTACTCTCTTATCATGTAGTTCCTCCAAATTTTGTGGGATCTCTGTGTATACTCCTTTACCTAGAAATTTATCGACTCCTAAAATTACTTGTACCTCAAGTTGACATGAAGTAGCAACTTCTACGTCAGGAGTTGTGCCTGTTCGATAATTATCAATTGCAGCCTTTAAAGCATCTGCAGCTAAGTTGCTACAATGCATTTTAATGGGTGGTAAACCATCTAATTCATCTGCAACATCTTGTCGGCTAACATTGTATGCTTCATCAAGAGGCATTCCCTTAACCATTTCCGTTATCATTGATGAAGTGCTTATAGCACTACCACAACCAAATGTTTTAAACTTAATATCATCGATAATTTCCTCTCCTTTATCATTCTTTCCCACTTTAATATATATCCACATGAGATCCCCACAGACAGGATTACCTACCTTTCCAACACCATCAGCATCCTCTATTTCTCCTACATTACGTGGGTGCTGAAAATGATCTAGTACTTTATCAGAATATTGAGTTGATTTCATATTTTTTTTCTCACCTAATTTAGTTGTTTTAACATTTCTGGAGGTGTTAAGGGTGACAATTTTCTAAGCCTTCTGACCGAATTTGGTAAGACTTCGATTAATTTATCTATATCAGATTCTTTTGTAGTACGTCCTAAGGACACCAATAGAGATCCATGAGCCTCCTCATGTAATAATCCCATCGAGATCAGTGTATGTGAAGGTTCCAGTGTTTTTGAGCTGCACGCTGAACCAGTAGCAGCAGCTATTTTCTTTTCTTTTAATGTGAGGATTAAAGATTCACCTTCAATATAATCAAATCGAAAATGAGCATTGTGAGGTAACCGTTTTGTAGGATGTCCATTTAAATATGACTTTGGGATCTTTTCTAATACGTTTTTAATAAGTTTATCACGTAATCCTTCCAAATACTTTGATTCACTTGGCATTTCTTCTTTCATTATTTCAGCAGCTTTAGCAAAGCCAACTATTCCTGGTATGTTTTCTGAACCAGATCTAAAACCTCTTTCTTGTCCACCACCAATAATTATTGGATTAACTCGTACCCCCTTTCTAAGATACAACGCTCCAACTCCACGAGGTCCATAAATATCATTTGATGATAGGGTTATTAAATCAATTGGTATTTTTTGAACATCTATTGGTATTACTGATTCACTTGAGACAGCGTCCGTGTGAAACAAAACATCATGTTCTTGTGCTAGCTTGCTAATCTCTTTTGTTGGTTGTAGAGATCCCACCTCATTACTTGCGGTTGCTATAGATATTAGTATAGTGTCATCTCTGATATACTTTTCTAACTTATCTAAATCAACTATTCCAAATGTATCTACAGGAACTCTACTCACTTTAAATCCGAGTTTTTCAAGATGTTTTCCAATGTTTCGAATGGATATATGCTCGATCTCTGATATTATTACATGATTCCCTTTTCTTTTTCGATTCATTGCAGCTCCTATCAGAGCCAGATTGTTCGATTCAGTAGCTGACGCTGTGAAAATGATATCGGATCGGTTTGGAGCATTGATAAAATCAGCAACTTTTTTTCTGGATACTTCTAAAATATCGGTCGCAATATCTCCATCACAATGCAAAGAAGCAGGATTTGCAAATTTTTCATTAAAATATACCATCATTTCATTAACTACTCTTGGATCAACAGGCTTGGCCGCTTGATTATCTAAATACACAGACATATCTTACACTCCCATTATTTCCTCCTTTTAAAATAAAAAACTAAATCGTCGCCATCTTTGTAAAATTCAACTAAATCTGTATCATTTTTATTAGCCCACCTTTTTAGATCATCTTCAGCAGCGGGATCATCGGCTATAACCTTAAAACATTGACCAACTTCAATTTTTTCAGAAAAGTTCCGTACTTCAAAGAGAGGTTCTGGACAATATAATCCACGCGTATCTAGTTCATCTTCATATTCTATTTCATCTTTACTTTTTTCACTCATATAACATTCCTCCTAAGAAATTCAAAAATTATTATTAGATTCTATGTTTGATTTATATACTCGAAAAGAGAAAATAAATATTGTCATTATAAATTAACGATTAATTTCATGACAAGAGTGAGGCAGATAAAACCTCTTATAAATGAATGTTATAAAATATAAAAAAGAAAAGAAATTCAAATCTTTAAATAGATTAAAATTAAAAAAATTGCAGACTTACATTTCTGCTAATTTTTTGATGTGTTTAACCCCATCAACAGCATCTTCAGCAAAATCATCTGCTCCTAACTTTTTAGCTAACTCCATGTTTAAAGGTGCCCCACCAACAATTAATTTCACTTTATCACGAACTCCCGCATTTTTTAATGCTTCATCAACAGCTTTTATTTGTTCAACAGTCATTGTTAATAGAGAACTGAGAGCTATGATCTTCGCCCCTGTTTCCTTTACTTTTTCTACAATCACATCTTCAGAAACATCCATTCCTAAATCATGCAATTCAAATCCACTACTTAAAAGTAAAGATCCTAAGATGTTCTTTCCAATATCATGGTTATCTCCCTTAACAGTTGCTAATATTATTTTTATTTTCTCAACAGATTGATCCGCAGCAGCTAATGCCGGTTGTAGAACTTTAAAAGCTTCTTTCATGGTTTCTCCAGCTAAAACGAGTTCAGTAAGATAATACTCTTTCTCTTCATAACGTTTTCCAACTTCATCCATCCCTTTGGTTAGGGCATTCAAAACTTCAAAAGGATCCTTATTATCCTCCTCTAATGCTTCCTTAACTGCACCAGCTATATCATCGACTTCTAACTCAATAATAAGTTCCGTAAGTTTCTCAAAATCCATAACTAATCCCATTCTTATAGTTTATTAATATTATACCTTAAATTTTATAAATTTTCTTAATGTAAATATTTTCAGAAATTTTCGTTTATTAAGTAAAATTCATGTAAAAATGCCTATAAGGTTAAAAAAAGAGAACGAGGGAAGCCAGAAAATCAAAAACCTTAAGATAAGGTTTATTTAAGGATAAAATTTAGTTACCATTTAATTAGGAAATTAGGGGATATTTATAGTTTAATTTTCTTCTTTAATGACTTCCCTCCTAATTAATAATTATTACAGTCGGATATATAAATGTTTTTTATGATTTCTGAATATTCTCATAAATGATTATTTAGGCAAATAAGGTTTTAAATTAATGAAGATTAAATAAATAAAAAAGGTAAAGTTGGAGAACAACTCATGGATAGCGAGTTTTTTGAAGGAGATCAAGAGATTGGAGATATTAAATATATTAATAAAATTAAAGAACTGAATTTGATCATCTTAGTTGAAGATTTAACGAAAGTATATGAGATTGGAGATTTTGTAGTAAAAGCGGTTGATGGAGTATCTTTACAAATTGAAACTGGGCAAACAATGGTAATTAGAGGATTTTCAGGGGCAGGGAAAACAACATTATTAAATTTGATCGGGGGTTTAGACTCTCCAGGCCAAGGTGTCATATACTCTAATGGAGTAAGAATAACAAATATGAATGAAGAATCCTTGGCCCTATTTCGTTTAATGAATTCTGGATTTATTTTTCAGAATTATAATCTGATAAGTACTCTCACGTGTGAGGAAAACATTATGTTTCCAATGAATTTAGCAGGGATGTCCTTAAAAGATCAAAGAGATCGAGCAATTAAGCTAATAGAAGATGTGGGACTTTTAGAAAGAAGAGAGCATCTACCGTTTCAATTATCTGCGGGTGAACAACAAAGAGTAGCTATTGCTAGAGCTTTAGCCAATGATCCACCAATTATTTTAGCCGATGAACCTAGTGCAAATTTAGATAAAAAGACTTGTGGATTCATCCTTGATCTCTTTAAAAAACTCAAAAATGATGGAAAAACACTTATTATCGCCACTCATGATGATAACATTATTGAATTAGCAGATCAATTAATTTCTTTTGAAGAAGGAAAAATTATTGAAACAATAAATAAATGATATTTAAATTATAAACTCAGAGGAGATATAAATTTCATTAGATTTTGCCCTTAAGGATTTTTACCGTAAAAGGGAAATATCGTTACCGTATACCTTAATCATTGCTTTAGTTATCGGATTAGCAGAGTTTATGATTTATTTCTCAACCTCTTTTGGGTTAAATACCCTTATCACTTACAATTTTGAAAATCCATTATATTTTTCAGGAGGTTTGAGCCAAATTTATTCTAATTTTACACTAATGATTATTAGTTTGATTCTTTTATTAGCTTTTGTAATGGTAATTGTAGTTACGAGTAGTCTAATTGTGACTAAAAAAAGAGATATCGCAATAATGAAATCACTTGGAGCCATCCCAAGAAAATTATATAGCTTCTATTTGACAGAAACTTTTATTTCTTTTCTTTTAGGCTTTGTATTAGGATTGGTTTTTGGGTTTATTACATATTTAATTTTTAATTTAGTCATGATGAATATTGGTTTTTTTCCTTACTTTTATTTTGATTTCTTCTTTACACCAATTCTTTTTGTTAGTTGTATCTTAGGAATTTTTTTCATATCAGGTGCTGTATTACGTAAGCTTGGGAATAAACAAGTTATTGATAGTTTTTCAAAAGATATACCATATGATTATGATGCTTCAAAAATCAATTTAATACCTCGATGGTTAACTCGCTTTGGATTTAACTTTAAAATTTCAATCATTAACATAACTAGAAGAACCAGTGAATTTAAAAGGTATTTCACGGTTTTTTCTTTCCTCTCCATTCTTATATTTACTTTGGCATTAGGTACCCTTGTGTTGAATAATTCTGCTCAAACCTGGATTCAAAAATCGCAAGGAGATGATGTTATTGTCATCGGACACCGAGAATTATTAAGTAATTATTCAAATATGTACGAACTATTTTCAAATCCTACCATTCACATTGATGATGGATTTAATCTCTTGAAAAAAGATTATATGATCAATTTCAGTTTGATTGAAGGATTAAAGAATTTTTCTCAAATCCAACAATTTGATGAGAGATTATTATTATATTCTGATTTAAAAGAATTAGACGGATATTATTATTATGAAGGTGGCGGATATCAGATTGTTGGTCAGCAACGAACGGGAAGGTATCCAGTTATGGGAATAAATACAAGTAGTCTAATTCAAAACTTTGAAATCGAGGGAGACTACTTTACTTCTTCAAATTCCTATGATTTAATGCTCATAGGAGATGGATTAGCGTATAATTTTTTTGATTATCCTTTTGATCAAAGTGCTCGGATCGAACAAATTGATCATACATTTCACGTTTCTGGAGTAGTAATTGATACATTTTTTAGTGGATATGCTGCATATATAGATCTCAATGTTATGAGGGAAGCCTTAAATTATACTAATAGAGAAAGTAACCTTGTCTTATTAAAACTTAATCCTAACACGTTTAACACAATTAAAGATGATTTAAATGATTATGTTAATACAACATTAGGAGGAGATTTTCAAGTTAGGTCGATGGCGACAACTTTTCACAAGAATATAAATTTCGTCAATGATCTCAGCCTTATTCCTGGGTTTTTGATCCTGATATTAGGTATTATCTCTGTTCTGAGTTTATACAACTACCAAAAAAGTGGAATTATAGATAAGGCAAAGGATTTTTTAATAATAAGGGCTTTAGGTTCAAAATACCGAAACTTAAAACGTATAATTTTTTTAGAATCCCTTTATGTCATTATACCCGCTTTATTCTTGAGTTTGGGAGTAGGAATGATCCTGAATGGCATAGTCCTTTTTGACAGAGTGAGTCTACCCAATATTTCAGTCCCCTTTTTATTAATTGGGATAATGATGGTCTTATTTCTATTAATTAACTATTTGAGTGTGTTTCCCTTGATGAAAAAAATTGAAAAATTTTCTATTAAGGACTTTGAAATTTATTAAGAAAAACGTGATCAAAAAAGTTAAAAATGTAATTTTTGATGAAATATATATAATTAGGTTATTTTGATTCATAAATAGAGATAGCGAATATGGCGGAGAGGGATTTAAGAAACTTTAACGACTCAAATAAAAATCCAAATCAAATTCAAAAAGAGATGACAAAAAAGGATAAGGAGATCGATGATTTGAAGGAGGATTTAAACCAATTACAATTAGAACTTAATAAGAGAAACAATGATATGGTTATATACTCTCAGAAAGTAGCAACTTTAGAAGATGAGATTATTACCTTACGAGAATTATTGTCAGATGATTCATCAAAGAAAAAAGGGAAGAAGGTAAAAGAGACTAAACTTATTCTCGATTTAGAAGCAAAAGATAGTGAAATTAGACAATTAAAGGATAAGATGGGTTTCCTTAGAAAAGAAAAAATCGCGGTTCAAAAACAACTTGAAAAGTTTAAAGAAAAAAACAAGAGTAATTCAACAGTTCTCAGAGTAGAGGATTTGAGAAAAGAACAGCCATTAAATATGTTAGTGAAGGATCTTCAAGAAAAAATTAAAAAACAGGATACTTTAATCAATAGATTGAGTCGAGATGGTAATATTAAAGATTTTGAGGAAACAATAACTCATAAAGATAATATCATCGAATCTCTCAATCAAAAAGTGGGTGAATTAACCGAGAAGCTAAAGAACATTGAGAAACAAATAGAAAAGGAGTCCAGTGGGCGGATTCAAAAAAAGATTCTCCAAGATTTGCAGGATAAACTAAATAAGTTCAAAAGAATAAATGAGGAATTAAATGCTAAATTAGAGAAATATCAAAAAAAGGAAGATAAAGAAACTGAAAGGGAGAAAGACAAAAAAATAAGAGAGTTAGAAAGCAAAATAAAAGATTTGAGTCTTCGATCACTTGGTACCAATTCTCACCAAAAAAGCACATTAGATCAAGTTATTGAAGAATTACAAAATAAATTAAATAAATCAAAAGTAGAAGTCCAAATATTAAAAGAGCAAATCACAAATAACAACCCCGAAAAAAGTGCACCAAATATTAATAATCAGCTAAAAATTCAACGAGAAATGGCCATCTTCCTACAGAATCAATTAGATGATGCAAAAAGAGCTTTAAAAACTAAAGTTGAGGAGATAGGTACTATCAAGAATGAAGCTATACGAATTAAACGAAAATATGAAGAACTTGAAAACCAAGTGAAGGCTAAAGAACAAATCTATAATAACTTGCGGAATGATTTTGAGTCTCTTAAGGTTAATACTCAACTCCAAAGTAATTCAAATTCTACTCAAAGTCCACAGATTGAATTACGGATTCAAGAATTAAAAAGTCAGATCGACGATTTGACCAAGCAAAACATCCAACAGAGATTGGAAATAAATCAATTAAGAAAAAGCACGTGAGATATTAATTTTTTATGGATCTTATTATATTAGGTTCTTCAGCCGCAATTCCAATGAGTAATCGAAATCTACCTTCTATTGCATTGCGATATAAAAATGAATTAATTCTATTTGATTGTGGAGAAGATTTGCAACGTAGGTTTATTGAAGCGAAATTAAAATTTAATAAGCCAATGAAAATCTTTATATCACACTTTCACGGAGATCACGTGATTGGTCTTCCTGGATTATTATTTCGCTTTGGGTTAATTGAGAGAGATGCCCCATTGACTATTTTTGGACCCCGCAATCTTTTTCTTTATCTAATGCTTCACTCAAAAATTCTTGGACTCAAAACTAATTATCCTCTAAAAGTTATTGAAATTGATCATGAAAATCAAAGATTGATTAAATATGTAGGCTTAGATCCTGCAAAAACGCATCAAGAGATTCAAATTCATGACAATGTGATTATAGATGAAAAACATTATTATGTAAAATATACCGCTGTAGATCACTCTGTTCTTGCTTTTGGGTATAGTTTCAATGAAAAACCTAGAAAAGGGAAATTTAATCCTGAAAAAGCAAGAGAGTTGGGTGTTCCAGAAGGAAAGCTTTGGGGAAAAATGCATAAAGGTCAAGAAATCATTTTAAACGGAAAATTAGTAAATCCTGAAATCGAAGGAATCGTTGGCCCCAAAAGACCAGGGAGGAAACTAACATATTCAGGAGATACTGCCCCATGTGACGATTTAGTCAAATTAGGCATGAATTCGGACGTTCTGATCCATGAAGCTACTTTTTCTAAAGAATTAGAATCCATTGCAAGGGAAAAGAAGCATTCAACAAGTACGGATGCAGCAAAAATGGCAATAAAAATGAGTGCCAAAAAACTGGTTCTCACTCATCTATCCTCTCGATACCAAGAAGATTCAGAACTTTTATTAGAAGAAGCTAAACAGATTTTTCCAGACACTATACTAGCTCACGATCTTATGGAACTATCGATTAAATGAATTTTAGCTTTAAATCAAATTTCAAGTATTAAAATTAAGTGAAAAGGATATTAAAAAATTTTATTTAACTAAATTCCTCCTGCGATGTGCGGTAAGATTACAACAGAATCACTCTCTCGTATTACCGTATCCTCGTCAGCCTTTTTCCCATTTACTAAGATACCAAAATATTTTCCTTCTAAATTGAGTTCTTTGAGCAAGTCATTCACGGTCATGCTCTTATCGGGAGTAAACGTTTCATAAATTCCAGTTTTTAATATTTCTTGAGTTTGTTTTATTTTTATCCACCTTAAAATTATTTATTTAACTACTATATTTAAAACAAAATTCCTATTTAAAATTAATTCCTAAGGAAAGAAAGTTGTCCTTCGATAAAGTTCCTAAATTATTTCTTAGTTATTCATGTAGGTTGACTTTTCATGTAGATTATAACGTATTTAATCTGTTTTAAATAAAAAAGAAGCATTTTTATTGTAACTATAATTTTACTGCATAAAGGTAAGAGCCAACATTAGGGTTGATCTCACATACTTCAAGAAGATTTCAGTGACTATGGGGAATTTTTAGAAAAATTACGAGAATACACTGACAAAATTGAATCTTTAAGCAATGAAGATGAGAGATCAAAGTTACTTGAAGCCCTAATGGAGGATTCTGTCAATTTTGCAAAAGAAACTGCAGAATCTGGTGAGTTTTTTGAAGCAGGAGAATTCATTTACTCTGCTGCTACATTATTGGAAGAATATGACCCATCAAAATCTTTAAACTTATATGCAATTACTCAAAATTATTGGGAGAAACAAATATCTTCTTATAAACTGCAAGCTAAATTACATGAAATCGCTGAGGTCTATCTAAGAATAGCTGATTTACACGCAGAAAAGTTTCGTGATCAAAAACTCGAACAAGAAAATATCTTAAATAGTATTAACTTTTTAAAGCAAGAAAGCAAACTATTAGAAGATTTTGATGAAAAAAGGAAGTTAGTACAAAATTATCAAAATATTGCTGAATTATATTTAAAAGTTTCTGATTATCAAAATGCTATCAAGTATTTTTCTTACGTAATCGAACTTGGTACCCAATTTAACTATTTTGATTTATTATCATATTCATATCAGCAGATATCCTCTTGTTATGAGGAAATAGATGAATATGAGAAATCGAGTGACATAATTTTGCAAGGAATGGATTACTTTCTCGATTTATTTGAAGTTTTCGAACGTAAGAATGATAATCTAGCTATAGCACAGCTTTCTCAAGTTTTGCGAAAGTTGCATGAATTAAAAGATGATAACGATCAATTTATTTATTATTCTAAAAGAGAGGCTGGTGCATATATTAACTTAGCTGAAAATTTGAAAAAAAAGCCTAAAAATTTTCAAAAAATTGCTCGATATTATCGTGGTGCTGCCCTTTGCTATCAAGAAATAGATAATAATCTTATAGAATCTGCGTCTTGTTTTGTTTTAGCAGGAAACTATTCAGAAAGAGTAGAAGATTTTGAAGGGGCTGCTACGAATTTCTTTAATGCTGCTATAACTTTTAAAGAAATGAATAACTTAGATATGTCCTATCGAAATTTTGTGAGAGCAGGAGATAATTATTGGAAGAGTGGAAACGTAAACGATTCTACTGAAAGTTATTTGAATGCATATGATAATGCTGTTGAGGGTAAATTAGAATATAATCGCTTTGGTTTATTTAACCAGATTGTAAGAGGATTAAGTATTATAGCAAAAGAAGGTTTAAAAAATAAGCAATTTTACATCGCTGCGACGCTCATTTTAGAAAGCATCAAATTTTACCAACAAATAGACAATGCTAAAGATTTCCTTTTGAATGAAATGGTCCGAAATGTTTATAAATATTATTATAAGGCAGCAAATTTAAAGAAAATTGGTCAATCCCACATCGTGCAGTCATACATTCTTGCAGCTCTTTCTTCAATCTTGAATGGACAAATCGAAAAAGCTCGAAAAATCATATCGGAAATTGAGCCCGATGGAACTATTGTACAGAAATACAAAAAACTTGTTGAATTAATTATTTCCTGGGTTAATAATGGTCAAAAAGTTTCTTATGAAAAATTACCTTACCAAATCCAACGACTAATCGAGAACTCTGAAGAAATAATGTACCTCTTGAACTTATTTAAGGGTTATAAGGTTATCGTGTAGATTTATCTCTCAATTTCTAGAATTTTAGAAAGATTCCCTTTTAACTATTTAGAGTTTTAACTTTTTATTTTTTCCTTTATTACCTTAAATTATTGATCATGAAACCTGAAAAAATCATTCTCAGTTTTGACCTCGATAACACCTTAATTAATAATCGGGAGGGAATCGTTAATTCTTTCAATCATGCTCTCCAACAATTTGATTTACCTTTAATGAACACAGATGATATAGAAAAAATGATTGGAATTCCCCTTCATCAAATGTTTTCTAAAATTACTAAAACAAATGTAGATGAACTTGTCATGACATTTAGGGAATATTATGTACGTAAAGGAATCTATCAGGGACACTTGATCACTGGTGTTAAGGATAAACTACAAGAATTAAACGATGCTGGGTTTATCATGGGAGTGATTACCTCAAAAAAACAAGAAATGGCTGAAAAAATGGTTGAGATTCTAAAAATTCGAAAATTTTTCGATTATGTTTTGGGAGAAACCGATGACCGAAAAGAGCTTGGAAAGTTAGATCCATCGCTGAAATTATTTTTTCAAACGAAATATCCTAATCATCACGTCATGGTAATTGGAGATCATCCTAAAGACGTATTGCTTTCCAATAATTTGGAATGTCCTTTTATAGGTGTCCTCACTGGCAATCATTCCGCTCAAGAACTAAGTGAACTCAAAAAGGGTAGATACTTGATTTTAAACAGTATTCAAGAAATCAATCAAAATATAATTAATGAGCTATTATGCTCAGTTCCTTGATGATATTTATATAATAAAAAAGAAATAAAAAATAAATTATTCTTTTCCCCAGGATTCATATTCCTTCATAAATTCCTCGGGTTTCCATTGAGTCTCCATGAACTTTGGAATGCCAGAACTGTCTCGTGGACCAACTACAACAAACGCATTCGCTTCATCTTCCAAGGCCCCACTTAATCGAGCTGCCATCCCAGGAAGCACGAGAATCCGGTGCTTTACCTTATCAAAAGGCTTAAATTCGTTTACCGCTTCGGCGATTCCCCCAGCGGAAAACTGTCCTCCAGCAACGGCTGATTCAATCCCAATTCCTTCCGTATCAACTACTAATAAATAACAGGCCAAGTTAGCCCCTTGTAGGTCTTGCTCCACGGGGATCTTGGTCATGCGATAGTTACTTGTCACAAAGACAGGTGCCATGTCTCCAGGTTCGCCGACCTTATAAAGACCGGGATCAACAGCAGGGTAAATGCGAGGGTCGCTGTACACGCTCTGCCTTAAAGTCATTAAAGCTAAGAGTGCCCAAATTTCATCTTGTAATTGTCCCGTATGAAGTACTATAAGGCTGGTTCCAATTGCTTCCATGATCGCACCCATGATGACTTCTTCATATTGATGCCTCCAAAGATCCTTATCACCTTCTACCTTGACTTGAGACCAATACGCAGCTGGTACGCCCATAATTGGCCATCCTGCATTCTTATTCTCCTTGTCAATACCAGCAATTCGAAGTTGCATGATATTATCATACGTGACGGTTAAATTTCCAGGACCAAAATAAGTTCCAGCGTCCAAAACAATGTCTTTCACGCCTAGTTTTTGTAAAGTTGCACTTAATGACATTAATTCGTCAATATTTTGAGAAACAGCCGCAATTGGTAGGTCATTTTGCACGGCAAATGTGCCTATCTTTTCCCAACTGTCTTTTGTCGCGGCATAAAGTAATGGCCTTTGGGTCTTAATTTCACCCGCAGCTCCTAATAAATTATCGGTATTTAAACTACATAAAATTATAGGGAGATTCGAGGCTTCAGTTAACTTTTTTGCTGCCAATTTAAATTGATCTGCATCTCCAGATACATTCCTTAATGCTATTCCGTTAACCTTTAACACATCTCCAATGCGTTCAACTGTTAAATTTGTTAAATATTTCGCTTTATCCTCGAGGTCGGGGTCATCATCAGCAATCTCAACGAAAATAGCAGTTTGATTGTAGTACGTTAATTGATGACGAAAAAGCACTTCCTCTCCTCCTATAATAACTTGACGCTCTCCAGTACCAATGATTACGGGTTTTTGAGGCGGTGTGACCAACTTAATTAGCTTTTCTCGATTCTTGGCTTGCCGAGATTCCTTCATGAGATGCGTACAATCTTGAACCCGAACCTTGCGTTCAAGAAGGTCAGTAGCAAAGGCCATACATGTATCATAACCACAATCCTTGCAATTTGACTTATCTAATAGACTATATATATCGAGTGGACTTGGTCTTCCCATTTTTCATTCCTATCCGTTCTAATTTTAGAGAATTTAATTTTGAATAAGTATGTCTAGGTTAATTTTGAATTGTAATTAAAATTTAGTTTTTCCTTATTGGATGTATATTTTCTAACATTTTCATCTATCAAAAACGATATTAGTATATATCAAGTGGTTCATTTTTCCCCATCTTTGATTTAAGATATGTCAATATAAATTAAAATGAGTTACTCTGTAAGATTAATTTTAGTTAAATGAAAAGCAGTAAAGAGAATAGAAAGAGGAGAGCTCTATTTTTAGAGAAAGGGGTAAATTTGTGCGAATGGATAAAATTTGTATAGCCTTCCTTTTCCATTCTCTTCTGCGAAACAATATCAAAAAAACTAACAATGATTAGATACTTATGTATTTAAAGCCCACCTATATTTCTGATCAGAATGCTATTTCGGGTAAAATCTCATTTATGTAATGAACATTTTCAGCATTGACTTCCTGGACAAGTCTTTTTGACATCGAATTGATAAAGCCCCAAATCTCGATTTGTTTCTGTAATTGTTTTAACTTTCTCACTATTTCAATAAAATCACTGTCACCACTAACCAAGATGGCTCTATCAAAGACATCTTCAGTGGCTAACTCCACTATGTCTCGATAAAGAAATATATCAAGTTGTTTTTGTACTTTTTTTCCACTCGGTGTAGTTTTGACTGGTCTTGATTGTATTACATAACCTTGGGAGGTTAAATAATCGAGAAAGCGACGTTTTTTAGGATAAACAGTTTCTGGAATTCCCATATACATGAAAGCCCCAACTAAATAGTCATCTTTAGTTAATATTTGCTTGAATTTTTGGTAATCAATTCTCATTTTCAAATCCTCAATTGAATGGAAGAGATTAGCATGATCTATAAAAATAATCGTTCTAACAGTCAATTTAAACCCCTTATAGATAATATCGTAAACTACCCTTATTTTATAAGTTAATATATAAACATAGAGGATTTTTGAATGATTTTCTCGAAAATAAAAAAGAGAGTGAAAATATGAAGGTTTTTTTAGATAATTGAATGATGGATCACCATAACTGAATTAAGGAGTGTTTCCTTAGGGAACTGTACCCCCACCTGGAGGATACCAATGAATTTTCCCAAATGATGCAAAACCTAACCATAATGCGATGATACTTAATACTGATAAAGCAATCATCAATTTTTTACTTTTATCCATGATGTTTGTACCTCATTTTTTTATCTAATGGTACGACTATCATTATTTGAATGACTATATAAACCCCGAATAAAAATAAACCCTAAAATTATTCATCATTTTTGAAAGGAGGATAATTAAATACAAAATTTTTTCCTATAAGTTTCCAATTCTTCCATTGTTTCTCAGTATTGTTCCATATTAAATTTTTAAATGGATTAAATTTATCATATTCGAAATCATGTAAAATAGATTTAAGAAATGGGGTTCCATCGACGAGCTCAGTTATGATAAACCAATGTTTTATTCCTAAAATTTCAAATATTTTGTTAAATAGGTCTATATAAAGTGAAATTTCAGTATCTGGAAACCATATTTTGATTGATAATCCACTTTCAAACACTTGTTTTTCATTTGAATTGTGAATATAATATTCTCCTTTAATTTCACATATTTTGACCACATTAAAAAAACAGAAAATATCAATTAGAATTTCAATCTGATTTTTATTTAAATTGGGAACAATAATCTTGATATGCTCATGAAGCATCAAGTTCTTGAATTTAGGGTATATGTAAATCAATTTCTTTCTTATTAAGGATTTTAGGATTGGTTCAATCTTTCCCCCCAATTTTGTGTTTATGAACTTTTTAAGATTTTTTGATTTTTTCCCATATATTTGAAGTAAATCTCTAAATTCCTTAGAATTGGGAGAAAGGAATTCCCCAGGTTCGTATAGTTGAGCTTTTTTCGCATTTAATTTCGTAGGATTATATTTTGAATCGAATAAAACTTTATAGGCATAAGATTCAAACTTGCTTATATCTCCAATCCATCTATGAGGATCTAAATTTTGATAGAAATTTGTGTATCTTAATTCTGTTTTTTTCGTGAATAAAATATACTCACTTATGTTTTTCTTGGAGGAAGTCATCCAATTCACGTAACTTATTAGAGATTTGGGATTATTTCTAGGGAAAATGTAAGAAATAAAAAAACCAATAAATTTAGGAGATAATGAAGTAATTTTAATGGATTGGAAGTTATTAGCCAGTAACAACCTATAATCTACATCATTTGCATCAATAGGTTGGATATATAAAAAGTATCTATCTAATCCAAATTTATTTAATATGGGAAGAACCTTTATTCTTTTAATATAATTCTGGTAAAATTTTTTGTTTTTCATTTTATTAAATTCGTCATTTAGAAGAAATTTATCAATTTTAAGATTAAAATCCTCTAATTGGCTTAATTGAGAAAGATCTAAACTTGATCTTTCAATATATCTCTTTGTATTAATTAAATCACTGAATTCACCAAGTTTATACTTTGATTCCCATATATTAGAAAATGAACTAAATTCTTTCATAGTACTGGATGGGATCATTGAACCTAGAAGATTCGAAGAATATTTATTGAATTCTTCAAATAATGAACGCTTATACAGGAATTCTTTGGAAATAAAATCATAGAAATCCTTTCTTGTAAAAGAGCTAAATATTCCTGGATTTAAAAATCTATTACAAACAATGATCTCGCTAAAAAATTGACTATAAAGGATTGAAAGAAAGGTTGTTCTCTCTTTATTTGACAAATTAGGGATACTCAATTCACAGTAGATAAATTTAGAGGAATTAAAAACATCAGTTATGATATGAATTATATTACTTGGGAATAGAGTACAGAATTCTTCTAATTTTTCATAAACTTCTTGAGAATATCTTAGTATTACGTTGATATACTGCCTAGCGACAGTAAAAGCAGGTATAGACCCTAAAAGCATGGGGTGAATTACGGGAGGATCACTTGATGAAAATTTTTCTAATTTATTTTCTATTCTTTGACTACTGATCTGTCGAACTCTTGAATCATCGTATATCGTATCTAATTTCTCTTCCTTTTTTTGATAAATTTCAGTTGATAATTCAATTTCTTTTATAATATTTTGTATTGATCTTGGATTGAAAATCTTCATTTCCTTACAGTTTTCTAAAAATTCATAAAAAAGTGTTAAATGGGATAATTTTTCATTAAATGTATCGTAATTTTTTGTGTATAACGATAAAACGTCTTTGTAAATCAATTTTAGAGCTTCTATGTCATTAACGACTAATTTTTCATCAAATGTACCAAAATTCTTGTCTCTTTGTAAGATTGATTTTAAGTCTTCTATTGTATTAATTTTAAAAATTTCTTTTTTTAATTTAGGTATAATTCTTAAGATCTTCAGGACATTTGATATTCTTTTATTAATTAAAAAAAATCCTAAATCTTGATTCCTTCTTAGTAGGTTTAAGAATTCTGTTCTTATCTTTTCAGATTTTCTAATGATGTCTAATTGTGTTCTTAATTTTCTTACGACTTTTTTTTGATGGAATATTTCATTTAATAAATCGGTCTTTAATTGGGTTAATGTTGCAGTTCGTCGTTCAAAGCCAAACCCTGTTATGGAAAAATGTCTTACTCTGTCAAGGAGAAGAAAATCTAATAAACTCAGATTTTTAAAAATTGTTTTATCACTATAATTAAGTGAGAATTTCAACTCCAATTCATTATTATAATGCTTACTATTTGGAGTTACAAATTTTCCTTCTCCGAAAAATTCTTTTAGATAATTTAAATTTAAGAAATTTCTAAAAAATTCAATTCTATAAATCGAACCATCTTTAAGATAACCCCTTTGTTTTAAATTAATGAAATATCTTTTAAGATCATTAACGTAAGAATTAGGAATCACAAAATATCCAAAAACCGCTGTTGTTAAACCTATGACTGAGATTCGAGGGTATAAAAAAAAAGGCATATTTTCAAGCAAATCATTTATTTGTGCCCATCGAATACTAGGCTCAAAATGAAAATAAGAGATAAAGAAAGATAGATCTAATGTATTCCAATCTACTTGATATGTTGGAGCACAAAATGAACGCTGATTTAAGATTCTAACGTTTTGAGAAAAGGATCTCAAACTTAAATCTGTTCTTATTTCCCCATTTTGTTTCATCTCTTTAAAGTATTCTTGGTAGTCGAGAAGGGCTTTATAGTTTTTCACCTTGTAAAAAATATATTTAAGAATTCTAATTGTTTCTAGAATATCGTCTTGTTTAAGGATCTTTTTCATTCTTTTTAAAAACTGTAGTCCTAATTTATCAAATATATCGTCATCAATGGGTTTAAGCTCAAGTGTTCTGATATAATTAAAGAAAAAAGAGATAATGCTTTCACTAGAATCGGGATCTTCTAGTTTTAGAAACTTTAATAGAGAATCATAGTTATTTGTAAAATAGAAGTTATATGTATCATAACTACGAATAAATTTTTTCCAATCATTTGAAATAGGTAACTTTTCTAGCTCTACTTCAATCATCATATAGATTAAAAATTGAAATTGGATAAAGTTTTGAAAATATGTGGGAATAAAAAGTCTATAAGCCTCACGTAATAATATTATGGGAAAATATTTCTTGTATTCTATCGAAATATGAATTATTGATTCATTGTTCTCAATTCTTCTTTCAACACCAAAATCAAAAGGATGCTTATTTTTTGGTATATGAGAGTTTACTTTAATCTTTATATTACTAAAGCTTTCAAACAAGGGATTAAGGTTTAATTCATCCTTAAGATTTTGAATTAATTTATCATATATTTGTTGAATTTGTGAAATTTCAATTTTTTTGAGTAAATCTGCTATTTGAGTAATCTCTTATCTCAACCTATATCCGTATTTTTCTAATGATTTATCTTATAAGATTAGATGCACCTTGTTAATAAATATTACTTCCGATCATCATAATTTTGAATTATTAAAAAGATAAAGGAGTTAAGAAGGAAAGTAAAATTCACCTAATTGTATTAAAAAGGAGTTTAAGAGGGCGAAATCCAAATTTTGAGCATAATTTTGCTTTCCATTCTAACATTTTCTTATTGAGAATGAACTATATAAACTCAGAAAAAAAGATGTTTCCAATAGAAACTTTAATTTGACTCGCGAGTAAGCAACCTTTCATAAACAATTTATTAATTAGATTATTTAGTTCATTGATGGACTCTCAAGAATACTCTTTTGAAAAATTTGATACGTTATTTTATCCCAAACACATTGCATTTATCGGTGCATCTGAACAAAGTCGATTTGGGTCAATGTTATATTTGGTGGCATTCAAGGAATCTAAATGGGCAGATACATTTTATCCTGTTAATCCCAAGTATGAAAAAGTGTTAGATTGGAAATGCTATCCTACTGTTCTAGATATTTCTTTTCCCGTAGACACTGCTTATATTTCAGTAAAGACTCAATTCATTCCTCAAGTATTAAAAGAATGCGTGCAGAAAAATATACAATGGGTCATTATTTTCGCTTCTGGATTCTCTGAAACTGGGGAAAAAGAGGGTTTACGGTTAGAACAAGAGATCAAGCAGATTATTCAAGGTACAAATACCCATGTAATTGGTCCGAATTGCTTGGGCCCTTTTAATGGGAAAACTGGCATGGCTTTCACTTTTAATTCTCCTATAGGTATTCCTGGAAATATTTCATTTATGTCTCAGTCAGGGGGGCACTTAAATCAGCTTCTTGATATCGGAATAAGGAGAGATCTTCGTTTTCGATATGGAGTTTCTTTTGGAAATCAAATAGATTTGAATTGTATCGACTTTTTGCGTCATTTCAATTATGATAACGAAACAAAACTGGTAGCAGCTTATTTAGAATCATTTGGATCAGGTAATGGAAATGAATTCTTGAGAGAATTAAAGAAAACAACTAAGAAAAAGCCAGTAATAATTTGGAAAGGAGGTTACACAAGTTACGGATCTAAAGCCGCATTTTCTCACACAGGAGCACTTGCGGGTAGGGGAGAATTATGGAATCTCTTAGCAAAACAAGCCGGAGGAGTATTAGTTAGAAATAATGAAGAATTTTGGAATGTTATTAAGACTTTTGAGCTTTTATCACCAAATTTGTTTCCAAAGGGGCGAAAAGTTGGAATTGTGACTCCTGGAGGAGGATCTTCTGTGAATGCTACTGATCTACTCGCCCTTAATAATTTATTAGTTCCTGAATTAACAAAAGAATCACAGTTTAAACTTTCGGAAATCTTACCAAAAGAGAATGTAAATATTAAGAATCCAGTTGATTTAGGAGCTTTAGGATTCGTTGTTGAAGTTTTTGTTAACTGTATAGAAGTAGTTATGCAAGATCCGAATATTGATGTCATCTTAATTCCTTTATGGCCCCATTTCATGTATAACCATGTTTTTTCAAAAATGTTAAGAGTATTACAAGGACAAGATAAACCTTTTGCTTTCTGCCTCCCAAGTATCGCAGATTCCTTAGAACTCGCCAAAAAATTTGCAAACGTGCAGAAATTGCTTCATAAACAAAGAACATTGTACTTCTTTTCATTAAGGGATGCTGCAAGGAGTATTTCATTATTATGTGATTATGTAGATTATATAAAATTACAGGGTTGTTTGGATTAATTATTATAAGTAAATTTTTTTAGTTATTTCATTGAGATACTTTTTCATAAAATATCTTTGAAGTTTAGCATAATCCAATTTTTGTGCATTACTTAAATCTTCATTACTCAAGAGAAGTAGATGTATTTCTATAATATTATGGAAGAGATCGAACTTAACATTACTAAGTGGCTGAGTGTGAATATGATTGAAGTTTTGGTCTAGATCTCCTGAAATCATCAATATTTGACTTAAATTTAGAGACTTTAAATCTCGCTCCGTAAATTCTTCAAATGGTACCTTTATATCAATGATTAAATTGTCCTTAGATTGATTATAGTCAAAATTTGATTTTCCAGAAATCATAGAGTCTTCCATTCGGATTTAATTTATATATATTTATCAAAAACCTCCCTAATTTTTAAGGGTTAATACCTTTTTGTCGACATAGAGGAAATGCCATCGCAGAGATTTCTTATTCCCAAGATCTTCTCTATAGTACTCTAGTTTAAGTTATTAATTGTTAAGCTAATATTAAATACCGTTTGAAAGGGATATTAATGGATTGATATCCTTATTTGGACTTGACGCAATAATGATGATCATATTTAAAAAAAAGTTTTATGATCTCTAATGTATTAAAATACTTATTAAACGTGAAATTTTTGTCATTTTATGCAGGTTTAAAAGGACTTTTAAAGCGACCTTTTTATTTGTTCCTTGTTTTATCATTTATACTCATCTGGATATTGATCTTAACCTTTTTCCAATTTACAAACCCTATATTGTTTTTAATAATCATTACATTTGGTGGAGGCTTTCTTTTTTTCGAATTAATAAGTCTTGTCATCTCACTTTTTAAACCGATTGAAGAAATAGAATGGTATATTTGGGGCTCGATTTTTATCCTCTCATTATTTTTAGCGCTTTTTTTAGCAAATACCGTGTTTTTTCCCACCTCAGATATTGCATTCGTAATTATGCTCAATGTTAATATGGTTTTTACCGCTTTTTTTGCATTCAAATTTTGCATAGACTCTGCTACTAAAGTTGATGACTATTTATATGGGGGAAAAAGGTCTAGAATAGTTTTAAGAGTTATTAGTTTTATCATCTTCGGATTTTTAAATTTATGGGTGTTGAGAATAACTTGGGGATTTTTTGATCGTTTTTTAACTCCTTTTCAGCAAGCAATTGGGCTGATATTGAGAATAATATTCTGAATTAATTTAATTCTAATGGGTTTTATCTTGATAAGATTAATTATAACTGGAAAATTCGCAGCTTATATTACTCTTTTCTTCTTACTTACCGCATTTTATACACTTTATTTATTCTTTGATTTCATTTTTGGCCATTTTTTTAATAATGAAGCATCGGATCCGTATTATCTAATTATATCATTTATTGTAGATATTTTCATTTTCCTTTACATGCTTGGAACTGTTTATGATAGGATTGAGTATCTAAAAGAGAAGCTCAAATTCTTTAGAGTCGATACATTAGCAATTTTTTTAATTACCATGAAATTATATGTTCAAATAGCAAAGATCGTTGATCGAACAGTTGCAGAAGATTATTTAATTTTACAAGAATGGGGGATTTTCATAGTATTCATGTTATTCACCTTAATATTTGGAATTTATTCCATTTTTGCCCATAAATATGAAAAATCTAAGAAAATTGTTTAATTCTTCTTTTTCTATTTATAACTACTATAAAGTTTAAAATTGAGGAAAAAATTAATAGAATTTTAAAAATGAGAAAAAAATAGAAATATCAAAACACATATGTATTGAAAGATTAATAATACTCCGTTTTGGTGAATAACAAAGCAAATGCGCCGTAAAATATGCCATTGGTGATTCCACCAATCAATGCAATTATCAGTGTTTCAGCGGTTGCGACTAACCCATAATATGCTAAAGTTGTAGGACTTAAATATACTAAAAGCCCAACTGCTATCGCACATAGTATGCATGTTAAAAACCAGCCCCCAAAACTCGCTCCATTCTTATTTCCAACTCGTCCAGCCACTATTGCAGCAATAAAAGGTGAAACAATGTAACCGACTAACTGAATTAACGACTCTGGTACAAGTGGACCTATTACTCCATTATATATCTCAAGAATTACAGTTCCTGGGAAGTTAATAACCGGGCCGCATAATACCAAAAGAATTATAAAGGGATTTGCTGTAATATCACCAAACAGAATATTTAAATCACCCGAAACTGTGTGTGCTATGATGACAAACAAAAAATTCATTCCTAAGTATGTTAAAAGGCTAAATCCGAACGACTTTCCAAAACCCATTATTCACTAACTCTTTTTAAGCTATAACTTTTTTAATCTATTATAATATCCTATTATAATAGGAATAGATTAGCTTTATAAATTTATATTAGTCCAAAAGTTAATTCCTTTAATATTCTAATTATAAAATTGAATCCACTTCACTAACAAATCATAAAGAGTTTTCAAATATTTTCCTATTGAGAGTTGAACTGATAATGAGAAAGGGTTCTAATAGCTTAGGATTAGGTAAATTAAAGCATGATTATTTATCTAAAATTTTAAAAAAGCATGTTTCTGACCTCGAGATTAACGATGAGAGGATTATTTTAGGTTCTAAAATCGGAGAAGATGCTGCGGTCATTGATATGAAAGATCATTATCTCGTAGCTAAGACTGATCCCATAACATTTGCAACTGATGAAATAGGATATTATTCCGTTCATGTAAACGTCAATGATATAGTATGTACAGGAGCCATACCTAAATGGTTCTTAACTACTATTTTATTACCAGCAAAAAAAACAAATGAGAATTTAATTGAAAAAATTTTCAAAGATCTTCACGATACGTGTAAATCTTTAAATATTTCTATGATAGGGGGCCACACGGAGGTTACCTCTAATCTAGACCGTCCTATTGTTGTTGGATCGCTTTTAGGTGAAGTTGAGAAAGATAAATTAGTGAAAACTTCAGGAGCTAAAGTTAATGATGTTTTGATATTGACAAAAGGAATTTTTATTGAAGGGACATCAATTATAGCAAGAGAAAAAGAGGAACTATTGCTAAGCAAAGGATTGGATCAGAAATTTATTAACAAATGCAAGCAATTTCTTCATGATCCAGGGATTAGTATATATAAAGATGCTTTGATTGCGAATGCCAATTTTAAAATAAATTCAATGCATGATATTACAGAAGGAGGTTTAGCTACTGGTATAGCCGAAATAGCAATTGCATCTGATCTTGGCGCATTAATTTATGAGGATTGTATAAAAATATTACCAGAACCAGCAAAATTAAGTAGAATATTCAATTTAAACCCTTATGGAACAATATCTTCGGGATCTCTATTAATATCTATAAATGAAAAAGAAGCAACCAAATTAGTCGATACATTACGGAATGGTGGGATCGATGCCGAAATAATTGGAAAAATGGTAGAAAAAAATGAGGGATTAAAAATACTAACTGAGAATGATAAAACTCAGCCATTATTATTTTCAGAAGTAGACGAAATTCTGAAAATTTTTTAAAATTATGACACTATATATCGATAAGCTAATATTTTTATTCATATAATATTTTAATATTATGATTTCTGATTTTATTTAGGTAAGAGAATATAAGTTGAAATTAACACCCTTAGATCCAAATTGGCGAGCAGAAACTTGCAAGAAATATTAGAAAATATGGGAGAAAAGTTAAAACTTGAGGGGATGGCCCTTAAATTAAACTCTAATAGCTTATTTGGTCTTTTAATTAGTACAAGTCAATTAGATAAATTTCAAATAGAAATCGCATCTAAATGGGATGATTTTAAAAAAAAAAATCAACAAAGAATCATAACAACATCCTATACTACTTTTTTCTATTTGAACTTTGATGAGATTTTCCGTACTTTTCTAAATGAATTTTGCGGTCTAAAAAGCAAATCCCTTAAATTAATTGTAAAAGAAAAGATATCAAATGAAAACCTCTTTTTAGAATATAGTTATGACATGTCAAAGGATGAATTGAGGAATTTCAAGGAGTTTGGGCAAAATTATGGTAATATTATCAATGGGATTACCAGTCCAACTGGATATTTGTATTTAATAGTATCGATATTGGGAGGAATATTAAGGAAGATCACCAAGCAAAATTTTTACGTTATCTTAGACGGAGCTGTAATACAAGATGATGAAAATCAAAATCTCTTGAAATTTTTAATTGTAATTAAAGATAGTAAGGATAATTTGTTTGAATATTATTACCAAATGTTCCTCTATTATTTTTTGAAACACTTCAATGGAATTCCCGAAAATTATTATGAAAAATTATTGCTTGGGAGAGAGAAGTTGTATGATCTTGCAATTCAAGAATATCCTTTAGCAAAGGAAAAACTTGTTGATTTATTATATTATTTCTATAAAAAGTGTAATTTACTCCACAATTTTTCTCCACTCTTAGATTTCTTCAATTTTGTATGTTCTCGAGTTGAAGATTCAGTTTTTTCCAAGTATGATATCATTAAAAAAGAATTTTTAGTCAATTTTAATTATACCGAAGCAAAAAAAAAGGCAATTTTAAAGATTTTTGAATTTTTAGATAAGAGTTCGACACTATATAGTACATTTCAAGCCAACAATTTACCCAGTTCTAAAAGCCAATTTAGCCTATTCTTACTTTATATGAAATTTTATTTTGGAAGTGGAAGTTTGGAAGCTTTAAAGAATGCAGATCTGGTATTTCTTCCGAAAATATTACTTAAATTCGCAAATGAATGTAATATCGATGAAAAAATGGTATTAAATGTGCAAAATTTTATCGAAAACTCTTCAATATTAGCAACATTAAACGATGTAAGTCTCATATTCAATAAGATCTTCAAAAGACATGTAGCAAGCATCAATTATGATTTCTTTAAAACGTTTCTAAGAAGCCTTAACTCAAAACTCACTTCAATTATAGAAAAAGAAAATCAAGTTATCGCCGAAGATTATGGAGATGAACCCTTTTCATTTAAAAATATAGTCGATCATATTTGTAGAATGCTCTATGTTTTAATTGATAAGATTTTCATACGAATTTCTCCAAATCAAGCATCAAAGAACTTCATTGATCCTAGAAGCAGGTATATAGGAAAGAACATCGCTTTACGTGTATTAGAATTATTCATATTTCAAGATTTAAATGTTTCTGACGATGTTTGGCCTGATTACGTCATAAGTATGAAAAAAGACGAATTATTAAAAGATTTGGAACCATACAAAGTAGACATCCCCGAAAAATACTTTTATAATGTTGAGGATATCATTCGATTCGTAATCACGTATAATTTTCAGACTTATTCAGATAAAATACTCTTGGAAGAATGGCTAATTAAACAAATAATTATACCCTTAAATGATTTTTATGTTGTGATTAAAGAAAAAATCAAAAATCCAACGGATAAAGCTGAGATTAATCGAGTTCTTGAAAATTATTTTATGAAAGGTGAAAAATTTGATGATACTGAAACAAAAGAAGAAGTTGAATTTGCTTGTAGTCAACTTGTTCCAATATGGCATGTTAAATAATTTTTTTATTCGATTCCAAATGTTTCTATGAAGATTTTAAAATTTTTCTCAATGTCTATTATTGGGATTTTAATATATTTCTTCGAATAGGCCTCATTTTTAGTTATAATTCCAGATATCAACTTAACCTCACCGGAAATCTGAGTCTCGATATCCTCTTCATTCTTCACGCATAAAATACTAGAAATTTTCAAATTTCTAAACCCTTCTATAAATAAGATATCAAAATCAAATGGTCCTTTCTCTAACCACTCAATTAGCCTATTAAAATCAATAGAGCTGTTGAAAAATAAAGCGTGATTATTAAACTTATTCTTAATGAGTGCAAACTTGGCTCCACTAACGAGGAAGCGTTGTGAATCTTTTCCCTCAATGTCTACGGAATGCATATAGACATTTTTAAAAACTCCACTCCTAAGACTAAGACGTTCCTTTAATAATTTTATCGCATGTTCAATAAAAAACGTCTTTCCTGATCCTGAATATCCAATAATACTAATAAACTTCATCGATCTCAAATCACATCCAATTAAGCTAAAATAATATAAACATCCAATTAATTATATATTAAACATTGATTTCAATTTTATTGCTGATGTAGAGAATTCATTCAAAAAAGATAATAAGATTATTATGTCTAAACAAAATGAAATAATAGTTTTTGACGCCAACTTCTTCATTTGCTTATTATCAATACACGTCAAAGACATCTTGAAGAATCTTGAACGTGCTGGAAGCGAATTAGGTTTAAATTATAACATTTCAGAAGTAGTCTTTGATGAAGTCAAAGCGCCCCACACTTACAGAGAACGCTTAGCAGAATTTGTTAATGTGGAACGAATACTGAATTCACAAATAGAAATTGTCAAATCAGACTTAGGACGATTTAACGTGAAGTGGCCAGCACAAGACCCAGATCTCTCTCTGTTAGTTTTAAGTGAACGATTAATGGAGAATAATGAAGGTGTGCCAATTCATCTGGTGACAGATGATTTTAAACTGGCCAAAAACGCTTCATTGTTGTTTAAAAATAAGCTAAGCATTCTTTCACTTTCCAGCTTTTTATTAAAAATTCAACGCACTATTCCAAACAAGCAATTAAGACATTATTTCAAGAATGTTTGGAAGAAAAGTTTAAATTACACCCTCTCATACATGATTGAACGTTCAAAAATTTATCCTGCTGAACAGAAGATCCAATGGCTTATTGAAAGAGCTGTATCTGTTACAGAAAGTTCTATCCTTACTAAAGATGCTCAATTAGTTGATAGAAAGGATGTAAAATTTGGAATTGGTTTTTCAAAATATAATGAGGAGATTGAAGCCGCTGAGAAATATATAGAAAACCAAAAATTACCATCTAATAAAGAGGAATTGATTACAGGTATCATCTACTTCCTTGAAAATTTAAAAATTTCTAGGGAATATGTGAACAAAGCTCGAGAAGCAATAATTAAGAATGAGAACAAGGGAGCAGTATCATTTTTAAAAAAAGGAAATGCTTTTTTAATTTCACTTTTACAACTCGCAGCAGGAAAATTACAGAATATTAAAGACTTTGACATAGTACAGCAACTAATTTGCTCAGAAATATCCAAGATGGAGTTTTTACGAGCATTTTTACTAGTAATGTTAGGAAGAGTAAGTGTTGCAATTAACTCTCTTGAAAGGGCAGCTTTATTTTCGACAATCATACATAATAATGATACGTGCCTTACATTAAATTATCTTAAAGCCTTAATTTTATTGTTTCATGGACTCTATAAAAACGCGATTCTGCAATACAATTTTACGGAAGAATTAGCTGATATATACAATGATGAAAAACTTAGATTAAAATGTGCAATCGGAAAAGCAATCGCACTATATATCGAAGGGGAGGAACGTGCCACTGCGATGGGAATTATGGAAGAAATTTCGAATATGGATTTAGAGAAAAACTTTCTTGACGCAATCATTGTGTTCAGTGAGCTTGGAGATTATTTTTTAGCACTTGGCCATTCCCAAATCGCTGCTAATCTATATAACGAAGCACTTGAAATTAGTATAGACTATAAATTAAATGTGAGAAGTGATATGCTTATTGAAAAGCTTAAAAGATCGTACATCGCTACAGTCTTAAATGGATATTCTGCGGAGGATATCATGGTTGACAAATTAGATGTTTTGCTTGATAAAGCGTATTCTGTAAAAGATGTGGAACGCTACAACGAACAGATAAAAAAGATCTCTAGTTTTAATATATTATTTTATACCAAATTTCCCTATATTACAGGTAAGAAGAAGATCATACCATTTTCGAAATTACCAAAAGAGTTGCAGGATGATTATTTAGAAGTCGTGCATTTTGAAAAAGTTAAAAATGATTCCATTAATCAGTATTTATTCATCGTATCTCATTATGAACTAGGATTATTAGGATTCCTTGTTAAAACTAACGAAAATGTAATAGGCATTGCAGAAAATTATACGATTAAAATCAAACCTTCAGCGAAAGTTAGAATTTATAATCCAACCTCTGATTTGAGAGATACTTTTTTGATTCGCGCGATTATTGAACCTATGCAAGAAGATCAATGTGAGATAATTTATTCTCTTCCATCATTCTTTAAAAGTTTAAACATTTAAAATGATTTATTTCAAGTTATAAATTACTTAAAAAATTAAAACAAGAGAAGGCTTAAAAATAATTATCTCTTTCTAAGATTTTTATCTCTCTGGGATATTGACCCCGAATGTACAGCGCAACTTATACAATAGTATTTTGTTTTAGAGGGTGTCTGAATAATCGCTCCATCTTTTTTTAATTCGGCGTACATTCTTGAATCTACTAAAGAGACTCTTCTTGTTACTGCTTTAGCCTTGCTTCTTGCAACAAATCGACCACATTTAGCACATTGCACTCTATTATAGTGTCCTTTACTTGAACCAGATCTTCCGCCACTTTTTCTCTTCTTTGGAATGGAAATCAGCTTCTTTTTTTAATATTTGTTTGAATAATAAGTTCTAGTATATGAATTAGACAAAATTTAAAAAATTTATTATTTCAGCTTATAGAAGTTAATTTTAGCAACTAATTGCATTTATTTTTTTTTAAGTCATCTGATCAAGATTTTTAAGATTTTTATAAGAATAGACAAATCGTTGTAAAATCGTTATGATAAGCAAAATGATAAAAATTAGAATAAAAATTTGGAAAAAAAGGGGGCTTGGATAACCAAAAAAAGTTGTGGTTAAATAGTGAACCCAGATTTCTATGATAAATGCAAAAAACAGTAATATAAATCTCTCTGCTCTTTCCATTAGCCCTATCCCAATCATTCCTATTCCCTCATTTTCTGCCCTTGCACGAATATAAGAAATCATCATAATTAAAAAGATAAGTATAAATCCAGTAATATAATCAATTAAGTTTCCTAAAATCATCCCAATAACAATTAGACCATCAGAAACACGATCTAGATTTGAATCTAAAAATGCTCCTGCTCTTGTATTTTTTTCTGTCCGTCTTGCCACCTCTCCATCAAAAACATCAAATGCTCCTGCCCAGAATAAAAAAAAGGGCCCTATCCAGCCCCACCATAATGAAATATGTAAAATTCCAAAAGCAAGCAATACAGAAAAGATCAAGGAACACGCGAATCCTAAAAAGGATAGTTGATTAGGAGTGATATTATGCTTAATCAAGAACTTTACTGGATGATCAATAAATTTATTCAGTATTTTCCTTTGGTTTACTTGTTTATTGTTTTCAGATTCTAAAATGCTCACTGTTAACTGTGGTTGTCTTTTTAAAGATAGTAGTAATCTAAAGTTCATTTAAATTTAAAATTTTTGCTACTATTCATTAATGCTATTTTGACAAGTCGGATTATTGAAGAAGCTAAATAAGTTTCTTTTCCAAAAGAGACTTCTGGAAGATTAAACTCCCTTAATTCACTATTGTTTATTAAATCACCAGTTTGATCACCGATTATACATATAAGCTTACTAATGTCTCGCTCACCAATAAAAAATTTGTCAAAATAATGGCCTGATTCGCTTAATAGTATGATTTTATGCTCATCTTGCATAAATTTATTGATTGCTTCAAAAATGTTCATTCTAGTCTTCTTGATTTTTAAATCTTGATCGTTTTGAAGTATGAAATCTTTAAATTTCTTAGCTAATAAAAGCTCATTTTTAGGAAATGTCTCAAGATTTAGCTCTCTATTGGTGAATATGAAAGTTCCATATCTCGGTAAAAAGACCCAGACTTGAACAAGTAGCTCAGGAATAATAGTATTATCTAAAGCAGCTAGAATACACCTACAAATCACGTCGAATCTACCTGATGATCCTGGCAGATCTTTTAACGTGAATTTTTCAAGATTTACCGTTTTTGATTGAATAAAGAATATTAAATCCATTGAATTAGTCAATTGTAATCGTTATAGTTTTCCAATATTATTATATTGAATGAAATGAAAATATTATAGTGATGTTTTTTGGATAAGATTGATTTCAAGATTTCAATGCTCTTAATGAGTAACTCAAGGACTCCTTACAAAGAATTTGCGGATATGTTCCATATCAGTGTCAATTCCATTCATAAGCGAATAAAATCATTAGTGGATTTGAAAATTATTCAAGGATTCAAAGCTAGACTCGGATTCGCTAATTTTGGCAATATAACGAATATTGTCATGTTTGGTATACCAAATGTTAAGAATAAGAAAGAATTAATGGATGAATTAGGTCGCAACGAAAATGTCTATAACATCACTCGAGCTAGTGGGAATATGTTTTACATATATGCATATCTTCATAAAATTAGTGAATTAGATTATTTAGTATCATACATAAGAAAAACTGGTGATATTAATGAGCTTAAAATTGGAATCGATAGGAATTCTCCTGTTTTTTCTCAAGATTATTATAAACCACTTAATAGTACAGATTATCTAATAATAGACTCCTTAAAGAATAATTCTAGAAAAAATATCTCTGATATTGCCAATGAATTACAGGTTTCCACTAAAACCATTAGTCGAAGATTGGAAAATTTAATTGAATATAATTTAGTGCAATGCTATATTGATTGGTATCCTGATAATTCAGGTCAAATATTATCAATGATAATCTTAAAATTAAAATCTGAATTGATTAAAAACGATACTGAATTTATCAATAGCTTTAAGAAACGATACGGTTCAAAAGTCATATTTACATGGTCTTTTAGTAATTTACCGAATATTAAGTTGATTAACATTTGGACAGATACGATGAGGGAACTGCAAGAGATTGAATCCTCGTTGTTATCTGATGAAATATATGAATCAGTAGAGATTACCGTCCTTCTATATGGTAAAATGTATCCTATCTGGATTGAGAAGCTTTTGGATGAAAAAGTAAGGGAAATCAATAATCAATCTTAATACGACAATTTTTGTTAAAAATTACCTTTTATTTAATCTAATTAGTTGAAAAAAGTGAACCAATTATTTCTGATTTTCTTTTTAAATTTAATTATAACACCGCATAAGAATAAAATAGAGTAAAAATAAGTTGAAGTCAAAACTTTTTGAGGTATGATTCTTAACCCATATGGATTAAAAATGTCCCATTTTAGCAAATCTTTTTACCTTTTTATTATGTAAAAGGGTAGCATTAATTTTAAAAGGGTTTTTCTATATTTTGATATCAAATAATGGACTAAATATGTTTTATATTGATCTAAAAATACAATTAAAATAATAAAAATTTGGTGATAATATGTCAGAAATAAAATTAAAATCATATGAAAAACCCGAGAATATAATTAATCCAGATTCAGAATTCTCAATAGAGGTTAATAATCTTAGAAAGGTGTTCCGAGGGAAAAAGTATTATGATGATATCATTGCGGTAGATGATATCTCCTTTAAAATAAAATCGGGAGAATTATTTGGCTTTTTAGGTCCAAATGGAGCTGGAAAAACTACAACCATCAACATCTTGATTGGATTATTAAAAGCTACAAGTGGTGTTGCCGTAATTAATAGTTACGATGTCAATGATGCTCTTTCTCATATAAAAGAGTTAATCGGAGTTTGTCCTCAAGAGCCAGCTGTTTTTAAGAATTTAACAGGTAAAGAAAACATCAAGCTATTTGGAAGATTGCATTCAATGAAAAAACTTGAAATAGATAATAGAATGGATAAGTTAATGAAAATTCTTGATTTAGGAAAAGCTATAAAAAGAAAAACCAAAGGTTACAGTGGAGGCATGATAAGGCAGCTTAACATCATCATTTCACTTATTCATGATCCTAAGATTGCTTTTTTGGACGAACCTACGGTTGGAATGGATCCAAGAGCACGGAGAGCAACGTGGGATTTTATTCGCTCATTAAAAAAGACAAATAAAACAGTTTTCTTAACAACACATTACATTGAAGAAGCTGAAAAGTTGTGTGATCGGGTTGCGATCATCGATTATGGCAAAATCATTGAAATTGGAAATCCAAAAGAATTGATTCAAAAATATTCAGTGAATAATCTGGAGGAGGTTTTTATGAAAATTACAGGTAGAAGGATTATGGAGGGGATGTAAATGAATATTGGCAGAATGGCTGCTCTTTTGAAAATGATGCTTCTAAAATTGTTTCGAGAACCTGCTTATGTTTTTCTGATGCTCTTGTTCCCTGCTATGTTAACGATCATGTTTGGTTTTATATTTGCTGATCCTGAATTTGGAATGTCGATGAATGTTACTGCGCCGGGATTATTCGCATATGCTTGTATATTTATAATAATGACGGTTGCTCAATCATTTGCAGATATGAGGGATCAGGGTCTCCTTAAAAGACTGAACACAACCCCAATGAAATCATCCGATTTTATGGGGGGTGAAATCATTTCAAATATGATATTAGTAATTTTACAAGTAATTATTGTTTATTTACTCGCACTTCCATTTGGATTTACGCCTGATACAAACTTTTTTGGAATTCTATTAGCATTTCTATTGATGGTAGTGTTTTCACTAAGTTCAGTTGGTTTAGGCTTAATAACCGCAACAATATCGAAATCTTCTGGAATTGCCACAGGAATATCATTTATCTTCATCTTACCCCAAATGTTTTTTGGTACCTTTATGCCAATTACTTCAACTGCTAAACCAATAGCTTCGTTAATGCCAAGTTATCATGCGACTCAAGCACTTTCCGCGATCTTTAATGGGGATCTTACAAGTCCTCAGGTGATTTCTGGTTTCACATTTACAGCAATTGCAAGTATTATAATAATAGTTCTTGGGATCTTCTTATTCAAGAAATATGGAAATAAATAAAATATTTTTTTTTCTTTTTTTCTTAAATATATTTAAGTAAAGTTTTTTAGATTTAAGGTAATATAATATCTTGGGAAAACGAGGAAGGAACATTTCGCATAATCGAGGACGTGGATGAATTATCTTGATTTCACGTGCAAATTTATGCATACATCCAGAGTTTAATAATCAGGAATAACACTGCAATACAAATGGGCTCTTTACTAAGCTATGGTATGTTCCTATGCGATGAAGTGTGAGTCAGTATCCCTAATTGCAGATATGATTATGTCCCCAAAACGGCATAGAAATTAAAGCCTAACACGAGAGAACTTTTTCGATAAAAATTGGTATTACCTAAATATGAAAAAAAAGAGTTAGTGTTTTTAGGCGACAATATATGCTCATAAACAAACTTACATACTTTTTTTAGACCAAAGTTGATAGTGTGAAATCATTAACTAATTTTTCATGAAATTTACTTAAAGCAAACCTACCGTATCTGAACTGAATAAATCTTTTAATTCATTACTGAGTTCTCCTTGATCTGCCTGTAAATATCGTTTTAAAATTGCGCTAATTTTTGGAGCAAATCTTTTAATGATAGCTCGCATATAGCCGATTTGAACATTTTTATCAGTCACTATACATATAATTCCCTTTCCAGCTTTTCCAGAAAAGATAAATCCTTTATCATATTCTGTAATTTGGAGCTCTGTACTTCCATATCCAAGGATATGTCCTTGCTCTTCACCCGCTGTAAATACTGCGCCTCCTATAGCACCAATCTTTTCCACTGAAATTTCTTGTTCATTAGAAAATCTGAATTTTGACTCACTTAGAATGGTTATTCCGGTATCGTCAATTAGGATGACGTTTTTTAATCCTGGAGTACTATTGATGATTGATTTTAAAATTTTTCTTAAAGCAGTCTCATCTTGAGAATAACTCATAGTATTTACCTTAATATAAATAACAGTGAATGATATTAGAACAATTTTTATATTACTTATTTTAAAAATAACTCTTTAAACTTAAAAATTTAGGTTCTTTTTTTAAAATATCGCTCGAAGGATTGTTAAAACCAGATTAAAAGAGTTCTTGACTTTTGATAATTTTCTTTAAATACTTAATACCTTCTTTATACCTTTTAGATCTTTCTAACAAAAGGAACAAGCGATATCTCTTTCCTCGGTCGATGTCAAATTTAAGTTGGATCAGATTTGGATCCTTAATGGAAAATTCACGATTTTTAGCAACAGCTGATAAAGCTAACGTATTTTCATGAACCCACAATCGTTTTGAAATATCTGCCCCAATTGGAAACCCATTGCGATCCGTAATTACACCCGCTACGAAATTTGGAAAGTTTTTTTTAATTCGATGCAGAAAATAATTAACTTCGGTTTGCTTTACCAATCTGGTTGATTCTGGTTTCATCAAACCCACCTGCCAATTTTAACTTTTACGATAGGATCAACATAAATGAGTTTAATCTTTAAATAGTGTATTATGAGAATATTACGAAAAGGAGGTCTAAACTATAAAAAAATTTAATTAAGCTATTTTTTCTTGAATTTAATGCCTAAATTCAGATTTTCAATCAATTCACTAAATCGATTACGTACTGTAACTTCGGTTACTTGAGAAATCTGAGCAATACGACGTTGAGTTCTTCTTTCCTTAGTCAAAATACTCGCAGCATATATTGCTGCCGCACAAACTCCTGTAGGGCCTCTTCCTGATGTCAATCCACGAAACTCAGCCATTTTAATAACTTTTTTTGCTAGTTTATGACATTCTGTTGATAATCCAAGTTCAGAAACAAACCTAGTAAGAAAATCAGCAGGTTTTGTGGGATTCAAGTTTAAAATCAATTCTTTTGAAATAAAACGAAAAGATCTCCCTATTTCCTTTTTATCGACCCTTGCAACCTCCGCAATTTCATTTAAAGTCCTAGGAACTTTGTACATTCTACAAGCGGCGTAAAGTGAAGCCGCAGCAACCCCTTCTATTGATCTTCCACGTATTAAATGTTTTTCGACAGCATCTCGATAAATTTTTGCAGAACATTCTCTTAGATTTTTTTGAAGATCAAGATTTGAAGCCATTCTGTCTAATTCACTAAGTGCGAAAGTTAAATTCCTTTCAGTTGCGTCTGATACTCTAATACGACTTTGCCACTTTCGCAATCTGTATATCTGTCCTCTTAGTTTAGCAGGTATTTCTTTTCCGAAAATATCTCGATTTTTCCAATCTATCATTGTACTTAAACCTTTATCGTGAATCATGTATGTCATTGGTGCACCCGTACGAGTTCGTTTTTTCTTTTGATCAGCATCGAATGCTCTCCATTCCGGACCATGATCGATATGATTCTCAGAATGTACTAATCCACACTCTTCACATACAATTAAACCGCGATTTTCATCAAATAAGATATTTTTTCCGCATTCAGCACAAACGCCATCACGGATTTTAATATTTTCTTCAGTAGAAAGATTATTCCAACTTGAAATGATTTACACCTTGTAATATAATAAAAAATAAATCCGAAATTTCAATCTATTTTAACATAACACTTGTCTTGTGAACTAAATTGATAGTTCGATGTCGTTTTTACTGAAATAAACGGTAAATTAACTGGACCAAATACTTCTTTCACATAACCGATCTCATCATAAGACTCAGAGAATAATGGTTCATTCACTATTTTTTCTAAAGCTTTATTCCATTGTTTTGCTCTAAAAATCTGGTATTTTTTCGATTTCCCGAGGTAGAATAAATTTAACTTTACCCAGTTTTTCAAGGCTTACCCTATAGCATTGTTAAAATATTAAAGTAGAAAATTGAATATTAATATTTAAAATTAATGATTTAAGCAATTCTTTACAATATTGTAAAAAATATAGAAGTGTTTAGCTTTTTAAAAACTATATATAAAGAAAATAAAATATCACTATTTACTCATATATTTTTTGGATATGATACTTCAATTTGCAATCACATTCCATTTTCTCTTCTGGATACTTGATTTCATTAAGGTTTTGAGTAAGTACAAACTTTTGTAGTATTTTTTTCATGTTCTCATTACACAGCCTATCATTACAATTGTGTATTCCCCTTTTTGTACCTGCTCCAGAAGGATCTGACACAATACGCGTGCTTTCTAATATTTCTTGAGAGCTTATTGCAGACTTCAGACATTTTATTAAAGAGTAAAACCATGGTGGACGATAAAGCTTTTTTTTCCAAAGATATTCAACCAAAGTACCTTTTTGAATGTTAATAGGGTTAATAGAGATAGTATTAACTTTTAATTCTATCAATTTCTTGATTGAAGTGACACAATCATCGATCGCGGACTTTTCATTAAGGAAAGGGGGTTTTAATAAAAGATATACTCTTACGCCTAATTGATAGCTTTTGCATAACTTTACAGCTGATAAAAAGTCATCATAAAGTAGTCCCTTGTTCAAGTATTTAATACGGATATGATCATTCGAAGTTTCTAGTCCTATGGCTATCTCAATATGTTTATTCCCTAACATTTCTTTCATTTTCTTTAGCTTTGTTTTATCCAAAAATTCAACTCGAGATTCCACAACTATCTCCTTAATCTTATCAACTTGACTGATTTTTTGATAAATTAACTCTCTCGTATCTTCATTCATTTCTTCATCATCAAAGAAACTGCCAGAATTAAATATTTTTATAATAAAATTAAAACTATCTTTCTCTATCTCTTCAATTTTAGCATTCCATGCTTTCTGGAATTGATTTATAATGTGATGGGATTCCACATTTTTTATATAAGAATCTTTAATGTATCCACACATAGAACATCCCCCTGTATCGCTTAATGCCCATTTACATCCTCTTGTTCTAAGAATAATTGTAAACTCTTTGCCAATCTCGTTTAATAAACGATCTTCCTTTATCCAATAACTTATTGGGTTACTCAATTCCCTTTCAGATAGTTCGGGTATTTCTTTTAGGGCTTTTTTCCGAATTTGTTTCAATTCTTCGATCATTTTCATTATTTTCCTGCTTTATTGATTATTTCTGCAATTCTACCTGACATTGAATTTTTAAGAAATGAAGCTCCCACTATCATCTTTGCAATGGAAATAATGTTTTGCTTTTCGTTATCCCATATCACTACATACCCTTTCGGTTTTAAATCTAAACTATAATCGATAATACCTGGTCTGAATAAAGTGCTCCCTCTTATTTGCTTACCGTCAAAAATTATATACTTATATTTTCTGAAATGCTCTTTAATCTTATTTGCTCCTTTCAAAGTTAATTCTAACTCGCCGGTATTTTGATCATATTCTCCCAAATTAGATTTTGATTTTAAATCAACTATGAAAGAGAGTTTTCTTCTTCTATCTTCCTTTATCTTATAATCACCAGAAAGAAGCAGTTCTCCAACCATTTTACCGTAATGATAATCGATAATTTTTTCCAATTTTCTTTTATGATAATTTACTTTTGGATTAGATTGGATCGGATTAAGATTAAATTTTTCTATTGAATTTCCTAAAGATACGAGGGAATCACGTGAAGTCGTGGATCCAACAATATCAGTGAAATAAAAATTATGATCAGTTTTATCAATTACTTTAGATACAATTTTTCGATAGCCTCCCTTTGGGAGATGACAGATTATTGGTATTTGGGAGTTATATTTTTCAAGGAATTTTAATAGCATATTTTCAGTAATCTTGATCTCAGTATCATCCCACTCTCCAGTTACTGAGATATTATATGAATTTGCTGGATATATTGTTTCAAGTTGCCGAGGAATGACTCCTAGTGGAGATGTAAGGATAAATTCTTGGATCTGTGAAAAGTTTGCATTTTTCTTCATTACTGAAAGAAATTTACGATGAGATTTTGATAAAGAATACGGTTTTTTAGATGAACACGGTAATAAAACGATTATCTTAGTCCAATTCTCAGGTGTAAATGTCTCCACCACTCTTTTCCTAAATCTTACAAAATCAGGGCGATGATAAGAGGAGGGGCCTATGCTATTAATCGTCATTCTTTCTTGAATTACTGGTGTTTCACTACAAATAAATTCAGAATACTGTTTATCTAAAATTTTTAACATTGAAATGAGGTTTGTGTCATCATTCGAAGATTTTTCAACGAAAAACCTAAAATCTTCCGTTTTAAGATATTGTTTTATTTTTTGCATGTAATTGTTAAATGTTGTTAAATTATGCAGCGAAAGCAATTCTATTTTCTCTCTTGAAGGAGATGTTGAATCTAGATCTAATAATTTTGTCCTACATGAGCTACATGAACAAGCGAAATATTTCATTTTATGCAATGGTATTGAATATTCAATGGTATTATAAAAATACTCAGATGCAAGAAAGAGAGAATAAGATGCATCAATTAAATCAAATCCCAAATATACCAATAAAGGGTAAAATTTTGGAATTATTTTACCCGAAATCATTAAGACTAAGTTAGGATCTAAATCTCTTTTTACTTGGATAATTAATTTTAAGATTTGTCTGAAATTTTTGATGGAATTAAAAAGATCTTCAAAATTCAGGAGCTTGATATTATTATACTGTTTGAATAAATCAATGTATTCCTCTATTAAATCTGGATAATCAAATAATTTAATGGTGACTCCAAAATTTAAATCAGGATACTCTTCCAATATATTTCTTGCTGTTTTAACATAATGATTTATTTCATTTTTAGCAAACTCTCTATTTACAACATATGATGGATTATTGAATGGGATTAATGCAATTAAGTTATCTTGTGAGAAAATTTCAATTTTTTCCTCTAAAATCTCTTGAAATCTTTCCAGAGTTCCATAATGAGTGTAAATAAACCCATTTTCTCTGAATTTATCTTGAATAAAAGCGATTTTAAGAAACATCACTTTTGAAATTATAAAAATTTGGTGTTTTTCAAATTCCTCCAAAAATGATACGATGCTCAATAAAAAATTCTTTAAAGGAATTACCGTATTTGGAGTAGATACAAACCTTTTGAATTCTTTGGATAATATGATTCGACCCGTTCGTGATAAACCAATCTCTTTTCTCAGTAACTCAAAAAAAAAAGTCATGTTTTCAAGTAAAAATATCTTTTTAATCTATTAAAATTAATTTATTTGAGAATTCCTAAAAAATTATGAAATTCGTGTGACTAATTAGCTCATCCAAAACAAAATTAGTAAAAGTATCTTCTATATCTTCGGAATTGTAAAGATTTCTCATAAAATCAGCATAATCTTCTATTTTATTAACTCTAACAATGGCGAATAATCCATATTGTTCTCCAATTCTAAATAGATCTGTAATGTATTTATTTGAATCTAGTCTCTTAGCAAGCTCATCATATTTTGAAGGATTTTTTGGTTTTATCCTAAGTAGATATTTTCCTTCAAACCCTACTTTTTTCGGAGAAAAGTTTACGGTATAATTTAAGATATTTCCATTATTTTCCAATCTTTTAATTCTATTATGTACAGTTGATTGAGATATTTCCATTTGAAATTGATTCTTGAAAATTTTACTTATTTCATATGTCGATATCGGTCTAGAGCCTTGAAAATCCCGAAGTATATGAAGAATTGAAAAATCAATATCATCTATTTCAAATTCTGTATCCGCAATTTTCTTATCTGGTTTTAAGCCAATAATTTTGAATATCATTTCTATAATTTGTTCTATCTTACTATCCTTTTTTAAACCAGAAATAACAACTTTTCCATTTTCAAATATCGTAAATGATCTTGTTGGGCTCTCAAATCTTATTAATAGACCTGGAAATTTCTCGGGATTAAATTCGATATTCATTTTTTCTTTATTCCTTGAAATAATTTCATTTAAGTCCAATCTCTCTTTAAGTTCTACTATAACATTATTTTTAGAAGGATCTTTGTTTTCTAAATCATCAATCAATTTTTCTTTCAGTGACATTCTTGTTTTTCTTAAACTTATACCGTTTGTTTTAAACACCTTAATAGTGTCAATAATTTGGTATTTTTTAAAATAGGACTTTGCCATTATTTTATCAATCGTGTTCAATATCTGATAATATTCTCTTGAAGATTTAAAAATTAATAAAGCAAATAAAGAAAAATCCCCAATAATACCATCTAACATCCTTAATTGTGAGATTTTTAATAGTTCATTTACCAATTCAGGTTCTTTAGGATTAGTTTTAATCTCAAGCATCACAAATTTCAAGTTATTGGGTCGAATATCAGGATTTATGTTTATAGTAAAGTTTGTAATAATTCTGTCTTTTCTTAAATAACCAAGCTTATTTTGATATGTTTGCCTTGATAGTCCTAATTTTCGGGAATTTTTTGAAGCGCTGAACTTGGATTTACTATTTAGATTTTTTAATATATTTAAGGATTGGATATTCATTTCATTACATTTTATTAATTTTTATGGAAATTATAAATTAAATGTTAGTTTTTACATAAAAATATTTGCTTTTAACCAAAAAAAGCTTTATTAATTAATTAAACTTAAAAATCTTAAAACTCAAAAACTGAACAAAAATGGTAAATTACAAAGTTGCTGATGAAAACCTTGCAGAACAAGGCAAAGAAGCTTTATACATTGCTGAAAATAAAATGCCGGTAACAGCTAAAGTCATCAGAGAGCGATTTGAAAGAGAAAAACCTTTAAAAGGAATAACGATAGCAGGATGCCTACATGTTACCAAAGAAACTGGAAATCTGGCCCGAACTCTAAAAGCTGGCGGAGCAGAAGTATACTTATGTGGTAGTAATCCATTATCTACACAGGATGATGTCTCAGCTGCTTTAATCAAGGAAGGCATTAATGTTTTTGCGTGGCACGGAAACACTGATGAGGAATTTTACTGGTGTATCAGACAATGTCTTAAAGCCAAACCAAATATATTGATTGATGATGGGGCCGATATGATAGTCACTGCCCACAAGGAATTCCCTGAATTAATTCAAGATGGTACTATAATTGCTTGTCAAGAAGAGACAACTACGGGGGTAAAACGATTTAGGGCAATGGATAAGCAAGGAGCCCTTAAAGTTCCTTTATTTCCAGTTAATGACGCACGATGTAAAAATCAATTTGATAATGAATTGGGCACGGGACAAGGTATTGTGGCAGCAATCTATGGAATGCATGTTTTATTTGCTGGAAAGAATGTAGTTATTGCGGGATATGGGCATTGTTCATCTGGAATGGCTCTTCGAGCAAGAGGATTAGGCGCAAGTGTAACGGTTACAGAAGTAGATCCCATCAAAGCACTTCAAGCAAAATTTTCTGGTTTTAACGTGATGCCTATTGCAGAAGCTTTACCTAAAGCAGATATAGTTCTCACTGCGACCGGATGTAAACATGTTATTACTCCTACTGAAGAAATGTTCAATAAACTTAAAGATGGGGTGATTCTTGGCAATTTAGGTCATTTCGATATTGAGATTCCAACAAAAGAACTCTATGAATATTCTAAAGAGATTAATCCAATTCGAAAGGATGTAGAGGAATTAATCTTTTCTGAAGGTAAGAAAGTATATTTATTAGCAAAGGGAAGACTGGCTAACTTGGTTTTATCTGAAGGGCATCCAAGCGAAGTCATGGATATGTCATTTGCACTTCAGTCATTAATGTCCGAATTCATCGTCAAGAATAAGGAAAAGCTGAAAGCCGGTATAATTGAAGTCCCTACTGAAATAGACGACCAAGTTGGACTTTTAAAGCTTAAAGCAATGGGGGTTGAAATTGATAAGCTAACTGAAGAACAATATAATTACATTCATGGTTATGAAGAAGGAACTTAATTTTTTATTTTAAATTATTTTTTTCGACCTACTGGGCAACCTGGCCAATAAAAAGGATCAAATTTTTCTTTATTAAATCTATCATACCACTCTTTAACAAATTCTTTGATTAAAAGAAAAGTTGGAAGCGGGAAGAAATTATAAAAATAGAAATTCAAGATTGAATTATTAAATCAGCATCACTTCACTTCAATAAAATTTATTCAATTATTTCTTGATTTTATTGAATAGCATCATAGACCAAAAATATCTCAAAAAAACCCATTTAGAGAATAAAGATGTACATTTGGATTATGTAATAATCGAAAAAATTACACTAGAATTAATAATAGTTTGGCTGGAATAAGTAATTGTTTAATTTATCTCCATATATTTAATAATTAAATATTAAAAATTAATTCAAATCATGAATTCTATTTTTGAAAAAATTATTGAACCTACTGACAAATTTATATTTTTAGTTGGAGCAGGAATTTCTATGGATACTCCAAGTAGACTGCCTTCAGCTAAAAAGTTTGTTGAAACTCTGGTAAGATTATCCGTTCCTGCTGAAGAAATTGATCTGATTTTACAACAAGAATCTTTAAGATATGAGGTTTTTATTGAACAACTTCAACAATATATTGATAAATCTCTTAGATTTCTGGATTTTTTGGAAACAAGAATGAAACCAAATCTTATCCATTACTTTTTAGGTCATAACATTATTGCTAAAAACTTTGTAATAACCACGAATTTTGATTACTTAATTGAATATGCACTGATAAACCTTCTTTCCAAAGAAGAAAGGAGCAAGATAAATCCTATAATCCTAAAAAAACAATATTTAGATCTTAATCCGATAAGCGATTTAGCAAATACCAAACAGTTCTTACTTTTTAAACTCCATGGGTCAAAGAGAAATCTTATAACAGAACAAAATACAATCGAATCTTTGATTACTACCATTTCCTCACTAGGAAGGGATCGAGAGGAAGGGGACACTTTGACTATTGAACCATATAAAAAGCCAATAATTTCTAAAATAATAAAAGATCGTGTTCTAATCATATTAGGCTATTCTGGAAGTGATGATTTTGATATTACTCCTTTCTTAAAAGAAATCACTTCATATCGAAAAGTCATTTGGATTGACCATATCCTGAAAACAGGATTAGAAAATATAGAAATAAATCATTTCAATTCAGGTTTAAATTCAGATCTAGCAAAACAAGAAAAACTCTTATTTGATATAAAGAATACACACAATATTGAGACATACTTAGTCAAAGTGAATACTAAAACTTTTATATCAGAAATCTTATGGTCGAAAATTCTACCATCCATTGCAATCACTAAAGAAGAGGTTGAGGATGATATAATTTATCCTGATTTTGATGAATGGATAAAAACATTGGATGAGTATGAAAATATTGATTTAATTACCCAATATAAATTCGCAGGATATATTTACTACAGTCTAAGTGATTGGAAAAATGCAGGACGTGTATGGCAAAAAGGATTAGATTTAGCTAGATCTAAGAATGATCTAAAAGGGGAATCAGAATTTTTAACCAATGTTGCAAGCCTCCCTTCTAGAGAATTACCCATTAATGAATGTTTAGAAAATTTAGAAGTAGCAAAAAATTTATATGTCAAGCTTAATGATTATGAAGGGCAATCATCTTGTCTGAATAATATCGGAACCATCTATTCTAATGAAGCCGATTTCAAAAATGCTATAAATAATTATTTGGAATCATTAAAGCTTAATGAAATACATAATGATTTAGAGGGATCTATAGTCCCTCTTCTTAATCTTGGAGCCACTTATGGAAAAATGGGAAATCAGGATAAAGCTTTAGATTATTATCAAAAAGTTTTAAATATAGTAAATAAAACAGGAGATTTGCAACATAAAGCGCAAGCACTGATGAATATTGGGGTGGTTCATAAAGCCTCTGGAGAGAAGGAGAAAGCCTTGAAATTTTTTGAAGAAGCTTTACAGATTGATATTTTACTTGGAACAATTCCAGAACAAACTGTAAGGCTAAATTATATTGGTTTAACATATCAAGATTTAGGGGATTATGACAAAGCATTTGAATTTTTTAATAGAGGACTTTATTTAGCAACAGAGATAAATGATTATGAGAGCAAGGCAAGTCTCTTTCATATGATTGGAAATTTACATGATCTTTTGAAAAACAAGCTAGAAGCTACTAAGAATTGGGAGAATGCTCTTAAAATTTGTGAAGAACACAATATGATCCCTAATAAAGTGAACATTCTAAACTCTATGGGATCCTCCGCCTATAATCTCGGGAATTATGATGAAGCTTTAGCACTATTCAGGCGCTCTTTAGAAACCGCTCAGGTAATTGGTGATAAGAATTTCATTATTGAAATGTATAATAGTATAGCTGTAGTATCTCATACTATGCAAGACTACGAAAGATCTTATAATAGTTATTTAATGATCCTTGATCTCTTAAAAGATGGCGATGATATAGAGAGAAAAGCGAAATATCTTAGAAGTATGGCTATTTCTTATTATAATTATACACAAGATTGTGAAATGGCAATTGAGATATTAAAAGATGCCCAAGCAATTTATGAAGGATTAGGTGATGCTCAAACTATAGAGGAAATTAAAAATGACATTGAAAATCTTCAAAATCAATAAATTATATTCCTACTAAATTATGTTTGATGTAGAAAAATGTGTAAGATGTGGAAAATGCTTAGAAAGTTGTCCCATAATCGATTTAAATATTAATTCTTATGAGAAATATTTTTAGAAGTATTTTAATTCAGTAATGCAAATGTTGAATTTATGAGTGATAATTTCCTAAAAAAATATGAGCTTGCAATTTATTACATACTAACGTTTGTATTTATGGGTATTGGGGCTTTAATATCATTCATATTTCAAATCGAGATTTTTAGTATCACTAACTTAGATGCTATTGCTTTGATTTTGTGGGTGTTCATGGTCTTTAGTCCCACCTACTCTGCTTTCCTTCTTACAGGTATAAATTATGGTAAAGAAGGTCTGAAAGAACTATTCTCAGGTTACTTAAAGTTTAGAGTATTATGGAAATGGTGGTTAGGTGCATTAGCTCTTATAATTGTGCCATTTTTGATATGTGTCGTCATTGCATTAGTAAGTGGAGGATACACGCTTCCTGGGGAGTTTACAATCCCGCTTTTACTTGTTAGTATAGTTTACACCTTCTTTTCTGGGCCTATCGCGGAAGAAGCTGGTTGGAGAGGTTTTGCACTCCCCCGAATGCTTAAGAAACAAAGTGCTACTACTGCTACACTCTTACAAGGGGTGATTTGGATTTTTTGGCATGTGCCTTTAATCATTGTTCCGGCATCCTCTCAATCAACCGCATTTTGGCCAGTTTATGCTATTTTAATATTATTGATTAATATTATTTTAAACTGGTTATATATAAATTCAAAAGGTAGCTTAGCAATTACAATCCTTGCCCACTTCTCTTTTAATTTTAGTAGCGTACTTATAATTAGTTTGCTCTCTTTGGTTCCATACATGATCTTTAGTATTGTAGGCTCTATTCTCGGAGTGCTTTATCTCTTGTATATATATATCTTGTTTGGTTCGAAGACATACAAACGCCGTTCTAAACAAGCTAAAGAATAATCTAAATCCTATTTTCTTTTTGATTTTAATACTGAAATCGATGACCAAGTTGGGTTCCTAAAGCTTCAATCAATGGCTGTTGAAACTGATGAGTCAACAAAAGAGCAATATAATTATATCCATAGCTACGAAGAAGGAACTTAAATTCTATCTTTTTTTGTTTTTTTAATTACATCTAAATTTGCTTTGCTATTTATTTAAACATAATGATTTTTATTTAAATCATCTCGAGTGATATTTCTAGAGAATCTAAATAGAAAGAAAAAAAATTAGCAACTTATAATTTTTGTTCATCACTAATACATGGATGAGATCGCATATCAGTATGAGGATATGCGGAATTGAATTTATTTTTCCCATTTTCATGCAACTCTTTGAACTGCTCACCTATTGCATACATCCAGTCGGCGATTTTAACATTTAACGGAGAATCATACGAGGGTAGATGGGGTTTGATATCTAATACCGGTGATCCGTTTATTGCATCTAATCCTTCAACGATAAGAATATTTTCTTTGCATTCGAGAAGTCTTACTGAGCTAAGTGCGAGTGGATTTGGTCTAACAGGAGATCTCGTAGCAAATACTCCCTTTATAGGCATTGATTTGAGTCCCGCTGGGTGTACTTTCTTAATACTTCGGGCATGGACCGGTGTTTTATGTGTCCAATATATTATCATCAGATGGGAAAAATCTTCGATTCCATCCAAGCATTCCAGATATTCATCATATATGATAATCTCAGAGGTATCAAATGTATGTCTGGATGATTTAATTCTTTTAGGATCCAACTCAATATCATTATTAGCATATTTGAGTATTTCAGTATCTACTTTATTTTTTACTATTCCTATTGGTCTAATGATACATTCTTTCATATTTATTTCACCAATTTTTTTAATTGACTTAAATTATTTTTTTAGAAGAAAAATTTTTCAAATTTCTGTTGATGGTTGAATTGGGATAATAAATTTCATTCCCTCTTTTTCAAGCACTTCCACTTTTACTCCATAGACGGTCTCAATATTTTCCTTACTTATAATCTCTTGTCCTCCACTAGCAAATACTTGACCTTGATTGAGTATTATAAATTTATCACAATATCTTAGCGCAAGGTTGAGATCATGAATAGCAATAATAATAGATACTCCATTTTCCTTGGTCTCCAATAATAAATCCAATACCTCAAGTTGATGCTTTAGATCGAGATTTGCGGTAGGTTCATCTAAAAGTAGAATTTTTGGTGTTTGGACTAAAGCTCGTGCAATAGACACCTTCTGGCGCTCTCCACCACTAAGTTGGTTGATATCTCGTAAAGCAAAATCTCCTAAACTCAGTTTTTCAATCATATGTGCCACAATTTCTTTATCTTCTTTTGTCTCCATCCATTTAATGTGTGGTTTTCTTCCCATAAGTATGAATTCAAAAACAGTGGTGCTAAAAACGTTATTATCATTTTGTGGAACATAACCTATCAATTTAGCAATTTCTTCTCTGCTTAAATCTTTTTGATTCTGATTCTGAATAAAAATAGTTCCATTTTTTGGATGTAGTATTTTATCTATATTCCTTAGTAATGTGCTTTTTCCAGAGCCATTTGGTCCCACAATTCCCAAAAATTCGCCTTCTTCCAACCCAAAACTGATATCAATCAGTACAGGAAGCTTGTTATAAGAAAAATTTACATTTTTAGCGCTAAGAATCACCAAAATCCCCTTTTTTCCTTTTTCAAGAGTAAATATAGAAACATGGGAGCGCCCATAAATGATGTGAGTATTCCAATCGGCAATACAATAGGAGATATAATGGTGCGTGCGATTGTGTCTGCTATGAGTAAAAATGCTCCCCCAAATATGCTAGAAGCTGGGATCAGATATCTTTCATCTCCACCTATAATTCTGCGAACTATGTGGGGAACGACTAGCCCCACAAACGCAACTACGCCAAAAAATGCAGTTACAACTGATACGATGAGGGATGCAACAAGCATCCCCGTAATTCTTAATCGTTCTGTATTAACCCCGAGGCTTTCTGCAGTTTCATCTCCTGAATTTAGCGCATTATAATCCCAAGCATTTTTCACGAAATAGAGAAAAGCTGGGAAAATAATTACACATAAAATAAGAAAATTTTCCCAAGTAGAGCGACTAAAATCCCCAAATGTCCAAAAAATCACTGATGCTATCTGTACATCACTAGCGAAATACATTAAAGCTGTTGTCAATGCACTAAATAATGAACCTAAAATAACTCCTGTAAGGATCATAGTTTCAGGTTTTGCACCTTTAAATTTAATTAAAAGTAACATTACACTGGTGCTTAGAAGCGAAGATAAGAATGCAAAAATAGTCACCGAATAGGGATTATTAATCAATACGGCGTCACCCGAAAGGCTTTGAATGCTTCCAGCACCAAGTATAATAACTGCAAAAGCTACTCCAAATACTGCAGCTTGTGATATTCCCAAAGTAAAAGGAGATCCAATTGGGTTTCGCAGGATACTTTGCATGCTCACTCCTGCTAATGATAATGCTACACCTGCCAATAGTGCTGAAAGCACCCTGGGCATTCTTATTCTCCAGATGATTATGCCTTGTAATTCATCTCCTCCTCCGAAAAATACTTTAATCACGTCAAGGAAGGAAATTTCAAAAGGTCCAAAACTGATTCCTACAAATATAAATATAATGGAAAAAAAAAGACTCAGGATTATAAAATATATCCTTCGTTTATTATAATTCTTATATTCTTTCAGGATGATTTCTGACTTCATATCTCTCCCAGATCAAACGTTTATCAGATATTAAGGTGAGCCATATTCATCTATTTCCATTCGAGTAATGTTATGAAAACCTCCATAGAAGTCGGTTTCCATATATGCGTATACTCCTTTACCAACAAATTTTTCATAAATTTCGTCATATACTCTGCCATTAGTATAATTTAAATCATTAAATTCTTCAGGAAAGAACTGCTTTCCTAAATAGTAAGCATCAGCAAAAACAGTACCAAGATTGGTTGTATAATAGTTGTAGGGAAGTGTCATAATTGCGCGCGGGGGATTGGCTTGTATGCAATTTAAGAGACCTGCACCCCCTGCTGATTTATTTTGTAGATCTTGCAAGCATAACCCATATCCACCTGCATCAACTATGATATAATCTAATTGGTTTTGAGATTCCCATTGGAATAATTGTTCCGTATTTATAAAAACATGTCCAGTACATCCTTCAATTAGGCTGGCAGTATTATTTCCATTGATGTATTTTAAGGGCTCATATTGACAATCGGTTGATGCAATTCCATGGACTCCTTGGTGTCCAATCCCTCCCACGTAAATCCATTCCTTTTCTCCAGGTGGAATGTCCTCAGTCCTATTACATAAATCAATTATTAATTGATTGATGTAATTTTTTAATTCTACGGCTCGATCTTGCTCATCTAAGATATTTCCAAGAAGATCTAAGGAGTCGAAGAAGTAATCCAGCTGTAAATCTCCGAAATAATCCCCATAGCCTAATGCTACCACGGGAACTCCCGTTTGTGCTTGCAAAGTATTAGCCTCTTCAATGGTTCCATAAGTTATAAAAATCACGTCAGGATTTTGCCCAAGAATGAGTTCTGCATCTCCTCCAAATTGCGGACCGATGCTAGGCAGATTTGAGAGTTCGGGGTGTGCATACAGATAAGGCCTACCGATTGAACTTTGACTTAATCTCTCTATATCCTCTACTCCACAGACAAGAGCCTCTGCACCTATATAGACTAATAATCTTAAACAACCAGGATTTACTCCTACTATTCTATCAATGTTGGCCGCGTGAGGAACCTTAATTTCTCTTCCCAAGAAATCGGTTATTGTTCTATCTCCTTCAAATGTATTTAAATAATAGTTAAAAATCGCTATGCCTGATAGAGTTCCAGCTAATGCAACTATAATAACAATACTTCCAATAATTTTTTTATTTAGCATGGGAATAAATCAATTTTAGCCTTTTCATAATAAATTATAAAAAAGTATGAAGTTTTATTAAAGTAACGCTTTTTTTTAACTACTGAAGATTAGATTCAAACTGCTATAAAAGTCTGATTTACTTAGATATTTATTTAACTATATTCAAGAGTTAGTTGAAAATCTTTACATTAAAGAGTAACGGCATTGATCAAGTTGGGATCCTTTTTAGATAGAATGTAAATTCAATCTATGTACTTTATTAAAATTTTTAAAATTAAATAAATTTCTACTTTTATTCATTCTATATAAAACTATAATTAAGAAATTAATATGAATGAAAATATAGAATTATCTCAAGAAGAATTACTGGAGTTAATGAGATATTCATTTCTCCGGTTAGATGGTGCGTGGTTTATAGCTTCGGTAGAAAAACTGGGTTTAGAGACTGCGACAGAGTTAGATATAAAAGCCTGGGAAATATTTTCTGAAAGGTTAGGAAAGAAAATTGCTTCAATAACAAATTTGGAGGGCAATCTTTCTCAAACATTACCAAAACTAATGAAGATCCAACATACACTCATGAATATGAACTCAGAATTCGTCGTTATTAATAAGAATAAAATGATTCATAGAGTTTTAGAATGTGAAGTTTGGAGAATGGTACAGAAAGTATGGGCTCAGGAAGAAATTCCGTGTCACAAGGTCACACTAGCAAGTATTAAGGGTTTATTAAAGGGGGCTTTTCCCGAGAAAGAATTTGTTTTAAACTTTAAGAAGAAAATTCCTTTAGGAGATCCTTACTGCGAGATTGAAATTTCAGTTATAAATTCATAAATTGTAGGGGCATAACGAACTAGTTAATATTAAAGAAAAAGATATGGAATTATTGAAAAACCTGTCCAGAATAATGGAATTAGGTTTAAAATAAGATGAGGGATGAAAGTGTAGGTCATCTGATTACTTTTTCTCCAAACAACCAGATGTAAAAATCCAGATAATATCGTCAGAAAAATAAAAATAATACCGAAGATCGTTTTTGAATCTACTACATTAAGGAAATTTACCCAAAACATTACGTGAATTAACCCTACAAATGAAGCAAATAAAGAGAGTCCGATTATCCTATATCCCAAGTACTTTTTATTCTCCTTGTTTCTTAAAGGATAAAGATCCCAAGCTTCAAATATAAAGATCCAGAGGATTTGCTCGGAACTTGCGTTAATTGGAGCCCAAAAAAGACCTGTTAAAATTACACCTATAATATCTATATTTGTTACAACAATTCGAGCAAAATATGCAAATATAAGGCCTATTATGATAACCCCAAGATTGATAAAAAATGTGATTGGCGGATGGTCTTTAAATTCCGTGAAATATCCGGTAGATCCTCTTCGCCATTTACTTATTCCCCACGCCATTCCATAATAAAGCAGCATTGGGAACAAGGCCCCTGTCATGAAATATAGTAATTGAGCAATAAATGGAAAACCAATAGCAATTAACACTGAAAGTACCAAATCAAAGGATTGGGGTTTCCATTCTTCTAACATAATAATTAAAACTTAATTTAAAATAAAAATCCTTTTATGGATAAAAAAAGTTCAATTAGTGGGATTTAAAATTTCATTTACGGTGCTTTTCTTGTAAATTTCTGTTGCTAATTTTTTCAATCCCTCAATACCAATTGGTTCTTCTGAAAGTCTATTAGATTCCCAAATTTTCAGACTTTTAAATTCATTTCTAATTTCTGCAACGTATTTCTGTTGAATTAGAGATACCTGATTACAAAAATCACATTTTTTAGTAAACTTTCTTGGAATTAACATATTTATATGAATTCCTTCGAGTCGAATATATTTTTGTGTCATATCTCTCGCTCGTTTGATTTCTTCAAAACTAGGCTTCTCTGCAATTGAAACAAGTCGTAATGATCCTACATTATGAATTAATTCAGTTATTCTTTCTCCACGTTTTTCAAGATCTACCATCATATTAAAAATTTCTTTTCCCAATTCTCTTCTTTTTTCATAATCGTCAAAGGGTTTGATGATTTGATGTAACATCTTCGAAAAATTTTTAATAGCATCCTTAATCGAATTATAGAAATTGATGGAGTATTTTAACATTACTTTCGCTTGGTCTTCTGGAATTTCGAATAATGCAACCATATTACCAGTAGGAGGAAAATCCGCTACAATTAAATCAAATTGAACTTCTTCATTATTAATATCTTCAGCATCTAAAATTTTTTGGAAAAACATCGCGTTTTTAAGCGCTAATGGTATGCTATCACTAGTAAAAGTTTCATCAATATAGGTTTCAATTTGAGGAAGTTTTCCTATAAGAGGCATCTCCTTCATCAGTAATTTCATCTTTTCTATTAAGTTTTTAGTATAAATTTCTGCATAATCATTAGGATCGGGCTCAATTGCCCATAAATTTTCAGTTATCTGAGTTAGCTTGTTTCCTATCTCGCAATTAAAAAGATCTGATAAATTATGAGCAATATCAAAAGAGAGAACAAGAATGTTTTTATTTGGTAACCGATCTGATAATGCAACGGCTGTTGCAGCGCTTATAGAACTTTTACCAACTCCACCCTTACCTCCAAAAACCAAAATTGATTCAATCAAATTAACTACACAAAATTCAAGGAGTTTTTTGAACTATATTAAAGAGAGGTCAATAAAGAGTTTTATCAATTTTAAATATAGTAAAAAAGAGTTACTTTGGGTTAAAATCTCTATTTGGAAAAAAAATTATTCTCCCCGACAATTCTCCTTCTTTTTTCTCATCATTTTCTTGGAAATAAAAATAAAACCTACCAATATCAGTATTAATCCTATACTTGAATCTTTTTTTATTCAAAATTTTAAGGCGTTTCAATAGAATGTTATTCCAATAGACACTCATTACCATTTATTAAACAAATTTTTTTTTAAATAAGAGGAATATTATCCAAATATTCCAAGAATCCATAGTTTAAATCAAAAAAAAATAAATGAGATGATTCATATACTTAAATTAATCATCAATATTTGGATGATTTTAAAGAATTTTGAAAGCTTGAAAGTTATAATATTGCTTTATGGACAAATAATTCATTCAAATTATATTATTCAAAAAAGTTTATTGAAATAATTAAAATAAGAAGAAGTGATTCAAGATAACAAATAATCAAGTTGATTTTACCACTAAATATATTATCGAAGCTAAATTTGAAATTAAGGGGGTAGTCGAAAAGTCCGATATCGTCGGCGCCATTTTCGGCCAAAGATAAAATTTAAAGGCCATTTCGGCTTGATCGGCTAAACGGAAGGTCTCCTTTTAGATCTAGATTTGAGAGATCTTCAAAAATCGGGACGAATTGGGCGTATTGAAGTTGAGAATGAATCAAAGGAAGGTATTTCTGAAGGCGTGATTAAAATACCTTCCAGCCTGACCCGAAAAGAAACTGCATTATTGGCGGCGACCGTTGAGACTGTTTCGAGAGTAGGTCCTTGTGATGCTAAAATAACTTTAGTAGAAATAAGAGATGTTAGAGAAACTAAAAGAAAAAAGATTATAGAAAGAGCAGCAGAGTTACTAAAAGAATGGGATCAAAATTCATTAGAACCGAGTGAAATCGAGGAAAAAATCGATACTGATATCAAATTGGGGGAGATTATCACTTGGGGTCCAGAAGAATTACCAGCAGGACCAGAAGTAGATACCAATTCAGAAATGATAATCGTAGAAGGAAGAGCTGATGTTTTAAACCTTTTGAGGATCGGTCTAAAGAACACTATCGCAGTTCAAGGAACGCAAGTGCCGAAATCAATAGTTGATCTTTCTAAAAAGAAAGAAACTGTTATCGCTTTTGTGGATGGAGACCGTGGAGGAACAATTATTCTTAATGAATTGCTACAAATAGCTAAAGTAGATTACGTGGCGAGAGCACCCGAGGGCTATGAAGTTGAAGAATTAACAAGGAAGCAAATGATAAAATCTCTTCAAAATAAAAAACCCATCAGTGATTCAAATGAAATAGAAGAAGTTATCGATGAAAAAGAATATTCTGGAAAAGATGCTACAATAAAAAAACTTCTGAAGAAAATTAAAATAAAAAATTATGATCTCGTAATCGATACTATTAATAATTTACCCCAAGGAGTAGCAATTGGCTATAATAAAAGCATAGATAAACTCTTTGAAATTCCTATAAGCGAGCTTTTCGACAGTCTCGGCAATTTTAAAGAAACTCAGGTGCTCATTATTGATGGAATCTTAACTAAAAGGTTATTATCATTAATATTAACTCTTAAAATTAAATTTATTGCTTGTAAAAATAAAGAAGAAGACCTATCTTTCCCTGAAAATATTATAGTCTTCTTTTTCTAATTTTTTTCTACTTTTATAAAAGTCATGTTAATTGGAATTCCTTTAACTAAGGGATCATATATTGGGCAGAATTTTTTGAATTCATTTATACAATTATTTATCTTATCTGTGAATCCTACATTCCCAATAGAATATCTAAATAAAATTTCAATCCCAATTAATCTCAAATTCATTTTAGGAGGTAAGTGTTTGATTTTTCCATCAACCTCAATTTCCAAACTAAGAAGGGATATCTCTTTTTTTTGAAAACAATAAGTGAATGTTGAACCTAAGCATCCACCTATCCCAATTAAGAAATATTCAATTGGACTTGGTCCTCTATCGTTTCCCCTAAAAGATTCAGGTTCATCTAATATGATATTCTTAAATTTTCGAGCTTCAGCTATGAAGTTTAAGTTATCTTTATAATTTAAGGTAACCTTCATCCAAAATCAAATCTAACTAAGTTTTTTATAACTGTGGAAATTAACTTTTAGGTAACTCCTAAAGCTCTAAAAATAACGCTAAAAATTAACTGAATAGCGTAAGAAACTGCTCCTAAAAGCGCAAGTCCAATAGCACATATTTTGAATACAAGGAAATAATCCTTTCTTCCTGGTTTATTTGCTATCTTAAGTATTCTCTTAGTATTTTGGAAGAATAATGCTAATCTTTCATAGTAACTTAGTTTCTTTTTATTCTCATATTGAGAATACTTATCGTATTTTGGGTAATTTGACACAATTTAAGTAAAAATGAATGGTTAAAAAATTTATCCAAATTAGTAGGAATTACTTTCATTCATCAAGACCTAAAATTTTTGATATGAACGATTCCTTATTAAAAGTAATTAAATCGTCATATCCTTGTCCTATACCAATAAAAATTATTGGTTTTTTTGTTTCGAATGAAATTGAGAGCGCTGCACCTCCTTTGGCGTCAGCATCAAACTTGGTAAGTATATTAGCATCAATACCAACATTCTTTTTAAATTCTTTAGCTTGATTCAAAGCGTCGTTTCCAGCTAAACTGTCACCCACGAAGATAATCAAATCGGGAGATGCCACTCGAACTATTTTTTGCATTTCAATCATCAAGTTTTTATTACTAACTTGTCTTCCAGCTGTGTCGACTAATACAACGTCTAAATCCTTCGCTTTGGCATGTTCTATGGCATCAAAAGCTACACTAGCAGGATCTGATTTATATTCATGCTTAATAACCCTAATTCCCACCTTCTCCATATGATATGATAATTGCTCTATAGCTGCAGCTCTAAATGTATCTGAAGCTGCCGCAACGGATGAAAATCCTTTTTTTTTTAAGAAATTAGCAATCTTTGCAATTGTTGTTGTTTTCCCGGTTCCATTAACACCTAAAAAGATTATAACATAAGGCATTTTAAGACTTCTCTTCTTCTTAATCTCATGTATAATATCAATCTGTTCCTCGGGAGTTAATATCTCAGACATAACTTTCTTAAGTATTTCAAATAAGTACTTTTTCTTGGAACTTAAAACACCAATTTGCATATTATCAAGTGATTTTGAAATTTGTGCGCATATCTCGTCAGCAGTTTCAGTTGCAACGTCATTACTTATCAATAATAAATTTAACTCAGATAACGAATCTTCTAGCTTGTCTTCTGACAAAGTTTTTTTAACAAATTTAGAAAAAATTTCTTTCAACATAATTCCTAAAATCTCAGATCAATAAGTAGCAACTTCATTGGGGGTTTTGTCTCATACCACTTTGAATAGATTCTCCCATACTCTGGAGTGCTAATTCTATATTTTGGAGTTTTTCAACTACAAATTTCAAACTTTCCTTTTGCTTCTCAATAATGCTTTCCAAAAATGAGATCGATTCATCTAAACTTTTTTCTATAACTATATCTTGACCAACCGACACTAAAATTTTCTGAGTGTCTATTATTTTTGCTCTTATTTTAATTAACCCTCCAATCGGAAGAAGAATGTCATCATCTTCTTTAACTCCCTCTTTGATTTTTTCCAAGGTTAGTTTAGTATTCTGCAAATTAGCAAGAGAAGCATTTACCAACTCCAATTGAGACTGATATAAATTTCGTTGTTCTTCGATATATCTATATTGAGTTAGTTGTTGTTGTAGATTTTGTGAATTTTCCAAATAATCACCATACTTTTATTGAGATAGTTCTCGAATGAGATAATCTTGAGATTCAGTTAACGGTATTTCTTTAATTTCTTGAATTTTAATCTGTCTACGATATATACCTATCGAAGTGATTTGACTCAAGGCTTTCTCTAAAGCATCTTTTTCTTTTAAAGCTCTCACTTCTTTTCTAAATAAGTATTGTTTATGATTTTTGAGATATGTTCCGACAATTCTATATATTTTAATCTCTGACATGAAATATCCATCTCACGTGATAAACTTTGTTTTTATAATTATTTAAAAAATATTAAATTTTGGTTTTTAAATAATTTCTAAAAAAATAATTGATATCTCGAAGCTAAAGATCTAAAACTAATGTCATTCTTTGCATTTCAGGGCCCGTGCAATTTAAACCAAAAATTCCTCCTTCATCGTTGACTAGCGCTCCAGAAGAAACATATGGAATTCCTCGGTTTACAGTTGAGACATCAACTTCATCAACTTTTAATAATTCTGCTATCATTTCGACGTCTGAATCACTCGATAAGGGATGAACCACGCATCCATGGTTGTTTGTAATTGCAATTGATCCAGGTAGATAATTATTGGCAAACTCAAATACTGTCGTCTCAACTCCCAATATTTCTTGAATCTCCTTTTTGTATTCCTTTAAAAAAGAACTTATGATAGCTCCTTTATCATTACATAGTATTAAATTTCCAAATGCATTATCTAACGATTTTAATATTCCAATTTGATATGAATTATCAATACTTTTAATATTGGCTCGTAGTGACTCCAATTCATCATCTCTAATGATGTGTGGAAGAATTATACCATTCTTATTACTAGCAGTATATACTCCTAAAAGATTTGAATTATTTATTGTCAATTCAAACATTGGCTGCCTAAATACATCTTTGATCTTTTCTTCTGTTGGTCTTAAAATCGTAGACGGAAGCAATCCAAATATGTTATTGACTGCCATATATACACCTATTGAATTTTGACCGAATATATTTGTGAGGTATATCGTCATTTGAGCTTCTATCTTAAGTTTACTTTGAAGTAAAAGGTATTAAAACATAAATATTTTATTATAACGCTTTTTTATGGAGATTCTCGCAAACTATATTAGTTTGAAAAGGTCAATTATTATTTATGATTGATTGGATTATTTCAATTTTTTATTTTGCAGAAATTTTAGGAATATTTTCTTTCAAAATGATGATTACTGTAAATTTACCGATATTACTTATAAGTCGAGGAGTTTTAATTTTAATATCCTATTATATTTTGAATAAAAAAGGATTACTAAATAAACGTTCAGAATCATATGATGAAGCAAAAAGAGGATTTATAGTATTTGGTTTTAAACAAACCATAATTATATTAATAGGAATGATATATTTCCCCATTTCAATTCTTCTTTCTTTCTATGCATTTTTAAAATTAACAGGATTTTTATATAACGAAAAATCTGTATTTAAAACGAGGTTTATTAATCTAACGGGAAGGATCTTAACTTTTTTACTCCCTATAATCTCTTTATTATGGTTTGGATTATTTCGACAAGATATAGTCTCAGTAGCTTTGATAGGATTAGGTATTTTAATATACTTCTTCCGAGGAATGGATAAAAAAACCTTAACTCTTGAAGAGATCTCCAGGTATACCTTTCGCAAGTTACATCCATTATTAAAGTCAATCTTCCTGATATTGTTAATCTCATTACCAACAACTATCATTATAGCTTCAGGTATTTATCAAACCCAAGAAACAAAGACGTTTATGGTTGAAATGAGTGATGGTACTAGACTATCTACAGAAGTTTATTATGCTCCTGGGTCTTTTGGCTCTTCTCGCTCGGTCATATTGATCAGAACACCATATGGTAAACACTTAATAGGAAGCTTATATGGTTCACTTTATTTACCTCAAAATTATCATGTAGTCATACAAGATATTCGAGGCACTTATGAATCAAAAAGTAATCATAATTTCCTATTATTCACAGATGCATACAGAGATGGAGTTGATACTATAGAATGGATATTGAATCAGCCATGGTGTAATGGAAAGATTGCCTCAGTAGGGGCTTCTGCTTTAGGAATAAATGAATATTTTTATGCAGGAATGAATCCTGAAGGGTTACTTGCCCAATCCATAATGATTGCTACCCCAGATTTGTATAAAACATCTATTTACCCTGGAGGCGCATTTAGAGAGAGTCTGGTGACTGGATGGCTTAAAATGACTGTTCCAGATAATTATGAATATCAACTTAATTTAATAGCCTCCCATCCAATGAAAGATCGCTTTTATAACAGTACTTCTATGTTTATGGATATTGGTCCCAATTTTACAAATGTAAGCACCCCAGCTATTCATATCGGTGGATGGTATGATGTTTTTCAACAAGGTACTTTAGATGGTTTTATTGGTTACAACAATCGATCACTTCCAGAAGCGCGTGGCAAGCAACTCCTCATAATGGGGCCATTTACTCACGGATTTCCAAGGGAAGGATTAGTAGGAGAATTATTCTATCCAACAAAGTCTGTTAGTGGATTTGATTTATACTTGCAATGGGAACAGAAGTTATTAGATTATGCTCTTCTAGGAACAGATATTGACTGGACACAAAATAGAGTCGCATATTATATGATGGGTGATGTTAACGATACAAATGTAAATGCAAATGATTATCGTTTTGCAAAAGATTGGCCAATTCCTTACAAGAATGATACTTGGTATCTTAATAATGGAGGTATTATATCAAATAACTCTTTACCTGATTCAAATTTAAACGTTTCCTTATTGTATGATCCTCGAAATCCAGTTCCCACGCTAGGTGGCAATAACTTGATAATTTCAGCGGGACCATTTGATCAGAGTTCTCTCGAAACTCGTAAGGATGTTCTAATTTGGGAAAGTCAAGCCCTAACGAAACCTTACGAAATTATTGGACATATGTGGGCTCATTTATATGTCTCCTCTAACTGTACTAACACTGATTTTACTGTAAAAATTACAGATGTATATCCAGATAACCGATCAATGCTCCTTTCAGATGGAATCATTAATGCTGCTCGCAGAGATGGATTTAATACTACAGCACCTTCGCTTAAAGGAGTCATCGATGATGTGTGGATCGATTTATGGTCTACAGCATATCAATTTAACGTTGGGCACAAAATACGAATTGCGATTTCTAGTTCAAATTATCCGAGATTTGCTGCGAACCCAAATACTGGAGCTCCCCAACAAGTTTACTCATATCAATATTTGACAAAAAACATCGCTAATAATACGATACTAACTGGTCCTAAATATCCATCTTGTATAATCTTACCTAATCCGATATGATAATTATATATTCTTCTTTTTCATTTATTGGATATCTTTATTAATATGAATCGTTCAAATTAATTTATGATTGATTGGATAATAACTACATTTTACTTCTTGCGGCAGTTTAATATCATCAATTTTAATGAAATTATTACTAACAACTTATTCATAATTTTAATTTGTAGGGGATTTTATATTATAACTTATTTTCTTAAATATAGCCAAACTGATCCGCAAGCACGAGCTTTGGGGGTTTTTAATAAAAAAGAATTATCATATTTTATTCTGAAGCAAATAGCATTGATATCTGTAGCAATGCTATACTTTCCACTTACAGTATTAGTTGCTTCCTATTCTATAATCATCTCTGGAAGTTATATCAAACAATTATCTAAATACGAAAAACCTTCTATTTATAATACTCTTGGTTCTCTCGTTACTCTAATTTCGCCTTTATTTGGAATATTCTGGTTTACTCTGTTATCACCAAACAGTTATGCTATTACTGCTATTGTGGGTTCACTTTTAATGTATTATGGCTATGGTTTAAAGACTTCTCAATTGTCTCTTTCACATCTAATTGAAAAATATAGAAATAGAAAGCTTTCTGGCAAGCCAATCATCCAACTTGTCTTAATGTTAACTCTAATCACTTTACCAGGATTAATTACCATTGGATCAGGTACTTATAAACCACAGGGAAAGAGTAGTTATATGGTGTCAATGCGTGATAATGTTCACTTAGCAACAGATGTATATTTTGCTCCCGGTTCCCTTGGGGCTCCAAGACCAGTTATACTTATTAGAACACCCTATGGGAAGTCAGGATGGGCTTCTGATTTGTATTTACAATTTTATTTTATTCAAAATTACCACATCGTAATTCAGGATTTAAGGGGGACTTATGATTCTAAAGGGGGTAATCAATTTCTCTTATTTACAAAATCTTATCAGGATGGAGTTGATACAATAGAGTGGATATTAGATCAAACTTGGTGTAATGGAAAAATTGCAAGTGCTGGAGTATCTGCATTATGCCTTAATCAATATTTCTATGCTGGAATGGGACCTGAAGGGTTAAAATCACAATCATTATGGTTTGGAACTCCTGAATTATTCGATCACGCCATATTCCAAGGTTCTTATCATAAGTCATCAGTTGAGACCTGGGTAAAAGATACAGCTCCAAATAATTGGAAATACCAAATCGAAACTATTTTTGATCATATACCCAAAAATGAAACGATGTATAATTCGACCTCATTATCAATTCCTATTGGGCCGCATTATTCTAATGTTTCTACCCGAAGTCTTCACGTTGGTGGATGGTATGATCATTTTCTTCAAGGAACATTAGATGGTTATATAGGGTATGATGATTATGGAAAAACTCGAGCACTTGGACATCAAAAATTAATTATGGGGCCATGGACTCATGGTTCCATTTATGGTGGTCAACAAGGAGAATTATTATATCCTCAAAATTCAAATGGTTTTGATTTAATATTTAATTGGGAACGTGAAATATTTGATGAGTCACTTTTAGGAATTCCAGCAAATTGGGATGATGCACGCATAGCTTATTATATTATGGGAGATGTAGATCGAAGTTCAAACAAGTGGAATTATTGGAGATATGCATATGATTGGCCATTAGATCATGTTGATGATGCTTGGTATCTTAGTGGTGATGGCGGTTTAACTAATGACTCTATTGGACTAATTAACAAAAATTTCACATATTTATATGATCCAAGATTTCCAATGCCAAACTTGGGGGGTCAGAATCAACCATTTGATCTAACCGGTCCTTATGATCAACGATTAATTGAAAATAGATCTGATGTTCTTATCTTTGAAACTCCAACTTTAACAAGAGCGATTGAGACAGTTGGTAGAATTTGGGGACACTTATATGTTTCTTCAAACTGTACTGACACTGATTTTACTGTAAAAATTACTGATGTTTACCCAGATAATAGATCAATGTTAGTGACTGATGGCTCTTTAACTGTCAGGTTTAGAGACAATTATACCACGGAATTATTTATGACAGGAGACACAAATGATGTATATGAATTATGGGTTGATTGTTGGTCATCAGCATATGTCTTTGCTCCAGATCATAAAATTAGGGTTGCCATCTCAAGCTCAAATTATCCTCGATTCGCGATTAATCCTAATACTGGTGTTCCATTAGCATATGACTATCTAAATTCCTATATAGCTAATAATACTCTTTTAGTTGGTCCTGGTTATGAATCAAGCATAATATTTCCGAGATTAATAAATGTGAGTACAACTCATCTTAATTACTAATTTTTTTTATTCAACCATTTTTAAAAAATCCGGTTCAGAAATTAAGAGAATTCCTAGATCTTTTGCTTGTTGGATTTCCTTGCTATTTGATTTTGGATTATTAGTGACAAAATACCATAAATCATTTGAAACAGTTTCTCTAATGATTCCCCCTTTCATTTTAACCATATCTTCTGCTTTTTCACGATCCATAGCTTTTAGATCATTTGAGATATAGAATTTCATTAGTGATAAATCAGCCAAATTTTTCACCTTATTATTAGTGATTTTTGGATCTTTTGCTTAGAAAGCTTTAAAATAAGATGACTCTAAAAAATTATTAATTTGAAGGTTTGAAACGAGGTTATTTACTCAAATAAACGACAACTAATCCATCAATATTTTTAGTCGCTCTAACCTTTAGTTTACGAGGAGGTTTCTGGATTCCTCTTTTCCAAATTTCTTCATTTACTTCTTGAGAAATAACAAGTGCTTCTGGTTTGAAATGACGTTCCATAAATTCTTTTAAATATCTTATAGATTTTTTTGCCCATTTATTACGAGGACCTCTCCTTGCTTTAGCCAATGGTACAGTATAAATCCTCTCATCAATAATCTCTTCCTTTATTTCTTCCTCTAATTCTTCGAATTCTTCTAATTCTTCCTCGAATACTTCACTAACGGCATCTTCTTCTGAGACTTCCTCGATGTCAAATTCTTCTATTTCCTCAATTTCATCAGAAGTTTTTTCCTCAGATAGTTCTTCTTCTAATTCGTCTAAACTAATTTCTTTAGACTTCTTTTTAGCCATGCTATTGATTCACCTCATTAGTCTCTTTTAAGACGGGAATTTCTCCAATTCCGTCTGGAATAAGGACTCTCCCTTACGCCGCGATCAGTTTTTCGAATGATCCAATTAGGAATTGACTGACTTTGGCGCATTTTTTTTCCTCTTCTTTTCTTTGATGGGAAATCTTTATTTCTAGCCATTATCTATGATCACTTTTTTATGTTATAATCTTTCTTTTTATTCCTTGAGCTTATTTGTGCCAACAACTTCTTAAATGCCTTATCTGGTAAAGGAATTGCTCCTGATAATCTCCCTGCTTGATATAATTGTATGAGTTGTAATTCAATTTGCTCAGCAAATTGAGGTTTTACCATTCTTATATTTTCTAATCGTTGCCTCCCCTCTGGACTTAAAATCTTCCGCATTAATAAATACTTTTTATTTTCATAATCTTGTTGTTGTTGTTCAGCATATTGTTGTTGAATTGCTCTTTTTTGGAGTTCTTCCAACTTCTTTTTTCTTATTTTTTCTAAATTTTCTTCATCACTCAAAGCTAAACCCTACTAAAATTTAGTTAAGATTTTCGCAAAATTTCATATGAGGTTCTCTCTAGAAGACTTGTTCCTTCTGGAGTTGTTATTCTGCCCATTTTTTCATTTTGCTTGATTAGGTTGGCTTCTTCTAATTGTTGCAGCACTACACGAATAATCTTGCCACTCCCTCTATTACTGTGATGTAGCCCTGAACTTTTCCTATTTCTCCCACCATAATGTTTCCTAAGATGGTTAACTCCTATAGGCCCAAATTTCCTTACTTTTCGTAAAATAGATGCACTTCTAATATACCAGAAATTTTCTGAATCTAAAGGTGCTAGTTCTTTGAAATAGGCAGTCTTCCAAAATTTTGATCCTTCTGGTGGTTTTATTTCAGGATATTCCTTTAATTTTTCTGCTAAGGTTTTTATAAGTTTTTCCGGTTCGACGATATATATGGACATGTTAATCTTTAATTTATTAATTCTTTTATAATAATAATAGGTTTAAAAAGATGATATAAATTAAAAATTTTATGGAAATTTTACTATTTTGGGACCATGGATTATCAAGAACAGTATAAAAAAGTATTACTCTCAGCACCTCATTGTAATCTGGGTAAAAAGGGAATAACAAAGGAATTTATTGAACATGTAGCAACATTATTGAAGCGAAATAAAATCATTAAAATAAAGGTTTTGAAAACGATTGGGACTAAACAAAACATCAAAACTTTAGCAAGTAATATCTCAGAGTTAACAAATTCTAAAATTCTGGACATGCGGGGAAGAATGATTATACTTAAAAAAAATAATAATTAATTGTATGGGTTTCATGGTTAGATCTAAAAATAAGAAAGTAATTAAGCAGATTGCTAAGATACGCATGAATTACCTCTTTGAAAAAGCAAATGAAGTCTTTCCCCAAGATAAAAAACTTGCTAATAGGTATTGTTATCTTGCCAGAAAATATGCTCAGAGAGCTAGGATCAAGATTCCTATACAGTGGAAAAAACGAATTTGCCATCACTGTAAACAATTTCTTTATCCTGGAGTAAATTGTCGAACGAGATTACATTCAAAAGGGAAAGGTTCTCATGTTTCACTAACTTGCTTTGAATGTAATAATACCACTAGGTATTTTATCAAAATAAGAAAATAAAGTGATGAATTATGACTCTAATCATATTTCTTGTTGAATGTGGTTTAGAAATCGTTCCTAAAAATTTAAGAACTCATCCCGCTGTGAAAAAAAATGTTAAAAAACAAAATTACGCTTCCCAATTATTAGATAATGCTATACATCACAGTGCAATGACAAACCTACCCAATTTTAGAAAAAGAGGTCGTCCAGATATATTACATGCTTGTTTACTAAACATTTTGGGCGCTCCTGCTAATAAAGCAGGTTATATTAAACTCTACATCCACACCATCCACAATAGAATATTTGAATTTAACCCTAAGATCAAAATCACTCGAAATTACAATCGTTTCAAAGGGTTAATGGCTAAACTCTTGATCGATGGAGATGTGGGAGTGGACGGAA
>CAZWEM010000017.1:0-74878 GCA_964632315.1 uncultured archaeon
ATCTTATTATGATTGGTCATTAGATTCTAAGAAGAAGCTTTCTGAAACAAGTAAATGTAACAATCCTGATTGCAGAGTTCTTCGATGTTATTCTAAAAAAGATGTAGATTTTTGCTTTCAATGTGAAGAATTCCCGTGCAATAATACTAAATTTGATGACGATCTAAAAACCAGATGGATTCAAATGAATAAGAAGATGAAAAAAATTGGTGTAAAACGCTATTTCAAGAAATCAAGGAAGCACCTCGATATAAATGAAATGCGAAATACCCCTCTAATTTTAAAAGGTTTGAAATCCACGCTTATGGTATAGATGTGAAAGATTGGAATATTATAAAAAAGATTTATTAAAAATAAAAAAATTTTAAATTTAAATAAATAGGGACATATTAGATTCATCTGATGCACCTAACATGGTTGCAACTCCACCAATTGTAACACCATCGATAAGTTCTTCTTTTTTTATGCCCATAATACCCATTGTCATTTGGCATGCAATTAATTTTACACCATAATTTATGGCGGATTGCATTAAGTTTTGTAATGGTTCCACGTTCTTTTTTTTCATGATATCTTTTATCATTCTTGTTCCGAGACCATACATGTTCATCTGGGAGATGGTTAGATGGTCTACACCACGAGGCATCATTTTACCGAATAATTTTTCTTGGAAATTCTTTTTAATTTTTAGTTTTTTCGATTTTTTGGTTTTTCTCAGGATATTTAGCCCCCAAAAAGTAAAAAACATGTGAACTTGTCGTCCCATTGAGGCTGCTCCATTTGCTATTATGAAAGCTGCGGTTACCTTATCGAAATCATCGCTGAAAATAATCATATTTTTACCATTAGGAATAGATACAGGAGCACTGATGGAAGGTATTTTTGGAATTTCCTTTTTAATTAAAGCCGTTATTACTCCTTTTTCCTCTGAAATATCAATCAATTTATTATTAGTTTTTTCTGCCCATGTTTGTATATCCGAGAAAAATCCGGGATCTGTCGCAGTAATTTTTAAAATATCTCCGGATTTAAGATTTTTCATAGTATCCCCAACTTTCATTATCGGTCCAGGGCATGCTAAACCACAGGCGTCAATTTCTATCGAACTGGTAGGAATTTTTTTTGCTTCCATTGCAACAGGAGTTATTTTAGCCGAAATAACGTCATTGGTCGGAATTTCTAGATCGTCAAAAATACCTTCATTAGTTTGAATTTCTGTCGTCATTTTATACGCTTTATAACCTCCGCTTAGATTCTTAACATTAAATCCATTTTGCTTCAAGATGCGCTCAGCATAATAAGCCCTTTGTCCCGTTTGGCAGTATACTATAATTTCTTTATCTTTAGGTAATTCATTCATTCTGGATCGTAAATCTCGTAAGGGTATATGCATAAAATCATTTATTGCACCTAATTTGACTTCCTCATCAGTTCTCACATCTAAAACCACACTTTTATTAGGATTAATTGAACCAATTTTGTCCCAATAAACGACATCTGTATCTCCTTTTAATATGTTTGATGCCACAAAACCCGCAATGTTTACCGGATCCTTTGCAGATGAATAAGGAGGTGCGTATGCCAGTTCTAGTTCCTCAAGGTCATAGACCGTCATCCCAGCACGAATTGCAGTTGCAATCACATCAATTCTTTTATCCACTCCCTCATATCCTATAATTTGAGCGCCTAAAATCTTACCATCATCAGGTGAAAAAATAAGTTTGATGGAAAGAGGAATTGCATTTGGATAATAGCCAGCATGGGAAGAATTCTGAGTATATGAATTCAAATATGGAATATTATACCTTTTTAACAATTTCTCATTGTTACCCGTAGTTGCAATCGTCAAATCAAAAATTTTAGCAATTGAAGTTCCTTGGGTCCCCCTATAAACACTATCTATGCCTTTAGTTCTGCCGCAAATATTATTAGCTGCAATGCGCCCTTGTTTATTCGCAGGTCCTGCCAGAGCAATAATTGCGGGCTTCTTATTAATATAATCTGTTATTTCTATTGCATCACCTATCGAAAATATGTCAGGATCCGATGTTTGAAGATGATCATTGACTTTGATTCCGCCCAATTTTCCAATTTCCAAACCGGATTCTTTTGCAAGTTCAATTTCTGGTTTAATACCCACACCGAATATAACAAGATTTGCACGTAATTTCTCTCCGCTTTGAAGTTCAACAATGGTAGATATATCGGTTTCTTTTTCAAATTTTTTCACTCCATCAGATAAATAAAGTTCAACATTTTTTGATTTTAAATGCTGGTGTACAAAAGCTGCCATTTCATAATCAAGCGGACTCATTACCTGATCTAATAATTCGCAAATAGTTACTTCTATTCCGCGATTTGCCAAATTTTCGGCCATCTCCAAGCCTATATATCCGCCTCCCACTATTACTGCACGTACAGGCTTATGTAAATCGATGTAATTCCTTATTACTTCTGTATCCGGGATATTGCGTAATGTGAAAATATTTGAAAGATTAATTCCCGGTATTGGCGGTCGAACGGGTATTGCACCAGGTGATAAAACCAAATTATCGAAACTCTCAGAATATATATTATTGTTCCGTAGATCCTTTATTTTTACAGATTTATTCTCGCGATCAATGCTTATCACTTCGCTTTTATTCCTAATATCAATATTAAAACGTTCATGCATGTGTTGGGGACTTTCAACTATCAACTTTTCCTTTTCCTTAATAACATCTCCGATATAATAAGGCAATCCACAATTAGCAAAAGAGATATAATCTCCCCTTTCTAACATAATGATTTTGGCAGTTTCATCCAAACGCCGCAATCTAACCGCACAAGATGCACCGCCGGCCACACCCCCCACAATAATTACTTTTTTAACCATTTAATACACAACCTATTATTTTTATTTTTTTTATGACAATTCAAAATTCAGCTGAATCAAATAGTTATATTGTAAATTTAAATTGATGGTCTATATTTTTAAGAACAGTACAATTATTAACAGAGGAGCTGGATTAATCGTTTTTGCATAAAGTAAGAGTTTCATTTTTATTTTATTTACAAAAAGAATGTGAAGAGGTATGAGTAATAAAATTATGATTATACCTACTCAAACGTTTTTTTATTCCAGCATTATGAAATTCTCCTCCAGAATTATAAAGCGTGCAGTTTTCAATTTTAAAATACTCAGTGGTATTTTCAATATGGATTCTATTACCCATTCCTCCTGCATTTATGATTAAATTTTTAAGAGTATAAGGATTAGATTCAGTACCTTCACCACTGCATATACCTGCCGTTTTTGTGGTAGTCCAATTATTATTAATATGAATTTTCCCAGAATTTGCTGAATTCTTTAAATGAACCGCGACATTCAAACCACCATTTTCGATATTTTTAATAGATTCTCTTTTAGAGATAAACATTCCACTAAATAGTAAGAAAACAATTAAACTATAACAAACTGTCTTGGATTTCAAATTTGATTCCTTTTTAAATATTTAAATTTAATAAACCGAAGTAAACTTTTATATCATCTTATATGTCTTGCGAGTAAAATCCACTTACTTATTCTCATCATTTCATTTAATTACTTGATCCATATTGAATGAAGTTTTTTCACTATGGTGTTAAGTTAGATATAATAATTTTGGAGAAAAATATTGCTTCTTCTCATAAGAATAGTGCTCGATTACGTGTTGAAACCTCTTTTGAACAATTAAATGCTTCCTGGATGGTTCTAAATTCACTTAATCTCTTCAAATTAGAATATTGAGGAAATACTATTTTTATTTCTTTTTTATTGTGTCTCTTTATAAGTTGTTGTGGAGTACCCCAAATTCCTTTTGTCAATTCATCCTTAAACAAACTTATTTTTTGATTCTGAGGATATTCGCAGAGAAAAAATTGTGTATCAAATCGAATAGGGGATGCTTTAGGTGTAATAAATCGTCCAAAATAACTTAAATCACTCGCATCATAGTAGAGATTTTCTTTAACTAAAATATCAGTCATTTTTATTTCCTTTCTTTGAAGTTACCCTTGATATTGTTGAAGTTTTTCTTGATCTTTTTCAATTAAGTTATTTGGATCTTTTTTCATTGCTCTTGCTAAAATAATTCCAGTCTCTTCGAATAGTTCTCGGATTGCGATTATCCAAAGAACTGGGGGAGAGTCATGCACGATTTTCAAATTATCAATTAGGGAGTGATCAAATCCAATAACTCTTTTTTTTGAGTAGTCTGTTAAGTCTTGATTTTCAATTGCACCACCTGGAAAAACATAGTGATCACTCATGAATCTTGTATTACTATTTCTTTTCGCCATGAATACTTCAAATTCACTATCATCTTGAGAATCCAAATTTGGGACTTTTTGACGAAGCAATATTACAGTAGCAGCTACTTTTGGTTTAATCGGTTCTGTCATTTGATCTCCAAATTTTAAAAATATTTGGCAATTTAAAAACCACTAGCAACCTATTGGGACAATAAAAAAGAAATAATCATTTTGGAATTGATTGACTATTCAACTCTCTTCTAAAGCTGCTAAAGATCAATAGATCACCAATTATGAGGGAAGAAACCGAGCTAATGTTAATTAAACTGGCTATAAGAGCACCTACAACACCAAAAAATTCGAATGTCTGGGGAATTAATACGAAACCAATTATAATGAAGGTGACTCCAAGGAGCATGATTATCATCTTCTTCTTTTTAACCGTTAGATGTTTTGAATAGATAAATAGAACAAAATATGGGAGAATTGTAGAAAGTAAAAATATAACAATTAGCACAAAATTAGAAATGGGAGCGAATCCTAGTATTAATACTAAAGCTAAAGGAATTATACCAGCAAAATAATGCTTTTCGTACGTGATTTTATTCATGACTTTTTCTAAATGAATTACTTTATTCCAGACGGGAAAAAAGTAGAGTAAAATAGTTATTCTACCTATCCAGAATGAGACTAAAGGGCTCAATGTGATAAATAGGGCAATTAATCGCAATATACAAATAATCGCGATATTGAAAAAGAAGATCTCCCAGGAAAATAAATCATTATAGCGATGGAAGTGCGCTACTTTAGAAATTCTCTTAGCAATGTAAAGTTTATCGATAATGATAATCGCAAATATTAAAGATAGTATTATTGTTATTATATATTCTATTAACACAATGATCAGCAAATCCATCTCAATTCCCTTTCATTGTTGTATAATTGACTTAAAAATCTTTAACCTTGTAAGGTAAACAAGATAGCTGGTATTAGGTTTCCCTTTAATGATAATCGTTCATTTTTCGCGGGATGGATCAAGTCCTTTGCCATTTTATTGACAACATTTTCTGCAACATCAAGATGAAAAAGGTTCCGATATTTAGGATCATCTGGATTGGAAATCACGTATTCTTGCCATTTCAAACCCAAGGCATTTGCTTGCAATTGGAGTCCAGCTAATGCCATCCCCACTTCAATTTCAGCCCAATATTTAAGGTTAAATAACTTGTGAAAAGCTCCAGAACAAGGCTTTTTTCTATCAATACATAATAATATAGCAAAATGCCCTAATTTCAAGTCAAATTCGCTTTCAATTTGCGATTTATCTAGATCAGAACTGTATTTCTGAAGGAAGTGGTCATATTTTGTATCATTATCTACAATAATCCATCGATTTAAAGCAGAATATCCAATTGGGTTATATAGATAAGAACCTTTAGGAAGTTGAGCAAGATTTTCTACAATTACCATTGGATAAACCGCGTAACCCGCACACCCAGAAGCATGAACTCTCCCATAACCATTTTTTTCTAAAACATCCCTGTTTCCATGAGTTGCATGATCATTTTCTCCTTCGCAAGCCCAAAGCAATTGAGAGATTTCTTGTAAAGTTGTATAATCGGGTAATTTTTTTTCTGTTTTATTAAAAATAGCGTAGTTTAGAGGAGTTCCCTCATATTTATGCCTATATAATTTATGTCCCTCATAGCAAGATGGAGTGGAAAGTATATATTGATCCTCCTGTATTTCTACTGCTGGAGGTTCTGCTTTATCTTCTATTAAATCACCTCGATCTCTTTCTCTTACTGCAACTGAATAAATAAAAGTATGATTTTCATTGACTTTTTCATTAACAATCTTGTTAATTGCTTTGGGGGCTTTCGCTCTTTGGGACACTCCAAGGCCTAAACTTCCTACTTTTAGAGAAAGATACTGCAAGACTGATCCTATTTTAATAAGTTCATTCAGGGGGATTGATTCTTTCCAAATTAATTCTGGATAAAGTTCCATTGAATATTTGGTTTTTATTTCCCCTGAAATTAATCCTAATTCTCCTTTTTCATACTTATAGATCCCACTTGAATATTCATTACCTTCTGGTAACACAACAAATAAAGCTTTTAGTGGTGCTGCTTGGTTAGCTGATTCGCATATCTCTAAAATGTCTCTTTTTGATAAAATTCGACCGTTTCCTGAGCAGTCTTTACGACTCGCTAAACATTCTTGTAGACTCATTTGACAAACACAATTTTTATTCTTTTTTAGTCTATAGAACTTGCTTCTAATTAACTTTTATCAAAGTTCTATTATTAAAGATTCTCACTAGGATTCTTTAGCTTAACTCTAAATTACCTCAAGAGATAATCCTTATAAATTGTCTTTTGGGACTACTAAATTTTTATTCAAAATTATGAACTTCAACCGTGGATGTGGGATTAAAGGTATCATTGGAAATAAAAAAGCCTTTATTTCGTCCCACTTCTTCTTTCCTTTAGTTCCCTCTAAATGTATTTCTATCTTTTCTTGTTCTTTTGGTTCTGCTTTATACACTTCATCCTCCAAGGCGTAATAAGGGACTTGAAAAATGACTTTCTTGTGAAAAGACAGAGTTTTTACATTTTTGATTAAGTAATCTAACTCATTATATTTAATTTCCTTGAAGTGATTTTTTCTATTAAAGAGTCCTTTTCTAATAAGCTCCACAATTCTCTGGTTTGTGACATAAAAAATAGTTCTTTTTTTTCGGAAAAAGGAGAAATAACCCGCCCTTAGAAGTAACGGAATTAACAATACTCCAATGATTAGTAAAAGACTTCCCATTATTAAAAATGCAAATGTTAAAATTGAAGGGTGAAAAGCAAGGGTGAATAGAAAAAAAGCACCAACAAACAGTCCAAAATTTATCACTATAACAAGGATTTTACCCAATATCCTGAAAGGAAAGCCTTTATGGTCATATACATGTGGAGTCTCAACTAACACGTTTTCCTCTTCAAGCAAATTAAAATTATTCTTGTAACCTTTCATTTCATACCTATAATTTTAATACTCTAATTAAAAAATATTTCTCTTTAAAATTTAAACAAAATTTTGAAATTATTAACATAGAAATGGAAATTTTTCTTGGAGTATTAAGTTTTTCAACTGCATTAATCATTGGACTTGTTCTGTTTAAGCTTGTAGATCGTATCACAATACTCATCCCCTTCTGCGACGGTTTTAAAAATCTTCAATTCAATACTATTGTCTACAGCGGTTCTGAAATACTCCGCATCAATTTCCATGACCGCTTCACATAATTCTCTTGATGTGTTTTCAAGACCAAATGGACATTTATTTCCTTGAATTTGGAACAATTCATCAGAAATTTGGATTATTTTAACATCTTTTGGGTCATAACTTTTGGAGAATGCTTTAGCTACTGTTGATAATTTATTATCTGCTAATTTTTTTCTAACCTTCAAACCAAGCGCACGTCCTTGTTTCTTACAAGATTCTCTTATAATAGGTAGCACGTCTATTCCAAATTTTCGATAGGTTGCCTTAATTAACATTCCTTGGGCTTCAATAGGATTTTTCGGCAAATCTTTATCTTTAATTTCTTTCAAATAACCACTTTTTCTCTTTTTGGTTGGATAAAATATTATTTTAAAAACTCCAAAACGATTATAAGGATGTGTTTTTAAAATTTATTAAGAATGTCAGTAGCACATTGTTTTTAAAGATTAATTATTAATCGATGATTTTAATTAAGTGCATGATTATAATTTTTCTTTACTCATTTAGCTTTTAAAGCATCTATTAGAAACCTTAAAATAAATAAATTAAAAACTCTTATTTATAAACGTGACAAATGGATTTGGGGCTGACGGTAGCTTTAAGCTGCTGAGGAACCTCACCTCACCATTCCAAAGAAGGAGTAGAGAACTACCATGGTGAAAACCATGTTTTAGCAACTGAAACGACACTGCCTCTTGTCCAATATTGATGACTCGGGATTAAGCCGAAGAAATGAACGGGAGGAATGGTTGGAACGAGCTAAAACCTTTGGTGCAAGGCCAAATGAAAGCAATGAGCGTTTGGAACGATGCTTTAGGTAGACCGCTTAGTTTGATGCCCTATGGATACCTGGGTGACCGGATATCTAACAGAAGGGTGGGTATAAATTCCAGGTGTCACATTTTATTAAAAATTTTTAGATTTCCCTTTCATATCAAAACTTGCAATAGCTCCACTTCTATTTTCAAATTCCCACTTTTTTCCGAGATCATTATAATTCCAGTAATGAGTGTTACAAATTTTGATTTCTGAAAAATAAATTCCGAATGGAGAATTTTCGAGCTTCTGGGGATTTTTTCCATCTAATCCTGGAGTGTACGAAAGCTTCATTTCACCATAGGGCATCTTTACGTGGAAAGTATCTTTTTCTCTCATGAGTTCAATGTTTACATACTTGATATCCAGTAGCTTCTTCAGTAAAATACTTCCAGGAATGTTGTTAATGAAAAATGATTTTAAATATTTTCTTTGTTCTTCATCAGTTTTTTCACTAATGTAAAGACCTCCCTCACCCCCTTTACTCAATAGATCTGCGGCTTTATTAGAATACAAATCTACTACATTAATTGCAAGTACTCCATCGAGACTTACATCTCCGATTCTTCCCTCTTCAATTTGAAATAATTGAAATGATTTACAGGGTTCCTTTCGGTCTCGGCCAAAATAAAATGAGCAATGCCCTTCAGATGCACAAGCTTCATACCAAAGTCCTTTCGTATACCAACTAATTCTTTCCTTAGACATTATTAAAACCTTCTTTCTTTAAATTTAAAGGATATTTGGACATTTAAGTTAAATAATTAATCTAATATGAAACTAAAAGACAAATTTATATTTTAATATTATCTTCGCAAAATGTTCAAAAAAATTGTAAGAATGTTCAACACCACTTAAAAATATAGAATAATAATTAAAGATCTTAATTTTATCAATTAAACTTTAGAATAAAAAAAAATAAGAGTTTATTTACCAATTTCATTTAAGATCGCAGGTATTTTAACTCTAAAATTAGTAGTATCCAAGATTCCTTCATTTTCATCCATTGGTTTTACAACATTAAGAATTACGATATCTGCTCCATTAAAATAGGCTTTTCGAATTTTTGTATAATTTAAACCACCAGCAACAGAAATAAAAACATCATATTTTGATCGCACTTTATTGATGTCTTTATAACGAATGATACTCCTTGGATTGATTTCTTCATCGCGTCCTTTATGAATTACTACAGCATTGGGTTTATATTTTAATTTAAAAATTTTTTTTAATGGATTATCTTGTCCAAGCATGTCGATCATTGAATAAATTTTAAAATCAGTACAGGCTTTATTAAATTGATCAAGTGTTTCATTCGGAGCAGTTCCTAATGCAGTTACCGCGTTAGCCCCATTAGCATGAGCAAAGGCTACTTCCTCATATGCTCCATCGGTTACTTTTAGATCAGCAACCATGATTCCTCTCCATATTCTCCGTATAAACCTAATGCCCATTAATCCTTCTCTTTTTATGTAAGGAGTTCCAGCTTCAATAATTATCCGTGGATCATATGGAATTTGAGGAATTATTCTCTGGACATCTCGAATAGTATGATTAAACGCAATTTGAACGTATCGCTTGTTAGGTGTTAAAGTTTTACTCATTAAATCACCACTTTAGATTATAGTTTTTTCAGAATTTTTCCTAGTTCTCCTGGCATGAAAATTACTATCTTTTCTGAAGGATCTTGTGAAATGTCACGAATGGTTTGTAATGTTCTAATTTGGAGAGCCCCCGGTTCTACAGCCATCATAGCTGCAGCTTCAGTCAAGTTTTTAGCTGCACCAAGTTCTCCTTCTGAAGCAATAATTGCCGCTCTCTTCTCTCTTTCTGCTTCTGCTTGCTTAGCCATCGCTCTTTTCATTTCAGCTGGAAGTTCAATCTCCTGAATCTTGATGCTCTTGATATCGATCCCCCATTCACTCGTTTCTTGGTCAACAATTGAGCGTATATCTGTAGCAATTTTCTCTCTTTCTGATAAGACACTATCCAATTCCATGTTACCCACCACATCTCTCAATGCTGCTTGAGTGTATTGTCTTACTGCAAAGGTATAATTCTCTATTTTGATTACTGCATCTTCTGGTCTTTCTACTTTGAAATAAACTACGGTATTAGCTAAAACTGGAATGTTATCTTTAGTTATAACTTCTTGCCGAGGGATGTCTTCAGTGATGATTCTCAAGCTGACTTTCTGCGATTTTTCAAAAACCGGTAAAACATACACAACACCAGGTCCTATCGTGCGTTTATATTTTCCCAACCTGAAAATCACCAATCTTTCGTATTCTAATATCACTTTTATTCCTGCTAATAACCAACAACCGAAGAAAATCACCACAAAAATAACTATTGGCAGAATCACAAATAACATGTCAAATCCTTGAAAAATCATAATATCTCATTATTTTGGTATTTTAGATTTCAAGAGACATATAGCAATATGCTATATTTAAATCTTATGAGAGAGTTAGTCAATGTCGAAACATTTTTTAAGGTAATGCAAGATAAGTCTCATAGAGAGGTAAAAAATGAACATCATATTTTTAAGGACCATTTTTGACTTCTTTAATGCTATTTTCTTACTCATACTCATTTTTGCCGTGCTTTTTATTATAATCGTGATCTTGATCGTGTTGAAACTGATGAAAACGAATGTAAATAAGAAGATTAGCAAAAATAAGAAACACCAACGTATTTTAGATGCCAAGATTGCAAATTTAGAGTCAATTCCTGTAAAAATCGTTTCTGAGAAAAAGACTTGTTCTTATTGTGGTGCCATTATGGATGGAAAAGCAATCTATTGTGAAAATTGTGGTTCTAAACTGACAGATTAATCTTCAATCAGACTAAATGTTCCATCATCAGCACCACATTCCGGGCACTCTTGAGGAATGTCTATTATATCAAATATTGCTCCACAGGTATCACATTTCCACATCATACTTCCAATAAATAATAAAGTTGAAAATATTTAAAAGTAATTTTCCCTTTTTCACGTGAAAAAAAAGAATAGTATAAACTTATTTAAGCCCACTTGACTTAATTAGAATTATTTGTTAATAGCTTAACAAGTCCAATATTGTTCACGTGGTATTCTCATGAAGAGGGTTGTAATTACTCATTTTAGAAAATTAATTTTAAGTTCAATTTCAGTATTCCTAATCTTAATTTCTTGCTGTTTTATTTTCTCAATACCAGTTAATAATGACTTTACGAATCTCAATAATAAAAATAGATTAAGCTCTTTAAAAGAAGCTAATTATCCTACTGATATTTCTCCTATAAATATTGACGATAATTGGACTGAAACTGAAGCATTTTATGATTGGTGTTCTGGTTCGGGTATTTATGGTGATCCTTTTATAATTAAAGATATCAAACTTAACTGTAAAGAAAAGTCATCTGGGCTTTCAATTAATAATTCCGATAAAAATTATTTTGTCATACAAAATTGCACGTTCTACAATTGTTCAAGTTTCCCAGCAATCATATTACAAAATTCTAATAATGGAATAATTCACGAATGTAATCTAAGTAGCAATAATCAAATCGGAATTCAATTAGTAAAAACCGATAATTGCTCATTTACTTTCAATACGATAAGTTATAATGAAATAGGTATTTTTTTAGAAAAAACAAATGAATGTAATTTCTATAAAAATAACATCACTCATAATAATATCGTGGGTGTAGATATAAGCACTCCTAATTCTGATTTAAACCTCTTCTATCATAATAATTTTTCCAATAATGTTCTAAATGTCAACGATGCTGCGGATAATGAATGGGATAATGGTTCAATAGGTAATTATTGGGATGATTATGGGGGTCATGATTTAGATGATGATGAGATAGGAGATGATCCTTATATCATTGACAGCGATTCTCAGGATAATTTTCCTATTTGGAATGATGGAGATGACATAAATCCTACATTAACAGTGTTAGCCCCCTCGAATAATACGACTTGGTCCACTGCCCCTTTAATTAATGTAAGTGCATATGATATCAATCTGGATACCATTTGGTATCTCGTTAATGATTCTGCACAAATTACAGAACTTCAAAATGAAACTGCGGAATATTTACCGAGCTCGTTATGGAGTGAGCTTGGGGAGGGCCCATTCAACATCAGTTTCTATGCTAATGACACCGCTGGAAATGAAAACGATGCTCTCGTAATTGATCTTTATAAGGATACTACTACTCCCTTCATAAGCATAATATCTCCTATCAATCAAACTTTTTGGAATCATCGACCGACAATTCAAGTTTTAGTATCCGATACTCACTTTCAATCCGTTTGGTATGAGATCAATGGTCAAAAAGAAAATTTAACCAATGGAGTAAGTGAAATTCTTAACACTACAATTTGGGAATCTATTCCAGACGAAAGTCCGTTTACAATTAATTTCTATGCCAATGATTCTGTGGGAAACATAAATGATTCCTATTCTTTAGCTCTCTATAAAGATATCACTAATCCTACCTTATCTATTGATTTACCTGCTGATGGTACTTATTGGAATATCAGACCTAATATCCAAGTAACAGCTTCAGATACTAACCTTGATTCTATTTGGTATGAAGTAAATGGGTTGAGTAATTTATTAGATAATGGCATATCTGAGCTATTAGATCAAGGAATATGGGATTCATTGTTGGATGAAGAGACGTTTACGATTCTTTTCTACGCGAATGATTCGGCGGGCAATATTAATTCCCTTAACTCAAGAACCATACATAAAGACATATCAGCACCTTCTTTAACAATTAAATCACCGGATGCTGACAGCTATTGGAACGTAGTACCTGATATTGAAGCAACGGCTAGCGACACTAATTTTGATTCAATCTGGTATGAAGTAGATGGAGTGAAGGTCCCTCTTTCAAATGGCGTTCTTAGTCCTCTTGATTCAGGGATATGGAGTTCCTTGTCAGACGAAGAAACGTTCACGATTAATTTCTTTGCAAATGACTCCGCTGGAAATGAAAATTCCTACTACTCAAGGACAATTCACAAGGACATTTTATCACCTACCTTGACAATTGTCTCACCGGATGCTGATAGCTATTGGAACGCAGTACCTAATATTGAAGCAACGGCTAGCGATACCAATTTTGATTCAATCTGGTATGAAATAGATGGGGTAAAGGTTTCTCTTTCAAATGGGGTAGCTGAGTTATTAGATCTAGCGATTTGGAGTTCCTTGTCAGATGAAGAAACGTTCACGATTTTCTTTTTTGCGAATGATTCAGCAGGAAACATCAATTCTCTTCACTCAAGAACTATTCATAAGGATATAACTGATCCCTCCGTTTCAGTGGATTTACCATTAAATAATACCTATTGGAATGCTCGACCCGATATTCAAGTTACCGTTAGTGATATCAATTTTGAATCTGTATGGTATGAAGTTGGAGGAGTCAAAATTATATTAGAAAATGGAGTCTCAAAACTTTTAGATCAAGACATATGGGATGCGTTATTAGTTGAAGAGACATTCACGATTGACTTCTTTGCAAACGATTCAGCAGGGAACTTAAATTCTCTTCACTCAATAACCATTCATAAAGACGTTTTAGATCCTAATTTAATAGTTACTTTGCCTTTAGATGATAGTTATTGGAATACACGACTAGATATTCAAGCAACAGCATCTGATACGAATTTGGTTTCTATATGGTATGAAGTTGATGGATCCAAGATATTATTAGAAAATGGCATATCAGCGCTACTAGATCAAGGCATATGGGATTCTCTATCAGACGAAGAAACGTTCACGATTTTTTTCTATGCGAATGATTCGGCGGGCAATATTAATTCCCTTAACTCAAGAACTATTCACAAAGATATTCTAAATCCTGATTTACTTATTAATTTACCATTAAATAACTCGTATTGGAATACCAGACCAAATATTCAAGCTACTGTCAGCGATACCAATCTCGATTCAGTATGGTATGAAATAGGGGGAGTCAAAATTATATTAGAAAATGGTGTCTCAAAGCTATTAAATCAAGAGATCTGGGATGCTTTGTCAGCTGAAGAAACCTTCACGATTTATTTCTATGCAAATGACTCAGCAGGTAACGTGAATTCCCTTAATTCAAGAACTATTCATAAAGATATTACTGATCCTGCCTTAACAGTGAATTTACCTTTAAACGATACTTATTGGAACTCAAGGCCTTTGATTCAATCAACTGCATCGGATACGAATTTAGATTCTATATGGTATGAAGTTGGGGGAGTGAAAATCTTATTGGATAATGGCATTTCAGAGTTGCTTGATCAAGGGATATGGGATACTTTATCATCTGAAGAAAGCTTCACAATTTACTTCTTTGCTAATGATTCTGCAGGAAACGTGAATTCACTTTACTCAAGAATTATTCATAAAGATACCACTGATCCTACTTTAATAGTAAACTTACCTTTTGATAATACATATTGGAACACCCGACCATATATTCAAGCGACAGTTTCAGATACAAACCTCGATTCTGTCTGGTACATTGTCGATGCAACGAAAATTTTCTTAGAAAATGGGATCTCTGAGTTACTCGATCAAGGGATATGGGATTCCTTATCTACAGAACAAACTTTTACAATTTCTTTCTATGCCAATGATTCGGCAGGGAATGTCAATTCTCTCTATTCTCAAACAATTCATAAGGATACTATTGACCCCATTTTACTAGTAGACTTACCTTTAGAAGATACTTATTGGAATACCCGACCAAATATTCAAGCTACTGCAAGTGATATCAATTTAGATTCTATATGGTATGAAGTTGGGGGTGTGAAAATCTTATTGGATAATGACATTTCAGAGTTGCTTGATCAAGAGATATGGGATTCTCTATCAGACGAAGAATCCTTCACGATTAATTTCTTTGCAAATGATTTTGCAGGGAACATAAATTCACTTCATTCAATAACCATTCATAAAGACATCATTGATCCCACATTGATAATTGATTTACCTATAGATGGTACTTATTGGAACATTCGACCTTCCATTCAAGCCACTGCATCTGATACGAATTTGGATTCTATATGGTATGAAGTTTCTGGAACAAAAATCATGTTAGAAAATGGACTCTCAGAATTACTTGATCAGAGTATCTGGGATTCTTTATCTGCAGAACAAACTTTTACAATTTCTTTCTATGCCAATGATTCGGCAGGGAATGTCAATTCTCTCTATTCTCAAACAATTCATAAGGATACTATTAACCCTACTTTAGTAGTAAACTTGCCTTTAGATGATACTTATTGGAATACCCGACCATATATCCAAGTCACTGCTAGTGATAGCAATCTCGATTCTGTATGGTATGAAGTAGGCGGAGTGAAAATCTTATTGGATAATGGCATTTCAGAGTTGCTTGATCAAGGGATATGGGATTCTCTAATGGATGAAGAAACATTCACAATTTACTTTTTTGCTAATGATTCTGCTGGCAATGTAAACTCACTTAGTACAAGAACCGTTCACAAAGATACTCTAAATCCTAATTTGATGATTGACTTACCTTTAAATGATACTTATTGGAACCTAAGACCTACCATTCAAGCAACTGCATCCGATAGGAATTTTGATTCTGTCTGGTATTTAGTTGATGGATCCAAAATATTATTGGAAAATGGAGTCTCAGAACTATTAGATCAAGATATCTGGGATGCACTGTTAGCTGAAGAGACCTTTACAATATTTTTCTATGCAAATGACTCCGCTGGCAATGTAAACTCGCTTAACACAAGAATCGTTCACAAAGATATTCTAAATCCTGATTTAACTATTAATTTACCATTAGATGACTCATATTGGAATACAAGACCATATATTCAAGCCACTGCCAGCGATACCAATCTCGATTCAGTATGGTATGAAGTTGACGGAGTAAAAATTATATTGAATGATGGTATCCCTGAACTACTGGATCAAGTGATATGGAATACATTATTAGCCGAAGAAACCTTTACAATTTATTTCTATGCCAATGACTCTGCGGGTAACGTGAATTCTCTCTTTTCTCGAACCATCCATAAAGATGTTACAGATCCTGTTTTGACTGTGCATTTACCCTTAGAGGATACTTATTGGAATACTCGTCCTAACATTCAAGCTACAGCCACCGATATCAATTTAGATTCTGTATGGTATATAATTGATGGAACCAAGGTAATCTTATCAAACGGAGTGGCAGAACTACTGGATCAAGTGATATGGAATACATTATTAGCCGAAGAAACCTTTACAATTTATTTCTATGCCAATGACTCTGCGGGTAACGTGAATTCTCTCTATTCTCGAACGATTCTCAAGGATGTTACCGATCCTGTTTTAACTGTTAATTTACCTCTAAATGATTCTTATTGGAATATACCACCTGATATTCAAGCCACTGCCAGCGATACCAATCTCGATTCAGTATGGTATCAAGTGAATGGTGTTAAAATCTCGTTAGAAAATGGCATCTCAGAATTACTAGATCAAAACATATGGAATGCTTTAGCAGTTGAAGAGAGTTTTACGATTCATTATTACGCAAATGATTCTGCCGGAAACGTGAATTCACTTTATTCTCGAACCATTCATAAAGATGTTTTAGATCCTGAAGTAACCATTAATTTGCCTTTTGATGGTACATTCTGGAATACTCGTCCTAATGTTCAAATCACAGTAAGCGATATTAATTTCGATTCAGTATGGTATGAAGTCGATAGTTCTAAGATTTTGCGGGAAAATGGCATTTCAGAGTTATTGAATCAGGGTATATGGAATGCGTTATCCGCTGAGGAGACTTTTACGATTTATTTCTTTGCCAATGATTCAGCTGGAAACGTGAATTCTCTTTATTCTCGAACCATCCATAAAGATATAACAGATCCTGTTTTAACGGTGAATTTACCCTTAGATGATACTTATTGGAATACCAGACCAAATGTTCAAGCCACAGCAAGCGATATCAATTTCGATTCTATCTGGTATGAAATAAATGGGGTTAAAATCTTATTAGAAACTGGTATCTCTGAATTGCTTGATCAAAACGTATGGGACTTTTTAGCAGTTGAGGAGTCGTTTGCCATTTATTTCTATGCTAACGATTCTGCAGGAAACGTCAATTCACTTTTTGCACAAACTATTCATAAAGACGTTTTAAATCCTAATTTGATTGTTAATTTGCCTGTAGATAATAGTTATTGGAATATGCCAGCTGATATTCAAGCCACAGCAAGCGATACCAATTTTGATTCTGTATGGTATGCGGTCAATGGGGTTAAAATAATTTTGGAGAATGGATTGTCAGAATTACTCGATTCAAGTATATGGGAAGCACTTTCCGATGAAGAAACATTTACGATTTCTTTCTTTGCCAATGATTCAGCAGGGAATATCAATTCTCTTTATTCTCGAACGATTCACAAGGATGTTACCGATCCCGTTTTAACGGTGAATTTACCCTTGAATGATACTTATTGGAATACTCGTCCTACCATTCAAACCACTGCATCTGATATAAATTTTGATTCTGTTTGGTATATTGTGAATGGAATTAAGATAATGTTGGAAAATGGAGTATCTGAACAACTTAATCTAACTATTTGGAATCTTTTATCACCTGAAGAAACTTTTACTATCTTTTTCTATGCGAATGATTCTGCTGGTAATATTAATTCTCTTTATTCTTGCACCCTTCATAAAGACACCAAGGGACCTGAAATCACGATTACTAATCCATCTAATCATGATGTATTTGGATTAGTTACTCCAAGTTGTATAGTTAATTTTTACGATCTTAATGGAGTGGATGAAAATTGGTATCAATTGTCAAATGGTACTTTTACTACTCCTATTAGATATTGGTCCGGATCAATAAGTGCTGATGATTGGATTTTAATGGAAAATGGCACGGTTTCAATTATCTTTTATGCTAATGATAGTGTGGGAAATATCGAAATGCTTAGTATTTTTGTTTATAAAGATATTATTTCTCCTTCAATCATAATTAATACCCCACAACCTTACGATTTATTTGGTACGACTGCTCCAAATATAGACCTTGATATATATGATCCTCACCTCGAAACTGTTTGGTATCAATTAGAAAATGCGAGTATATCGACTGAATTATTTTTATGGACGGGTTCAATAAACAGTGCTAATTGGAACCTTATAGGGAATGGAACGGTTGAAATTCATTTCTTAGCATACGATTCGGTAAATAATATCGCATTAAAAACCCTTAATGTCAGAAAAAATATATTTGATCCAATTATTACAATATTGAATCCAGCCGATGGGACTGTTATCGGACAAGTTCCTCCTATTATGACCTTATACATTGCTAGCGCAGAAGTTGATTCTATTTGGTATTATTTAAGTAATGGAACTGTCACCACAAGCAATACAACGTGGACAGGTAGCATTAGTGAAAGCTTATGGAATTTATTTGATGATGGTCATGTTGATGTTTATTTTTATATTAATGATACTTTAGGAAATTTAGGAAGCGACTCTAAAACCATTATTAAAGATTTAATTGCCCCCACAGTTTTTGTAATCTTCCCCAATAATTATGATGTGTTTGGAAAAGGTGTCCCCTTGATTTCTATTGATTTCTATGATTTACATGCCATTGATCAAATAATGTACCAGCTTCATCATTCATCTCTTACTACATCATTAAGAAATTGGGAAGGAATGATCAACTATGATGATTGGAATTTGATGCCTAATGGTACAGTAACTATTGCTTTTTATGTAAATGACACAGCAGGTAATTTAGCTTCTCAAAATATAACTGTGTATAAGGATAGTATCGATCCATTATTATCGATTAACTTACCGCTCGAAAATACTTATTGGAACACACGCCCTACCATTCAAGCCACTGCAACTGACCCGAATTTCGATTCAATATGGTACGTTGTGAACGGAATGAAAGTTATTCTTGAGAATGGGTTAGGAGAATTACTGGATCAAGCCATTTGGGATGTGTTATCAGCCGAGGAGACCTTCACGATCTATTTTTACGCCAATGATACTGTTGGAAATATCAATTTTCTCAATTCAGTAACATTAAATAAAGATATTAATGCTCCTGTATTAATAATTGACTTTCCTGGTAAATTCACCTATTGGAATACACCTCCCAATATTCAAGTCACTGCTTTTGATATTAATTTTGATTCAGTATGGTATTTCATTGACGGAAACAAGGTAATTTTAGAAAATGGGGTTCCACAATTACTCAATCATGATATATGGGATGAAATAGCATTAGAAAGTTCCTTCTGGATTCATTTTTATGTAAATGATTCCGCTGGGAATATCAATTCTTCAGTTTCAATAATTTTATTTAAAGATACCAGGAGTCCAGAGATAACAATTAGTAATCCTTCTGAGTTCGATCTTTTTGGAAAGGATGAACCCTTATGTTCTGTAGGTTTTTATGATACTAATGGTATTGATGAAAGATGGTACCAATTAACCAATGGAATCACAATTTCACAAATTAGAACATGGACAGGTTCAATTAACGCCGACGATTGGGATCTAATGCCTAACGGTACAGTGATGATCATCTTTTTTGCGAATGATACGCTAGGTAATATAGCATCTCAAAATATTACTGTATATAAAGATAGCATTGCTCCATCATTAATAATAAATTTACCTCTCGAAAATACCTATTGGAATTCGAGACCCCCCATTCAAGCCTTGGCAAGTGATCAGAATTTCGATTCAGTTTGGTATGAAGTTGGTAACATCAAGATAATTCTCGAAAATGCAGTAGAAGAATTTCTTAATCAGGGTATATGGGATTCGTTAATGGTTGAGGAAAGCTTCACGATCTATTTTTATGCCAATGATACAGTTGGAAATATCAATTCGCTCAATTCAGTAACATTAAATAAAGATATAAGGCCTCCTAAAATAACTATTAATTTACCTACAAGCAATTCTTATTGGAATACACCTCCCAATATTCAAGTTACAACTCTTGATTCTAATTTTGATTCAGTATGGTATGTTCTTGATGGTACTAAAATTATGCTAGAAATTGGCATATCAGAATTACTTGATCAAAGCATATGGGATGGATTAGCTTCAGAAACCTCCTTTATAATCCTCTTTTATGCAAATGATTCCGCTGGGAATATTAATTCTTCAGTTTCAGTTAATCTATTTAAAGATACCAAGAATCCTGAGATAATAATTAATAGTCCTTCTGAGTTCGATCTTTTCGGAAAAAACGAGCCTTCTGTCTCTATAAATTTCTATGATCTTAGTGGTATTGACGAAAGCTGGTACCAATTAACCAATGGATTTACTACTTCACCAATTAGAATATGGACGGGCTCGATTAACGCCGACGATTGGGATCTAATGCCCAACGGTACAACAACGATCATCTTTTTTACAAATGATAGTGTGGGGAATGTTGGTATTAAAAACGTTTCTGTCTATAAAGATATTATCGGACCTGAAGTATATATATATTATCCAGATGAAGGAGAACTATATGGTTCTGAAGTGCCAAGTGTTTACTTTTATTTAAATGACGGGAATGGAATTTCAATTAGGACTTATCAATTGAGTAATGGTACTACTTCAACTCCCAAATATGAATGGACTGGAGAAATTAGTCAAACTGTATGGGATCAAATTAGAAATGGGACATTGTTTATTCATATTTATGCTACTGATACGCTTGGGAACGAAGGATCCGATTTCATCTCGATAAGAAAAGATACCATTGCACCCTCTATTGATGTCATCCTACCACAAAACTATCAAGAGGTAGGGCGAGATTCGCCATTTTTTGAAGTTAATTTTACTGATGCGAATTTTGCCAACAGTTGGTATAGAATTATTGGTACCGGTTCGAATATCTTCTTTTCGGGTTCTTATGGTAAAATTGATGAAAATTTATGGGAAGAGATATGGGATACGATTGAAGAAAACGAGATCATTACAATTAGGTTCTATTCCAATGACACTCTCGGAAATCTAAATTATAAAGATCTTAGCTTGGTGAAACCTCTATCTCAAAGTGGAGCAGATGATAATAACCCTCCTCCCGAATTTCCAATTAAGCTGGTCGAATTCATCCCCCTAACACTTATTATCGGTTTTACTGTAACTCTTACAGCAATTATAAAGAAAAGCCGATTCTACAATATCACAGACAAAAAACACCAGAAATTAATTAATAGGATTCTTGTTCTGGTTGCTCTCCTCTCAACGTTGATAACTATTTCAATCTTGATACAGTGAGTTTTTTACAAGCAAAAATATGAATTTAAATCATAATGCAAATCATTGACTACTTTCTAATTTTTCTCAGGATCTTATGCATTAAGTGCTCTTTTTTTGCTTGGGTTGTACTTTTCTAAGAATTGGAAGAAATGAAAAAATGTTTCCAAATTCGTTTTTAATATTTCATTTTTGCTTTAGAAGAAGATTTCCTTTCTCTAAATAGTCAAAAATCTATTTCATTATATGAAATGTATAAAAATTTCTCAACCTTTAGGTTAATCAAGAATTTAAAAAAAAAAAGAGAGCGAAATTCAAATCGTTGCTTTTAAACTGGCGATGAAATTATTATTTCATGGGAGTTGGGGTCGTCCAGAGGACGATTTATTTTTTGGGTTTGTATTAACCTAAACTGTTGATCTTGATGATCGCACCCGGTCCATAGGGTACACCACGAAGCCAGGACTTCTTTGCCTGGGATCTTACAATTATCTTCTACTGGGACTGCACCAGCAGGCCATTGGTTACTATCTAATGCTATTGGACAACTTTCATCCTTCAATTTGAAGCTTGCGGTCCAATAATCAACACAATCACACGGATTATCATCAGTGTTAGCCCATTCAATTAAAACCTTGCCCTTGAATTCATTCTTTTGATCTAGATAAATATATCCACCTAGAGGTTCATAACCTCCAGTAATCTTAACTGTGACCCAGTATTTATCTAATACTGATTGAGTGAGACATAATGGTAAATAATCATCAACATAATAATTTTCAATTTCAATGGTACCTTGTGCTGTATCAAATTCTTCACAACCGCATTCGGCTACAAACTCGACGAAATCGTCTTCTATTTGTTTCAATTCAGGATTTTCATTACCTGCTTGAAACGGGTATCCTATGAAGTCCCTATCAAAAACTTCATGAGGATAGCCTCCAATGTCCCCAATTGCCAATGCAAAACCCACTAGAACTAACGAGATCAACATTAACAGAATTCCCGCAACGAGATAGTAAGGATTCTGGATAATCTCATCATTTTTCATAGGTTATCAATTTTTTTTACTAAACTTGGCTCATCACCTAGATATGAATTTCAATAGTTACTTTGATTTACATGAATATAAATCTTATCCTCTATTTTCTAAATCGTAAAGTTATGTTTTTTGAGTGAAAAAGAAAGATTTGTATGGAAAAGTGAATGAAATCCATATTTCTTACCACAAAAGGAAGAATTAATAACATATAATCCTAATCAAGTTCTTATTTTTACCACAAATGAAATAATACCCAATACATAAATTATAAATTTCCAAATGCATGAATTAAATGTAATCCATAATATGAAGTTATTAATATAAAAATAAGGTTAGTGGGTTGGGTTGAAATCAAAAGATATTGAGGAATTGGGCAAAAATAACTCAGTGATTGACAAATATGTGAACATCGCGGATGGCATTCCTGAAAAAAATAGAACGAATTTTGGTGATGATGAAAATAACGAAGAAAAAAAGCTATTAGACGAAATGTTCCAAGAAAAATTGAAAAATAATTTGAAAGTATGTGTTACGCTTGATAAAAATTATTCTAATTTTTCTAAAGATTCGAGTATAGAGGATAGTTTGAAGAAAACGTTGCAAGCTTATTCGGGATTTACAATTGATGAAGAAGGACCAGATTCAACAAAGGTATATTATCAAGAGGATTTGAAAGATAAGGTTAATGTCAATCTTAAAACAAGAGGCATTAAACCAACTCTTAAACCAATTACTAATGGAGATCAGAATAATAACCATTTACATAAAGAACCAGCTTTTCCAGATGTCAGACAAAAGACTCCTACTCAACCAAAGATAGTCACAAGACCAATCAACAAAGGAGATCGGAATATAAATCGAAAATTTGAAAGTAAATCTTTTTCAAATGGAAATGTAAAAACTCAACCAAAACCTATGAGAATATCGAAACCAGTTATTCAAGAAATATCAAAACCTAAACCAAAAGTTAAGGAACCTCCTTTTTCAGATGTTAGTGAAGTCATCCATCCTCGCCCTAAACCCATTAAAAAGCCAGAAGTTCAAGAAGCACCTAAATTTAAAGAAGAGAGTAAATTTAAACCTAAACTTGAGAAGTCTCCTTTTTCAAACTTGAGAGAAGTAATTCCCCCGAAGCCTCCTCTTAAAATTAAGGAAAAATTCCAAGAAAAAAAAAAAGATGAAATAAAGAAAAGCCATAAAGGATCAACTAAAACTTTTTTTTCAGAGGATATAGTGCAAAAGATACGATTCCTTTACCATAAAACGAATAGTTTTGAAAAGATTTTGGAAAAAAGAGATACAGAATATAACATGGATGATTTACAATTATTACACGAATATGCTAATTTTCTTAACGTCAATTATAAAAGCCAAAGTCAGATAAAGATCATAAAAGAGTTAGATATAAGCCCAACTTTTTACGATCCAATAGAAAAGAGAGAGATTCCTATTTGGGACTTAATGCTGGAGTGTGGGAGGATTTATTGTATTTTAGCTAAAGCGTATTCTCAGCTGTCAAAAAGATGCGAGAATCTGAATGATTTCAACAATGCTGTTAACAGAATGGTAAATTCAAGCAAAGCTTATAAAACAGCAGCTTATTTTAGTGCTGCTAATACACGTCAGGAAGATATTGGCCAGTTTCTTTCTCCTGATAATCTTGAGCTTAAATCTGAAGAAGCAAGAATCATCGCTCAGAATCTAGCAATAAAAAAGAGTTCAGATGATCTCTTCCTTTCTTCTAAAATGTATGCAGGATTAGCAGCTTTATTAAATAGATTAAACTATTTGCAGAATTACCAAGCAGATAAAGAAGATCAAATGAAAGCTTTAGTTAACTATTATAAAGCCAAAAGTTGTCACTTAAAGGCAAAAGCAATGATTTGCTCCTCTAATAATAATGAGATATATGATAGTGATGATGTGATAAATCTTCAAAAAAAGGCAAATTATTACTTTTTAATTTGTGAAGAGATTTGGGAAAACATACTTAAAAACCATGAAGGCTTAAGTAAAAAGAGAGTTTTGGAGCTGAAGCGCTATTTAGCTACTGTTAATGAGGAGATAATGGAAAATGATGTTGAGATCATAAATTCCAATCAAGCAGAAAAGATTCAAGACCCAGAACCATTTATCGCCATTCCAGAAAACATGTCATACTGCATCCCTAAATTCACAAGATTCCTTACTAATTACCCAACTACCATAATTGAAAAGAAATCAATTGATTATGTAGATTCTGAACAATCAAATAAGAAAAATGAAATCAGGGCTTTAAGAGATCAGAAAGCAGGTATGGGAAGAACACTTAAACAGATAAAACAGCTTTATGAAAGCGGAGATATAGACATTCACCAGTTTTCTGAGCTTTACGAAAAATATTCCACAAGAATTAGCTCTATTGAAACGAAAATAACAGAACTAAAAAACATTAGAGGATCATGAGATTAGTTTTACCATGAAAATAACCGAACTCTTTGAGGAAATGGGAAAATATATCTTCATTTTTATCAAGAAATATTGGTTTTATTTGAGTTTATTTTTTGTCATTATCATGTTTTTCGTCAACAGTATTGCCTCAATAGTTTCTATTTCCGTATTTGCCGTTGGGTTGATTATCTACTATCTAATTACCTCCAATTTAAAATATAAACTGCTTAGATACATGAAAGAATATGATTTAATCGAAGATATCCAAATCTCAGAAGATTTGACAATACCTTTAAAAATAGTTCGAGAAGCGATGAAATCTATCGCTAAGAGACAGAAAAGGAAAGACTGGCTCATTGCCGTAATAAATAATAGATGCGTGTTCTATAACTCGATTTTTATTACAAAATTCAGAGATCTCTATAACGAAGGATTAAATGAAAAAAGCATCTTTAATGTCATTACTGAAACTTATTCAATTCGATCGAGAGCAGAAATCAAAGCAATCGAGGACATTCTAATTAACGAGAATAAGATTGATGAAAGGGACTTTTCTGTAATAAAATTGCTTACTTTTGAATCCAAATTATAAGTTTTAGGACTATTAATCCTTTTTAAGTTCTTTAAACTGTAACAAAATCTTTTTCTGTTCTTCTGTAATATTCTTTGGAATAATTACACTTACGATAACATATTGATCTCCTTTCCCTTTACCTTGAAGATAAGCTACACCATGGTTTTTAATTCTAAATTCAGTGCCATGTTGTGTTCCAGGGGGAATTGTTAGTTCTCTCGTTTTTATCTTACTATTTTTATGATCGAGGGTAGGAACACTCACCTTTCCACCCAAAATTGCGGTCACAAAATCAATTTCTAAGGGAGTGTATAGATCATTTCCTCTTCTAATGAAATTTTCATTTGGATTTACTCGTATTCCTAAGATTAAATCTCCTGGTATTGCATTGGTCGTTGGGATGTGGCCTGCTCCTTGGACTCTTAAATGTACACCGTTTTCAACTCCTGCTGGAATAGTGACATGAATGGTTTTAGACTCAGGAACGACTTTATTTCCATTGCAAACCTTACATTTTTTAGTAATGATTTTACCTGTTCCTCCACAAGCAGAACAATTTGCAGTTCGAATGATCGTGCTAAATCCTTGACGATTCATGGTTCGAACTTGTCCACTTCCATCACAAGTAGGACATGTTTTTACACTGGATGGATCTTCTGCTCCGGTTCCTTCACATTCATCACACGGGGTATATCGACGTATTTTAATTTCCCTTTTAACCCCAAACATCGCTTCTTCAAAACTAATTTCTATATGCTCATCGATATCTTGTCCAACTTCTCTCCTTGGTGCTGATCTTCGTGCCCTTGAACCTCCACCAAAGAAACTTCCGAATCCAAAATCATTATCTCCAAAAATACCTCCACCGAATATTGATCGCAATAATTCATCAATTCCCGGGATACCACCACGGAAAAAGTCACTCATATCGACATCAACTCCACTAAAACCATATCGATCGTAATTGGAACGCTTATTTGAGTCACTTAAGACCTCATATGCTTCTTGGAGTTCAATGAACTTTTCCTTTGCTTTTGGATCCGTTTTGTTTAAATCAGGATGTAGTTTTCTAGCTAATCGACGGTAAGCTAGTTTAATGTCATTCTCCGAAGCATCCTTGCTTACCCCTAATACCTCGTAGTAATCCCTTTTTTGTCCAGAATTCATGCCTTGTCAACATTTAATTTTTAATAGCTATTCTAGTTTTCTAGCAATTTATTAAAATTATTTGTAAAATTTTAATTTTTAGGTTATTGCGTGTTAAATGAGATTCCTTTGTCATATCAGTGAATTTATCAATCTCTGTAAAAAATAGATAATTTAATGGACAAAAATTGTAAAATAAAGACTTCTTTTATTTTTTAAAAATTTTGTCTAAAATTTTAGGAGGCTTAAAGTGCTGTTCTAACTTTAAAGGAGGAAGAGTCAGTTTCCGAAATAATGATCCAATAAAATTGTGTAATTCATTCCTCAATCCTAAGTTGCCTTCAATATGATTCTCGATAAACTGTTCCACTTTTAAGATAAAAATTTCCTTGTCATAATCATCATTAAAATTCATTGAATTAATCTTTCCCAGGTCAAGCGGTTTCAATTTTTTGGAGATTAGTTCAAACATTAATTTTAAAAAAGCTTTCCTAATTACCCCCTCATCTTTACTATTTAGCTCATAATTGTCATTTGTTGACTCAAGTTTTAATTCTTCGACTTTAATCATTGTTTCTTTAAGATCTTCGGATAAATCTAATGATTCAATTTTATAATTCATTCCTTGGGTATTTGTCCATTCATTCAGTTCTTCACAATATTTATCGAAGTTAGAACAAAACCGTATTAAAAATTTAAATGAATCTATTGAAAAATCACTCATCCATCTTTTATACAGGTTGCCCCATCTATGGAGCTTTAACTCACTTAAAGCATCAATTATTTCATTCTTGATTGAGTTAAGGTATTTCTCATCATATGTTATTATCTCATCAAACGGTTTGTCAAGCGATTCTACCTCATATTTAAACCACCTTTGGTTCTCTTTGAACTCCTTCAAGTGGAAAAAAGAACTATCTCCATTTAATAATACTTTTTTACTGACTTCTGCTGCAAATCTTAAAATATAATGGCACTTCGGACAGCTGGTTATCCAAGATTTTCGGATTAATTGTTTTGGTTCCAAATTTCCATTCGTTTCATTATGCTTTAAAATTCTCAAATTCAAACCATTAATTTCAGATTCATAGTCATTTTTTTCTAAGTGATAATAAGTCGGGATAAACTTGTTATTGCATACCGGGCACTTTATCTTATCTGCACTCTTGTAGATTGAGGGTTTCATGGTGATCATATTTACATGTGTTTCAAAGATCTTTAGGTTTAGAAATGATTAAAGACTTAGCATTATTAGAAAAAAGTACTATTACATGAAGCTTTAATTTTTATTTGAAAATTGATTTGCATTTTAATTAATATAGTAAAAACCTCGTTCTTTTTGGCTATTTGGAGTAAAGATTGAATTCTTGATGGAATATAAAGTTTCTTCTAGTTGTACTCTTAAACTACGTTTCATTTATGGAATACATACATCATATTAATGAGAAAGGTTTTTATAAAGTTGAACAGATGCTTAATTAGATATTTTTAGTAAGCTTAGTAGTGCAATAAATAAATTTTATATTTTTTAATATTAGGCAATGTATTTTATTGCTTAAGATATAGAAAAATCATGAATTTCGAGTTTAGAATATTTACAATATCAATCGTAGGATCCTTAGGTGTAATTTTAATCATTTTTAGCATTCGAATTTTTCGAAATACTAGATACTCCTCAAATCGAAGAGTCTATTTTGGAGGAGGTTTTTTATCGTATGGTATTGCTGGTAGCCTTAATGTCATATATTACTTAATTAAGATAGGCAATGTAGATTTAATATTTTATTCCTTGACAACTTCTTTCCAACTATTTGGAGCAACGCTATTTAATTTTTTTCTGGTTTCTCTTTTCTCTCCAAAATTCTACAGGAATATTAAATTACAATATACGCTAATGTTAATAATAACGTTAGTTCTATTCTTTACGATGATCCCGATGGTTTTTTTCTTTGTAGAGATGGATCCATCAACCGACTGGCATCCCGTATATGAGATTGAATTTAGTTTGTATTATATGGGGATCATACTAATTTTATCTATTTTTGCTCTCTATAATTCGGTAAAATCATATCGTAATTTAACTGAACAGAAAGCAAAAAAGAAATGGAAATTATTTTCAATTGGATTGATTGGTGGGATTTTAACATTAGCCATACCATCATTAGTTTACTACTTACCTCCCGAGAACATAATACGAATTAATTTTAATTTTGGTTATTTTTTACTGATTCCGTTCGTATTGTTAATTTATCTCGGACTTAGAAATAAAAATTAAAAAAACAAGAAAAAATTATAGTAAAAAAATGGGACGTTAAAGACAACCAAGATTATATGAATGCTCTAAACTCTAAGACTGTTCAAATTCTCGAATTGAATTAAATTTTCCACCGCTTTACTTATTCAAGAACCCCTAGTTATTTAAGTATAATTGTATTCTTACTTATTATAAGCCATAATTTCTTACTATGTATAAATGTCCGTATGAGAGAAAATGTCAATTTAAAACAGCGGCTTTAGGTTGCCTGTTCGCTGAGGAGTTTGCCTTAGCTAACATTCATAAGGATAACACACGAGTTAAAAAGTTACTTAAACAGTGTTGCCCTCAAGTGCGCACTGAAATTAGCAAACATGAAGAGAGAGTAAAAGAAAACACTAAATTTGCCTTAGATTTTTTGAAGAATGGTAGAATTGGAGAAAAAGCATACTGTACGGCGGATATTTCACCTGTCATTCTTATAAGCCTTCCCGATTATGAGTTTGGGGATTGTGAGTATATGGCCTCTGATGGAGTTGTAAGAAAAGCACCTTTATTTTGTTTTAATGTCATTTCAAAAAGTGAAAAGTATTTGGATTTTCAAACTAATGATGTTGACTTTTTAGATTCCATTGAACTTATAGTACATCGAATAGGGGCTCGAACTGAAAGAACAACTTCAGATAACAAAATCAAAATTCGAATTTTTCACAATAATACAAAATTAGTCCGAAAATTAATTTCAAAACAAAAAAAAGAGCAAAAAAAATAATAAAAATAGTAAGAGTGTATAGGTAAATAAGAATTCTAAGAGAGTTTATTCTTCATCATCATCAGAATCCTCGTCCCACTCCACGTCCACGACTTTCTTCTTTTTATCTTTCTCATCCTTCTCGGATTTATATGATGCTCCGCCTGCTCCAGTTCCTGCTTGCCCAGTAGCTCCTGGTGGGACACCACCCATTCCTCCTGGAGGTGCTCCTCCCATTCCAGATGCAGCTCTTTGTGCTTGTTCTGCAGCTTGTTGATATACTTGATCTTGTGATTGAGATTGATAGATTCTCTGAGAGAAGCTGTACATAGATTTTTGAAGGTTTTCAATACCAAGTTTTATCCTTTGAACATCATCGGTTTTAATGTCTTCTTCTAAACTCTTGATTGCGGCTTCAATTTGCGATTTCTCATCTTCCTGGATTTTATCCTTGTTATCCTCGATCAATTTCCTGGTTTGGTAAATCATAGAATCTGCTTGGTTCTTTACCTCAATGAGTTCTCTAACTTTCTTATCTTCATCTTCAAATTGTTCAGCATCTCTGACTTTTTGTTTGATTTCATCTTCTGTTAATCCTTTTGCTCCAGTCACAGTAATTCCAGTTTCTTTTCCAGTTCCTAAATCTTTCGCGGTGACATGAACTATTCCATCGGCATCAATTGAAAATTTAACTTCGATTTGTGGTATTCCACGTGGTGCCGGAGGGATCCCGGTTAAATGGAACATTCCTAAAGAAATATTATCCTTTGCCATTGCTCTTTCTCCTTGGAGGACGTTGATCGTTACTGCTGGTTGATTATCTGCTGCGGTACTAAAAATTTGTTGTTTTTCCGTAGGAATTGTTGTATTACGTTCAATTAATTTCGTAAATACTCCACCTAATGTTTCTACACCTAAGGAGAGCGGCGTCACATCGAGTAGAAGTAAATCCTCCACATCCCCTGCGATGATTCCACCTTGAATTGCAGCTCCAATCGCCACACATTCCATGGGATCCACAGAATGTTCGGGTTCCTTTCCAAAGAATTTTTTAAAGCGTTCTTGAACAGATGGCATTCTTGTAGGGCCACCCACTAAGATAACTTTATCAACATTTGTAGGGGCCATCTTTGCATCTCGAACTGCTCGATCCATTATGGGATCTAGTCGTCTTAAGGTTGGTTCAATAAGTTGCTCCAACTTCGCACGAGTTAATTCCACTTCCAAATGTAGTGGATTTCCTTCTTTTTGGGTAATGTAAGGTAAATTTATTTGAGTTGAAAGCGTGGTGGAAAGCTCGATTTTTGCTCTTTCCGCTCCATCTTTCAAGCGAATCATTGCTTTATTATCGTTGCTAAGATCGACTCCTTCCTTTTTCTTGAAGTCTTCAACCAACCAATCAATAATGGCGTTGTCCATATCGGTACCACCAAGCTGGGTATCTCCAGCAGTAGAGAGTACCTCCACGACACCCTCCCCATATTCCATAAGCGTAACATCAAATGTTCCTCCGCCCAAATCTAATACAACGATTTTAAGGAGTTTATTCTTAGTATCCTTATCTAAACCATACGCTAAACAAGCAGCGGTAGGCTCATTTATCATTCGTACTACCTCTAATCCTGCAATTTCTCCTGCGTTCTTGGTCGAGGTTCTTTGAGCGTCATTGAAATATGCGGGCACCGTTATGACTGCTTTTTTTACTTCTTCTCCTAAATATGCTGATGCATCGTTCTTGATTTTTTTAAGGATCATCGCAGAAATCTCTTCTGGAGTAAACTCTTTCTGCTCTTTTCCGACTTGTACTTTTGCTTTGTATGAGGTCCCCATTTTTCTTTTAATAGCATAAACAGTGCCATCGGGATTTGAGACTGCTTGGCGTCTTGCGGGCTCACCAACAATTTTTCTCCCATTTTCATCGAATGCTACATACGAAGGAAATGCTTTTCCTCCTAATGTACGACCTTCAGCAGCTGGGATTATCTCTGGTTTACCCGTAGCAGATAGAACTGCACACGCACTATTGCTCGTGCCCAAATCTATGCCAAGTATGCGTTCTTTTCTTTTAGTTTTAGTTTCTTCACTCATGATATTTCTTCACTATTATTGTAATAAGGATTTGTTTATCAATTAATATTTTACTTGATTTTAATTAATTAAAACCAAGCTTTAAATTTTTTTCTTTATAAAGATCTATAAATCACAAAAATTTTATTTTAAGATAATTTATTTCAATTACTCTATTAAATACAAATTTGACTTTTAAATTTTTGATATCATGACTGCGAAAAAAGAAGAAAATGAAACTAAAACTCAGAGTAAAGAAAGTAAAGAAAAACCTCCCAAAGATCAAGCTTTGCAATCTTTAGGAAAAAATGAGGTAAAACAATTAGAAGGAGAAGAACCAGGCAAATTAGAGTACTTTTCCAAGGATGAATTAGTCCAGAATCTGGCAAAATTTGAAGTCGAATTGAAGGCTCTAAAAGAAAAATATGATTCAGTAGAGCAGGAAAAGAATTCATGGAAAAATAAGTACACTCGCTTACAGGCTGAATTTGAAAACACTGAAAAAAGATGGAATAAGAGTCGGCAAAATTTGAGGTTAGAATACACTGCTTCTACTATAAAGATGTTCCTACCGCTTTATGATTCCTTCAAGAAAGCGTTAGAGCATCAAGATGAAAATAACAAGATTCTTAAGGGTTTTTACGATCAATTCATGAATATCTTAAAATCTCACAAGGCACATCCTATTGAAGTAAAAGTAAACGATCCTTTTGATTATAACTATCACGAGGCGCTAAGTTCAATCGAGAAAGAAGATGCTCCAGAAAACACCATTTTAGATATTATTCAAGATGGTTGGAAATTGGATAATGAAGTAATTCGATATACTAAAGTGATAATTTCTAAAAAACCAAAACCACCAGAGCCAAAACCAAAGCCAGAGTCAGAAAAAAAGACGAAAGAAGAAAAAGAGACGAAAGAAGAACTAGTTTCAGAAAAAGAAGAAGAATCTAATTCAAGCGATGCAGATTCAGAAGAATAAGCTATTAAACGCTAATTTTTGACATAATGAAGTTCACTTCATGATTTCTCCTTTATTTTTTCTTGAACTTTAAATATCTTAAAGACATCAACGATATTTGCATTAAAACTCATAATGAGAACATCCAAAGCTAAAGATATCGATGTCTCCAGCATGTTTCACGCTTAAAATTTATTCTCCACGAAGCAATTAATTATCCTTATTCTTTTTAAAGGATTAAATATGCCACAATATCTTGGTGTCGAGGAACAATATTCTAGATAATCTTTTCCAAATTTCCTTTCTAAAAATTTCTCTTCAATTAAAATATAAGGGTGATTTAATGAAATCCAAATTATTGCAAGAAAAAGAGCATGGAAGGACCGACCCCATATTCCTAGTGATATTAAACCTATCGCTCTAGCTACTGATTGAGGATTTCTACTCCTATTAAATATTCCATCAGTGATTAATTTATCAGGAGTACGCCCGATAGCCCTTAAGAATGATTCCATATTAAACATGTAGAAAATATAGATAAACATTGCTATCATGCAAATAAAACTACCAAGTGAAAAGAAAAAGAGATGCAAATTAATTAGAATATTTTCTTTAAAGAAAGGCCACGTGCTAAAGTAAGCACTATAAACGGTAATTCCAACATAAATCTCATGGTAAAATAGACATGCTGCTGAAGTAGCTCTTGAACGACATTGAATCTCTTGATAATTCCTTTTAGTTTGAAATAGGATAAATAATCCTAAACCTATCACTATAGGAGAAATAAGAATGGCTAATATGCGATGAAGTTCGATCATAAATTTTGAATTCCAATGAATTTCTTAAGTATTAATTATATTGATTTAGACTTTAAATCTTATGATAAAAATTAGCTTTTAAAAGAAAAAAGAATATTAGGGAATAAGTATTATATAATGTATCTGAACTAACGCAAATCTATAGTTCATAATTGAGATTAATTCCTCAATAATAACGCTTGAGAGTAGGATTAAAGATAAGGAGGCTGATGTAAGAGTGAGTGAAGAACCCCAACTCCCGATGATTCCAGATATAGGGGATATCCTTGACAGGAAGAAGAGAATGGTTGAAAAAGTTAGTACTGTATTGAAATGCACTAGTTGTAAAGCGAAGTATACTCGAGAATTTAAATCTGGAGATTTTACCTTTAAGAAACTTTCGGACGAGAAATGTAATGAATGTGGTCGAAATAACTCATTAGTTATTGAAGAAATTTATTCTGAATGGATTGATCCGAAGAAGAAAAAACAGAAATAGTTTAAAATCTTTTTTTATAACCCACATTATCCCTTGATAACTGATTATTATCAGAGATAGAAGAATTAATGATTTAAGAAGACGTGTTATTCAATACCCAGTAGTTTTATAATAAGATTTGCCATTGAATAGGGATCAAGGCTTTTATCCATCACTAATTTAATATATTCATCAATTTTCCCATTTTCTTCAGAATCTGAATGGAGAATGCTCTCAACTTTCTTAGTTAATTTATGCTTTAAAATTTGAAGTGTTTCGTTTTTAATGCGATTAACTTGGTAATTTTCAATAATACCTGATTCATTCAAAAATTCTTGGTGTTTTTTAATTATTTCGAGTAACTTTTCGAAATTCTCTCCACTTTTAGAATTTACTTTTATAATTTCAGGTGTCCAGCTTTTTAATTTTTTATATTCTCCTTTTTTTTCATAATCATATTTAAAATTCATCTCGAGCTCCAACATTTGCATGATTTCTGATACTTTTCTATCAGCACCATCCAAATCCATCTTGTTAACGACGAAAATGTCAACTATTTCCATTATTCCCGCTTTGATCGCTTGAATGTCATCTCCTAAACCTGGAACCAATAGAACGATTACGGTTTGTGCAGATCTAAAGATATCCACTTCAGATTGTCCTACGCCCACTGTTTCAACGATGATTATATCACAGCCATAAACATCCAAGATCTTTATCATATCCTCAGTAGCCCTAGCGAGGCCTCCCAGCTGTCCCCGATTCGCACAACTCCTAATAAAGACGTTTTCAAGCGTGAATTGCTTTTTCATGCGAATGCGGTCACCTAAAATCGCACCTCCTGTAAGAGGACTAGTAGGATCCACGCAAATAATTCCTACTTTTTTTCCCTGTTCAGTGAAAAAGCTTGTTAAGGTCGATATGAAAGTAGATTTCCCACTTCCAGGAGCTCCCGTAATGCCTAATATGTATGCATTACCCGTGAATTTATAGATTTTATTAATGATCTCTTCAGCAGCAATAATGTCATTTTCCGCAATTGTGATTAAACGAGCTGCTGCTCTTGTGTCTCCCTTAAGTAGGCGCTCAATCAGTTCATCTTGAGACATTTGTAATTTATCTCTTTAGGTTCTTCCTCACAAATTCGACGACTTCTTTTAATTCAGTACCGGGTCCATAAAAACCTTTTAAGCCATGACTTTCCAAAAAGGGCTTATCTTCATCAGGGATTATTCCTCCCACCCCTACCAATACATCATCGATCCCTTTTTCTTTTAACTTTTCCATTATTATGGGACATAACGCATTGTGGGCACCACTTAAAATGCTGAGCATTACTGCATCAGGGTCTTCTTGGATAATGGTATTTACCACGTCATCCGGTGTTTGATGAATTCCAGTATATATTACCTCCATTCCAGCATCTCTTAAAGCTCTCGCAATTACTTTTGCTCCCCTGTCATGACCATCGAGTCCGGGTTTGCATACTAGTACTTTTATCTTTCTTTTTACTGACATTTTATCACCTTTAGTTAAAATATTGAATCTTCTTCATAAGTTCCGAATACTTCTTTTAGAGTTTCGATAATTTCTCCAACAGACGCATATTCTCGTACAGCATCTATTATATAAGGCATTAAATTTTCGTTTCCTTTTGCGGCTTCTTTAAGGCTTGATAATTTTTGCTTTAATTTCTCATTATCTCTTTCATTCATGATTTTGTGTAAATTATCAACTTGCTCTTGCGCAACTTTCTCATCTATTTTCAGAATTGGAGTACTACACGGTTCGCGTATTTTTAAATCATTCACTCCAACGATGATTCTTTCCTTGCTCTCTATTTCTTTTTGATATTTATACGATGCATTGGCGATTTCTTTTTGAAAGAAGTTAGCTTTAATTGCTGGAATCACTCCTCCTAATTCTTCTATTTGTTGGAAGTATGCTTCCGCTTCCTCTTCCATTTTGTTAGTCAACGACTCGACATAATATGAACCTGCTAAGGGATCGACCGTATCTGCTACTCCAGATTCATATGCGATGATTTGTTGCGTCCGCAAGGCAATTTTTACCGCTTTTTCTGTAGGTAACGCAAGTGCTTCATCAAAACTATTCGTATGAAGAGATTGAGTCCCACCTAATACGGCTGCTAAACCTTGAAGTGTTACTCTTGCGATATTATTTTCCGGTTCTTGTGCAGATAGGCTTACTCCAGCAGTTTGAGTATGAAATCTAAGCCTCATTGCTTCTTTCTTTTTCGCACTATATTTATTTTTCATGTGCTTTGCCCAGATTCTTCGTGCTGCTCGATATTTACATACCTCCTCGAAAAAATTATTGTGAGCATTAAAGAAGAAGCTCAAGCGCGGTGCAAAGTCATCCACATCTAGCCCTCGTTCCATTGCAGCTTCTACATAAGCAAATCCATCAGCTAAAGTGAAAGCTAATTCTTGAACTGCCGTAGATCCCGCTTCTCTTATATGATATCCTGAAATCGAGATAGTATACCACTGCGGGACGAATTTATAGCAATATTCTATCGTATCAACAATTAAGCGCATTGATGGTTCAGGAGGGAAAATCCATGATTTTTGCGCAATATATTCTTTCAATATATCATTTTGAATGGTACCTCTAAGTTGATCTGCAGAGTGTCCCTGCTTTTCGGCTGTAACGACATACATTGCAAGTAATATAGATGCTGGTGCATTAATAGTCATTGAAGTGGAGATCTTGGACAAATCTATATCTTTAAATAAAGTTTCCATGTCTTTTACGGTGTCAATACTGACTCCTTCTTTCCCGATTTCCCCTAAAGCACGTTCATTATCTGCTTGAATCCCATAAATGGTATGCAAACTAAAAGCAACGCTCAAACCAGTTTGTCCATGCTCGAGTAAAAATTTATATCGTTCATTTGTTTGACTCGCAGTTCCAAACCCAGCGAACTGGCGCATTGTCCATAATCGTCCCCTATACATATTCTTATAAGGGCCACGAGTAAAAGGATAGCTTCCTGGTTCCCCTAAATCCATTTCATAATTAAGATCCTTTATATCTTCGGGAACGTATAAGCGCTTTATTTCAATATCCGATAAATTCTTAAATTTTTCTTGACGTTCTCCTTTTGAAGGCCGTAATGTTTTTTGTTCATCTATTTCCGTCATAATTTAAACCCAAGTTAATAAAAATAAAGCCTCAATTCTTTAAACAAATTGAAATGGGCTATTCTATGTTTTAATAAATTACGAAATTTAATAATCTTTATTAATTTAAAATCTGGTTCTAAATCCACTCGTTTTAACCTTTATATATCATAAAACCAAATATTAAAATAAGGATTTATCATGACAAATGAAAAGTTAACTCGTAATATCTTATCTTCAATAGCTTTAGTCTCTTTAGCGGGAAACATTGCATGGGCCGTAGAGAACCAATATTTTAATGTTTTTCTTTTTAATTTTCTTTCACCTAATCCCATCTACATATCTATAATGGTTGCAGTTTCTACCATTGTTGGAACGATTACGACAATAATACTCGGTTCTTTTAGTGATGTCAAGGGAAAGAGGAAACCCTTTATATTGTATGGATTAATTTTTTGGGCAATTACAACGGCTATTTTTCCCTTAAGTGCCTTTTTCTTACCATTTGGGGTAGCATTTGCGGTCTTCATAGCAATCCTTTTTGATTGCATTATGACTTTTTTTGGGGCGACCTCTTTGAATGCTGGGCTAAACGCATATATTACAGATATTACTACTCTTGAAAATCGAGGAAAGGCTATGGGAATCTCACAGATGATGAATCTTATTGCTTTAATCACCGTTTATGGTGGTGCCGGTGTAATAATAGATGCATTTGGCTATTATGGATTCTTTTATCTCATTGGTGGATTAGTAGCAGTAATTGGAATTAGTGGAGGTTTAATCGTGAAAGATTCAAGACTTCTCGAACCATTAGAAGTTGGTACATTTCGAAATATATTAAATACTTTCAAGAGAACTCACTTGAGTACTCATAAGAATTTCTTTATCGTATTATTGGTAATTATGGCATGGTCAAGTGGATTCTATGTCTTTTTTCCCTACATTTTAATATATCTCCAACACTACCTTAACTATTCTATATTTATTGCATCAGTATTAGTATTAATTCCATTTTTGATTTCAATCATACTGGCTTATCCATTAGGGATGATTACGGATAAGTTGGGACGAAAAACAACCACCCTCATTTCGACTTTTACATTCTTCATTTTTGCCTTTCTCTTTGGTTTGTTTAAAGATGTTGTAACTATTTCTATTATGGGGTCTCTTTGGTTGCTTTCTTATACTGCAATCTCTGTTGCTACTTTTTCATGGGCAAAAGATTTATATCCCGAAGAAGGTCGAGGACAATTTAGTGGGTATTGGAACTTATTTTCAGGGACAATACCAATGATCATCGGACCATTCATTGGTGGATGGTTAGCAACTCAATTCGGACAAGTAAAGGAAATTAATGGCCAACTTGGTTATGTCCCTACACCTATTATTTTTTTCATTGGAGCTATCTTGATATTAACTGCTTTAATCCCTCTTTACTTTGCGAGGGAGAAAAAAGAATAATAAATTTGTTTTTTTCCTTTAATATTTTTGTTTTTTTATTAAATTATAAAGGTTTACGATTTGATATTACTTAAATAATAAAAATAGTATTAATTTATCATGTCTATAGAAACTAGTAGGTAGATTTTATTGAGTTTAGAATCCTTATCTCAAGTTGAATTGATTCAGGTAACTTTTAGCTTAATATTTGTGGTTGTTTCGCTTATCTTAGGCTTTCGTATATTATCAAAATACTTTGGAACTGGAGAAAAGATCTATATTACGGTAGGATTGACTTGGGTTTTTCTTAGCTCTGCATGGTGGGGAAACGCCATTTCATTTTTTACATTTCTGCTTATGGATGTAGAAATTCCCGTTTTTTGGGATCTATTTTTAGGTAACATTTTCTTAGCTCCCGCGGTGGTCTTGTGGGTGTATTCTTTTTGCTACCTAATATATCCCCAATTTAAAAAAAAACTCTTATCGATCTATTTAGTGATTTGTGTTACATATGAAATCTTCTTAATAATATTTTTCTTCATTGATCTGGACATTATAGGACAATCAACAGCGCGGTTTAATACAGAACATAATCTTTATCCTTTTATGTTTCAAGTTTTTGCGATCTTGACTGCGTTAATAAGTGGAATTTTAGTTGCAAAAGCATCAATAAAATCAGACGATAAGAAAGTCAAAGCGAAAGGGTGGTTTTTATTATTAGGTTTTCTTTCATTCACGATTGCAGCTATTTTTGATGCTGCTATTCCAATGGATGCCTTCACGTTGGTGATAATAAGAACGATCTTGATTTTAAGCGCTTTTGAATATTATTTGGGATTTTTACTTCCAAAGAAACTGGCAAATTGGATAACAGGATCTTAAAATTTTCTTTTTTATCCATTTTATGATCAGTTCAAAAAAATCTTTTCTTTTTTTAATATTCCAATCTAGCATAAAATGATTCATTCACTTCTCGACGAACTTTTACTACCTAATATATAGCTAAGTTTTATATACTCTAATTTTGAAAGAAGAATGAGTTAGGAAGAATATTAGGGGGTATGGTAAAAATGAAATTTATGAAATTTTATACTTTAATTTTATCTATCATTGGAATTAGTGCGCTTGGAGCGTTAGGATTCATAATTGTTTTGCTTGGTAGTCTATTTCTCTAATTATTTCTCAACATTGAATCCAAATTATATTTCGTAATTCTTCAATCGTTCAAATTCGGAAAATTTTCTCCGGCATCGACCATTTTCTTAGTTAATTTTTGAGTTAATTCAGATTTAATTTCATTATAATCAGGGTAGTCAATCAAATTGTTTCTCTCGTGGGGATCCGACTCTAAATCGTATAAATATTGTCCCACGTATTTATCACTTTTAGCATATAAAAAGCCACTTTTCTTAGGTGCTTGCATGGCAAATTTCCATCTTGTGGTTCGGATTGCTCTTCCAACTTGTGATTCACTAATTTGAATGAAAATTTCATCATCCCACGATGGATCATCTTTCTCAACTAAATTTTGGAGTTTTTTTCCTCTCATCTCATCTGGAATCGTTATTCCTGCAATCTGCAAAATAGTAGGAGCAACATCAATAAGACTTACTAATTTATTTATTACTTTACCACCACTATAACCAGGGCCCTTAATGATTAAAGGAATTCTAATAGAAGATTCATGACATGATCGCTTATACTCCCAAGTTCTCGTTCGAAAATGACATCCATGATCACTACAAAAAATAAAAATAGTGTCTTGAGTAAGTCCTAAATCTGAAATTTTTTCAATTATTTTATGCAAATTAGAGTCAATGCGATTACAACAACCTAAATAATCTGGATAAAATTCTTTCCAATCTCCTTGAGTGTTGACGAGATCACCTGGGATCTCATAATCACTGAATTTTTCTTTACTTCCTTTTGGTCCTACTACTTTTTCAAAATCATTTTGTTGATGGGGCTCTAAGAAGGATAAAAATAAGAAAAAAGGTTTTTGTTGGTTATAGGAGTCTAAAAAATCTAATGCAAAATCAGTCAGACAATCAACCCTATAACCTTTGAAGTCTATTTTTTCCATATTATGGTTGAAAAGATGTCCCTCATATGGATGAGAAGTAAACTCAAGTAAATCTGATGCTAGCCAGTAATCCTCATATCCTCCTCTCCTCTCCATTGGAATCGCAGCAGTTGTAAAATCTATTTTAGGCCCTACGTTTTCTTTGGACAATAAAATTGTGCTTGCTAAATGCCATTTTCCAATATATGCTGTAGTATATCCTGATTCTGAAAGATAATCAGCAATTGTTTTTTCATTTAATGGAAGTGCAATTCCATTTCGATAGCACATCGTTTCAGTTGCATATTTTCCAGTTTGAATAATTGATCGTGCTGGACCACAAACTGGTTGATTAGTAAAAGCATACCGAAATAAAACCCCCTCTTTAGCCAGTTTATCTAAGTTAGGAGTGATATCTAACTTCTGACCATAACATCCGCAAGTATCGAACCGTTGTTGGTCGGTTAAAATAAAAATAATATTTGGCTTATCCATTAACTTATATAGTTTATACTACTTTATAAGCCTCAGTTATTGCTGAACAACCACCACATTTAACGCAGCCTGCTTTGTGCTCAAGTGGATTGACGTCCATTGATTTCATGAATTCTGCTGCTTTGATATATATTTTTTTAAGATCATCAATGTTGCTTCTTGGTAAATCTTTCCTACCAGGAACGGATCTCACGGGAGTGATGAATGGAATGACCCCTAATGAAACGATTTTTTCAATTTCTCCCGTTATTTTCTCAACAGATTCCCCAAAACCAGTCAATACAAAAGTTTCCACTTGGCTTTTTCCAAAAACATCTAAAGCATAGCTCCAATTTTTTTCAAACAGTTTTTTAGATAAATGTGATTTTCCAGGAGTGATTTCCTTTCTAATTTCTTCATCAAGAATTTCGATGTGAATGCCAATCGTATCTGCTCCGGCTTGTTTCAATTCATCTATATATGATAGATTATCCACTGGTTCGATCTGAACGTGTAATGGAAGGCTAGGATTTTCTTTTTTAATGCCTTTTAACATTTCTACATATCTATTTGCTCCCTTATCAGGGTTCTTATCCGTGCCCGAAGTTAACGTCATATGGGAGCATCTCCCCTCTTCTTTTGCGACTTTAATCACTTCATTCATTTGTGAGGCTGATTTTTCGAGAATTGTTGAATCATCGTTCAAGCTTAATTCCAAGCCACAGAACTTACAAGCTTCACCACACGCCCAATAAACACATTTTTGATAAATCGTACTCGCTAAACAATCCACGCCATGAACTAACGCAATTTTTTTCATCGGAATTCCGTCTGATGTTACAAAAGTCGGATCATAATAATGAGGGTTGGGAACGAGTTTCAATTTCATTACGGTTTCATTAGTTAAATTATCATTGATTGTAAGATATTCTCCTTCTTTTTCGGTCAGTACGAGATTTGTAAGTGTTGGGTTATCCCAAAGTGCGACATTAACTAAACTATTATCTTTGAAGAGAAAATATCTACCTCCTAATGGTCCAGCACCACCCTTTCTACCAAAATTCAGGTCGATACCTTGTCTTAGATAACTATCCCTCAAATTTTTATTAAGATATAACCCTTTAACCAAAAGTTCTGTCTTTTTTTCAAAAACAGTTCGGATATCAATCATAAAAAGCGTACCATTCCATGTTAAAAACTTTAAACAACATGATAGTAATAATTCTAAAGCTTAAATTTGTATTTTTTATTAATTGTAAGAGGTTGGTTCGATGGATAAAAAAAAATACTATTTTTGTAAAGACAAGATGTTAACTTACAAAATAAAGTATCGCTTTCTTACATTCAAAATTGAAAGCAAATCGATCAATAATTACTATAGGGTGAATTTAAATCTATAAGAAGAATTTTTGAATTAAAGTAATTCTAAATCACCTCTTTAATGCCTTAGGATAAAGTTTATTAAAAATACATCACTTTGACTATTAATTTTAATATTAGGAAACGAGAATTATTTAACCTATTAGTGAATTAAAATGGCACATCGTAGACCATGGCATTGTTATTCTTCGTGGAATCGAAGACCTTATCAACATAAACGAAGCGCTAATCATCGGAGAGAATATGCTCGAGGAGGTTCTCAATCTAAGATCCAACGTTTTTGGGGTGGAAATAAAGATATTGATTGGAAGGATTGGGAAATCGTTGTTGGGTTAAAAGTGGATAAACAAGTTCAAGTGTCTTCAAACGCTCTGGAAGCTATAAGAGTAACAGTAAATTCTCCTTTACAGAGAGATTTAGGTAGAAATAATTATAGAATGCGTGTTAGATCCAAACCATTTCAAAAGTATAGAGAGAATAGAATGCTCGCGTTTGCTGGAGCGGATCGTGTACAATCGGGAATGAGAAATTCCTTCGGCAGATCAACCGGTGTCTGTGCCCGGGTTCGAGCAGGTGCGATAATTCTAGACGTGGGGACACATCTTAGAAATTTACCGCTAATTAGGAAAAGATTAAAGATAGCAAGCATGAAAATCCCCTGTAGTTGTCAAATTGTGCTGCTACATTACAAATCTCCAGAAATCCTAAAGAGATCTGGATTACCATTATATGATGCGCAAAAAAGGCAAGAAATTCCGGTCTATGAATTGGCAGAAATCTAATTCTCAAGGATCCCATTATTTAACAGAAATTTCGTAATAATCAAGTTTTTACTTAATTAAATTCTTATAATATTTAGTTAAATTATTACTTCTCAAAATCCGTTTTGTGAGAAAATTTGACATTACTGAAAAATATTGATTTAAATAAATTTTTTAATCCAAAAAGCATCTTAATCGTGGGAGTTTCACGAAAATCTTATACATTTAGCTTTACTATACTCAAGAATCTCTTGGAAATAATTTATCGGGGTAAGATTTTTATATTAAATCCCAATGCTGATGAGATTTTGGGGGTTAAGTCTTATCATTCTTTAAAAGAACTCCCTGAAGTTCCCGAGTTAGCCGTGATAGTCCTAGGAAAGCATATATCTGAAACTTTTCTGAAATTAGCTAAATTTGGGGTCAAAAATATAGCAATCGAATCAGATTTACGTTCAGAGACGCAAGATTTTGAACTTATCCAAAAATTAAATGAAATTAGTGAAGATTACCAAGTATCGTATATGGGTCCTTCAATGATTGGGATCATTAACTTTATTAACAATTTCACCAGTTCTATCATCCCTGTTCGTCAATATCTAATTCAAAAACATAGGAAAATTAAATCTGGTGTGAGTTTTATAGCACAATCTGGAGGATTAGCAGGAGCAATGGGCTGGTGGGCACCTCCTCAAGATGTACCTATCTCAAAAGTAATTCATTTAGGATACGGATTTGATATCAATGATGCTGATGTATTAGAATATTTCATTCAAGATGAAACAACTCAAGTAATCCTTCTTTATTTGAGAGAAATTACTGATGGAATTATTTCAGTTGTTAAGAACCTCGCTCCTTTGAAACCAGTCTTATTTTTCTACGTTGGAAAAGATTTTGAAAGAGAAAGATTATTAATAGAAGCGGGAGGAATGGAAGTATCAAATTATATAGAATTATTTGAATTCGCAAAAATCTTTCTTTGGTGTCCTGAACCTCGCGGACCTAATTTGGGAATAGTAGGACCCAGTTCAGGAGCAATTTATATTATCGTGAAAGAAATGAGAAAACAAGGATTATCTTTAGCTAAGTTAAGTAACGAGAATAGGGAAAAAATCCTCCAAAAAGTTGGTGGATCTACGTGCAATTTAGGAAATCCCGTTGATTACTGGCCCCCAGAGAGATTTGTCGGTACAAAGATATGTGGAATTTACAACACTTCATCTAATACTCTATTAAATGATGATTCTGTCGAAGGCCTTATCTTAGCTTTAGAATTTTTTCATGAAATCGAATTTGATTTTAATATCTTCGAAAAGATTAAACTCACTTATCCAAATAAACCTATCATCACTGTTTTGATTCAAGCTGAACAAGATGGGGCTAAAAGAGTTTTTAAAACAGCCTCTGATTTGAAGATCCCTGTTTTCAACAACGAAGTTGAGCGTGCGGTCAAGGGTTATAAGTATTTATATGATTGGCATTCTAAAATTAAAAATAAAGAGAGAAATATAAAAAGTAATTATAATTAGCTTGAAAAGATAGGTTGCAACTGTTCAGGAACTTCAGCATTACTATCCATTAATGAAATAGCATATACTTTTTCTCCGCAATTGCATCTTACACCTTCAAAAAGATAGTACTTGAACTTGTTTTTCCACGTGCATTCTTGAACATTAACAATTTCTGAAATTTCTCCACATTTGCAATAAATAGATAAATCTTTACCGTAATCTGGGATGATTTTTGTGAAGTCTAATTGAACATTTTCGAATTCAGATTCATTTAACATTGAATTAATATCATCAGCCAATTTATCACGTAAGCTTGGTACAAAACTCGTAATTATACCGTTCTCAGCCTTTAGTTCCGTTAACACAATGAAATTTTTTTCTGGAGTTTCACTTACCTTGGAAGTGTCTAAATTCCGCAGATTTTCAGGGAGCGGAAGCGGATCCATTCCCGGAGGGTATGCAAACGTGTAATAGTATTGAGTTAAACCTCGGTAAGTCTTCTGATTGATTAATTCTAAGTTCTCATATCCACTACTATGAAGAACAAACTTAATTAATTGTAATGGGACCTTTAATTCTAAAAGTTTGGTTCTGATGTTATTTAACACATCCCCTACAAAACTCTTTAAAACCATTACATCTTCTCGATTTTGAGTATATACTTCTGTTCTGTTTTCCTCCTTGAATCTCGTCCATTTTCTAAGCACGCTACCACGCAATAACTGAGGTAACATGCAAAAAACACATAAAACCGGAAAAAGAACGTAATAACTTATACCTGGTATAAATGCTAAAACAGCTACTATTGCTAACATTGGTATTGTTGTATATAGACTCAACCTTCTTAATCGTTTGTCGGCGGAAGTTTTAAAACCTCTTTCAATAGCGATATTTTCTGTTCTGTTTATGATATCTCTAATTAAATTGACAACGTTTTTTTCTTGATAATTCATGCTCAATAATTTATCTTCTTCATTGCCTTGTTCAAGTTTTGAGATTGTTTCATTGAGTTTATCAATGTATTTTGACACGTTCTTTTCTTTAAATATAAAGTCTAACGGCTCATCTGCAAAGTAATCGAGAAATCGCGTGATAAACAATTTATCTTCAACTTCAGCGATATCTTTAGGATCCATGCCAAGTGCTTCTTGAATCATTTGAGATTGACTTTTTCTGACATTTTTCCTAGAGCGCTTCTTCTCTTCTTTTTTTGGTTCTGATTGGTTTCCTTGAACTTTTTCTTGTTCATTCATTTTTTTTCAAGAATTAACTCTGTAATTCTATTTAATTTTACTAATCTAATTAACTTTTTGAAAAAAATAGACCATTAGAATCATAAAACCATCATAAAATTAATAGGTTATCATTATTGAAAGTAAGAATTAGTAGAAATCAAATATTAGTTAGATAGTAACTTCTTTTATACTGAGCTAAAAGAGATAAAAAAATTAGTAAGGTACATTTACAACTGCTTTAACATCTGGAACAAACTTTTTTATAGCTGCTTCTACTCCGTAAGTTAAAGTTTGTTGTGCGTGCATGCAACCTGCACAATGTCCTAAAAGTCGTACTTTTACAACACCATCATCTTCAATAGAGATTAACTCAATATCTCCTCCATCAGCTTGGAGTTGTGGCCTAATCTTTGAAATGACTTCTTTTATTTTTTCTTTATCAACCATGTTAAATCAACTACTTTATTAGTTATAATATAAAATAAAAGTTCCTATATAAAACGTTTCTTAATAAAATATGGGGGAATTCTCGCCATAAATTATTTTTTCCTAATAATGATTTTAGAATACTAATAAAAAAAAACCACCATTCCTTTTATTATGCAATAATTAAATGTAAATAATCAATTTTTTAGGTTAAATTATCATGAATTCCAAAGAATTTTATAATAGATTGATGGAAGCTGAAAATCTGATGATACATGAAAAGTATAAACAAGCATTAACTTTATTAGAGGAATTAAAAGAGTTGGAAAAGGAGGGAGATTTTGAATATGAGTTGATCCATCAACTATACCAGTTAATTTCCAATGCTACCTCTTTTTCCAATCAACAAATAATTCTCAAAATTTTAAATTCAAATGCGTTCCCTCACGATCCAAAATTTATTGATATTCATGAACTAGATGAATACTTGAAAAAAGAAACAGGTTTGGATTTAGACATAAGTACTTTAAAAAGAGAATTAGAACTCTTAATATTAAGGGATTTAACCACAATTCACATTGAAGGAAATAAAATCATATTATAACTCTCTCGTGCTTACAAAACAATTTTGAAAAGGATAGGATAGTTTTAAATTAAAAACCCTACTAAAAATGTTGGTTTTTTAAATACTAAATTAGAAATATTGCAAATAGTTAGTTTGTGCACGTAACTCATGATTATAGATTTTCTTGTAAAAACTATACAATTTAAGATTGTATATTTTGGACCAGCAATGTCAGGAAAGACCACTTCAATTAAATCTCTTTTTGAGCATTTTGGTAAAAGAGAGGAACTCTCTAGTATTGAAAGTACTGTGAGAAGAACTCTTTTTTTTGACTATGGAGTCATCTCATTTAAAAATAAAGAGTGGAGGCTCAAGATAAATCTTTATTCATGTACGGGACAAGATTTTTATATCGTTACTCGCCCCATTACGCTAAGGGGCGTAGATGGTATAATTTTCATTGCTGATAGTCAAGAAGTAGCTTGGGAAAGGAATTTGATCTCTTGGAACGAATTAAAGACATATTTTCATGATAAAATCGAAAAACTACCATTAGTTATGGCATTTAACAAGCAAGATTTACCTGATAAATTTAGTCCTGAATCTTTTCTTAAAAAAATAGATTATCAATTTTATCAAAATAAAGAAGTGAGGTACACCATTGCGCTTAATGGAGAGAACGTTTTAACTTGTTTTGAGGATATCTTGAGGTTGGTTTTAATGAATATGAATAAATCTATTATTTTTCCAGTCATAAAGGATTTATAGATTTACTTTAAAGTAATTGGATTAACCGTAGTAGATCTCCCAAAAGTAGGAATCATCCATAGATACATGCAATACTTCAAATTCTTGTAAATTGGTCGAGCAAAATTACTATGACCACATTCACCTGGAAAAAAAGCTCCTTCCCCGTTGTTCAAATCATGACTAACAGAAATTCCTTCTCTATTTATCAAATATTGAGTCAGTGCATACTTATTATCATCAACACAAGCAATATAAACCTCTGGATTCCCAGGATGAATATGTGCATAAATCTCCTCATTTCCACTTTGATTTTTCTCAAGATTCACGCTTGTAATAGTTCCCTCTTTCAATGATCTTGATGGAATATTAGTAAATCCTGACATAAAATAACCATTCTTTATTGCGGTCCATACTGTTCGATATGTTGACATCAAATTAGATGAGGAATGTTCACCTCGAGGTAAAAATTTATCAAGATTAAACTTTTCGAGTTCGAGTTCTAACTCGGTATTCACTATGGTTTCAACTTCATAACTCATCAAGCATATTTTTGATGAGTTCGAATCTTGGAGATTAATCTTAATAGACTTTTTTTGAGGAAGGAAGAAAATATCAAATTTATTTATCTCATAAGACCTCTGTTCATAATTTAATGTTCCTTTCCCCTCTAAAAGACACCCATTAACAAGTTCTTTCGGCTCAGTCTGAAGAGATAATTCATTCTCAAAAATTAAATATTTAAGCTTAACGTGGTTTAATTCTCTTTCCACCATGTTATCAGATGGATTATTAAAGTAATAAGAATTTAACCTTTCTTTTTCGTTTTTCATTTTTTAATTCAAGAATTAATTGCCAATTAAATTAAAAGAAATCTGATGAAACGGGAGATTGAATCCGTATGTTTTTTTGATCATTATCCTCTAGTAAAGTGATTAAAGCAGAAACATTTTGCTTTGTTTCATAATCAATTTCTTTTTCCTCTCCAGATTTCCATTTATTAAAACCCTTTAAAACGGGAGTACTTTCAAATAATCCTTCAAGTAAGCCCGAAACCTTAACTGAAACCCCATAGAGAGTATTTTTTGTTATATTTTTGATTTTTATTCTATATTTGTCCATATCTGAATCGATTGATGCTATTTGAAATACTTTTTGTAATTTTGAGGAAAGCCCTTCGAATAGAGAGGGCGCGCTCGAACCTTGACTGGCAAATAAATCCTCTCCAATCATCCCCTCTTCAACGGGCTTAGAGACAATAGTTATTGGTACATCGAATTTTATTTTTTCTCGTCCAGATGAAAGTTTTCCCATGACTCTTAATGACCATCGGGTGTAATCACCAAACTTAAAACCCCATTGCTCCTTCTCTTGGGCTTCCCAAACATAGCTATGGGAGGGCTCAGCGATCTCTGGAACTTTAATTAAGAGGAAACCTTTTTCAACATTGGTAGTCTTTGCATCTCCTGCTATAGCTGGGGGTAATTTTTCTACTTTTCTACAATTTTGCCCATAGGCATCACAATAACAGATCAAATTTGCTTCCTGTAACAATCTAATTTCAATCTCTTTTAATTCATCTGAACTAAAGTTGACCTTTATAGTCTCTCCAGGTTTGAATATGTCTTTTGAGAGATTGATATTTAAACCTGATAATGAAAAAGATATAGGATTCGACTTTTTTGTCTGCAATCCGATACCTTTTGCTTTAATTTCAATTCTTTTTGTCTTATTTACGAGTAGATCGTCATCAGGATTTATAGGATGAGGTTGTCTTAATATAAGCTTAATGTAGTATTCTAAATTACGATTTTTTATCGTGGGTACAACGTTATTTTTAATTAACAGCATTCTGTTTCGTATGTATTCTCCAGATTCAAAAGTACCTTTTGAAAAGATTTCCGCTTTTGCAATCTGTAATTCTTTTGCACAAGGTGGATTTGTTAAAAGCTGTAAACCACTCCAGAGTATTTCAGAATCCTCTTCAAAATTAAACTTGGTTAAGATCCCGAGTTTATCTCCAACGTATACCGAGCCATTGTTTAAGTCTTCTAACTCGATTTTCATGGTTTTGACGAATGTTGCTATAAGTATAAATTATTTGATTTTAATAATATTTATTATTGTTCTTTAAATTTTAGAAGGAAAAATTCCACTTTAGAATGAAAAATAAAGAATGTACTACTGGACCTAGTTTTTGTCAAATCTGTGGAAAAGAGATGCCTTTTAGTCAAATATGTATTCAATGCAACAAGAAATCAAAAAGAAATAGAAAAAATAAACCAAAAAATAAGTAGAAGAAATCATTTGAATTAGTATCAATAGGGGAATTATCAGGAATAGTCAAAATGAAATTAAAAAGCATTAAAGCAATTTTATTTGATCTTGATGGAACACTAATTAATGTAGATTTAAAAAAATTAATCCCAAACTACATGAAACTTCTTTCGGAGAAATTTAAACATATTATCCGACCAAGTAAATTTATTTCTTTATTATTAGAAGCATCAAATAGGATAGATCAAAATGATGGAGGAGTTACAAATGAAAAAATTTTTGAGAAAGTTTTTTTTCCTCTCAATGGTCGTTCAAGGAAAGATGTCGACCCTCTTTTTGATGAATTTTATGAAAAAGATTTTGTCAAATTAAAAGTACATACCGAAGTTAAGCACGAGGCTCGCTCTGTAATGTCTAAAGTCTTTGAACAGGGATATGATGTTGTAATTGCTACAACCCCAATAATTCCCTTAACAGCAATCAAACAAAGACTTGATTGGGCTGGTGTAGGTGATTTTAACTATGCATTTATTACGACGATTGAAAACATGCATGCGAATAAACCTCATGAGAAATACTATGCCCAAATTTTTAACACCTTGAAAGTCAAACCAAACAATTGTTTGATGGTAGGAGATGAAAATAAGGACATGTTAGCGAAGGAATATGGATGCCTAACTTATTTAGTTCCTAGTACTAATACAAATTTAGAACCTACTACTCCAAAACCAACTTTTCGAGGGGAATTAAAGGACTTAGTTTACATATTATAGCATTTAGGGTAGTTTTATAAAATTATTCTTAACAACTTTTATGAGTGAAGATGCTTTTTTGAATCTTTTTTTCTTTTTATTATAATAAAATTCTTAATTATAACTCTTCTATTATAAGTCATGAAATCACCACTTTTTTCAATTAATGAAGTCTCATTTAAGATTGCTGAAAAGACAATTTTAGATCATATTTCAATCAACATTGCGCAAGATAAAATAACCGGAATAATTGGCCCTTCTGGCGCGGGAAAGAGTACTTTCTTGCGATTATTAAACAAATTGATTTCCCCTACTGCTGGACAAATTATTTATAGAGATAACGATTTAAAGGAGATGCCATCTCAAAATTTAAGAAAAGAAATCGGAATGCTTCAACAACAAGCATTTCTCTTTCCTGGAACTGTAAAAGATAATTTACTATATGGTCCATTAATATGGAATATTGACTATTCAGAAGAAGATTTAATTCAACTTTTAGCAAAGGTTGCATTAGATTCAGGTTACTTGGAGAGGGATATTGAAGGCCTCTCTGGGGGAGAACAACAAAGAGTTAGTCTTGCCAGAAGTCTTGCAAATCAACCTAGAGTCTTACTTCTAGATGAACCTACTAGTTCCCTAGATATCAGTTCAGAAGAGATCATAGAACAAACAATTACGAAACTAAATGAAGAGGGAGTCAAGATTATAATTGTATCTCATTCTTTGGAGCAAACTGAGCGTATCACTGATTGTTTATTATTTTTGAGACAAGGTAAGATGATTGAAAAGAGTGATACTACAGAATTTTTTTCAAATTATAACCGGAATGAGATTAAATCATTCTTTAAGAAAAAGGAGGAGAAATAAATAATGGCCGTTATAGATGAAATACTTTCTAATTTAACCAACCCAGATTTATGGATTAGGCTTGCATTTGCGAGTCTTTTGGTTATAGTCTTAATAGGGTTATCTTTATGGAAGGATACTAAACTGGAGAAAAAAATTATATGGAGTTTTGCCAGGGGATTAGTTCAAATTGTCTTATTAGGGTCCATCTTAGTCTTAATTTTTGGAATTGAACAACTTTGGATATTATATGGTATCTTATTTTTCATGTGTGTGTTTGCGGCTTACACGAATTATAAGTCTTATCCTTATCCAAAAACATTTCGGATTAACTTTATTGGAATTACTTTTAGTAGTCTGCTTATAATGACATTTGTAATTTTTTCTGGAGCGATCCCTAACTTTAATGGAATTGTTTATCAAGCAAGTAATACTCAGTCGACTTTCGGGAGTTTTGTTATTCCGATTGGAAGCATGACGATATTTTTTGCGATGAGACAAACTGGTTTGACCTTGGAGAGAGCTAAATCAGATATCCTAAAATCAAGAGGTGAAATAGAGGCGGCACTCAGCTTAGGAGCGAGTCCCACTAAAGCTATCAAAAATATTACACGAGACGCTTTTCGTGTGAATTTGGTGCCTACCCTCAATCGAGTAGCTGTTTTAGGGGTTGTTAATATCCCAGGACTAATGTCTGGAATGATTGTTGGTGGAGCCTCTCCCATTGAAGCTGCTGTTTATCAAGTTGTTATCTTCATGATGTTATTGTGTGCTGCTTTTATATCAAGTATTATATGTAGCCATTTTTTTACCAAGCAATTTTTCACCGCTGATGAACAGTTAAATCTAGAATTCTTCTATAAACTTAGTAATATAGGAAAAGAAAAGAAGAAGTAAAGAATGTTCTATCAAGAAGCTGGAGGAAGAGGAGGAACTAAATTGTCCCATTCTTGGGAAACTGGGTAATTCCACCAATGTTTTGGAATCATTGAATAATTCCCAAATTTTTGTAATCCTTTCTCAAAAGCTTTAATATTTTTCCGAGGTGCATTGAGATCTCGTGGAGTAGGATAGAAATAAGCGCCAAATCCACCATATTTCGTACCTAAATTCCTCACCATGTGCCACACTTCTCGTTCAACTTCTTCGGGAGTGCCTTGCGTGTAAATTGATTGAATATTCACGCATCCCCAGAACATTATCGTACCCCGATACTTTGCTAAATCGGTATATCCACTCATTCGTGGACTGTCTAATTCAATAGCATCAAGCCCCCATTTGATAAGTGGTTCAAGTAAAGGGTCGATTTTTCCGCAACAATGAAGATGGACATCTATACCTAAATCATGAGCACCCTCAATTATGGTACAATATGATTCTTCATAGAATTCCTCAAAAGTTTTAGGACTGAAGAAAGGACCTGTTTGTTCCCCCAAATCGTCGACTATCCAAATCCCATCGGGATATATTCCATACTTCTTTGCGTATTTAAGAACATCCACGTGATAATCCGCAACAGCCTTCAATGCAAGCTTTAATTTATTCGGATGTCTCCTATGGTCTATTAAATAAGTATCAAATCCACGCATGGCTGCAACCACTTGAGAAGGGCCAAAACTGTTTAATAGTAGTATAGTGTATTTTTCTTCTGTTAAGTTATTTAAAAGGATTTTTGCAGCTTCGTATCTAGTTTTATCGCTCGCATCAGGCGTATATTTCAATAGATAATCGTCAAGATTATCCCAGTTTAAAAGTGAAGGCCTACCAGGATGTCCCATGTTTTTATCGTTTCCTTGCATCCTCCAAAGACAGCCCCATTCATCGATCTCTTCATGAGGGATTTTTTTCCAGTTATTACCTTCATATTTTGGAACTTTCGCCCAATCTGGTCTATTCCAATTATCATAACCAGCCCTCAAATGGGGAAATAAACCTTCTTCTCCTTCATTCCAACCAGGGTGCCAATTCTTTGAATGAGTTATAGGAAAAGGATATACATCCCCAGAAACTAAATTAAAGGTTGGTACTTTGTCTGGACTTTGAAAATTTAAGGCTGCTTTAACTCTCTCTTTTGAATTCATAGCGATTCATTTTAAGGTAATATCTATATTAGAATTTATTCAAGTATTCATTAATGTTTCTCTTTTCAACTTTTTTAAGATAAAGATCGATTTTTTTTTCCACTTCCATTGATAATGTATTTGGAACGTGATTTTTTAATATTTCATCCACCTTTTCATGTGCTTTATCAATAATGTCAAGTGCGCCTTTTTTAATCCAAGTTTTTCTCGAGTTTCGTTCACTTAAATTTGGGATAAACAATTCTTTTTTGACATTTTTAGAAGTGTGTTGTAAACCTAAGAAATGTGCCCCCTCATTTATTCCTTTCATCACATTTTTAATTTGATTTAGAGCAATCGACTCAGGATTGACATCTATGCCTCTTAAGCCGCGTAATACCATCCCCGCCATTTCATTATCGATAGGGAGTAATTCTAAACTTGAGCTAAGCCCACATTCATAGGTTCCGGCACATGTTATATAATTTATGCCTGCATAAGCTGCTGCTGACAGGGTATTAAACCTTTCAAAACCATTTTGCATGTCAAAACAATTTGAATTTGTAATGCATCCAGAAGCACGTGAGGGAATTTTATAAAACCGAGCTAGTTGAGCACTCGCAATAGTTATTAAACTGGTTTCTATTGAACCCCAAGCAACATTTCCAGTTCTTGGATCTATTGGAGTATTCACAGTTCCATATAACACGGGAGTTCCAGGACTTATTAATTGAGTTAGCATGATTGAAGATAATACTTCTCCATTAGTTTGGGTTAATAAACCCGCAAGAGTTATAGGTGCATTTAATCCGCCACTTGCTGATGGAGCAATGATCAATGGTTGGTGATATTTGGCAAAGACAGAAAGTCCGCCTAATAATACTCTTGGTAAAGTAAGAGGGCTGAGTGGATTGAAGAAACCGACAATTCGTGGTCTGCTAATTAATTCCTTTTTACTCCCCACCAAGATTGTGAGAAGCTTCATCACATCTTTAGACATGTATTCTCCTCTGGTTCCTATTCCAAACGGCTTTCTACTATTCCTTGCCCATTCTTTAATTGCATGACAATGAAGAGTCACATAAGGGATATCAACAGGCCACAGATCTAAATGAGAGGATGAAATATTTTCAAGAGAATCAACAATTTTCAAAAATTTGATGAAATCTTGGAGAGTAGCATCTCTAGGACTTAGAGGATTTTGAGTATCATATAATTTCGTGGGAGCACCTTGAGTAGTAAAATGAACATTATCCGTAGTAATTTCTATCTTGAAACCACCATCTGGACCATATAACGAAAACTCCTTAGGAACGCGGTTTAAATATTTATTTAAAAGAACTTCTGGTATTTTAACTAATTTGGATTTTTCATCTATTTCTGCACCATGATCTTGAAAGAGTTCACGAGCATATTTAGAATCTACAATAACACCAACATTTTCGAGTAAATACACAGTAGATTCATGAATCTTACTAATTTCTTCTGTATTTAAAACTTCAAGCTTTTTTAACTTAATTATGTTTCACATCCTACATATAGGTAAGAAAAAAAGAAATTATTATATCTAAAAGTTGCTATACAAGTTCTATTTTTTTGATCCGACAAACCGCTCTATGATTAGTATTATAATTACAATGAAGGCGATTGGAGGAAAAATTAACAGAAATAATCGGAATGCTAAGGATTCTGCAATATGATCTGCCGTAACAAAAATTAACCCGTCAATGAACGTACTTATTAAAGATAAACAAGTAAATATAAACAAAATATTGTTGATCTTGCTATCACTAATTTCTTGCAACCTCTCTTTACCACGATTGTATAAATATTCGAAAGTGTCTAATTTATCAGTGAAAAAATCTTCCATTTGAGAGCTTCTCCAGCTTATGTTTGATTCATTATATACGAAATGTGCGAAGGGAGCGAGATTTTGTAGAAAATTATTTTTATTCAGGGAATACAACTCCATTTCTATCCTTAGTTTGTTTATCCAATTGACGGATCGTTTGATCCGCTTTTTTTGCAATCCACTATATGAAGCTAACTGGTTTAATCGTTTATACAATATATCGTTAAAAACCTGAAGTGTTCGATATTCTATTTCCAGGTATCTAAGTGTATCCTTAGCATAATTTAATTCAGTTTCATTTAAATCTGCCCATAAACTATTTCCCCATCCGGTATGGACGAATCCCTTGGTTCCTTTAGCAAAGTTAATTCCACCCTCAGGATGACTTACTTCTACTACCTTTTTCATCATCTCATCAATTGGTAAGTGTTCCTCGCCATTTGCTTTATTTCGAACGAGTACAATATGACCCCATAAGGGAATTCCCGATTTTTGATTACCAAATAAATCATCATAAGTCATGAGAGGTTTTTCAATCTCAAAATCCTCTAAAATCCTATTATATTCTCCTAAAACATTCGAACAAGTGGATTGTGTTAGTTCTAATAATTCTTCATTTCTTAATATTTGATCAAGCAAGTCTGCCATAATTTTTCTTGGATTTGTATTCATAAAATCTTGGTTAAAAGAGAGATCTACCTTGCAATAAAGCATACCTATTCCATATTCATGAAAGCTTAAGTTTTCAACTAAGAGTGAGGGGTTTGAACTAAAGATGTTTACTCCAATTACGTCGTTAGGTAATTTAATTTCTTCATCCAGTTGAATTGTAATAATGCTTTTATCTCGTTTCATCGCTCCACTTCCTCCAGTTCCCTTGAATAGTAGTTCATCATCATAGTGTGTTCGTTCTTTAGCCTTTTCACCCATCCATTTTCTAATGCGTTTAAAGGGGTTTTTTTCATTGGCAAACTGTTCAATAAGGACTTGGTCTGGGCACGCTTTTTGTAAGTTGGCACACATCAGTTTTCTAAAATCTTCATATTTTCCAATAAGGGACGAATAATCAATGACCATTTTAGAATTAAAAGGAGCAATAACGTAGAAAGAATATTTAGGTTTAATTGAATTGATCATTTATTTTCTCTTTTTTATATTTTAAATTTTAGTAGATAATACAAGATCAATTAAATATTAAATCATTTAGGGCTTACCTAAGTATTTTATTAAAAAAGGGAGGGATAATTAGAAGTAAATTAGTACTAAATTTGATTGCTCCTCTATATCTACAAAGGTTTCAAATTTTAGACAGAGGGATAATAAAAAGTAAAAATGAAAAATTTAATTTGCTAGCATTTTTAATGCTAATTCAGTTGATTCTTGAGCTTGTTCAACAGTTACCAACCCTATTGTCACGCATTTTATATTGTGTTTTGAGATATATTCATAGGCTTTATTAGGCTCAATTTTTCCTGCAGCGATGGTTTTCATTCCCATAATTGATAAATCTTTTCGAGAGTCAACAAGTTCTTCCAACTTCTTTTGTTCTCCCATAAAAAGACCAACAGCGTTAAATGGGATTAAAAATGTTCTAACTTGGGGCGCATTTTCGAATACATAGTTCAAAGTTGAAACTGGATTATGCGCAGCTACACCTGGAATGCACCCTCGAGATTCGATATCATTTAACATCTTGAGCAATTTTTTGTCTTTTTTATCTGATACCATCCCATGAGCAAAGATGATTTTAGCATCTAATTCAAGAAGCTCATCTATCATTGGATCGGGTCCTGGTGCTGTAGAACCAGTTATAATAAAATCATCATATGAATCCTTCATTAAATTTGCAGCTTCCGGGATCTTCCCTATTGGAATCAACTCAATTCCTCGCGCACCCGCACGATATGCTGCCTTTAATATTTCTAACATTGCATTGGCATCATTCATGAATTTTTTACGATATATTCTTGCATTTTTACCAAATTGAGCAGCTCCAAGAAATGGTGAAGTTCCTACTGAGATCACGGGTATTTTTTGTCCTTCTATTTCACAGAACATTATTCCTTTAATGATAAAAAATTAAAAATCTTTATGATTAAAATACTAGTCTAATTATCAGAGATGATACTATGAAAATTATATCATATAATGACGTTTTCAAGACTAAATTAATTCCTTTAATTGCACAGAATGCAATTTCGCTTGCTAAATTGAAGAATCGTGAAAAGGAAGTAGATTTCGAAGCTGCTAATGAAGATTTAGAATATTATTTACGAAACAAATTTCCATTCTTTTTAGCTATTGATGATGATAATAAGATTCTGGGTTTTACAGTATGTCGGATAGACGAGAACGTGGTATGGGATGAATTACTATATGTGATACCTGAAGAAAGACGAAAAGGAATTGCTTCTGCATTATTCAAAAGGGCAGAGCAAGTTGCAATTGAACTTGGAGGAGATACATTGTATAATTGGGTACATCCTAATAACGAGAAGATCATACCCTTTTTAAAAAAACAAGGATATGAGGTATTAAATTTTATAGAGATTCGAAAAAAATATCCTAACGAAACTTTAACTCAAAGAATGAAAGTAGGAAAACATGAATATAAATATTAAATTCGAACTTGTCAGCCACAAGATCAGTAATTCCAATTGAATTCGCTAAATAATGGACCTGCTCTTTCTATTATGATCTTTTCAATGCCCTTATCTAATTCAAATTTCCATCTTTCATCAAGTTTGATTGATAAAGGATGATCACGATAATAATATTCATTCCTTTTAGTTAATAACCACTCTTCCTCATAATTTTTCGCTTTTAAGAGAAGATAATGTGTACCTATATTTCCACCTATAGAATGATGATCTTTGTGATAATAATTTTTCATCTCTGGTTCATAATTAATTTCTAAGAACGCACAGAGTCTCTCGATTATTTGATCTGGATTTAGGGTTAAATCTTCATAATAAATCTCAATCTTCTTTCCTTTGAAATCAGTAAACAATTCTTTTGTTTCTCTGATATGTTCATACCAACTATCAATAAGTTCCTCTATAGGTTTATTTGGATATTTACGAGCTAAGGAATTGATTACTGCTCTAACATCCCTTTTTAGAAAAATTAGACAAGTATCTAATTTAATATATTCAGCTAATTCCAGTTGTTTGTGTATCCACTCTAAATTTTTGGTGGAATCAATTATAATAGACTTTTTAGTTAATTCATTTAATTGAAGATATAAATTAGGACCATTTGGATTTACTTTATTCCAAATTCTGCAATCCTTTCCACATAGTCGACAGAATTTTCTTTCCTCCTCAAAATTAGGATCATTGAAGAAGATTACTTTATTCGCTTCACCAGCAAAAAATGCTGTGCTATGACTACCTAAAATCAATCCAACCAAGGTTGAACCAGAATGTGGTGCTCCGATAATGAAACACAATTTACAGCTTTTTACATCATTCATGATTTCTTTTCTAAAAGATTACTTATTATTCTTCCAATCAAAGAAGTTCGAGGAGTTCATCTTCGTTATTAACATGAGGAAATGGTGCATCGAGTGCATTCTTCCCAAAGAAGGGACATAATTTCTCCCAACCTTCTCCTTTCGTAATATCAATTACTAATAAATCATCTGTTCTATCCTTAAAGTAGTCTAAGACGTCCTTGTGATACACATCATATACATTAGAAAGTCTCTGCTCATTAAACGTATATATGCCATATACTGCAGCCCTAAGGAATCTCCTGATTTTTAGATGGGTTTCCGTTTGTTTTAGATCATCATAAGGAGGTCTATCTTCCCAATGGCTTCTAAGAGATTCTAGCCACTTTTTCTTTTCTCGAATAGTTAATATAAATTTGCTATTTGGAAATAATTGGTCTAGTTCTCTGTAATAGGGAGAAACGGTTATATCTGATATTCCATCATAATCTTGCAGAATAGTAAAATTATAATGTCCATGAATTAGTTCATAATGAGTCACTTTATCTATGGGGTAATGAATTACGTTTGTTCCCAAAATATTTAGTGCTTTTGTAAGACTTTTTGTGCTAGTTCTACTCAATCCCAAGCAAAATACTTTTTGAGCATCATCTCCAAAAGCGCCCATGATGTTGGCTGCAGCTTTAAGATCCTTTACAAGATCTAACTTTAGAGGTTTTTTTTCCTCTAATCCTAATTCTTGCACGATAAATCGAGCTATAGCAGGTAAATTCTCAATAAACTCTGATATTTTCATTGGTGAAGTATCTAGAGGAACCTTCTTTTTAGCGAATTTAATAGCTTCTAAGGCAACAACAAAATCTTTATCTTCATATTTCCAATTATCGATCGCTGCTTGAAGCTTTGCTTTAGGATACTCCTCTCTACTTCTCAATTCTCTAATAGCACATTTAATAAAGACATGTTCGTAATATTGATAAAAATCATGTAAAATCTTAAATCGCTTATATTTCTTTTTAGTTTTTAAATTCTCTAAAGCAACATTTCTAATTGCTGTTTCGGGTTTAAGAACATAGAGTAAGTCCTCGTTATTCAAGGATACTTTTTTCATCTCTTCAACGACATCTCTTCTGGTAATGTGAACACCCATATGCACGTATCCTCGAAATTTATCAAGAACATAGCAATCAACATATGGAATATCGTTTTCTTCAATAAATGGTCTTAAATCCTCAAAGATCAAACAATCAGCATCCATAAACACAACCAGTTCAGTGTCATCGTCGTATTCAATCTTCAATATTTCTTCCATCGCCTTTGAAAAAGGTTTTATTTCTCTTATTGTGTGAATTTTCCAAGGCTGGATGTTTTGTTTTGCAAATTCAAGTGCGATTTCACTTGTTCTCTCTCCTATAGTTCGATACACTAATTCAACTTTTTTCATCATTTCTTCCTTTTTTTAGTATTAGCTTCAAATTTATCAAAATATATCATCAGGTTTAAAAAATCTTCTCAAGAATGGGTAAAATTTTGATTTCAGAGAAAATTAAAACATTTAAGCTAGTTAAATGGGTAGAATTTTCAGTCATACTATATTTTATGCATTTCCTCTGTACAATATTAATAATTAATACTAAATTTTAATCTATTTTTGTTATGAAATTAATTAAAATGTTATACATTATTAAGTCTTCTTGTTTATAAATTTATTGTAAGTCTTTTAGAGAGAAGTAAATGCAAGTAAATATTATTCTCGTCTATTTTAATTTGATAATTTATTGGTTAAAATCTACGATAAACATCATTAATAATGGGATTTCAATGGGCCTGTTTTAACTCCGCATAGTTTACAATTTTTAGTTTATTAGAAATTGATTTATACAATTGATCTTTAAATTTATTGAAGAAAATGGAATGGTTCAGATCCCTCCTTCAAAAAATGTTAGCTGAGACTTTAGATGATCTCAAAAGTGACTCCGATTACATAAAAATGAAGTTACCAATAGAAAAAATCACCAATCAATTTGAAAAATCTTTAAAGATTCGAGCTGAACATGGCATTATTAATGCAAAGATTAGAGAAGCTAAGCTTAGTGATATTGAGATTTTTCAAAAATTACATGAATTAATTTGGCAAAACACGCATATGCGATATAAACCATTTTCAAGTGATCTTTTAAGAGATCTAATAAAAGATCCAAACATAACATTTTTGATCGCACAAGTTGATGGTATTGACAGCGGTTTCGGAATCGTATATTTTACGGGAAATAAAAAAGATGTTGGAGTAGTTGCTGCATTAGGAGTTCTCCCGACGCTTCAAGGGAAAGGATTAGGAACCATTTTAGGTCTTAAAATATGGGAATTTTTTAAAAATAAGGGTCTTAAAGAATTACATTGTAGGGTTTCAAAAGAAAATAAAAATGGGTATAAATTTATTCGAAGTCTTGGATTCGAAGAATATTAAATTAGGTGGATTTTTAAGATGGGAAAATTAAAATCTTTTTTCTTAAAATTTTCGAGGGAATTAATGAGTATAGGAAACAAGGATATAAATTATATTCAAATGCGACTTCCTGTATCAATGATAACCCCAGATTATGAACAAAACTTAAAGGATAGAGTTTCACTTGATATTTTAAAAGCTGAAATTCGAGAAGCAACTATGGATGATTTAGAAAGTCTTATAGTTCTTCATGATTTAGCTTGGCATTCTACTCCAATGCCATATCGACCTTTGGATAAAGAATTAATTATTGAGAACATAAAGGATGATGAGATTATCTTTCTCATTGCAAAAGTTAATGGAATAGATAGTGGATTTGCATTGATATATTTCACAGGTACCGATAAAAAAATTGGAGTAATTGCAGGAATGGGAGTTCTTCCTCGATTACAGAAAAGAGGGTTGGGAACAATGTTAGGTTTAGAGACGTGGAATTATTTTAAAACTCGTGGTGTAGTCGAGTTGCGATGTAAAGTATATATTGATAACAAAGCTTCCTATAATTTTATCAGAGGCCTAAAGTTTGAAGAATATGATGATGATTTTGTCCAATGGAAAATGCTTTAATTACGATTGCATGCTTTTTGAGATAATAGCATCGCTAATTTAATCATGAAAATCAAAAATTAAGGAGCATTTTAAGTCCCTTATTTAAATATATGTTTTTTAAAATCTTCTGTTATCAAAATCAATTCATTTTGTCGCTTTGATAAAGTTTAAAACCAATTAACGATGCTAGTATATCAAATTTAATTATAACCCCTTTTTGGTCTCTAAAATGGAGTATGGGAACTCTGAGAAAAAAACCGAAATTTGGCTAAAGTATTGCGAAGCATGTGTAACTTCTAAAATCGAGCATGAACATCAAGTTAATTATGATGATCGTTGTTCTGGATGCAAAGAAGAATGAAAGCTTTGAAAACAACTCAAATTTCTCCCCTTTCTTTTTTAATTTCCTTATAGATTCAATATTATTTGAATGACATTACCTTTTTAATTTGGCTTATGGTCATGTCAATTTAGATATATGCTCTTATTTCAAAAGAAGCAAAAGAAAATTATCTATTACATAAAATTGGAATTTAATAAGATAGGAATTCCAAAACAGTTGTTCAAAGCCTACATGAGGTATTGGAAAAAAAAATATTTTTAGATTTCAAATTTATTCATGAATATTAATAAGATATACTACTAATATAAATTCTTAAAATTAAAACGGATAATGATTTTAAATTGATATTTCAATGAATTTCATCGAAAAATGATCTTCCTGTTTGATGTTATAATAAAATTGATAAGAGACTTGAAAAAAAATAGAGGAAAAAATTTATAATTAGAATTTTAGGAAATTTTTGAACCACAATCAGGACAATACTTACCTTCACCCTTTAATTCAGAACCACAGTTAGGACAAAATTTTGGGCGGGTCCCAACCACCTTTTCTTCAACAGCATACGGAGATTTCGTGGGTTGACTAACTGGTGCTACAGGAGTTACGGGTGGTTGTGGAGCTTTAGGGGCATTAGGCATTGGGGGTTTTGCGACAGTAGGCATGCTATATCTATTTTCGAGTTTAGCAAGTTTAAAGAACCCTATAACTTGGAGAATGAATCCGATTATAGCAGTAATGATAAGGAACCCAAGAGCATAAAGCAAGGCTCCTGTTCTTAGCTTTTCTGCACCATCAATAGTCTCTCGAGCAATATGTTCCGGAAACATAGATCTGTTTTCTTCTAAAAAATATTTCAAGTTATCCCATGCTTTCATTTCAATTGAATAAGAAATGATGAAAAGAATGAAGGAAATTACTACAGGAACAATACCAATTAGAAGATTAAACCAATAATAACTGGGAATATAACCCATACCCATAGGTAAGGCTCCAAACGGGAATACCAATAAAACAATACCTACTATAAGAAATGGGATACACACAAATTTCAATACGAAAGCGGTGATATATTTCGACCGGAATTCATCTAAATATTGGCTATTTAACCTATAGTTTATCATTTTAATGTTTCCAAGGGCCATAAATAGAAAAATTGCAGCTATAATACCAGTAATGCCAGTAACTATCGTTAAAACTGTCATAATGGCTACGAGATTCATATTCTTTCCGAAGTCACGCCATAGAGACTCTAATTCTTCATCTGACAATTATTTCACCTTTTTATTATATTTTTAATATTAATCGTTATTATAGATTCATTAAAAGAGATTTAAATAATTATTATGGTCCAATTTTTAATCTAAATCAATTTATTAATTAAATTGAAAGAACGATTGAATTTTATGATTATGAATTTCTCATTAAAGGGTTTATTATTTAAAGCATATCCTCTTATCTCTCTAAGTAAAAAGTAATTATGTGGATGAATTTGGATATTCATATTAGACTTGCTAGCTTAAAAGATATCTCGACTATATTACAAATTGAGAAAGATTGTTTTGAGGAGCCTTGGACAAAACCCATTTTCAAAATGATGTTGAAACGTACTTCTTTGAATGATGAAGGTCAGGGATCTCATAATTTTTATGTTTCTGAATTATTGGATGAAATTGTGGGGTATATTATATGGGAAAACGAGTATATTTATAGGAATGATGATGATAGCATGAGCTTTATCGGTCATATTATGAATCTTGCCATAGCATCTAAACAGAGGAGACGCGGTTTTGGAAGATTGCTTATAGAATTTGCATTTAATAAGATGAGAGCTGGAGGTATAAATAACTGCTATTTAGAAGTAAGAGAGAGTAATCTTCCTGCTATATGTTTGTATGAAAGTGTTGGAATGTCGTATAATAAGAGATTAAAAAATTATTATTTCAGCGAAGATGGTTTAACTTATTTTAAAAAGCTGCAATAAATCTTTTCAAGAAAATTTTCAGAAAATACATGTGTAAATATTAATAGCATTGGCTGAAAACTAAATAAGATTAAATAGCTAAAATTTGTCCTTTAAATTATAGAATCTATCCATTTATTAGCACCCAATCTTAATATTTAGTTTAAACCGATTAAAAGGATGTAAAGTAATGGTTAATTATAAAAGTGTGGTAAAAAAGCTACAAAAGCACTATCCTGATGCTCAAGAAGTAGCAATTCTCTCCAAAAATGGAAAAATCTTATTTTCAACTCCAAAATGGAATATCAAGGGAGACATAAAACCATTTCTTAAAAATTGGCACAGTGGGAGTGCTCAATCTGTCGAACTCGATGGAGTTAGATATTCCATACTTCAGATGGAACCAGAACGGTTTATTGGTACTAATCGCCACAAGAAGGGACATTTAGTCGGTGCTGGGACTCCGGATAATGAAAAATTAATGATTGCACATATTAAACCGAAAGCGGAAGGTTGGTTTCATATGGCTTATCCAGCTATAGCTAGAGCAGCAGCAATGATGGATAAGGGTAGTAATTCTGAGTTTATTGAAACTGAGGTAGATTTAAAAGAAAAACAAGTAATTAGTGAAATCTCTAAGCCCTCCTATCCTTCAATAGATCCTTATCTTAAAGCAGAAATTGAGGGATTACTCGAATGGATAAGAAATCGTGAAGGCCTATTTAGTTATATCTACTATGCTTTAGAACAAAATGATGTTGAAAAGATCTCAAGATTGGCTAAAATCTATCATGAACTTTATCATTTATTCTATGGTTAAGCGTTACATTTTAAAAAGAAGAATATTTTTTACATTAAAGTGAAAAATTCTATAGCCAAAAGCTTTTCTGGTCATTTATAAACATAGCTTATATTTAAAAATAATCAGTTTAATTATTATTAAAACTGACTCTAATCAAGGGTTAAAATCTATGTATAAGAATTTAGACAATTTATTAAAGAAAATTGTGCTAATTGTTTGTCTTCTATTACCATTCGTTAATTTGTTGGTTAATTCTATTCCCATAATTATTATGAGTGATCTAGAAGATAAACCACTGGAAATGAATGAACTAAGAAACGAGATACCATTTTCTTCCGCCGAATTAGTTTCTAAAACCGGATATGCTATTATTGTTGGTATTTCGGATTACCCCGGGACAAGCTCTGATCTATCATATTGTGATGATGATGCCCTGGCAATTTATTCGATTTTGCTTGATGAGTTTAACTTTAAATCTGAAAATGTTTATTATTTACAAGATTCTGAAGCGTCTTTACAAGGAATAAGTAACGCCTTTGATGAAGTTGCCAATCAAATTGGACCAGATGATGTTTTTTTCTTTTATTATTCGGGTCATGGAGGGGCTTCTACAACTAATGGTGGTGTACATTCTTATTCAATCGACTCACCTCATCCCTATAGTAATTACTATGACCACATGTGGAGTATTTATCATGAAGATGCTGCATATATGAGAGTGCATTTTGATGCCTTAAGTTTAGAATATGGATGTGATTATGTATATCTTGGTGATACTGACTTAGCAGATGGATGGTATTATGAAGATTATACTGGATCTCAAGGGGCTTTCTGGTCCGGATGGATACCACTTCTTTCTGATAATAGAATCTATATTCGAATGATAACTGATTATTCAATTACAGCCAATGGTTTCAGCATAGACCAATATGAAGTAGAAGTCTATAATGGCACGCATTTTTTATGTTCTTATGATTCTATTCCTTACGATCCTGAATACTTCTATTTGGATACTCTGTTAGACTCTAAATTGGATTCATTAAACTGTGACGAAACATATGTTGTTCTTGATGCTTGTAATACAGGCGGAATGATTAATGAAATTCAGCAAAATGATAGATACATAATGACAGCATGCACGGATGAGGAATCTAGTCTTGAATCATCTAACTTAGGTCATGGCGTCTTTACAAATTACTTTTTAAACTCTCTTGAATATTCAGTTGATGGAAATGACGATGGGGCTAAATCTTTTGAAGAAATGTATACTTATACCTACTCAAATGCAGTTTCCTATTCGACATCTTTAGGCTATACACATCATCCGCAAGAATCTGATGGAATTTCAGGAGAAGCTGTTTTAGAAACAGCAATAGGTGGATTATATCTGAATAAAACTGCAAATTCTCTAAATTACTCCTTCTCTCTTTATGGTACTGGAGAGATTGAAGAACTCTATCTTTGCATATGCGAAGTTACTGATTCAGTGCTTTATCAAACTCATGATTTAATGGAAGACTCCATTTCAAACACGGGATTTGAAAATTATTCGGGTATCATGACTTTATCGGGGGCTTCTGATCTTACTGGATATGGTTTATTTGCAAGGATTGAAGGAAATAATGTAATTATATGGAATTACACAGATTCAGCAGATTATGATGGTGACTCGTTGTCTGATGTTGTTGAAGTTTCAAAGGGCTTAAACCCTAGAACTGGAGATACTGATTCGGATGGTTTAGGGGATGAGGAAGAGTACTTTGGTCTTACGAATCCTCTCGATCCTGATTGTGATAACGACGATTTGACAGATGGACAAGAAATAAACATATATTATACTGATCCACTTAATCCAGATTCTGATGGAGATAATATCAATGATGGATTGGAAGTTATGCTAGGATTAGATCCTTTAGACTCGCATATAAACTTGCTGACGTTTATCTTAAATATAGCTGGATTTGTAATAATCATATCCACTGCGGGTTATGCAATTGTAAAAACTATCAAGACAACTAAGAAAAAATCAATGAAGAGTATCCCTAAGAAATTTATTGAGGGATCATATAATACTCAAAATGTTTTAATGGTAGAAAAAAAGGATAGACCCGTATCCAGGTATTCAAGTTATTATACTAGATCACCAGTTCAACAGATGGAAGTAACAACTAATGAAATCCGGAATATTATTTTATATAAGACTCCCCTACCTAAACAACATGATTCAAATGAAGGAAAATATGCAATATTCGTTTCTAATCAAGCATTTTTAGCATTAAAACAAGGAAAAGCCAATGAAGCGCTAAATTTATTTGTAAAATCATTAATGTTAGGAGTTCCCGAACCGTACAATACCCAAATTAAAAATATGCTTTTACAGACTTTAGATCAAGTTCCTACTAGTAATCAAACTTTAGTACAAGACGGTCAAAAGCTAAAATTTTGTACTTATTGCGGTGCACAAAATCTTATTACTAGTAAATTTTGCAGAAAATGTGGGAGGGGGATGTAAATTACTATTAAAAGTTATGCAGATACAATAAAAAGAGATAAATACGTGCTAGAGTTTTCCCAACCAACTGAAATTTATTTTCCCGATAAGTGTATTATTTGTTTTAACAAGGCAGATGATAAAATTCACCGTGCATATTATGGAAGATTTCTTCCAAACACTAATTATAAGTATGATTATAAATTAGAACTACCAGTATGTCATTCTTGTAAAGCTAAATTAGAGATGAAAAGAGGATTACAGAGTAAATCCGGGAAAATTTTATGTTTTAGCTTGATTTTAGGTCTTATATCCTTTATGATTCTTACTTTTACCTTTTATTCTCCCATTTTTGGCTTGGCACTTTTATTCGTTTTATTTGCATTTCCCTATTTGGCTCACCACTTAAAAATGAAAAATCATATCAAACTAGACGAACATATAGGCATCAATTTCTTCCCAGGTGAAAAGAATGTTTTAAAATTTGTTTTCACGAACGCAAGATTCGCTAAAGAATTGGAAAGCATAAATCTTAAAGTTCTCGAGCAAAAAATAATTACACAACCAGAACCAGAAATAATCACTACACAACTAGAACCAGAAACAATAAAAGAACTCCCAATAGAAGCACAAGCTGAGAAAAAATATATAATTTGTCCATCTTGCTTGAGTTCTGTGGAAGCTCATCATAAATTTTGTACTAATTGCGGGAGTGTATTAAGATCTGATTGAATCTCAAAAATTAATTAATTCTTTTTTTTATTTATGAATACTATCATAATTCTTAATCATTATTCATTATGGAGTAATGAATATAAGCGGTAGGTTCTTATTTTTAGTAATTTTTCTATTTTCAAATTCAAATGTTAAAATCTGAAAAAAGTGATTTTATGGTAGAACCAATAAACCTGTACGAAAAATATTTCAAGGATCCAACAAGGGAACCAGTGTTGATTGATTATGTTCGAACTCCTATCGGTAAAAAAAGGGGGACTATCGTGCGCCATCGCGGTGATGATTTGGTGGTCCATTGTTATCGGACCATTTTAGAACGAAACGAATTCGATCCAAACTTAATTGAAGATTCAATAGTATCTTGTAATAGTCAGATAGGAGATTGCGCCTTGGATATAGGCAGAACTGCTGCTTTAGCTGCCCATTTGCCCGTAAGCGTTCCTGGAATGTCAATTAATCGACAATGCGCTAGTGGCTCTCAGACTGCATTGTCCGCATGGCAAGCTATCGCAAGTGGTATTCACGATTGTGTTATTTGTGGGGGCGTTGAAGTCCAAAATCGTTATCCTATCATGTCAGATTCTTATGTTTTTGATGACAAGCAGGGAAAGCCTGTGATGATTGCTCCAAATAAAAAAATCTTAAGCAATCCAGAAGTAGATGAGAAGCTTAAGGAATATAAAACCTCATTTGCTGGTCAAATCAATTCTGCACATGTGATTGGACAAGTGTATATGAAAAAGTATGGGCAATCTCTCGATGAGTATAGACATGAAGTTGATAGTTTATCATTATTATCACATCAGAAAGCAAATAAAGCGTGGGATCTGAGGGGAAAAGAGATTGAACCTATTTGGTGCCCAAAATTAGATGAAGCTACAGGAGAACCTTTACTTGACGAGAATAATAATATTGTTCAAGATTCAAGTTTATCCGTCTTAACTGAGAGAGATGAGACACCAAGACCAAATACTACAATGGAAAAACTTGCGAGTTTGAGAACTATTATAGGGAGGAAGAGCCAAGCATTTTTAACAGCAGGTAATAGCTGTCCTACGAGCGATGGTGCAGCAGCACAACTATGGATGACTCGAGCTTTAGCAGAAGAGCTAGGGTTAAAACCAAGAGCGTCTATAGTTGATTGTGCAATAATTGGCTCTGATCCCGTCTTACAACTTACTGGCCCTATTATTGCAATGCCAAAAGCCTTGAAGCGAGCTGGAATGACGTTTGATGATATGTCTTTCATTGAAATAAATGAGGCATTCAGCCCTGTAATTCACGCTTGTTGCCGAGATATGGGATTAGATTGGAAAGATCCTAGATTCAATCCTTGGGGGGGCGCAATTGCACTTGGACATCCAACTGGTGCAACTGGAAGTAGATTAATCGGATCCAATTTGCATCAATTAGAAGAAAGCGGTAAAGAATTTGCTATATCTTCGATGTGCGTTGGATTAGGGATGTCTATCGCAACAATCATAAGAAATGAAAATTCCAAATAATTTTATCTTTCTATTTTTTTAAAAGGTGTAGAATTTCATTATAGGAACTCAACGATTTTAGAACACTTTCATCTTGTAAACCTTCTTGAGGAGATCCCTCAAAAATTACGTGTCCGTCGTCTATAAATACCATTTTATCTGCCCAATTTTCTACAAAAAACATGTTATGGGTTGTGAATATAATGGTGAGATCTTGATCTTTTCTTAAATTTTCTAAGATCTCTAAATGATTATAAATTGATTTAAAATCCAGGTTAGCAAATGGTTCATCAAGAATTAACAGTCTTGGTTTCATGACCAAAAGTCCAGCAAGAGCTACTCTTTTTTTTTGACCCCAGGATAATTCAAATGGTGAATAGTTCTTATATTCAGTTAGGTTTACGGCACTTAAAGCCCATTCGACTCGATCTTTAACTTTTTCTTCTGTTAATTTTAGGTTTCTAGCCCCAAATGCTACGTCTTCTCCGACTGTTGGCGCAAAAAGTTGATCGTCAGGGTTTTGAAATAAAAATCCAATTTGCTTTCTTATTTCCCATAATTTCATCTTGTTTTTTGATAAGTGTTCTTCAAAAATCTTGATGTTTCCGGAAATTGGCCATATCAAACCAACTAAAAGCCGGAGTATTGTAGTTTTTCCCGACCCATTATTCCCTATTAAAGCGTAAATTGAATTCCTGTCCACTTCAAACGATACGTTTTCCAAATGGAACCCTGAGTCATATTGGAAATTAATAGTATCTACTTCTATTGCTGGTTTAATCACATAACACCTAAAATTATTGATTCAATATCTACAAAATAGACTAAAAAAACCATTATTAAAAGAAAAATGAGAAGCATGATGTAATCTAAGAGTTTCAGATTCTTAGAAGCGAATGAAATCTCACCGCTAAAACCCCGCATCTTCAAACTATCATACAATTTTTCACTTCTATCCATGTTATTTACAATATTTTTACCCATGATATATGCATGAGTTTTAAGCCTAGCCCTGTATTTTATTGTATTCTTACCTCTTAATTCTTGAGCTTCTAAAACTTTCTTATTTGAACTTGCGAGGATTGGAATATAATGAAGCATGATAACAATACTCCCTACTAAGAATGAGGGGATAACGCGTATTTTTGTTAAGGATTCAATATATTCAGAATAGGTTAATGAAGAGAAGAAAGACAAAAAAGTAAAAGCTGCCAAGACTATTCTTAGAAAAATTATTAAACCCATCCTCAAACCTTCAGCATACACTTTGATCGGAGCCAGAAAATAAAATTGATAAATAACCGTGCTTCCATAATAAAATGGAATGAAAACTGTTAAGATAAAAACAAAAGGTATTATTAATTTTAGTCTCGATAAGGTCTGAATAAATTTTAAGCGAAAGATAATGTTCAAAATACCTACGATGAGAATTATGGTAATAATTAGATAAAGATCGGCGAGTATTAAACAAGGAATAACCAAAATGAATGGGAGGATAAACCTTACAATAGGATGGATATTATTAAAAAGGTTTTTGTCATTTTCTTGTCTAAATGGTAGTTCTGTTTTCATCTGATCATCAAAATGTTTTTTCCCCTATTATTTTTAAGAAAAATTGATTTTCCTAAGATTTCATACTAACTTATAAATTTATCACATTCTTTAAAAATAATACTAAATTATAATTTAATAATACTCAATAATATTAAAACTAGCATTTAATAATTTAGAGGATATAAAATGCACATACCAGATGGGCTTTTAGACCCAATAACGATTATAGTATTATGGGGAGTAACAATTGGCTTCATGGTGTTAGCTTATTATAGGATAAGTAATCTTTTTAAAAGCACTGAATCTGACAAGATGATCCCTTATATAGGAGTCTTGGCAGCTGTCATCTTTGCTTTTCAATTCGTAAACTATCCTATACCAGGGGGAACTTCAGGACATTTAATTGGTGGTACATTAGTTGCAGTAATATTAGGTCCCTGGGCGTCTTTAATTGTCATTTTTCTCATACTAGTTATCCAAAGTTTATTTGGAGATGGAGGAATCACAGCTTTAGGTGCGAACACGTTTAATATGGGTGTGATATGTGGTATTGTTGGATTTTATATAGTAGTCTTTCTTGTACGATTACTTAACCATAGCTCCATGAAGAAGGAGATAAAGGTAGCAATAGCCACTGCAATTGGAGCATATATTTCTGTAGTTTTAGCAGCGTTTTTAGCTGGAATTGAGATCTCTATAGGAGGGATCATTCCAATTCAGGTTTCCGTTCCAGCAATGGTCTTTTGGCATTTATTTATTGCTATTGGAGAAGCAATTATCTCTGCTTTAATTGTTTATTATATTTATAAGGTAAAACCCGATCTAATTACAACAGAATCAATTATGGGGGTATAAAAAAAATGATGGATTTCTTCAAAAATCATAAAAAACCACTCATCTATGCGTTAATCATAATTGCTATCTTTATCGTTGTATTTGCCATAGGCTTTCCTTTAGGATTTCTTACTCAAGATCCTGATGGTCTTGAAAGAGTTATTATCGATTTTCGGGGAGAAACTTGGTTAGAAAACTTGGAAAGCGTTTGGTTTCCAATACTGAGCTGGATACAGAATGAGTATGTCGCTGGGATTCTTGGAATTGTAATTACATTAATCATAACAATTGGAGCATTTAAATTGTTAAAATTTGCGAGATCTAAAAAAGAAAAGGTTAATTCTTTGCCAGAATAACTCTTTTTACTGTAACTCTTTATCTTTCTTTTCTTCTTTAAAGGATTCTAAAAAACTATTAATAAATCTATTGATTTGAACATTTGTATCTCGACCCTTCGAGTTATTTAGGCGCTTAAACTTTAAGATTTTACCTGCTTCTTAAATAATTATTTTGGGATCTAAAAGGAACACATGTAGGAAAGCCTCGAATAAATTCTCTATATGCTTCACTTTCTTTTCCTTGGTTTAGCAATCGCCAAACTCTTTCCAAGTCATCTCTCTGTTTCTCTAATATTTCTAACCGCCTAATTTTTATCAGATCTCTATTTTGTTCCTTAAATTGGTTTAAATTACTGAAGTATGGCATTTGTAAGGAATACTTGAAAAAATCATCAGGATTATCTTTAAAATCTCTAAAATCTTTAAAACAACCTTCTATAAAAACTCCATTTCTTGGATCTCGAGGATTCTTTGGAGTAGAAATGCTTTTGCTTCTTGTTTTTAATCTAAAAATTCTTGACACCGGAATCTATTGGATTAAAAAATATAGTAATTTCACGCATAAAAGTATAATTGTGATATATCCAAAGCAAAAAATTTTGTTAATTGAGAATTACAGAGTAGTTATTCAATCTTTTCGATTTTCTTTCCGCAATCAGGACAATAAACTGCATCTGGAGATAGATTAGATCCACAATAACTACAATAGCGAATTTTAACTCTATTTCTTATAAAAGATTCAGCTTTGTAAGGATCCGATTCATTTTCTTCATATCTCATTTCTTTTTCAACTTTCTTATTAATCATATGGTGCATTTGATTATTATATTGGTACGGGTAGGGTCTTCGATTAAATCTTTCAGACTTGACAGAGAAAGCTAATACAACTATAAAGGCAATGAAAAAAACAATGATAGTTCCAAATATAATGGATATGCGAAAATTAGCAAACCAATTGAATATGCCAAATTGCGAAACTAAAATCATAATACTCAATAACACTAAAACGATTAATGCAATTATTATTCCCTTTTTACGATGATTGTAATTTCCACCTTGTGATGCTACTACTGGAATCCAAGCCATTTTTTTATTTTATCAACCTCTTATATTTTTTATAATATTTTAATATATGCATATATAAATCAATATATAAATATTAATACAAGAATTATGTATTGGAAAACACGTGATTCAAAATATATTATAAGTATATATAAATATATATTGTGAAATTGAGTCCTTTCAATTTAGAAACTTATTATTTCTCTTGAAGTTGTTGTTTAATTAAATCGAATAACTCGTTTTCACTGTATTCTTCGTCCTTAATTGATAATTTAATTAGACTTCTTGATATACCGATCTTTTTCGAAAGAAGTTCTCCTAAATAAAAATAAAAAAAATCATAAAAAAAAATATGATTAATCTGAATGCGCACTAATAATTAAGTCAGCAAATAATTTCATATCATTTAATAAAGTATTGAGCTTTTCCTGTGATACTGCTTCAAGTTCTCCTGATTTCATGACAAGCACTGAAATAATATACTTGAAGATATATAGCTCTATCTCTTTTCCATCCTCATTTTGGCCACTAAACGAAGCTGAATCTGACATGAAAATGTTTTCTCTTACTGTATTACATGCATTAATAAAATCTCGAAGATCTCCTCTTAGAGTCAATCCACTGCTCACTCCCTGAACATTATGAACAATCACGTTTCCAGATACATCAGAAATAATTATTTTTGCTTTAACTTCTTCTAATTGCTTTTCTGCTTTTTCAACATGTGCTTTTAACTCCGTGTATGAGGAAATTAAAATATCTCTAAATGTTTTAGCTAATTCATCTTGTTGATAAATACTAGTTAATCTATAATTAAATTCATAATCCTTGAAAATGTCTAAAAAGATTTCCTTTGCTTTATTAACGTTAGTATCAAGGAGTTCCTTCTGATACTTTTCTGTATCGTACTTGTGAAGGAATAAAAATACCTTGGGTTTCTCGTTATTTTTTCTATAAATATCTAATAATCCTATAAAATATTCTTTAGCTTGCTCAAAATTGTTGGGATCATGGAGATCTACAATTGGGATGAGAATATCAGTACCCTTAAATATCTCTGGCTTCTCCATGTATTCTTTTCT
>CAZWEM010000018.1:0-67698 GCA_964632315.1 uncultured archaeon
AAAAGTGGAATTTCTTAAATTTCTAAATATGGTAATAATTAAATACAACATTTTTTATTTATTTATAAAACCAATTAATTAATCCGCAAGTGAGAAATTTGGAGGAAAATGATAAACCATTAACCGCAGAAGAAATTGAAAAACAAAAGAGCATAGTCGATAAAATTTACAAGCAAGAAAAAGAAGAGCGAGAGGAATATTTTAAAGTCACTGAAGAAGAGAGAAAAAAGGCATTTGAAGAGAGTAAGACAATGATTTCTAAATTAATATCTGAAAAAGCATTTATTCGTGAGAAACATAGACAAGAAGATTTGGAACGGGCAAGTATACATTCGGATATCCAAAAAAAGGGAGAGGAAATCGATAAAATAATTAAAACAAAAGTTTTTATCCGGGAAAAACAAAGAGAGGGGGATCATCAAAGAATTGGGCTAAAACCAGATATAAAGGGAATGGGAGACAAGATCTCTAAATCTATTGACCAAAAAGCATTCTTGATTGATCAAAAAAAAGAAAGTGATTATGCGAGAATGAAAATTAAGCCAGATATTGCAAAATCTCAAGAAATAATTGGAAAATCTATAAATGAGAAAGCGTTTTTCATCGATCGTAAGAGAGAAGAAGACTCAAAGAGAATGGAAATTAAACCAGAAATAGAAAAAAGTAAAGATGCTATTGGAAAATCTATTCAAGAAAAAGCCTTTATTATTGAAAAAAAGAAGGAAGAAAATTCAAAACGCATGGAACTTAATCCTGATTTCAGAAAGACTGGAGAAGCAATTGATAAAACCATTGCTGAAAAAGCCTTTTTAAGAGATAAACAGAGAGAACAAGATAAGAAACGGATGTCTATCCATCCTAATAGGGAGGGAACGATTGAAGCAATTCAAAGTTCCATTGAACAAAAAGCATTTCAAATTGAGAAGAAGCGTGAAACAGATCGATTAAAAGCGGGAATCAAACCAGAAATTAATAAAGTGAGTGAAGTTATAGATAAAGCAATTCAAGAAAAAGCATTTAGGATAGAAAAGCAAAGAGAAGAAGACAAAAAAAGAATGGGTTTAAAGCCAGATTTTCTCAAATCAAGCGAAGCTATAAATAAGAGTATATCTGAAAAAGCCTTTTTAAGAGATAAACAGAGAGAAATGGATCAGAAAAGAATTTCCCTAAAACCTAATAAGCAAGAAGCTAGTCAAGCGATTAGTAAATCTCTAAATGAAAAAGCATTTATGAGATCGAAACAACGAGAAGAAGATTTAAAAAGGAAACAATTAAAACCTGACATTCAAAAATCTTCACAAGCAATTAGTAAATCAATAGAAGATAAAGCATTCATTAGAGATAAACAAAGAGAGGAAGATCATAAGAGAATGCAACTAAAACCCGATATTCAGGGAATTGGTGAGAAATTAGAAGAAAAAATTGAAAAAATTGAAGATAAAAAACGGGAAAGTTCTGAAGACTGATTCAAAACCGACGAAATTGGCTAAATAAATTATTGATATTTGTATTTTCTAACCTTTTTTTATATTGAATTATTGATGGCTCAATATGACCATTAAACTTATTGATACTAGTTTCAAATCGTTCATAAAAATCGACAACAATTTGTCTTAAAACTTGTCGTTCGATGGATAAATCAACTTTTTTTGTTATACCAACGACCAATAACCGCCCTATTCTTTCATAAAGGATTCTTGTTTCCCGAAAATTAATTTCTTGGATTTCGTCTGGATTCTTTCCTATTTTAACTTCTTTAATAAACAGATCCAAGGCGCTAAGAAATCCACCAATTAGATCAACATCAAATTTCAAATTATTTACATTTGAATATTCCTTACTTAACAATAATGCCCCAGTCAATTTATCAAGGAAATAGATTGCATGAAATATCCCCTCTTCTGAATTTCTTACTCTAAACCCATAGTGACTAATTCCGTTTGTGTTCTTGGGATCAATTGGCATAATAAAAAATGAAGATTTATTTATGATTAATTTCTATGAATGAATTCAGTAAGTAGCTAATTTAAAATATAAATATTATCTTAATATCATCCAAATATTCAGACTGTGAAATTGTTGAAGAAAACCAAAAATTAAAAATGAACGTCTTCTATTATTAGACATATTCTTTTAAAAAACCTTGGTACTTGATGGAAATGGAAGGTAAACAAAACGAGGACAAGAACAAGATTTCTACAGGATTAATCATTAACCGAGAGGCTCTTAATAACACGATATTTCCCGACGAAGTAAAGGATGAGATTGCTCAGACTCCTTATTATCTCTTAATATTTATTTCTCGTGAAGATGTTATTAAAATTAGTTGTTTTCCAACAAAAACTAAATCGATAAAAAAAATTTTAATTAAATTAGAAGAATTTTCTCCCGATATAGTAAAAGGAATCTCAGATATTTTAAACAAACTAAATCTAGCAAAAGATATCCTTCATACAACTGGAATTTGTTATGAGCTTGAGAATTGTTTTTATGAAACTTATTTGATTGGTGACTTAATAGAAAAAGATAAAGATTTTGGGAAGAAAATCGAAAATGAATTTCTATCGATACCCCGAATTACAAGTGTTACCTTGGAAAATATCACAATTCAAAATGTATAATTTTTTACTTTTAACTTAATTATTTTGCGTTTTTATCGCACTTAAAGTTCTCCAAGTCTTCCAAAAAATTAACCACATGATTAAAAAGATAAATAAAGCAGTTGCTAGGGTGTATCCTCCAATAAAAACATCTTTAAATACGAAATATGGGATTCCCGCTGAAGCAAATCCAATCATATAGCCATAAGCCCAATATCTATGTATTAATGAAATTATTATGGCTGGAATGAAAGTTGTCAGTATAACTGATAAAAAAGCAAGTGCTTGCATTGGTACAGATGCTTCGCTATTGTGCTGCTGTTGTGCAACATTTATAAATTCCATATTAATCCAAGACACTATGAAACCAATTATGGCAAAGATTATTGCTTTATAATCCAACTTTAAATTAACTTTCTCTTTTTTGCTTGGAGAGATTACCATGGTAACCTACATCATTTTTTAGAATTATTTAAAGACATACTGATGATAACGAATAAATTAAGTTAAATTTTTAGTCAAAATGTTATAAATCGACAAAAATATAAAATTCATCCTTATTAAACCATAAATTATTTTAAATACTTAGTCGTATATATGATAGTTAAGATAAAAATTTAAAAATCAACTATAGAGGTATTTATCTCATATAAAACTGTAAAAAAAAAAAAATAAAACAATATAAAATTAACCATGACTCCTGCCCCACCCTGGATTTTTGTCTTTTGGTAGTGCATTTGATGCACTCTTATTTCGCCCTCCTCCCCCTTAAATTTTTCAGACCTTCTCTTTAGGTCTTGGTGGCAGGAGTCTCTCTTTCATTATTATTTTAAAATAAATGGTCTAAAAAATTAAATACTTGAATGCTAAATTCTTAATTGTGAGAGCTAAATGTCTTTTTTTTATGTCTATATTTTAGAGACAATTGGAAAGAATAATAAAAAAAGATTTTATACTGGATATACAAATGATTTAAAAAGAAGACTAAATGAGCATAAAACGGGAAAAGGAGCAAAGTTCTGTAAAGGAAAAAAGGTAAGTCTTAAGTATTTTGAAACTTACCTTACTAGAAGTGAAGCCATGAAACGAGAATTAGAAATAAAATCATTTAAACGCAAAGAAAAACAACAGTTAATCAAAAATTTTAATGAAAATGAAATCCCTAAATAAATTTAATTTTTCCAATAATTTTCTGATAATCTTATGTGGACTACCTGCATCAGGAAAATCAACTTTTGCTCAAGAAATAAGCGAATTAATAGAAGCAAATTCAACCCAAATTGTAAAAATTGTCGATCCAGATCAAATTAGGAATCAAATTTCTCCTACATTTAATTTTACTCTAGAGAAAAATGTAAGAAATAAACATTTAGTAGATATAGAATATTTTCTTAAGCGCGGTATGATAACCATTAGCGATGATTTAAATTATTATTCAAGCATGAGACACCAATTAAAAGATATTGCTGAGAAATTGAATAAAAAGTTTTACATCATTTACATATCAACGCCAGTAGAAGTATGCTTAAAATGGAATAAAGTTCGTGGATCTCCAATTCCAGATAGTGTTCTACTTAAAGTCGATAACAAATTTGACAATTTTCAGAACTATCAATGGGACACACCTAGCTTAATCCTAGATATGTCTAAAACGAGTGATCTAAAACATAATATTACAACCTATCTTAATTCTTTACAATTTGAGCTTAAAAAAAAACAGATGAAAAAATCCTCCTCAAATCAATTGGCAGAACAACTTGATAGCATCACAAGAAAAATTATATCTGAGTTATTTCAAGATAAAAGAATGCTAAATGACAAATCTAAAATATTGAAACTTAGGAAGCAGTTCATAAAAAAAACATTGGGAAGTAAAAAATTTTCTAAGAATATGAAGGAAGATTTCATTGACTTTTTAAAAGAAAATGTTGATACAAATAAATCTAAAGAGAAAAAAAAATAAAGAAAGATAAATTTATATTATTTGATTTACAAAACACTCTTTATTATAATGATTAAAAATTAGATTTATTATGCCCTCAAAAGATTCAGATGTTAAACAGACTAAAGTAAGAATTGAAGAACTAGAAAAGAGTCGGAGTGGACGATCGCTCTGTTATGTGGATCCTGAAATTTTGGAAAAACTTGACCTAACCACTGGTAATATAATTGAAATCCAGGGTAAAAAGAAGACAACTGGAATTGTAGTTTCCAGCATGATTGATAGTGGAAAAGGAATAATTAGATTGGATGGATTACAACGATTAAATGCAGGAGCTACGATCGGAGAGATGGTGTCAATAAAATTAGCAACAGTTTATAATGCCGAAGAAATCAGTCTTACCCCCACTAAATCAAATATTGATCTGAAAAAGCAAGCTGATGCGATTAAAGCTAAATTAATAGATAAGCCCGTAGTTTTAGGAGATATCATTGAGGTTTTAGGAGAAGTTTATCAAACGAACGATTCAGATAATAATGCAATGAATGATTTCATGAAAATGATGCCAATGTTTCGAACTCAAAGAAAAAAACCAACTTTTGGCACTCTCAGATTAATCGTAGAAGATACTGCTCCTACAGAAAAAGTTGTAAAAATTACTCGAGACACAAGAATTAAGGTAAATAAACGAGTTGCGGTATTGAACGTATCTGGAGGAGTGGTTACCTATGATGATATTGGTGGACTAATAGATGAAATACAGAGAATAAGAGAAATGGTAGAATTACCATTAAAGCATCCTGAATTGTTCCACAGGTTAAATATCGATCCTCCTAAAGGAGTTTTATTTCACGGCCCTTCTGGAACAGGAAAAACCTTAATGGCCAAAGCAGTATCCCAAGAATCAAATGCAAATTTTATTACTATTAATGGTCCAGAGATAATGAGTAAATTTTATGGTGCAAGTGAGGGGAGACTACGAAAAATTTTCGAGCAAGCTGAAAATAATGCACCATCAATAATTTTTATTGATGAAATTGATTCCATCGCCCCTAAACGAGTCGATACATCTGGAGAAGTTGAGAGAAGGGTAGTTTCACAATTGCTTTCTTTGATGGACGGTTTACAAGGGAGAGGAGAAATAATATGCATTGGTGCTACGAATCGTATAAATGCAATTGATGAAGCTTTGAGAAGACCAGGTAGATTCGATAGAGAAATTGAGTTTGGAGTCCCTAATGTAAAAGGAAGAAAAGAAATTTTTCAAATTCATACTCGTGGAATGCCATTAGAAGCGAACGTATCATTAGATGAATATGCAAAAATAACTCACGGATTTGTGGGTGCTGATATAATGGCTGTATGTAGAGAGGCCGCTTTATTTGCTCTTAGAAAGATTCTTCCTAAAATTAATTTGGATGAACCAATTCCTAGTGAAATAATCCAAGAATTAGAAATCAGTGACGATGATTTCATGCAGGCGATTAATTTAGTGGAACCATCTGCGATGAGAGAAGTCATGGTTGAAATTCCTAATGTAAAATGGGGAGATATTGGTGGATTAGAGGAAATTAAAGAAGAATTAAAAGAAGCTGTCGAATGGCCCTTAATTTATCAAGATTTATTTGAACGCGCTGGAATCCGCCCATTAAATGGGATTTTACTATTTGGACCTCCAGGTTGTGGAAAAACACTTCTAGCCAAAGCCATTGCTACAGAAACTAAATCTAATTTCATAACAGTGAAGGGACCAGAAGTATTTAATAAATTCGTAGGAGAAAGTGAAAGGATTGTTAGAAACATTTTTCGAAAAGCCCGGCAAGCGGCACCATCCATTGTCTACTTTGATGAACTTGATGCTATAAGCACTGTTAGAGGTGCAAATGAAGTGAGTTCTCTTAGAGATTCGATAGTTAACCAGATTTTAGTTGAGATGGATGGGATCGAGAATAGAAAAGGAGTAGTTGTCATTGCCAGTACTAATCGTCCAGAGTTAGTTGATCCAGCATTATTAAGGCCTGGACGATTAGATCGATTATTATATGTGACAGCACCAGACCTAAAAGCTAGAGAAAGAATTTTAAAGGTACATACACGTAACATGCCATTAGCTGATAATGTATCCTTAATGCATTTAGCCCAAGTGACGGAAGGATACAGCGGGGCAGATATAGAAAACCTATGCCGTGAAGCAGGAATGCAGGCAATCAGAGAGCTATTATATGATTTTAAAAATATTGAATACCAACATTTTGAACACGCTCTCGATAGAATCAAATCTACATTAAGCGACTCAGTAATACAGCGTTATGAACAGATGGCTAAAGTAATAACAGAATCCCGTAATATTAAAGATTCTTCTGCTGATTTTTATAAATAATCATATCATTTCTTATCATGTAATTGAACCATTTTTTAGAATTACTTATTTAAAGATTCACATATAACATTAATTTAATAATATTAAAATGGTTAAAATATGAATGAGTTTAATATAGATTGGGATCTACATGTTAAGAAATATCAGAATGCAATGGAACAACTAAACTTAGATTTCTGTGTTTTAACTAGAGTTAAATCAATAATCTATTTATCAGGATGTTTTGTTCCATGGAAAAGTTTTGTTTTTCTACCGAAACAGGATGCTGGCGAGCCAACATTATTTACCGTGCTCTTAGATGTTGAGAGGGTAAAAGATGAGGGCCATATAAAGACAGAAGGATGGGGCCCCATGAAAGGTTTTTATTGGGAAAAAAAAATTCAATCTACGGCGAAAAAATTTGGACTCTATAATGCTAAAGGTAAAGCTCCACGGATTGGAGTAGAATTGGGTGTTGATATATGCGTCACTGGACAAATGTTATCCTTTAGCGAATCTGAATCTCTCAAAAAAATGTTTCCGGGATGTGAATTAATAGATTTCAATGACAAAACTGAGAGAATCCAACTTATTAAAGAAGCTGAAGAGATAAGAGCATTAAGAAAAGCAAGTGAAATTACTGATATTGGACAAGCCATAGTGAAAAAAGAATTAGAAAATCGTCCAATAGATAAAATTTTTACCGAAAATGAAATTGCAGGAATAGGAACTAAAGCTATGAGAAATGCAGGAAGTAACTATGAATGGACTTTTACAGGAAACCAAGAGATTGGCTCTGGTTATAGGGCAAGCTATACATTTAATGGATGCACTCCTGCAACGAATAAGATGATAAAAGAAGGAGAATCATTATTAGTAGATCTACATAGTGAAGTGGGATGTTATTTAGGGGATTTAAGTCATAATTATGTACTTGGAAGTTGTGGTCACGAACTAAAAAACTTTAATGAAGTATATGAACAATTATGTTATACCTTGATTGATAACATGAAACCAGGAATCACATTTGACGAATGTTATGCAGCTGTAAGGAACGTAGCAGACAAATCGGGATATGCTAATGATTTATTCTTTGGAATTGGCCATGGAATAGGATGCATTGGAAATGAAAGCTACCCAATTGTATTACCAGGTAAGGATTGGGGATCAATGTTTTTTGAAGAAAATATGGTGGAAATAGCTGCAATAGTTTTTAATCGCCCTGGATTAGGAGGTTTAAGATTAGAATCCCCCACCTTAATTACAAACCATAAAGCTGAGGTGTTACCAAAGACACCTTTTGAAGTAGATTATGTTTAAAATTAATAAAAAAAATTAAATTCTTTCCTTTCCACATTTTTTGCAGAATTTAGCTGAAGGATCCATTTCCTCTCCGCAATAGCTACAAATATTTTCTTGTTTAGATACCATCCTTTGAAGATTTACGGTTTTAATAATTGTTGAATTTACTAACTCACTTAAATAAGTCGCGCTTTCTCTTCCATTATTCTTATTAGTGGCCATACTAATCGAAAAAATATGATTATCTCTGGTTTCAACAACCACTAAATACACATTTCTGAATTTTATAGGATATACTTTCTTAATATTGGTTAAAGGGATTTTAAAACCCTCCTTATAATCATCAACCGAAGCACCAATATCTGTAAGACTTATGTTCGATCTTCTCATCAGAGATAAATTTTCTTCGCTAAGAAGAATTTTTCCTAATTCCATTTGATATTGCCACTTTTTTTGAAATACTTGTCCTTCGCAAAAATAACCATCCGATGTAAAGACTAATGACATTATAATTCTTTCTTATAAGTTTGGATTATATCTATTTTTGATTTTATTCTAAATTAATCATAGAAAAATTCACTTATATATCATGGTAAGTCCAATTTTTATCACTTATAAAAGCTCCATAAATTTTTAAATATGAACTCGATAACTACTTTAGAGTTCCGATTAAATTAATTGGAATTAAATAGAATTCAAATATTAAAATTGTGAAATTAAATGTCTGAGCAACTACTTAAATGCAGAAATTTCATGCTTAAGGAAAAAATGATTTCTTTAACAGATAAAGGAGAAATTTTTAATGCAGACAACAACGAACTAATTGGTACTTTTCGAGGAAAGCTGATAAAGATTGGAAATACATATAGAATAAGAGATCTCAATGAAACTCCAGTGTTGACGGTATCAGAGAAAATCATCTCTTTACGTTCCTCTTATAGATTCTATAATGGTGGAGAAAAGGACGATAGTCAATATTTAGGAATTTTGAAAAGGAAACTAGTATCAATTAAACCAAGCTATTGGTTTGAAGATCCCAATGAGAATAGAGTTTTTGAAATGAAAGGTAATATTTTTACACTAAAGTTCAGAATCTTGAAAGATGGCAAGGAAGTAGCTGAAATTAGCAAAAAACTTTGGAAAAGCTTACTTAGAGGCCATTATGGGGTAAAAATGAATCCTGATTTAGATGATGGCTCTGCAATGCTCATATTGGGCATAGTATTAATGCTACATCATGAAAAAGAAGAAAATCGATAAATCATGCAGTAATTTTTTTTAATTTTTATTTTGTTATATTTATAGAATGAAATTTACAACTTCTTCCCAAAAGAGTATTGTTTCTCTTTTAAAAGATTTGATTCAAATTCCGACGGAAAATCCCCCAGGTTTTACCAAGGAAATTATCAATTTCTTAACCTCCGAAGTTCTAACCGAAGAGCAAGGTTTTGAAAATAATATTATTGCATATAAAAAAGATAAAAATATTCTTCATAATCTCGTAAGCAAAATTGGAAATGGAGAAACAAAGATTATATTTTCTGGTCATTTTGATGTTGTTCCTGTGGGAAACCGTGGTGATTGGACAGTGGATCCTTTCTCTGGAAAAATCGTTGGGGACTATATATACGGACGAGGATCTGCTGATATGAAATCTGGGATAGTGGCATTATTAACTACGATAAAAAGCTTATCTCAAGTCCCTAATTTTTTAGATAAATGTACCTTAATCTTTGCTGGCACCGCTGATGAAGAACTTGGTATGACGGGTGCTCAAAAATTGCATCAAATGGGAATTATGAAGGATGCAAATTTATTAATTGTGGCAGAACCTACAAAATTAAAAATTGGAGTGGCAGAAAAAGGATTATTATGGTTATCGGCAACTTTAAAAGGAAGATCAGCGCATGGGTCTATGCCGCACGAAGGAGTTAATGCAATTGAAAAAGCAATGAAATTCTTACCTAAAATAAAGAAATGTGTTGAAAAGAATCAAAATCCAATTTTAGGGAAGTCTACTGTTAATATCGGAACTATTAAAGGTGGAACGAGTATAAATATTGTTGCGGATAAAGTAACTGTTGAATTAGACTTTCGATTAATACCCGAAGATAACTCAGATACTATTATCGCAAATCTAAGGGAAATAGATGAAGATTGTGAAATTAAAGTAATAAAAACTTTACCCGCATTAGAATCAAATATTGAGCACGATTTTATCAAAAATCTTAAAAATGTGACAAAAACTGAACTCATTGGACTACCATATGCAACAGATGCTGCAGAATTAATAAAATACAGTGATAAGGTTCCATTTGTAATATTTGGTCCAGGGGACCCTGTTCATATTCATAAAAATGATGAAAGAGTAAATATTGAAGATGTATTCACTGCTACTAAAATCTTAAGAGACAGTATTTATATGACTTATTAGAGAGAAATTACAATGAATTAATAAATTTCTCAATCCTATCCAAAGCCTCTGATAATTTACTATATTCTGTCGCATACGAAATTCTTAAACGATCATCAGAATATGACCCAAAAATATTCCCAGGTACAATTGCCACTCCTTGGGATTCCATGATTCTTCTAGAAAATTCAGTACTAGAAATATGGAAATTTTTAATTGAGGGCATTATGTAAAAAGCCCCCTTTGGTTTCACTACTTCAAAATTTAATTCACTCAACCGATTATACGCTAATAAGCGTCTTCTATCGAAATCTTTTAAAATTTCATCAAAAAATAAATGATCCATCTTTAATGCTTCAATAAATCCATATTGTGCGGCATGATTGGTTCCTGCAGCGGTATATTGATGATATTTTTCTATAAGTCCAATAATTTCTTTGTTTGCAGCGACATAGCCCAGTCGGAAGCCTGTGGCAGAAAACAGTTTTGACATTGCATTTAATGTAATGGTCCTTTCAAACATATCACTAAATGATGCTGGACTATAATGCTTTAATCCATCATATAAATAATTTTCATACACTTCATCAGAAATTAAATATAAATCATTTTCTATCACCAGTTCATTTATACGGTTTAATTCATTTAAAGATAAAGTGTATCCAGTGGGGTTATTAGGAGAATTTATTAAAATAGCTTTAGTTTTTGGAGTGATTGCTCTTTCCATCTCTAAAAGATTAATACTGAAATCTTTATTTCGTTTAAGCTCCACTACTTTCACGTCGTAAAAAAGAGCTAAATAAAAATATGATAAGAAATTAGGGGAAGGGATAATAATTTCATCTCCCGGATTAAATATCGTCGCAAAAGTAAGTGAGAGCGCTTGGGATCCTCCATTAGTAACAATTATATTTTTATCCCAATTAGTTTCAATGCTATTATATTTTCTAAGTTTTTCTTCAAGTAATTTTAGCAGCTCCGGGGTACCTCTTGTTGGGGCATAATACGTGATTTTTTTTTTTAGAGCATTAATATTTCCTTCGATTGCAGGATCGGGTGTTGGAAAATCGGGTTGTCCGATGCCCAAACTGATGACGTCTTTTCTACCAGCAGCAAGATCGAAAAGTTCTCGGATCTTTGATTTTGGTGCCTTCGCGACTTTTTGAGATAGTTCTTTCATAGTTAAACAACCAAATAATGATATCTAAAGGGAATAATATTATATAAACTTAAAGCAAGAAGTACAATTAATTTAAATTATTATATCTTTTCTCCTTGCTTTTCAAGGATCTCAAACACCAAAGTTTTAAACGCATTATCCACATTCTCTCCCAGTTTTGCACTGGTTTCAATGAATTTACTTGCTTTAATCTTCTCAGCCAAACTTTTCCCATCATTATCTGAGATCATTCTTTGGTCCTTTAAATCACATTTATTCCCAATTAAAAGGTATGTTCCCTCTTTCTTAACAAATTTTTTAAAGTCATTGAGCCACTTAGTTTCAATGGTATTGAATGTGTTAGATCTCGTAATATCATATACTAATAGAGCTCCTACGCATCCTTGATAATATAAACTCCTCACGACATTATATTTTTCTTGTCCTGCTAAATCCCATACAATTAATCTAACTTTGGCATTTGAATTTTCTAATATTACATCTTTTCGGATGATATTTGCTCCTAGAGTTGGTTTATAATCTTCTTCAAAAGCATTTTCAACAAATTGGTTTATCAGAGACGTTTTTCCTACAGCACTATCTCCTAATATTACGATTTTAAAAACGTATTCCCTTGTTTCTTCTGTCGACATGCTTTTTTTTTCACCCGATAATTTGTATGAAATTATTTTAAAATTGGATGAAGTTATATTTAACTATTTATTGATTTTTGAAATAAAATAGTTATACCTTATTCAAGAATTTTATTTTCTATTAAAAGCGTCAATCTAAACGAATTATGATTTGGGGAATTTATATTTTCTTTAATGCTTATAGGTCTAACTATCTTTTCAGAAGGTAGGGATTTTTCTAATGAATTAATAAGAAAAGCTTTGAAAAGATCGCATGAAATTCCGATTTCAGAACAAAAAACACATTTTCTTACGTCAATTACATATTTAATATCTGATTTCTCTGAAATTTCAACTTTCCAATTCGTTTCTATCAAGCGATTTATATCGACAATAATCTCTTCGAATTTTTTCCCAAATGGATATAAATAAAATGAGAATTTTCGACCTATTTCATATAATAATTGAGATGAATCATAAAGTAAACAATTTTGCGCAGTAATTATCTTTTTAAATGAAAAAAAATCAATTGTCCCATCCGGATCCACATCTCGAAGATCTTTTAAATCTAATAATTCTGCTTCTCGTAAAATAGATTTCATTCCATCATAATCAAGTGTATCTAAATAAGATTGGAGGAGTGCAGTTATTACGCGATTCTTAACACTACCTCTATATGCTCCAATCATCTCAGAATTATTATCCATAAGCGATCGTATACTTTTTATTTTTCTACAAAGCGGAATTAATACTTTTTCGACTAGCCTAATCTTCTCTCTAATATCTTTAGTCGGTTGAATGCTTTTAAGATTTTATTTTTAGTTGAATTATCTGATTATAATAAGAACTATTACAATTCTATTAATTAAATAAAATTAAGATTAAAAATAATAAGATATTAAAAAATTAGGTTATTCTTCAACAGTTTTAAGAATGTCTTCAATCTCAGATTGAATGACTTCTGCTTTCTTTGCTTGTTCTCCTTTTATGGCATTTCCAAGCTCGATCCGTTCACGATGGAGCGTATTCATGGCGCAAAATGGAACCTCTAATACCCTAGCATTGTCGTCGGGATCAATAACTCCATAATGAACCAAGCACCTGCAAACTCTCTGGAGATCAAAGTTATATGCATCCTGGAAGTGCATGGCACTAATTAATAAGTTTTTAGTATGTAAGAAATTAGCTGCTGATGCAAGATTTGGAGCCATTACCAATCGAGCAAAACTCTGGAACGTTTGACTGGTTAAGATTTTTGCAGGATCCTTGACATATCTCATTGCCCCAGCCAAGTAGTAAGCTTTCATCATCTGACGATATCCTAGATTTGTCATGTCATCGATAAACTTACCAATAGTATTTGGAACGGAACCAAAATCTTCTAGATTAATACCTTTTAGAAAATTAGTAGGTTTAGGAACCTCTTGATTTTGTACCATATCATATACTTTATTGGACCATCGAACGAGGCCCTCAGTATCGAAGTAATTTTCAATAGGCTCCCATTCATTGTTTTTATTAACAATACAAATTGTTGCAAATCCACAATCTTTATGACTCGTCATGGAAAATTCTGGAACATCATCAAACCAAGCAAGTAACCGAGTCATTTTTGCAGTCGTTGCTATAGGATAAAATCGCGCGATCGCATTGTTTGTAGCTTTATTAATAGCCACCTTTAAATCTGAGGTGGTATATCTAAGATCCATTAATTCTTCGAAGCTTATTCGACCACATAAAGATACTGGTTGGAAAACAACACCTGAGACCACATCCGTATTTTCTTTAGCAAAATTCAATATAGGTCCTACTTGATGATCATTAACACCTTTGGCAACTGTTGGTACTAATACAACTCCAAAAAATCCTATTTTTCTTGCATTTTCAATTACCTTTTTCTTTAGGGGCCATAGATTTACTCCCCTAACTTTCTTCCATGTTTCAGGATCGTCAGTAGCATCAAATTGGAGATAACAAGCTTTCATACCTGCGTCCATGCACTTTTTCATGAATTCGGGAGATTTTCCAAATCTTACTCCATTAGTTGTAACCATGACTTCAACAAAACCAAGCTCAACTCCCTTTCTTATGATATCTGGAAGATCATTTCTTACTGTTGGTTCTCCTCCAGATAATTGGAGTAATACAGGAGATATTGGTCTCATTGATCTAAAATGTTCCATTATTTGAACTATTTGGTCAAAAGTAGGTTCGACAACATAACCTTTTGCGCTAGCGTTTGCGAAACATATTGGACAAGTGAGGTTGCAACGATTCGTAATATCAATCAAAGCAATATTTGGAGCGCTTTTATGATTTTGACATAAACCACAATCATTTGGGCATCCACTGCTAATATCCTTAATACCAGAGTTTACAAATTCTGGTTTCGTTGAGTTATCAATAGTAGAACCTAAATCATCAGTAAAAGTTTCAGCCCATTTATATTCTTCGGGATCAATGGAGAGCTTGTCCTTGAATTCTCCGTGTTCATCGCAATTTTTCCTCATCATGACCCAATTTGTCTTTGGATCAACATAAATTTCCGCGTCAATGGTCTTCATGCATTCTGGACAAATGCTTTGCGTGCGCCTTATAATTTCTTCAGTCATGTGAATCAGTTTTTTTAGTTTTTATTTACTTAAACAAATATTTAATTAATCAAATAACACATTTTTCCTTAAAAAATTACCCATCATCATCATATTTGTAAAAGTATTATTAATCAAGAGTCTGATCGTTATTAAATTGTATTCTTTATAGAATAAATTGAAAATCCATATTCCTTATTATTTTATAAATTTTTAAAAAAATATGAGGAAGATACTAGGAACAACTGAATTTAAATTAAATTTATTAATACTAACTTTTATAATTTAAGAGAAGAAGATTAGACGATTTAAGACGGTTAAGGTGAGCTATTATTCCTTTAGGGATATTTTTAATAAAATGGGATGAACTTTTAGGAGGTTCAATTTACATGAAATATCCCGAGGATCTTGAAATCAATTCAAATGTCGTTCAACAGATTCAAATATCCCATAATTTTGTTGAAAGTTATATCACAATTGAAGAAAAAGATTGGAATTCGATCTCTTATTATAACGAAAATAAAGATATCATTATTGTACTTGCCTTAGACAAATTTGATGATGCCTCCGATTATACTATAATTTTGGATGAATTCAAAAAAGAACTTGACTTGGATATCAAGAAAGAACGCTTGAAGCGCCATTTAAAAGAGAAATATGATCTCTCATTAAAAGTATTTCGAACAAGAGACGAAGTGATCGCTAAATTAAGCAATGAGGTTGCCCATTTAAAGACTTTGGAATATGATTTGAAAAAACGTTTTGATAAAATCGCTAGGTCTGATCATTTAAAAGTAAAGAGTAAGATTCAATTTCTGCTTGCAGTTAATGATCTAGTATCATATGATGAACTTAAAAAAGTCATAAATACAAGCTCGAGATGGTTGAATGAAGTTCTTAAAACACTGTTAAAGTGTAATTTAATAGGGTATAATAACGAATCTGATTCTTACTTTTTAGTATTCTAATTATATCGTTTCCCTCGTTATAAAATGAACAATTTATTAATCATGTAAGTCTTTTCTTCATAAAAATATGAACTTATTTAATTAAATTTACAATTATGAATCTGGATAAAGAGGAACAAGAAGCAGTTTTAAAGGTAATGGAATCTCAAATGTTAACTTTGCTTCATGGACAGAATGTAAAACAATTTGAGATTGATTTTGCTCAATATCATGGTGTTAAGAATGCTATTGCTGTAAATACCGGAACAGCAGCACTTCATATCGCCATTGCAGCACTGAATATAGGACCGGGTGATGAAGTGATAGTTCCCCCTTTCACATTTATCTCGACTGCCAGCTCGATTCTTCACAATAATGCAATTCCAGTTTTTGCCGATATCGATGATAAATCCTATACTTTAGATCCTAAATCCGTAGAACAACACATAACTGAAAGAACAAAAGCAATTATACCGGTTCATTTGGCTGGAATTCCAGCAAATATGACTGAATTAAAAAAAGTAGCATTGAAAAATGAAGTAGCAATAATCGAAGATGCCTGTCAATCCATAGGTGCTCATTGTGATGGCAAATTGGTTGGTTCAATAGGAGATGTTGGGTGTTTTAGTTTTTATCCTTCTAAAAATATCACAACTGGAGAGGGGGGAATGATAATCACGAATGATGATAAATTAGCAGAAGAATGCAGGTTACTAAGACATCACGGAGAACCCTCATGGTATGTTTATAACAGATTAGGTTATAATTATCGAATGACTGAAATTCAAGGTGCTATTGGAAGGGTCCAACTGAAAAAAATTAATGATTTCATCAAAATTAGAAATGAAAATGCTGAATATCTCTCTGAAGGTATTGCTCATCTCGAAGGAATTGATCCACCCCATGTTCCTAATTATTGTAAACCCGCATTTAACTATTGGATTGGTAGAATCCATCCTGATGTAATTGGAGTAGATAAAGAAGAATTCTTGCTACAATTTCCTAAAAGTAAAGTACTCTACCCCATTCCTCTTTATAAAACTAAGTTATTTCAAGAAAAAATTGCATATCCTAAAGGATGTCCCTGGTCTTGTCCATTCTATGGAAAACAAATTGACTATTCTAAGGTAAATCTACCAATAGTAGAGAAAGTCACAAAAGAAATATTTGCTCTCGACATCCATCCCAATATCACTAAAAGTATTTTAGATGAATATATATCAAAAATAAGCCAAATTACATCAAAATAAAACTTTTATGAAGAGATTAATAATCCAAGTTTATGGATTGGTGCAAGGTGTTTTTTTTAGATATAGTACAAGAAAACTTGCTAGAAATTTAGGATTAACGGGAATTGTAAAAAATTTGCCAGATGGTTCAGTCTATATAAAAGCCGAAGGCCCAGAAGAAAAATTATTAGAATTATTGAAATTTTGTAGGAAAGGTCCAAAGAGTGCAAAAGTTGATGATGTGGAATTTAGATTTGAATCATTTCAATCTAAATTTAAAGGGTTTGAATATTCCTTTTGAAAATCTCCTCGTATTACCTGCATATTATTGTGGAAAATAAATAATTGTCGAATTTATTTATTTATGTCGTATGCATTCGAAAAATATGCAAATCTTCAATTATTTAAGACCCTAAGGCATGATCAGATTAAATTTCAATATCCAATCATACTTAGAATGTATGGGTTATTGAACGAACTTAACCTAAAGAATGAAAATCGGTATATCTTATGTAATTTTATCGACCAAAATAGTGATGTTTTCGATTTAAAAGAGGATATCTACAAAAAAAATAATTCCTGTTCTCTAAATCAACTCTTTCTCTTTGCTATTAGGAAGGCTAAAGAAAAAAATTTAATAAAGTCTCTTTATAACGAATATCTTAACAGTATTGATGCAATTTTGGAAAAAAGAGAATTAACATCATTTTAATCTTTTAAAAATAATTTTCATGTTGAAGCAAAAATTAATAATAATAAACACTATTATGAAAGTATTAATTCAACGTGAAATATGGATTTGATTAATTATGACGGAACCCGATTATGTAATCAAGATTTGTTTGCTTGGGGAGGCAAATGTTGGAAAAACATCACTTGTTTATCGCTTTATTGAAAATAAATTCAGAGATAATTATAAAAGTACACTTGGAGTTAATCTCCTTAAAAAAGACTTGAATATTGAAGATTACGGCGGAGTAGCTGCCACAATCTGGGATCTAGGTGGTCAAGAAAGTTTTAGATCCCTCCGAAAACTCTACTTAGAGGGAGCGAATGGTGCTCTAGTTATCTTTGATTGGACTCAAAAAGAAAGCTTCCTTAAATTAGAAAGTTGGATACAAGATTTTAGATTAGAGAGAGAAAATGAACCAATTTTATTGATCGGAAATAAAGATGATTTAAAAGATAAGGAAAAGGTATCTAAAGATGAAGCATTAGAATTAGCACGTCGTTATAAGCTAAAATTTCTTTCTACCTCAGCTAAAACAGGTTCTAATGTAGAAGAAGCATTTAATACTGTTACTAAGACGATTTTAAAATCCCAATTAGCTAAATAGTCTAAGGATAGCTTGTTTTTTAATATATTATCGAAAATGTTGCTGAAATATTTTTTAAAATTAACAATTATTTATAAAGCATTTATAAATGATCATATATTTAAATAAAATTATATATAAAATATGACTTCGTCATTAAAGATAATTTTACAATTATTTAACTATATACAAATCATATTTGGAACTTATTGATTTATCATGCCTGAAGAAGAAGATGATCATGAAGAAGAGGAGGAGGAGGAAGAAGAAGAACTCTCCTCTGAAGAAGGTTTAGATTATAAAATTGAAAATGTTGTTGCAACCGTTACTGTTGAAATCACTGAAAAAATTGATTTAAATCAAATTGCAAGAAAGCATGCTGAAGTAGAATATAATCCAGAGAGATTTCCTGGATTAGTCATGCGAATTGAGAAACCCAGAGCAACTATTCTCATATTTTCCACCGGAAAAATGGTTGTTACTGGATTACGTAAAGCGTCTGAGGCTGAAAGAGTGGTTGATAAAGTTGTTAAAAATATTCGAAAAGCAGGAATAAAATTATCTAATCCCGAGATCACCATTCAAAACATAGAAAACTTAATATATCATTAAGTTTATGGATTTGCGAGTGGCGATCTTCATACGAACATCGATCTAAATATGGCTGCAATTGTTATGGAGTATGCCATGTATGAACCAGAAGTGTTTCCCGGGTTAATTTATAGAATGCAAGAACCTAAGACTGTATTTTTAATATTTTCAACTGGTAGAATAGTATGCACCGGAGCCAAGCAAAAAGAAATTGTAAGAGATGCCGTAAAAAAACTAAACCAACAAGTACGTGATCTAGGAGTTGCAAAAAAGGAGCTTATAGATAGCGATTACCAAGATATCACGTTTATTTAAATTTTTATTTTCTATTTTTATATTTTAGTTGATTATGAAAAGCAGTGCTAATCATAAATTCGATAATCAATTTTCGGTAAGCCAATATTTCTAACCCCTTTCTCATTTGGTGCCATCTTATTGTAAACATCTACAGGACTTTCATAGGGAATTTTACTCCTTAAACCTTCTCGATTTGCCAATAATCGTTCTTTAAAATCTTCTAACCATTTTTTCCGGATTTGAGCTAGTTCTTTGGATTGAAATTGATGAGCTTCATATTTATCAAAATTAGCATATTCTATAATTTTAAGTTTTAAAATTCTTAGGTATACATATCCCCCAAGCCATTAATTCATCATTCGCAAGCGGCTTAAATCCTAATCTTTTCCTTTTTTCTTTTCAAAAAAATCTAAATTCTAATCCAATCTCTTCCTTTCAGAGAGAGATCTTTAAGTTATGGGAGGAGTCCCCCAAATTGAGGACATTCTTCTCCAGAATTTATTTAAGAATGTATAACATGATAATAAATGATATTAAATTCAGACAAAAATCAATAAAGTGATTGCATTTAATGACAAAAACGATTTTGATGAATAATAAATTAATGAAGGTCACAGTCATTATATTATCTTTTATTATACTAAGTATTTTAACCTCCAATATCAGTTTAAACAAAAATGAAGAAAGAAACAATAGCGAACTATTTTCAGAGCCTTTAGCATCAAGTTCAAAATCGTTTATTTCTATCTGGGATACAACCAAATCTGGTGTTAGTAGTAGCAATCAAGTTCATTTACCTTTATTATCGAGTGGAAAATATAATTTTACGGTTAATTGGGGAGATGGAAATAATGACACAATTACGATCTGGAATCAAGGTTCTGTAACCCATACATATGCTACCCAGGGTATTTATACCATAAAAATATTAGGAAAGATTATTGGTTGGCAATTTAATTACCAAGGAGATAGGTTGAAAATACTTGAAATTCAGCAATTTGGATGTCTACAATTAGGAAATTTGGGAAGTTATTTTTATGGATGCCGTAATTTAGCACTCACCGCTACTGATAGTTTGAATTTGAATGGAACCACAAATTTAAGTTTAATGTTCGGAAACTGCCATAATCTTGGCAATAGTGGTGATTTTAATAAGTGGAATACGTCAGGAGTCACAGATATGTTCCAAATGTTTTATAACGCTCAAACCTTCAATTGTTCCATAGATAACTGGGATGTCTCAAGTGTAACGACAATGGCAAGAATGTTTGTTGATGCTGACTCATTTAACCAACCCATTGGCAACTGGGTTGTTTCGAGTGTGATAGATATGAATTGCATGTTTTGCGGTGCTTATTCTTTCAATCAACCCATTGGCAACTGGGATGTCTCAAATGTGAGAGATATGTTTGAAATGTTTGGTGATACAATCTCTTTTAATCAACCCTTAAGTAAATGGGATGTATCGAATGTGACAGAAATGCAGGGTATGTTCGATCAAGCATTATCATTCAATCAACCCATTGGTGACTGGGATGTTTCTAGTGTGACATCAATGGCTTTGATGTTTGGATGGGCTCTTTCATTCAATCAACCCATTGGCAATTGGGATGTATCTAGTGTAACAACAATGGCTTCAATGTTTGCTGGAGCATCCTCATTTAATCAACCGATTGACGATTGGAATGTCTCAAATGTAATAGATATGAGCAGTATGTTTGATGATGCTGGTTCATTTAATCAATCTCTTGGATCGTGGAATGTTTCGAAAGTAATAACGATGAATAGAATGTTCTATGGAGCCTCCTCATTCAACCAACCCATTGACTTATGGGATGTTTCGAGTGTAACGGATATGTTTGAAATGTTTTCTAGTGCCTCCTCATTCGACCAATCTATTGGTGATTGGGATGTCTCGAGCGTGGGAGATATGAGAAACATGTTTTATGGAATAGCTTTATCAACACCAAATTATGATAATCTTCTACTGGGTTGGTCGCAGTTATTGCTAAAAAATGAAGTAATTTTTGATGGTGGTGATTCCAAATATAGTAATGCTGCCAAAACCGCGCGGCAATACATTATAACTACTTTTGATTGGACGATCATTGATGGTGGTTTAATATCACCGGGAGAATTCACCTTATTTTCAAATGCAGGCACTCCCGATATTGATGGACGTTTTAATCTTACCTGGACACCATCTTCAAGAGCAAGTAATTATTCAGTGTATCAAAATTCGAGTTACATTACTCAAGTTAATGAAAACTTATCTCTCTTGACTGCTGAAATTACAAATTTAACCCACATGCTCACTGGCTATAATGAAGGAACTTACTACTTTATCATTGTAGCAAATAATGATTTTGATTACACTCTTTCTAATTGTCTCACTGTTGTAGTGAGATTACCACCAGGAGAATTCGAATTATCATCAGATTCAGGCACTCCCGACCCCGACGGATGTTTCAATCTTACCTGGACACCATCTTCAAGAGCAAATAATTATTCCGTTTACCTACATTCAAGTTATATTACCGAGCTAAATGCTAGTGTTTCTCTCTTAGGATCTGGAATTACTGATCTGAATTTAAAATTGATTGGTTACGTTGATGGTGCTTATTATTTTATGATTGTTGCCTATAATAACTATGGTATAAATCATTCAAACTGTATTAATGTGATTGTAATGAAAACTCCAACACAACAACAACCTCTCCCCGCAATTCAAGGATACGATCTCTACTTGCTTATAGGAATAGCGAGCGTGATAACGACTTTAATGCTTCGAAAACGAGTCAAATCCTAATTTTCCATTTTTTCTTTTTTTGAATATTAAGTATAAATAGGATTATATCCTAGCTTTATATTAAAGATTTTGACAAAAATCGAGCTATGAAATTATGAAGCATAGATATAATTTAAAAATCATCAATTCAAGAATTAAATCAGTATTAATCGTGAGTGTTTTATTAATATCCATTATAGTTCATATAAAAATTGGATTTTCCTTGAGTCCTGATACACCTACGAATCCGTATCCTCAAGATGGCGCAACTGGTTATGGTGGGATTTTTTTACTCCCATACTTAGAAGTTGACGTCTCTGATGGAGATTAGATATAGAGAAAAACTTAGTAGTAAATGATTTTTAAACCACTATCTTAATCGGAGGGTGACCGCAATTTCTTTTATTTGATTTTTCTGAAATATGCGTTCGAGTTAATTTAATCTTTCTGAAAAACAATCATAAATTCACAGAAATCTTCTCCTGTTTGTAAAGCGCAATTTACTTCTTGAGCAAAACAATGAAAATTTATCATTCTTTCAACGATTCCTGCAAGTATTCCGGCTTCAAAGGAACAAAAACTTCCGTCTGATTTGATTCCCTTGCCTATCAAATCTTTAATTGATGAATGTTCTTTTAATTTTAACTGAATAATTTCTTCTGAACTGTCAGTAATTTCAACTTTTCCAAGATTATAATCGTGAATTATTTTTTTTAATGATTCAGGGATCTGATATACATCATTTAATTGTTTGACTTTTAAGATCGTTCCAAGTTCATGCCCCAAATAATAGAAAATGGCTTCTAATTGATGTCCTAGAGCTAATAAAGCTCCTACTTTCATATCTCCTATTTCTTTACCTTTTTCTAAATGATTCCTCATTTGAGCTAAAATTCCAGAAAGTAATTGTCTATCCAATCATTTCACTTCCTAATTTTTTAAATTATTTTATTCAATTTCTACTGATGAGATAAAACCGTATAAAATCGCATCGATAATGTCTTCTTCTTGGATATTAATACTTAATTTCTTATCAGCGATTATAATTGTAGGTAATGAAGTTACCTTATAATGCTGGGTTAGTTTATAATTTTTACTTACGTCTATTTTTTCAATATATAATTTCTTTCCAAACATTGATAAATTTATTCTCTTCAACATTTCTTCGACAGGTTGACAAGGAGTACAATGTGGAGATGAAAAAAGTAATATTTTCGGATATCCACTTTTCAAAGCACTTGACATTTACAATCCTTATAACCTATCTAAATAAATTTTTATTGATCTTTATATTTTTCATACAAATTCATAATTATTGCTTGAAATGCTTTATAAACCCCGTTTCCTGTTTTTGCTGAAGTTTTATAGTATCCAAGAAAATTTCTTTCATTAACAAGTTGAATTGCTTTATCATCATCTAAATTATCTAAATCTACTAGATCGATCTTGTTTCCAAATAGCATTATTGGAATATTTCCACAGTATTTTTTAATATCCTCATGCCATTCACTTACATCCTCAAAACTTTCCTCTTCATCTGGGTCATGGGAAAAAACAATTATTGCTGCCTTACTCCCCTTATAAAACGTAGGACGCATGAAACTGAACTGTTCTTGACCTGCAATATCCCAGAAAAAAAGCTTTACGGCATTTCCCGCAATTTTTTCATCATATTTCGAAAATTGGGCTCCTAACGTCTTTATATATTCCTTTTGGAAACTGCCCTTCGTATATTTTCGTATCAATGATGTTTTGCCAACGCCCCCATTGCCTATTACAGTAATCTTGAATACAAAATCTTTCCTTTCCTCATTCATTTTACCATAATCACTAAATTGTATTTTTCCGTATCTCTAATTAATTGGATTATTTATCCAAAAATAAACAATACATCATTTTTTATTTATATGGATTAATATAATAACATTATACTTTAAAGTTTTTCAAATACTAATTTAGCTATATAATAAAAATTCAGCAAATAAAGCAGATTAGACGTGATAGAAAGAATCACCAAAATTGTGGATAATTTAGTTAAAAATCAAATTCGAATCGCTTTTGCGGAATCTTGCACAGGAGGTTATGTCTCTCACATGTTTACCAATATATCTGGGGTATCAAACACTTTTGATCGAGGTATAGTTTGTTATAGCAATGCTGCTAAAGTGCAACTATTAAATGTAGAATCCAAAACATTAGAAAAATATGGTGCCGTATCAGAGGAAGTTGCTAACCAATTAGCATTCAATCTCAGGATTCTTTCAAGCGTTGATATTGGTATTGGAATAACGGGAATCGCAGGACCTACTGGCGGAACTGAAGAAAAACCCGTAGGTTTAGTATATATTGGGTTTTCAACTGAGAAAGAAACAGTTGTAAAAAAATTCCAATTTCATACTGACAGAATTGATTTTAAAAAGAAAATATTAGAAAAGATTTTAGATTACTTTGAAACCTAATCTTCTATTATTTTTCCTTGTTCCATGATCATTTTTTTAGTGCCGTCTTTATACTCTATAGTGATATTTACTTTCGGAGCAGTGACAAAATCCCAATGCATCTGTGATTTTGAAGTTCCACCAAAAAGATTATTCATTCCGAATGCAACATGTACGCTACCAGTTATTTTTTCGTCGGTTAAGATGTATCCAATCCCTCGCGTTATTTTCGGGTTACATCCAATGCCTAATTCAGCCACATTATAAGTCCTTATTTCTGGAAGGTTATTCTTTTTATCTATCTCTTCACATTGCTTAAAAGCTTCAATTAAAGTGTCTAAGTCATTATCGGCTGTAATATTATCAATTTGAAGTTTTCCGTCCTTAAAAGTTAAATTCACCCCTCTTATGATTCTCTTACTATCTCTTTCTCTCGTTATTGGACAAAATATTGTTCCCTCTCCTAATTTTTCATTTGGTGGGAAAAATACTTCCCCAGCTGGTAAATTTCCACCTAAATCTCCCATTTCAATCTGTTCATCAGATATTAAACCATCATCTAAAATTTTTGTCCTATTTTCTATAGAAACCCAAAAATTTGTTCCAAAATCATCACTTACATGCACTTTTTTCGCATTTTCAAAATGTTTACCTATATTTTTCGTAATCTTGTGTAATTCTTCCATGGGTACTGCCATCCCGTCAACGCAAAACTTTTCAAGTAAATCATAATCTATTCCATAGTATTCTGCAGCACTCTCAGAGGGCCAACCAGCATATATCCATTTTTTTCCAGGTGCGAATTTTTCATTAGCACCATATAACACGTCTCTTATTGGAACCATCGATTTTGCATGTGATTTTAATCTATCCCGAGGGATATGATTCATTATACCTGGATTTTCAAGAGGTTCGATAACGACATAGGCATCAATATTTTCGATTAATTTCAAGTAATGTGTATGCGTTTTTTCTAAAATTTCATTCTTAATTTTACCATCAGTATAAACAGAATGCGTATATTTATCTGAAGTTGATGAAATTCGAGGAAGCCCCCCATTTCTATAAGCTTCTAAGGCAATTTCTTCTAATAGCTCTTGTGAGTATATCCCTCCAGTTATAAACACACACTCTCCTTCTTTTTTGAAGTTAAGTGCTTTGATAATATTTTGAGCACATAGAACAATTTTTTTTTTATCAATCATAGGATTAAAAATATGTGTATCGATTTTATTTCTTATTAAAATCAGAAATATGAATCGTATCGATACTTAAGACTTAACAAAGAGTTTATTACATTGAATGTTTATATTAAATGTAGAATTATAGCACTTTATTCAGCTCTTATAAATATATATACACAATTCTTCTGGTAAATCCTAATATGGTTATTCGCGAAGCCGGCTTATTATTCAGGGGATTCACGCTTGTAAAGAAAAGCTATCATAAATCAACCTTAGGTAAAATCGATACCGACTTGCGGAGTGGGCTCTTAACCGCTATTCTTAATTTTGCAGAAACTGCATTTTCGAAGGATTTTATTGAATACTTCGAAGGTAAGAAGTATGTCATCGCTTTTAGGAAGGATCAAATAACAGCTGAAGATAGTTTTGAACCGGAACTTTTAATTTCTTACGCAATAATGGATAAAGAAAAACGCATAGAAAAATATATTCATAAAGTCGTTCAACCCATACTAAAAATGATTGCTGACCAATTTAAGAGCAAGAATAATGGTAGAAATCTTTCAGAAGTGACCCAATTTAAATATTTTAAGGAAACCTTAGATAAGCTGTTTGGTACTGATACAGAAAATGTGGATCAAAAATTAAAAGGAACATTTTATTAACATCTTACTTCTTTTTTACCTCTTTTAAATACCACAATAAAATTGGTAAAACAATTGAAGCATCAGATATAACTGTGGATCTTTGTGCGTTTTCTCCGATCTTTCCCCAAGAAATTGCTTCTTGCAATGTTGCACCGCTTAACCCTCCAGGTTCAGGACGATCCATGGTAATTTGAATAGCATAATCTGCAGAATTTGGGCAAAACTGGAGTGATTGAAATATAAAATTTTTTGGGACACCTCCACCAATAATACAGACTCCCGCTTTTTTTGAATCCCACGCAATATCGACCATTTTAAGCATATCTTTAAAATGATTTAAATTCAAATTTTGATAATGAAATCCGAGTTGTAAAGCTAAGCCAGAATCTGTAAATGCTGGACAAAAAATGGGAATATCTTTCTCGGCGCATATTTTTAAAATTGATTTAGAACCTTTTGGTAACTGTTCTCCTAAATATTTTAAAAATTCACTTACAGGCATCGAATATTCAGGTATATCTAATTTCGAAACAAAATCTTCAATTCCTTCATACACCTCGTTAGGTAAAAATACATCATAAATTCGATTCATCTCATTGCTATGAAATTTCTGATCATCAAATTCATTTACGTTTAACTCTCCTTGAAGATGATGAAAACCTAGACTTTCCGCAAGATCGTGAGTAAGATTTGCTCCAGTAGTTATTAAAACATCAATAAAATCCTCTTTTATAAAATCGTGAAGTATTCCTTGGAATCCTGCAGGAACTAATGCACCTGCTAACCCAAAAAAAATCCTACAATCTTCTTCATTTATCATTTCCTCATAGATTTTACAAGCAAGTGCCATTCTTTTGGCGCTAAAACCAGTATTAGAAAGTTTTTTTATAAAATCGGTAATATTTTCATCATCATCTAAATGAAATTGATTTACTTCTTTATATTTCTTATTTGAATCTTCTTGAGTCATTTTACATCATCATATTTAAATAGAATGGGAAATAAATGAAATGAATTCAATAATCAGTTTTGCTGCTAAATTTGCTGTCATATTGTTAGGAGGATCCAAGTTTGGAGCGACCTCAACCAGATCGAAACCAATGATGTTAAAACTTTTTGCTAATGTCCTCAAAATGTTCCACATTTCTCTATATGATAATCCTCCAGGGATAGCATATCCCGTTGCTGGTGCAATTGATGGATCTAAAACATCAATATCAATCGAAACATACAATTTTTTAATTTTAGAATTTTTGAAAAAATTAATAATGTCATTTGTAAGCTTTTGAAGTCCTAAATCAGAAAATAAAAATGCATCGTAGTGTGTTATATGCTCCTCATTTGCAATCTTCAATTCAGGGATGTCCATATCTCGAGTTCCAACAATTAAAAGTCTGTTGTTATCAACAAAATCTAAATCGTATATTCGGTGTGAGATCGTTGCATGAGAATATACTCCTTTATCCCACTCATCATATAAATCTAAATGGCTATCAAAAATTAGAATCCCAACATCATTATTTAAATTTAAATTTTTTCCCATAGATTTTACAACTGGGAAAGTACAAAAGTGATCTCCACCAATAGCAACAAGTACAATATTTTGTTTTTTGTTGTAAATTCTAGTTATAAAATCATTAATTTCCTTGAGATTTAATTCTACGTTTGAATCAACTATTCTAATGTCCCCAGCATCAATCACTTTCAAACTTGGAATTTCAATTCCCATCTCTGTAGTCAAAGCTAAATTCGAAGTAACGGCTCGAATTTTTGAAGGTGCTTCCGAAGCATTTGCATGCTGTGCAGAACTTAAATAATCCCACGGAATACCAAAAATTACAAATTCTGAATCATTTTGTATTTCTTCATTAAAGTCAAAAAAACTCATGGATATCCTCCAATTACATTTGTTCTAATGTATCAATTCCTAATAAATTCAAACCAACTTTAATCACAATCTGAACACACACTATCAATAACAGTCTCGCTTTTTCTAACTCCTTATCTTCTGAAATTACTTGACAAGATACATAAAAAGAATTAAATGCTTGACATAGTGATAATAGATATTGTGGGATGTAATGAATGCTATAGGTAGATTCAACTGAGGAAATTATCTCTGGAAAATATGTTAATTGCTTAATAATTTTTAATTCGGTTTCATGGGTCAATAAATCCCACTTTACATCTAAATTTATTTTTATTTCCGATTTTGAAACAATCGAACTAATTCGAGCATAACAATATTGTATATAAGGTCCAGTTTCACCCTCAAAAGAGATACTTTCCTTTGGGTTAAAAATGAAACCTTTTGTAGGATTAAATTTTAATATATAAAATTTTAATGCTGCCAAACCGATTATCTCAGCTCTCTTCTTCTTTTCTTGAGCATCTAAACTTGGATATCTTGAATCGACTTCATTCATTGCCAAATCTTCCATTTCTTCGATGATGTCATCAGCATCAACTACAGTTCCTTCCCTACTTTTCATTTTACCGCTTGGTAAATCAACCATGCCATATGATAAATGATAATTATCACCCTCGAAACCGAGCATATCTAATACAGCAAATAACCATTTAAATACTTGAATTTGTTCATCAGCTACCACATAAATCGAGAGATCATAATTAAAATCCTCCTTCTTTTTATAAGCTAAATAAATATCTTGGGTGATATAAAGAGAGGTTCCATCATTTCTTATTAAAACCTTATTTTCAAGGTTATATTTTTCTTTTAATCTAGCGATAATGGCACCATCATCTAATTTTTCGAAGATTCCTCTATTTAAACCATCAAATATTATCTCTTTTCCCTTCAAATAAAGATCTGATTCATAATATTCTTTATCAAAAGCGATTTCTAATTTTTGATAAGTTTCTTTAAATCCCTCAAGAGCCCATTTTCTCATCTTATTCCATAATGCTAGAGTTGAGGGATCATTATTTTCCCAAGATCTTAATAACTTTCTTGCTTCTTCCTCTAAATTGGGCTTTTCTTTAACTTTTTCATTAAATTTGACGTAATAATTTCCGACAAAATGATCACTTTTTATGTCCGGTTTCTTATCATGACCCCATTTTTCATATGCTAGCATACTTTTACAAATGTGAATACCTCGATCATTATACAAATTCACTTGAAATACTTGATGTTTTTTATAAATTAGCAAGTTTGAAATTGATTTACCTAAAAGCATGTTTCTGATATGGCCGAAATGTAAGGGTTTATTTGTATTTGGAGATGGATATTCGATAACTACTCTTAAGTGCTTTTTCTTATCTACTAAAATTTGACTTTCCTGCTTTCCGTAATCTTCCTTTTGTTTAAAAATAACTTCTAAAATGTGTTGTGTTTTAACTCTTATGTTTAAGTAAGGTCCTTCAGCTTCGACTATGTCAATAAAATCGGGAATTTCAAGTTTACTTTTTAAATCTAAGGCGATATCTTTAGGAGATTTTTTTTCTTGTTTTGCTAATCTATAACAAGGGAACGCGTAGGTATAAACGTACTCATCCGGGGGAATCTCAATTAAATTGAATATTTCTTCCAGCGAAAAATAACTGATATAAGATTTTAATAATTCTGCAATTTTCAGTTTATCAATAACTTTCATTTTCAGACAATATTTCTTTAGCTAATATACTTAGATCGATTGAAACTTTTATCTGCTTTAATATATATATTTTAAATAGCTCATAAAATTTATGCTATTAACTAAAAATGGATGAGTTCTCATGTCTTTTAAACGAGATACCAAAAATAATTTTCCAAGTTGGCCAATATATGATGATTCTGAAATCAAAGCATTAGAAAACGTGATTAAGTCTGGTAATTGGTGGTGTGGTGCACCAGGGACACCTGAAGGAGAAAATCTCTGGAAATTTCAAGAGGAATTCGCGAGATTTCAAGAAGCTAAGCATTGTATTGGTGTTTGTAATGGGACTGTCGGTATAGAAGCTGCGTTAATGGCATTAGGTATTGGTTTGGGTGATGAAGTGATTGTATCTGATTACACTTTTGTTGCCTCTGCCTCTGCTGTAATAGCTACAAATGCAGTGCCAATATTTTGTGATATTGATCCAGAAACTCTTGTTTTAGATGTTAATAAAGTTGATGAATTAATCACACCACGAACCAAAGCGATTATCTCAGTTCATTTAGGAGGAAATCCAGTAAAAATGGATGCATTATTAGAAATAGCACAAGAAAAAAATTTATATGTAGTAGAGGATTGTGCCCATGCTCATGGTTCACGATATAAAGGTAAGCGACTAGGTAATTGGGGAGTTGCTGGAGCTTTTAGTTTTCAAGCATCTAAAGTGCTCACAGCTGGGGAGGGGGGTGCAATTATATGCAACTCTGATGATTTGGCTCACAAGATTTATTCTTATACTGATTGCGGAAGGAAGATAAATAACTATTCTTATAAACATTTTTCCTATGGGACTAATTACAGAATGACTGAATATCAAGCGGCAGTACTTCGAGCTCAATTAAGAAAGTTTCCGAGTCAGCATGAGTTGAGGAATAAGAATGCTATATATCTCATGAAAGAACTTAATAAAATTGATGGAATAAAAGTGATGAAACCTACTCCTGGTACCTCAGAAATGGGTTGGTATGTATATCCCATAATTTTTGAACCAGAAAAATTTGGGGGGTTATCTAAATCTCAATTTTACAAGAAACTTAATAGAAGGGGGATTCCAACTGATGATTGTTATCCTCCTTTGCATACTCTAGATTGTTTTAAAAACTTTAATCTAAAAAAAGGGATAGATTATTCAAAAGCGAATTGGGGCGGAAATAAAAGTGAAAGCAAGAATTTTCCAATTGTTTCAGATATCTATTCTCGCAGCGTAGAGTTTCCTCAATTTATTCTTCTCGCATCCAAGCAAAAATTAGATGAGATTGTTGAATTTATCAAATCTTTAATTTAAATTTTTCAAGAATATAGAACTTCCTCAATTTTCTTTGTTTCTGCGCTTTTATACATTGTCTCAATAATCTTTAGGATCTTTAAACCGTAATTACCATCAGTAAGCGGATCTTCATTATTCATTATACAATTTACAAAATATGCCATTTCTTGAGGATATCCAAAATTCCATGCTTCAGATGGGACTGGAAAAGTCCAACCTTTCGTTGAACCTGCTTTTTCTACGGCATATCCATATCCCTTTTCACTATATACACTAACTAAATTTGAAAAGGTTGGAGCAACTTTCACTTGTCCTTCCGTTCCAAATAGTTCAAATCGCATATCGTAACCACCGGGAGCCGTCCAAGATTCCTCAAGTATCACTTGAGCATCATTTTCAAAATATAAAATTCCCACTGCATTATCTTCAACTTCGCAAGTCCCAAATTCACCTCTATCTGGAACTATAGTTCTTGTCTGACAAAATACTTTTGACACTTCGCAATTTAGATACCAAACAAGACAGGCAACGTCGTGAATACCCAAATCTAATAGAGCTCCTCCTCCAGACTCCTCCATTTTATAAAACCATTTAGAGTGAGGTCCTGAATGTTGCTCTCTACCCCTACCCATATAAATTCTCCCAATAGCTCCTTCTTGGATAACTTCTTTAACCTTACTAAAGCTAGGGGCATACATGTTGTTTTCACAATAAAAAATTTTCCTATTAGACGATTTCTCAGAATCTAACATCTCTTGGCCCTCAATGGGATTTCTTGCTAATGGTTTTTCAATTAAGACATGCTTGCCTGAATTTAAAATATCGATAGAAATTTTTTTATGTAAATAATTAGGTATGCAAGCAGATATAACATCACACTCAAGCTTTAAAAGATCCTGATAGTTATATATTGGTTTTCCAGGAATTTTATATTTGTTCATTAATGTTTTTGCCTCACTCTCATTTATAGATGAGATTCCAATGATTTCAACGTTGGGTAATAACGAAAATGCCAAGCAATGGTGTTCTGCGATGAATCCTGAGCCGATAATACCTACTTTTACTTTATTCATAACACTTCAATTACTTTTTTTATTTAGTTCATTTTAATACTTTAGTAAATTTTATCACAAATTGCTTTCAATATACATTATCTTGGCGGAATAAATAAAAAGTTTAAACAATTCACTTATAACTAGATTGTCGTATTTATTCAAAGAGAAGGAAATTTAAATGAAAGAAAAATCCTTTATTGTGCAACTAGGTTGCGGAACGGACCAACATGGACATAATGGAGATTGTACCTCAGCAGCTATTAAAGCTGTTAAAAATGCGATTTCAAATAATTGTTTAACTGGTCTCAGTGAAATTTGTGGCTTAACTGATCCGAAAGATCTATTACAAATGAGGGTTCATATAAAAATTGGTGCCCCATATCCAGAAAACTTAAACCATAAGAAAGTTTTAAAAGCCATTCCATTTGGAATTAAGTCACTTGAGGTTGTTAAGGGTGGTTTAATTGCTAACGGGATCATGATCAAAGAACTAGGAGATACATCTAATGAAATGATAATGTGTAATGCGGCTGTTACTGTTTCAATCTCTTCTAGTTAGGTGTACAAAAATTGAAACGATGTGAATGGGTGGGTCAGGATCCTCTGATGATAAAATATCATGATGAGGAATGGGGGACTCCTATACATGATGACCAAGTTCTTTTTGAATTATTGATTTTAGAGGGTATGCAAGCAGGTTTGAGTTGGAGTACAATCCTCAATAAACGTGAAAATTTTCGAAAAGCTTTTGATAATTTTGATTATGAAAAAATATCCTTATATGGAGATCAAAAAGTAGAAAACTTGCTTCAAGATAAAGGAATTATTCGAAATAACTTAAAAATTCAATCGGTGATTACTAACGCTAAGGAATTCATTAAAGTGAGGAAAGAATTTGGTTCATTTGATAAATTCATATGGAATTTTGTTGATCGGAAGCCAATTAATAATTCTTGTGAGCATTTGAGTGAAATACCAGCAAACAGTACGCTTTCAGATACAATAAGTAAGAATATGAAAAAGAGAGGTTTTAAATTCATTGGGACGACTATCATCTATTCATATCTTCAAGCAATAGGAATAGTAAATGATCATTTAATCTATTGTTTCAGATACGATGAAATATTAAAGAATTATTAACTTAATTTGAGATTTTCAAGTTTTAGTTCCTCTTCGGCATATTTTTTCAAAGCAATCCATTGTTCATCACTAGTTCCGAAATATTTGAAGACAGCAATCCCTAAACCAAAATCAAACCCTCTCATTTGTTTTAACATCTCGTTAGTGTTGCATTCTACAGAATTTGTCACTGTTAAGACGGGGCTTTTAAATTCATGAGCTCTTTTCTTCATATTTCGAACAAAGTACCAATAAAAAAGATCTGCCAATTTCCCCCAGTACCATCCGTCATCTCGAGTTCCCATGAGATATGGATATTCCATGGGTGAAGCTACGTCTAAAATTGAGGATAATTTCTGCCAATCTTGTCCCAATCTTTTTCTTGTAAACAAATTTTTAGGACCTGGAAGACAAAACCATCCAGAAATACAATTATGGTTTGCTTTTTTAATGCTATCATGTAATTGTTCAGCATACAAAGCGATAGTATATCCTTTAAAATCATACCATTCTTCACTTTTGATGATTTTGGGGCTATTTCCATACATTTCTCTAAATTTACTCATACAACGTTCACAAGTACATAAATCTGGATATCCTCCATCATATCGGATATAATCAGCAAAAATTCCAACAATATTATAATTTTCAACAACTTCCTTGGTTAAATCAATGAGATAATCCACGTGTTCACTATTGGGACACATGAAACTCGTTGTAGGAATATATCCTTTTCCTCTTGATCCCCTTGCTTTCCCTTTCTTTTCATCAAACTTTTCAGTGATGAATGGAACTTTCTCTTGATATCTCTTAAATTCAACACCTAAGGGTAAATCAATACGCATTTCGCCTTCTTCATGTGTAGAAATATCACCCTTTTTATAAGTTCGTCCATTTTTCTTTCCATTTTCTCCATGAACACTAACCCTTTCAGGATGAACATGGCCTTGGTAAGCATCATTCATGCTCGTAAAAGAAGCCATTAGTTTAATATTATAATCCTTCCCTGCATCGCAAAATTCACCTAATATATCTCGATTGGTTGGATTCCATCCTACTTTAGTATCCCACATGCAAGCACCATCTGTATCCTTAATCACTAATCCCAGTACATTAAAATGAGTTTCTTCAAGTTTCTTCATTACCTTTTGGACATTTAAGGAATGTTCAGCAAACTCATAATCGAGTTTTCGAAAACCTTTTGGACCTCTCACGGGCATTAATCCCATGGCAAATACTTTTTGAGTACCAAATTGATTTCTAAAATTAATTAGATCTTCCCTTTTAAAATTAAAATATTGAGACCAATTTACTTGCTTAACCATCTGATTATCATTTCAAAATAAAATTTAGTATTAGAAATATATATTAACAATTAATTCTAATTATTTTATCATAGTTGGGTGATCTATATCGTGAATAACATTGGAATTAAAATATTCAATATTTGATATAAGCGAATGGATCATAGAATCAAATTTAAAAAGATTAAATAAATTAAATAAGTATAGTCGAAGGCAAAGTATCACAAAAAAAACTCGACTCCGGAGGTATAATTGCAATAATGTACGATGCAACTTTCAAAATAGTAATTTTTGGTGACGCAGGATGCGGTAAAACTACTTTAACTCAGAGATTTTTGACAAATTTATTCGTATCGGATACTAAAATGACGATCGGAGTCGACTTTGAGGTAAAGAGTCTGGTTGTCGATAGTCAGAAGGTAAAACTCCAAATTTGGGATTTTGGAGGTGAAGAACGATTTCGTTTCCTACTTCCAACTTACGTGAGGGGAGCAAGAGGGGGAATCTTCATGTATGACATCACTAATTACTCCTCTATTGCCCATATTGATGATTGGCTTACTGTAATTAGAAAGGAAATTAAAGCGGAAGATCAATTTCCGATAATAGTCGCAGGAGGAAAAGCGGATTTAGCAGAATTTAGGGAAGTTTCAGCAGAAGAAGGTATCAAAATCTCAAAATCACGTGGTGTTGATGGATTCATAGAGTGTTCTAGTAAAACTGGTGAGAATGTAGAAAAAACTTTTGAAGCTTTAACTGGTTTGATGTTAAATAATTTTTAATATTTATTGTACTGCTTTTTCTTCTTTAGTATCAAACTTTGATTCTGCTTCTTGCAAATTTTTAAGATCTAAACGTCGGTTTAAAACCATGGTCTGAAACTCGATGTCTTTTCTATATTTACTGGAGAATTCAAGTAAGTCTTCTATCATCTTAACTTCTTTTTCGTCAAGGTTTAACCCACCAAAGATTGGAATCTCAGCGTAATGCATTTTTAAGGCGTCCATTAATTCATCGGATAAAACATCACTTCGTTCTTTTAGAGCATTTTCTAAGTTGTCGATCAATTCGTTATATTTTTGCGCCTTCCCGAATTGGCATTTCACGCATTTATCCGCCCGATTCTTCAAAATTAACAAGATTAAAATGCCCAGTATGTACTTTAAGTTGTATATGAGTTTTTTGGCATCTCCATTCTTAGAATAATTTTCCACAATTCTTTCAGCTATTGAAAATAAACTTGCAAAATAAATTGCTCTGAAAAAATAGGGAGGATCAATGCAAAAAAGACGTGTAAACCAGAAAGCACTAAGATCTTGAGGAGGATCTTCAGAAAGAATATAATACACCACACGACCATCTCTTTCTTTATATAATGTGGATTCACTCTTTAACATGTTTAAATAGGTGGAAACAGTTGAGCGTGCGATCTGCTTGTAGTACTTTTTATATTCGAATTCTACATCCCGAGTAGTTACTCTTTTTTTTCCTTCCAAGTAAAATTTTAACATTATTCCTAGTATCCTACTTTCATGAAGTCTGCCCGTTTTGACCTGTTGTTCCTCAGATTCATCTTCTCTAATGTTATATATTTCAGATATTTCAGGTACAAACTCTTGTATGAATTTTTCTAAAATATAAATGTTTAATTCTGAAATTTTTAGTCTCTCCAATTTTTTGATAGAATATTAAAAAAAACCTAACTTTTTAATAATTTATGTTCGATTATATTAGAAACTCCTCAATTTTCTTTTTAATGAAAGAATTATAAGAAACAATAAAGGTTTTTACTAAACTAAATAATCTAATGTGAAAAAAAATTAAAAAAAGTGGATAGAAGGGGAATATTTTATTACGCATCCCCATATTTTTCTTTCCAGATTTGGTCGTTTATTTGAAGTACTCTTCGTTGAACTTTTCCGAGTACATCTTTAGGAACTTCATTTATGAATTCTATAATTGCAGGACACTTCCATCGAGTCATGTTTTCCTGAGTCCAGTCAATTAGTTCTTGTTCTGTTATCTTTCCAACATAATCTGGTTTTAATTCAACCCAAGCTTTGGTTATCTCTCCAACCTTTCCCTCAGGATCAGGTAAACCAGCAACAGCAGCTTCAGAGACAGCCTCATTTTTCATTAACATTGACTCTACTTCTTTTGGAAAAACTGAATGCCCTGCGACCTTAATTAATTGCTTCTTTCTGTCTCTAATTTCAATCGTACCATCTTCATTCATGAAACCTATGTCTCCTGTTAAGAGCCATAATTTACCATTATATTCTTTTATAGTATCATTTGTTTCTTCTTCTTGCTTGAGATATTCATACATTACCTGCGGTCCATGGACACATATCTCTCCAGTATATTCTTCTCCAAAATTAGTATCATTTGAATTGCCCAAACATAATGGTCCAGCGGAAAAATCGTCAGCAGGCCAAATACCCCATTCTGTTCCTGGAAATGGCATTCCAATCGTGCCAAGTGGGCTTTCTCCAAATAAGTTTCCCGCACTAACCACCGGAGTTGCCTCTGAGAGACCATATCCCTCAACTATTCTCCCTCCAGTATTCTTTTCAAAAGCATCTCTTACAGGAGCATGTAAAGGACCTGCTCCAGAAACACTTAGCTTTAATTTTCCCATAAGTGTTGGAAATTTATCTAACTCGGGAAACTCCGCTATTCTTTTAAATAGAATCTCAGCTCCAGCATATAACAATCCTTCAGGTGCATCAGTCTCTTCTATGTGTTCCAAGAGTTCTTCTGTTGGAGGGGGCGATGGAAATAACATTATCCATCCACCTAATGCGATACTAGCATGCATTACTACGGTATGTCCAAAACTATGGAAAAATGGCAAGACTCCAATACTTCCTATACCGGGCCTTTCTCCTCCAAACCATGCTTGACATTGTAATGCATTTGATACCACATTGAAATGAGTAAGAACCGCAGCCTTAGGTAATCCTGTTGTTCCTCCTGTCATGATATATGTTGCAGGATGCGTTTTTACATCAATATCTACTTTTGGAACATTTGACTCAATATCCATCAACTTCATGAATTCGTGAGCATTAGGGACTTGTACTTTACCTTTTGGGATCTTCCCTAATAATTTTCCCAATGTTCTTTTAAATCCTAATCCAGAAGCTAAATCTGCTAAATTAGTTGAGATGAATATTTCGATATTAGTTTTTTCTATTATAGATCCGATGTAGGGAAGACCGAATTTTTTACGACTTTTACTGTTTTCATCATACATCGCATCATACGCGATTAAAACCTTCGCATTTGTTATAGTAAGCTGATGAAGAATTTCTAGTGGTTTATAGGTCGGATTTACTCCTGTAATTATCGCTCCAATTTTTACAGCCGCAAAATATGCGACCATATATTGAATACAGTTACCCATAAGCAGAGCAACTACATCTCCTTTCTTCACTCCTAACTTATGGAGTGCTGTGGCGAAACGATCTGCATAATTTTGAACTTGCTTATATGTAACTACTGTTTCTAAGAACCAGATCAATTTATCATTAGGATATTTATTTACTTGCTTTTCAAAAAACTTATCTATCGTTTCTTCTGGAAAATTAATGTTTTTTGGGACATTTTCAGGCCACCATTTCTGAAACCAGCGCTTATTTTCATTGACTTGATAATTATCTTCTCTAATTATTGGAATATTATTCACATCCAAATTTTTTAGTTCACTTAATTTATCATGATAATTATTATTTTCGATATTAAATTAAACATTCTCGATCACGATACTGATATTTTATTTAAATAATTCATCAATGAGCATAATCGATAAAAAAATAGGAAATTAAAAAAAAGAAAGAATTTTGTTTTATTTAAAACCTTGCGTCTTTTCTTCTCTTGATTAAGATAGTAGCAATGCCAACCAATCCAACTCCAGCAATTAATAGGATTAATGCCCAAAAGCCTGGAGCTTCAAATACCATGTATACACTGAAGGTTGGATCATGCCAAATACCAGAACCATCGTTGAATGCTGGGTAACAAACAGCATATGCCATTACATTAAGGCTTACTTTTAATCGAATGTCAGTAGCAAAGGTCAAAACTTCACTAGTATCGGAAGAAACAAAAGTATCATGTCTTTCAACTTCACCTTCATATAATGCAAGTGGAATGACTGCACTAGATGCCGGTGCTGTATTTCTTGAGGCTTCATCTTCAACCCCATATTCATAATCCGGTCCTGCGATATCAACAAAAGCTAATTTATCTTTAAAGGATTTTCCGAGATAATTTCCAACCTTGAGTGTATGCGTTTGATTGTTATAATCATCTGCTGGATCTAATAAAGTTGTTGGATCCTCAGGATTTTCTCCCATAGTAGCAACATTAAGGTGGAAATGAAGCATTGTGGAAAGATATATTATTGACATGTCTAACCCATCAATATTATTATTAGCTTTACCTGTAGGGCCGTTCCACGGTGAAAAGAATTGATCTAACTTGATTGGGGCATATAAAATACCGGCTGCAACTTCTCTTGGTTCAAAACTAAAACCAAAATGGATATATTGTAAGTTTTCTTCTGTAGCTCCTAGATATGAATTTAAATCGACTCCAACGGGAACAGGAATAATAGTTGGATTATTTAATGTTAATCCCCAAGAGATTTTATTAGCTCCTGTTTTATGCGGTCGTTCAAACGTGAAATCACCAACGGTTCCAAGCATTATTCTATGGGTAATCTCTGAACGATCTGGCACTTGAATAGGAACTCCATCAAGTGTCAAGGTACTATTACCGACAGTAACGTCTTTATAAGAGGAAGAAACAATCCCATCATGGTTAGAGTCATTATAGAGAAAGACCCCTCCTAAATGGTGAGTGAAAAGGTAGAATTCAATGTCTAATCCTCTAAAAATACTAGCGATATCAGTTGGTCCAGAGCCTCCTCCTCCAATTAAATCGACAATTGCGGATGCATTAATATGGACTTCGAAATTTTTCATCCATAATTGAACTAAATCAAAAGTAAATGCAGTAAAGTGATTTTCAGCTAAAGAAACTTCATCTGTAGGCCTTAATAGCCATTCCATGTAACTATCTTTTCGAGATTTTGCCGTAGTATTCCAACTATTCAATAACTCAGTTGCGTTAATAATACCTATTGCTGAAGTCAAGTTGTTATCATATGGACCATTCACGGTGTAGTCATTACCAGTAACTTTCCAAGTTTTTTCCAATGAAAATCCTGGAAGGGGCGTGATTTGCATGCTTTGCCACGTGATTGGATTTACTGCAAATAATTCTTCTCCTGTAAAAATGTCGTTTATGTGAATTAAGAACCAAGATAGAACTTCTACACCTTTACGAATTAATAGTTGCTGATCCTCATTAGATAAAGAATTAAGATTTGTTCCCATTAATTCATTTATAAAATCGATAACTTTTTGAATGGCAGTAATAAATGACTTATCTTGATCATAAATTAAGAGTGTAACTCCGCCACCTATAGTGACCGAATAATTAGCCATTCCCGCCTTCTTTACTTCACAATAAGCATATCCATCAGTTGTAGGTATGTCACTCTGATCATAATCACGAGGAGGCATGTAATATTCATAAGTAGGTTGACCGTATTGACTAAAATCTCTTGTTCCGTTTACGGTCTTTTCTTGGAATGCACTAAGTGCGTACACTCCTGGCATAATTTCAGATTCACTGAAATTGCTTAAAGTTTGCATTAGAAGCATTTCAAAAACTTGACCTAAAATTTGGCCCCCATAACCTAACCCCGAAAACATGCTACCAAAGCCCCCGAACACGTTTAAAAGCTGATCAGGGCTACTAATCCCTGAGATTTGATCAAACTCGTAACTATCATCATCATTTCCATAACCCGCAGCCATGACTGGTGTTGCTACTGCAGAAGCAATTAGCAAGGTAAAAATCATTACAGATTTAACGTTTATTTTCTTCATGACTTCTTGATCACGAAATGTTTTTAATTAAATGCTAAAATTAAAGAAATGATCTGGGTTTTTAATAATTTTTATTCTATCTCAATAGAAAATTAGAAGAGCTTGACAGTGATTGCTAAAACTGAACGTTAATTATTATTTATATCACATTCGAGGAAGAATCAATCTTGAAAATGAAATTTAAACGGCTCTAAATGACTAATTTTCAGTTAAATACATTGAGGACTTTCATTCAATGGTAATGAAGGTGTAGAAAAGAACAACAATATAGATTATTGCTGAAACCAAGAGACTCCAAACTCTTAACAATTCACTAATTTCTGAACTCGTGAAGATCACATTAGAACCGATAAATACTGCTGCAATGAAGTATCCCACTAGATGTCCTTTAAAACCTTTATACTTGGATTTCCCTCTAATATAATTCACTAATGAGGTAAAAATGATGATGACAAATCCAGCATAATAAAAAAAGTTAATGATATTATATTCAAAAATCCCCCAATATCGACTTAAGTCGAGGTATAACAAAAAGGCGAATAAAATTCCTTCAAAAACTTTCACCTTCCAAAACCTATGTTTAGTAGGAGTTTCACTCCAAATTTGTTCATATTCACTGATTCCTTGATTCGAGAAAAGAATGATTAAGGATCCGAATGCAAGTGCGGTAAATAATGAGTATGAAAAAATAAATAGATAGGGAAGAATTTTAACCCAAATTCGATTCCATAAAAAGAGTGAAATGTTAAAATATTGATTTATAATACTTGCAGTACAAAAAATAGGGATGAGAGCAAAGAGAACCATTAAAAATTTGGTAAAGAAAGAAATTTTTGTATCATCTTCCCAGTTTTCTTTTCTAAAGGTCATTAATCGCCATGCAAATGAAGCAAAACTTAATATGGAAACTATAGGAGTTACAAGGGGAAAAATGAAAATAAATAGAATATAAACTGCATTTATTCCATAAAAAAACTTCAATCTTGAAGGGACAACTCCAATCTTCTCGTCAAACAATTCCATGGATTCTGCTAAGCGAGTTGCAAATAAAATCAAAAAAAAAAGCCATGAAACGCTAAAAACTATTGGAATTGCGAGATGAATTACCCAAAAAGTAAGGATCGGATCATCGGAATACCATAAAGTGAAAGGGACGAGATTATAAATCAAAAAGATACTTATGGGGACGCAAATAATTAAGATTAACACTATAACTCTTGTAATAATTAATCCCTTTACTTCTCTGGGCATGCTTTTATCTGAATTGTTAAATCGTAATTATGTATAATATAGAGATTAATCAATATAAATGATGATTTTTCCATAATTCTTGAATAAGAATTTGAAATATCAAAAGATTGAAAAATAAGAGAAAAATATTTTCTGGTATATTTTATTAGCAATTAATTTTTAAAGCCACAATTCGTACAAAACTCATCTCCTGGACTTAGCTTAGAACCACAATTAGTACAGAAATCTGTTTCTACTCCATCTAATGTAGGTTCTGATACGTCCGGAACTTTACCTTTTGTTTTCTTCACTTTTTGAGTCTTTCCCCCCTCGGGTTTATATTTGAGACTACCAATAAAGCCCCCAAAGACAGCTCCTACTAACGAACCTTCTAAAATAGAAGTGAAAACGGCCAAGGCATAGGGTAAATCTGTAAGTCCTGTGGTTAACCCATCAATGATGCCACCTATGAGAGCACCAACGGTGGGAATGAAAGGGAGAATGAAATATATCAGAAGAGCAGGAATCATGTATCCGATTCCTATCGCCAAACTAGTATGTATCCCTCCTCTTGGAGAATGAGCAGAAATTGCGGCTGTTATAGAACAGCATAAAATCCACGGTAGAATTACTGAAATTAGGAGCAAAACATCATCAGGTCTATAGAATAAACACCAATGAATTGGAAACAGGAATATCAATATCAAACCGATAAATGCCCCACCAATAACTCCAAGTATTGCTCCTAAGCCTCCCATTAAGGTTCCTAAAGAACCTAATGCATCATTTAAATTTGTAATTAACCCTCCAGTAATAGAACCAGTTAAATCAAGGAAAGAAAAACTAATCCACGCCATAGGAATTAAACAAAGCATCCCTACACAGCCAGACCATACTACACGAACAAATCCCAAATGAAATAACCTCTTTCAAACGTATTGTTTCTATCAATTTTAATTTTATATTTTGCTTACTAATTCAAACACGGTTCGAATATTTATAATTTTGGTTATGATAATTCAAGCATTTCCGATTTAATTTTAAATCAAAATGAGTTTATGAATTATTATTTATCTTAAAAAACTTAAAGATGATTCGTCAAAAAAGGGAATAAAAATAATTATATTTATTTGATACGTTTAATGCTTCCTTTTTCCATAGTTACTACATGGTCGGCATAAGATGTTAACGAGCCTCGGTGGGTTACTACTATAATCGTAGTTTCCATATCCTTATTAATTTGCTTCAATAGTTCCATTACTTGCTTCTCCGATTCGGGATCCAAATTTCCAGTTGGCTCATCTGCTAAGATAACTCTTGGTCGGTGAACAATTGCTCGAGCAAGTCCACACCTTTGTTTTTCTCCTCCCGACATCTGCACGGGATAATGATCTTTACGTTCGAGCAAATTCACATCTCTTAAGGCAGCAATAGCCCTATTTTCAATTTCTTTTTCTCTGAGCACCGTTGGCCACAACAAGGATTCAACATTTTCAATAGCGGTTAAAGTAGGCACGAGATTGAAATCTTGAAACACAAAGCCAATTTTTTGTCTCCTTATCTTACTTAAACGGTCTTCGGTTGCTCTTGCAATGTTTTCTCCATCGAAAATGATTTTTCCGGAGTCTGGTAAATCCAATCCAGATAATACATTTAATAGTGTACTTTTTCCGCATCCTGTTGGGCCTTGAACTATCACAAATTCACCCGATTTAATTGTTAGGTTTATGTCAGCTAAGGCTCTGATGATTGCTCCTGCCCTACGATATTCCTTGTTTACATCAATTGCTTCTATCATGGTATCTTTATCTACTGGCACTTTTCACTCACTCTCCAACCTTTTTTAATGCTATAATTGGTCTAACTTTGTAAATCTTTCTATTAGCTAGAATTATAGCTAATACCTGAGCAAGAAGAAAAAGCACAAACGTAAAGACTACTGGCAATAAATCAATCAATACTAAAGGTACTTCCGTTACTAAATTCGCAGATTGAAGATACCCAACTCCAGCAGTATAATGAAAAAGTACCTCGATCACGATGATAAACCCAATGAGAGTAGTAAAAAATATTTTACCAGTAACAAGAGAGTTAATGTTCTTATTGGTATATCCAATACATTTTAAGGTTGCCCAAGTTTTTCTATTTCGAGCAACTATTATCCATGCATAAAGTAATGAAAGAAGTAAACTGACACCAAAAAAGATTAGAACAAAATATCCAGCGTTTCCTTCTAATCCACCATTAAATGCCAGTTGCATGAAAAGACTTGTTAAAAATATTAATGAGGTATAAATTAGAATGAAAACTGTGAAGGTCTTCTTTTCTCTTAGGGTCATTAACACTGCTTTTTTCCACAGTCTAAAAGCCATAATATTCACTGATTACAAAAATTAATTTTTTAAATAAATTCTTTGATAAGTATTATAATAAAATGATAATAAAAATTTTGGGATAAAATGTCAGCAGAAATAGAAACATTAATTGATGAATTATTAAATGAAGAACAGAATGTATTTGGAGTGGCTGTAATTAGTCAATCAGGATCATTAATCACTCAAACTGAAAATTGGGATATATCAAGTGATATGGGTCAACTTAATGAACTCTTAAACACTAAACTAGAGTTAGGACAAAAAGGAATGTCTTCAATTACTATTCAAGGCATTAAATACATGATTGTTGAAAATACGGAAGAAAGAAAAATAGGAACTAATATTCAAGGTAAAGGACATTTAATTATCGCTCCTGCTCCAGTTGGAGGTACAGGTGCTTTAGTTTGTTATCTTAATCCTCAGAGTGGACCCAGAGATGCTTTATTCACTGTTCAATCGTTTGCTTTAAAGCTTGCGGCTCATCTTTAAGAGCTTATATTATTTATTTAAATCTAGTGTCTTCCAATATCCAACAAATAAGTGTAATAAAGTATATTTTATCTTTTTTATCTCTTCTCTTAAATTTTTACTCATGGGAAAATCTTCAAATTCAGGAACTTGATATTTCTCATCTAAAAGAGCTTTAATTATAGCTAGTGTACAGTAAGGTAAACCAATTAAACTATATCCTCCTTCTAGTATAAATGCTAGTTTACCTTCACATAATTTTAAACTTAACTTTTTAATTCTATTCGAGAATTGGTAATACGCATCACTAGTTAAATTATTATTTCCAATTGGATCATCAAAATACATGTCGAATCCCATGGCAACAATTATTAATTCAGGCTGAAAACCTTCGAGAATTGGTTCAACAATATCAAACAAACTTAAAAATTCTGAATTGATAAGACCTGGTGGAACAGGAAAGTTTATATTTGTTCCCTTTCCTAAACCATCTCCAACTTCGTTAATCATTCCTAAATCCCCGCTTTGATAGTCAAATTCATGTATTGAAAAATAAAGTACTGTGGGATCTTCATAGAAATAACGAGCCAGTCCGTCACCGAAATGATTATCTATATCAACGATGGCAATTTTACCTTGAAAATTTAATTTTTGCCTGAGATATAAAATTGCAATAGCAATGTTATTAAATATACATAATCCTGACGCAGCTTCTTGCAATGCGTGATGTCCTGGCGGACGAATTAATGCGATAGAATGTTCAAATTTTCCCTCCACGACGGACTTTAAAGCTTGAACAGCTCCCCCTACGGCTTTCTTTGCAAGTCTAAATGTGTTTTTTGTTATAAAGACCTCATCTGAAATTAATCCTCCTCCTAATCTAGAAATTCTTTTAATAGATTCAACGTGATAACGAGAATGTGCTAATAATAAATCATTCACCGTAATTTTTAGTGGATAAATCCTTTCTATATTACTTTTTTCAAAAATTCCCCGTTTTTTCAATTCACGGAGAATATTCGAAATCCTTTTGGGATTCTCATAAGATATGAAGCTTGGTCTTGGAAATGGAGGTTCATGCATGTAAGTAAAGCCACTATCTGTTATAATCGCTATTTTTTTTCTTTCACTCATGTTATTGACTCTCGAATATTGAAATAATACCTAAACTAATATATTAAAAATTGCTTGATCTATCTTAAATCAAATCATTTGAATTAATAATAGAATATTAAAATGAGTAAAATAACATGACAGTCATAGAATTCGCATTAACTATTCTTTACAACCTTCTTCCAATAATTATAATCGCTATACCTTATTTTTTTATTAGAAAGAGGTTTACGGGTAAACTTTATTATCGGATTTTGATGGGAATAATTGTTTTCTATCTGATTTACTGGGTTCTTCCAATAATATTCCAAATTAATGAACCTCCACTTGAATTAACTGGAGGAAGTTTTGGATTAGGAATTGGATATATAGCAGCCCACTTTGGTTCGTTAATTGCATTTTTTGCCTCCTATCCGCTTGTAACGCTACCTTTTATTTTCTTTCTCGCGCCGCTCATTTCATTTGTTATGGTTTGGAATCATGTAAGAAAACAAGATGGTTCCATAAAAAGTAAGTTAGATTCCTTAACGTTCCAACTTAATCAAAGTCCATTTGAATCTATAAAAAAGGGACTCATGAAAAGTGATTGGACACGAGAAAAAGATATTTTAAAACTCTTGATCGTGCTTTTACCAATCTCTCTTTACTTGCTTCAAGTCATTCTTTCTGTAGCTGGTTATGAAACTGTATCATTAACTACCGGGGAAACAACATTGGGTTGGTTTTTGGAGATTTTGTTTGTCTATTTAACCACCTTCATATTTAGTATTGAAATATTATTCAGTTCTCAAATTGCATTGAAGGGTAGACAATTTGGAGAAACAATTAGAACTCAAACATTTAAAAGCCTTTATACTGTTGGAGCTCCTATTTCGATACTCTCAATCATCTTGTTCATTGCTCAATATTTAGAATCGCTACTAATTATCATATACTTTTTCGCTTATTTTATCATGGCTTCAGTGATTTTCATCCTTTTTTTAAAATTTTTTGAACCAATTTCTATTCTTATTTTTGTCAAGTTGGTTAATTGGTGGAAGAATAGAAAAAAACAAAGTAAAATTTCTAACAATCGTAATCTTATCTATATTCTTACATACACTTTATTTGCTGTAGTTGGGTATTTAATTCTTTATTGGATTTCCTTCTTTGGATACACCTCTGCTTTCCCAAATGGAAGTGATATCATAACTAGTGCTAAATTTAATCAAAGTCAGTCCTTGCTATATGCTTTCGGGTTTGATATGATAAATATCTATAACTTTCTCACTCTTACCGTTTTACCATTGATAATCTCGATTCTCACGATCTTCTATGGATTTAAAAAACTTTCTAACAAAACAATGGGTTATATAGCATTTTTTGCTATCGTTTTACCATTTTCAATCGTTCTGCCTTTATTCGGGGTTTTGGGTTTGGTATCTTTTGGGACAGATTTTTATTGGATAACTGGACAAACTAGTTTTACTACGGTATTTGGATTCTCGTTTTTCACTCTTCGATCTGCTGGTCTTAATGCGACTTTAGTTGAAACTGATTTATTAGGGTATCTTTCCCTCCCTTATATTTTTACAAGATATATATTCAACATCATTATTTGGAGTCTATTGATCTACTACATTGGGAAATCATTCAAAACCAAAACACTTCCAAAGGATGAGAATAAGCTAGAAAGAATGATCTTTTCCAATGTTGATGAGTTAATGCATTTTGATGATTATATCGAAGGAGAAATCCCCTATTTAGTAGCCCAAAGTAGCGATTTCAATACAGATGATTTACTTACTGAACGAGATGAAATTAAGGAGATAATGAACATGTTGGAAACTGAAAAATTATTAAGTGAAATAACTCCTCCTGAGGAAAATGAAAAAAAAAGGTTCTATTTTACTTTAAAATATCTCTACAACAATGGATTCATTGAAATCTTTAGACCAGAATTCAGTTATGAGACTGAAGTGGTCGAAAAACAAGGTTTATATATCATATATGATGACGGTCGAGGAATTTTCAATTATAGCTTTTCTGAGGAATTTGATCAAGACCCAGGACTTATTTCGGGGATGTTCTCTGCAATTACTTCATTTATAAAAGAAACGACGCGTTCTCAGGATCTCTTAAAAACGATTGATCATGGTGATATAAGGATCCTTTTAGAATACGGAAACCGAGTTTTTGGTGCTTTATTTATTAAAGGCAAGCAATCCACGGTTGTGAGGAGTCAACTAAGAGAATTTGTAACTAGTTTTGAGAAGAAATATGCTGATGTATTAAAAGATTGGAGTGGAGCCTTAATTCATTTCAAGGATGATAATAAATTAGTAGAACGATTATTTAAAGAAGAATAAAATTAATTTTTTTATTTTAATCTGGAATTGTAGCCACAGCTCTGACCCACCCTGCACTAGCTCGAGCAATTTTAACTGGAAAACAATAAATTGTAGCCCCGACGGGAGGAACTTTATCTAAGTTATTCATTTTTTCCATCTGATAATACCCTAATTCTATACCTGCAAAATGGCCTTCCCAAATAAGAGACGCATCTGGATTTTTTTCTTTTACTGTTTTTTTCCACTTTTGAGCTGTTAAGGCGAAAGGAGCATCCCAAGACCATGCATCAATTCCGACCACGTGTACGCCTTGTTTTATGATATGAAGTGTAGCCTCTTTACCAACTCCCACCCCTTTATTAATATAATCCTTAGTACCATAAAATTTAGGAGCATTCGTATGCACGCATAATATATCTCCTTCTTTTAATGTATGATCAATTTCCAATAATTTTTTGTCTATATCCTTGGGACTCATAACGTAACCTTCTTCATAGTTAGTGCAATCCAACACTATAAGAGGGCCTATCCCCCATTCTAAAGGAAATTGATCAATAGTTTGAGCTTTTTTTACTCCGATAGCTTTATCTTGAACTGGTGCAAAATGCCAAGGAGCATCCATGTGGGTCCCACTATGAGTACCTAACGTTATATTTTCCGTTGCCCACCCTTTTCCATCAGGAAGATGTTTCTCGGGGTCCAATTTAAAAAAAACAAATCCCATTTCTTCTGCTCCACGTTCATGAGTTCCATATTCAATGTGAGGTTGAGTGAGGGGAGGATCAAATACTAATTCGTCGGGATTGATAATTGGAATTGAAAGATCAATAAATTTCATGTTAAAAACCTATTTTTTAATTAATATTATAACAATATCAATACACATTGAAATTTAAATATTCAATATTTTACTAGCATTTTTACCCATTATCTTGCTTATTTCATCTGGAGATAAGAAATCAACAACTTCAAAATAATTCACCGCAATCTCTATCATTTCAGGGACAAATCCATCAGATCCAAATAATATTTTATCCACTCCAATTAATTCTTTTGCATGAAGTAAGAACTCACGTAATCGTGATGGCATCATGTACGTCAGATTACTAATATCCAAATACACATTAGTATACTGTACAGCCAATGCCAGTGCATTATCAACCCAAGGATATCCCATGTGAGCAATTATTATTTTCGCTTTAGGAAAGGAGTTAATGAATTCATCTATTAATATTGGATTCGAATAAGAAAGCACATTTTTAGGAGTCCCCGGAGGAGGATAACCAGAGTGAAATAATACCGGCAGTTTATATTTACTTGCCACTTCTAAAGTTGGAAGAAGGATCTCATCATTTAATTTCTTCTTTCTAAAAGATAGCATCACTTTAAACCCTTTATAAGGACGTTTTTTTATTATCGGTTCAATTAGTGAACCTAATTCTTCCTCTTTATTGAATTTTTCAGGAGGGTTATAAAAAGGAATAAATATTTGTGGCTCTTTAAGAAACCATTGTTTTACTATTTCATTTTCCTTATTACTAACTGGGAGTAATACGACTTTATCAATTCTGGCTTTTGTTACATGGTATCGCGTCTTTTCAAATATATCTTGAGTCTTTATTCTTTTAATTCCTTCAATTTTAGTTAGTATTCTTTCATAAAACCCATATCCCTCGAATTTCTTGTAAATTTGTTTAAATGCTTCAAGATTAATCATTTCATCAAAAATGTGGCAATGAAAATCAACTCTCACGTTACTTTACACATCCCATTTTAAATTATATCATATTTCATTAAGCTGTAAGCCTTTGTTTACAAATTCATAATCAATATGAGAGCCTGGTTGTCGATTTAAATATTCAATTATGGCTTTTTTATCTATGTTTTTTATCAGCCATATCATGCATCCGCCTCCTCCAGCTCCACAAACTCGTCCTCCTATTGCTCCCCTTTTGATCATTCCTTTATTTAAATTATTCATAAATTCAGTCATTAATCGAGGATTGAATTTGCTTTTTACCTCTAAATCCTTCTGTAATAATGATCCAAATGACTCTAGATCCTCGGAAATAATCGTATCTCTTATATTGTAAGCTATCTCTTTTAAGTTATCTAAATAGCTCTTGGATTTTTTTTTATTTTTCTCATATAATTCGATTTGATCTTTAACTAAGTCACCACTCACGTGTTCTTGCCCAGTATAATATAATATTAACCTATTCTCTAACTCTGATTTAAAGCTAACCGGAATTTTTAATTTTTCAATCTTTACCTTAGAATTTCCTTGAAATTCCAAACAATTAAAACCACCATGAACTGCTGCATATTGGTCTTGACGCCCTCCAGCATTCTTTAAAACCTTATCTTCTACCTGAAATGCCATTTCTGCTATTTTGTTTTCATCAATTTCATTTCCTTGCAATCTTGATATTCCACCGATTAAAGCACATCCTAAACTGGCGGAAGCTCCTAAGCCTGCTCTTTTTGGAGGATCAGAATGGAATGATATATCAATGCCTTCTTTAATTGATAAATAATATAATATTGCTTTAATCAAATCTGATTTCACTGATATATCAAGATTTGCCTCCAATTTATAAAGTAATACATCGTCTTTATACACTTTAATGATATTCTCAAGGTTAAAATCAAGTTTAATCGTGAAATATTTATTAATTGTCGCATTTACCACGAACCCTCCATTATCCGATGAATAGGGCTCAACGTCTGTACCTCCCCCTCCAAATGCGATCCTTACTGGTGCTTTACTTAATATCAAGATAATGCAATCTTACTTTTACTTAGAATGTAATGAATCCTCAGATATTAAATAATTAATACGTATACTCGAAATTATAACTTTTTTTTTATTTTTGGAATTAGTAAAAAAATCTTGGAAAAATCAAAAAATTGATGATCCATTATCAATAATCATATAATTTTTAAAAATCCACATTATAATAAATAATATGGACGACATTGATCTCAAAATAATTCTTCTCTTAATGAATAATTCCAGACTCTCATATCGAGAGATATCTGATTATTTAGAGTTGTCTGTAAACGCAATATACAAGCGAGTTCAAAACTTAATTGAGTTAAATATCATACAACAATTTACCGCAAGGCTTAAACCTTATGCAGTTGGTGCTACGTATGTTTTTATTTTTGGACAAAGTCTTTCTCAAGATCTAGATACAATAACGTCTAATTTAGGAGAACACGATAATACATGGCAAATAATCTTTTCCAGTAGAAATTATCTGTATATTGGAGCGATCCTTGAGAATATCCATCAATTAGACAGCTATTCCTCTTTTGTATCTAAAATGGCAGAGATTCAATCACCTAAAATTGGATTGCTTTCGGGGGTACAGTATAATAGTTCAATACCATATATCGTCCCAAAATCAAAAAATTTGAGCTATGACAGATTAGATTTAGAAATCATTCGAGCTTTGCATAAAGATTCACGAAAATCAATATCTGAAATTGCTGATGATGTTAATAGCACTTCAAATACAGTACGTCGTCGTTTAACGAGATTAGTTGAAGAAGGAATTATTGACTTAACTATTAATTTTAATCCTGAAGAAGCAAGTGATGTTTTTGCCTTATTTCAAATCGAGATCAATACATCCGTTGATAAAATCGAATTTGCGAGTTATTTACACAAAAAGTATAACCCAAACTTATTTTACTGCTGGACATTCAGCAATTTACCAAATCTCATCATATGTTGGGTTTGGTCGAATTCGATGAAAGAACTCACTCAACTGGTTGATGATATAAAAAAAGAAAATATTGAGTCAATTTTGTTTGATATAATGTCGAAAGTAATTTATTTTGACACATGGAAGGAAAAACTCTTGTATAGATGAGTAATAAAGATAAATTAATTTGTTATTTCAGTTTAGAATAAGTTATATCACGCAAAGACTAATCCAAATTGCTACTCGTATAAAGTGCACGCTATAAGACGACATTCCTGAATAAAGAATCATTTTGGACATTCTTATCTCTTCAATTTTTAACCCTTGTTTTCTTGAATAAAAGATCTTAAATGATCCCCAATAGACTGCAGCAAAAGATATCGCAATTTCAGATAAAAGAAGGATCCCTGATATGATGGGATTGATCATTCCAAAATGGTCTCCTCCCGTAATCGCCATTTGAATTGCACGAATGAAGAAAAACAATGGGCCCCTACGATTAGTATCCACTTTAATGTAATTATGGAAGCTTTGTTATTCATTCACGACGCTCCTTGTAAATTTTTAATGAATTATGATCAAATCTATCAGAAATGCAAATTCCTAATTGTTCCATTGTTTTCAAGGTGGATTCGACTAATGGACCTTCTCTTTTCATCACCTTCCCGGAAATATCTATATCGATAACTTTCAAATTCATTTTTTTAAGTGATTTAACTATTTTCTTTGCTGCTGAACCTGCTATTGGAGAATCGGCTTTAGTATCAAAAGCGAAACTTATTTTATTATTTAATCCAATATTGCATAAATTGGATAAAAATAATTTGATGTTTTTTGATACTCCACGAAAGTGAGTAGGACTTCCAATTCCGATAACATCATAATCTATTAGTTCGTTTGGACTACAATCTGAGACGAATTTACTGTCAACATAAATACCACCTGCTTCCAATCCTCGACTTAGTGCCATTGCAACCTTTTTCGTATTTCCAAAAAGAGAATCATATATGATTATCGCTTTTTTCATATTAATCCCTCTGATTTCAATTTTTGAACCAATTCATAATTCTTTCGGTAGAATATCTTGGTAAATAATCCATGCTGCCTTTTACAAAATGATAATCCATCTAAACTTAAATGATACTTCTCACATTCCTCACAATTTCCATGTCTCGGGCATGTTAATTTTGGACAAGGACAATCAAACTTAATCTTAATCACCTCAATTGTGTTTAATTATTAACAGAAAGGTACTAGATATAATTCTAAGTTCTATTTTCGATTAAAGAATCGAATAAGAATTATTAATTTGATAATGAGTTCTTCAACCAAGCAGTTGAAAAATCTAGCATTTAATTACCTATTTCCTTACAAAATGGGATTAAATATAGTGGCAGAAGCCCCCCAAAATTGAGTATTTATTTGGATCTAATCTCACATTGAATTATATGAGGTTGGAAACTTGCTAATTCTTGAATCATATAAAATTGTGATTATAATGAAAATTGAAAAAAACCAAATTTTGAGTATAATAATGAAAATGATTAAGGGAATAATCATTTTATTATATACGATATTCGTGATTGCTCTGCTTTCAGGTGGACTTTCTGCTGGGATCTTAACTCTGATTCCTCATGAAGCGAGCAAAGCAAATTATTTAGGTTATTATTCTCTTTGCTCTTTTGTTCCATATAGCACAATGATTTTATTTACAATGGCAATCGTTGGTACCGTACTCTTAGTAAAACTCATGAAATATTACAAAAGAACTCTTAAGAGAGTTAAAATCAATTCACCAAAATTAATACCAAATTTAAACTACTAAAATAAATTCAAATTAATTTTCTTTTTTTCTTTAGTCTTTTACCTTATTTTAATAAAAACATTATTTCTTTATTTTGGATTTTAAGATTTCATATGGAGTGATATTAAATTCGCATTCCTTAATACAGATTGAACACCCGTAATTTTCTATAAAGTATGGAAAGCATTTATCAACATCAATACAAGTTTTTATATCTCCAGTTTTTATGATTTTATCGTTCAGTATTGCATTGGGCGGGCATGTTCGAATACATCGACCGCACTTTTGGCACCAAGAATCTATCCACGAATGAGGATTCACTGTGTTAAATGGTAAATTTTCAATGCTAGTAAATACCGCAGCAATACGAACCCGAGGTCCGAATTTGGCTGTAATGAGCATCCCGTGTCGACCTTGCCAACCGAGACCTGCGGCTTGCGCGAGGGGCGGAGTAAGTACAGCACCTCCTAAGGGATGGATTGGATGCGCTCCGTAACCTTCCTTTCGGAGGTACTCTGCCAATTTATTGGTAACGGTTCCCAAATCCCTGTAAGTTTGATGTACTTCAAGAAATGATTCAACACTCGGAGATGAATCTATCTTAAACTTGTCCATTTCTTTTACCAATACAATGGCATTCTTATATAGAACTCCTTTGTCTTTGAATATTAACTGGTTGGGAAGCTTAGTATATCCAACCATCCCAATACCAAGTGATGTACAAAAATCTTCCATTTTTTGGAGAGCATCATGCGCTATAATGGATTTCGGAAAAGCTGGATTTTTTTTCAAACCCTTCAGACCTTTAAAGATTCCCCTTATACTCCCAAACACGATTGGCATGGCTTTCCGTTTGAAAAAAGTGATTTCTCCTCCATTTTCTATGTATTTAATAGCTTCAAGCGGGATATCAAAACGAACAGGTGAATTTGAATCATATTTAATAATGTTTTCTTGATCTGCAATCGCATTCTCTCGCTTTATTATCCTGTTATATTGAGGACGAGCAATTTTCCTCATGAATGTCAATTTAATTTTAAAACCAATCCCCATAATATATGTTTAAATGGTTATTGAAATTTAAAAAGATAATTTTTGAGAAAATTAAGTTATGTGAATATTAAAGGATTAATATAAAAAACTAGAGATACATCATTATTTTCAAGCCTTATTGAAAGCTTGGAATATCCTATCCGTTCTTTTTTTTATTAAGTTCTCCTAAAAGGGATCTTTATGATTTAGGATGTAAAATTCATTATTTTTCATTGAGATCCGATTTTAAATTTACTGGCTATTCTAAGAAAAGTGCGGATTATCCTCGTTAATATAATCCAAGTATCTGAAAATGAAGTCTTTTAATTGGTTATAATTTGGTGAAATTCCTGTTCTAACAAATATAGCAGTAAGGGCATTCCCGATAAGAATTGATTCCATTGGTGAAAAATTACATGATAATCCAAGAGCCACTCCTGTATGAAAATGATCTCCTGCTCCCACTGTGTATTTTGGTTTAGAGGTAAAGCCTTCAGTAATCCAATAGTGTTCATTTTTTGTACTAATCGTTGCAAAGTGAGGAGAATGGATTACAAAATAAGAGATATTAATTTCCTTGTTGAGATTTAATCCCCCCTCAATATAATCTACAAAACCTGGATTATGCGGATCGATTATCTTTACGTTATCAAGATTTTTTGAAATTAGAGAAGCTTCTTGATCATTTACACTTAACATTACTGGCATGAAGGTCTCAACTTCTTGTAGAACCTTAATTAAGTCTTTTATGTCTGAAGATTTTCGTTTTCGAATATCAGCAATATCTACAAAAAATAATTTACTTTCTAAATTATTAAGAGAGGGAAATATATCTAAAATAAAATGATGCCAGATTTCATTTAAATTTGGAACTAATGCCCAATGTCCAAAACCCAAAATCTTAGAATTGTCTATAAGTGTTCCTATTTTCTCAATAGAGATGCTTTGAGTTAATGTTTTCCAATCAATGTCAAGAATGGGAGCAAAATCAGTAATCATTATCTTTCCATCATCAAATTCCAACCCCAATGTTTCTCCTGGATTGGTAATGGAATATAATTCTTCATTTATTTGTCTTTCATAAAATTGATTTAATTTGGGAACGCCTAGAGCCCCAACCAAATAAGTGTGAGCACCTAATGTACTCATTGCCCTAGATGTATTAGGAGCAAAACCTCCGAATATTCTTTTCTTTAAAACTCTTTCAATGCTCCCCGAACTGCCTGATATATTGATTAATAAATCTCCAAATGTTTTCATGGATTCCATTCTTCTCCATTCTTTTGAATCAATTCTATGTTCGACTAAAGAATAGAGTGAATCTATATAACCATCAAATCCTAAAAAAGCAGTTATTTTTTCTATATCAGATTTGAAGTTCGAAAGGTTTTCTGTTATTTTATTATAAGTTTCAAGGGTAACATCATATTGATTTAGCTTGTGATACATAAAAATAAGTAAGAAAACTCATTAAAAAACTGATCTATAGACTTTAGGGTTTTAAAAGTTTTTTGAAGAATTAAAGGCATTGAATAGACCTCCCTCTAATAATGATCTATGACTTTAAAGTTCTTTCAATTAAATAAAAAAATTTAAATCAATTTAAATTCTTTAAATCAATGCTAAGATTTATAAATAAATTAAAATATATTCAAACATCTAAATTATAAAACATTAAAATATTTAGGTTTAGATTAAGATGAGTACAGAAAGGCATTCTACGGGCAAAATGACATTATTCACAATGGTTTTTTTTGGGACCACTATCGTAACAAACGTTATGACGGCGAGATTTACAGCTTTTTATGAAACAGAAGTATTATTACCAATAAATATGATGGTTCTGGCCATAATGTTTTATACTATATGGGATATGATTAATGATCCAATTGCGGGACATCTTACTGACAGAAAATATCGTTTAACTCGGAGATGGGGCAAAAGATTTCCCTGGCTAATGTCTGCTTCTTTACCAGTTTTGTTTATTTTGATATTTTTTTTTATGCCCCCAAATCCAGCAGGGAGTGGAGTTTGGCTTACATTTGTATGGTTTTTAGCATTTTTAATGTTATTTGATGGATGCATGTCTATTATTGGTGTTTCTTATTTTGCATCACTTATCAATAAATTTCGTTCTGATCAAGAAAGATTAAAAGTCGCTTCATTTCAGCAAATTTTTTCAACCTTAGGATTATTAATTGCATTTATTATTCCCCCCTTAGTCGTGCATTACGGAGATAAATCGTCATATGTGACACTAGCGTTAATATGTGGGGTAATTTTCTTAATTACAATTATAGTAAGTATCCCTGGTCAGAGAGAAACGAAAGAAGAAATTGATAAATATTATGCACTCGATACAGAACAAGAACCTTTTCTTAAAAGCTTTATTGGAATGCTAAAAGTCAGTTTAAAACAAAAAAATTTTCGAGCTCTTATAATAATAACAATATCTCTTGCGACCTTCAATTTACTATTCATTGCTTCTATACCTTATTATGTTCGATATGTCCTCCAAGCTACTGCTACTACCGAATTATTACTTTATCTTCCTTATCTATTAGCAGCATTTATTCCAATTCCATTATATTTTTGGATGTCTAAAAGATTTGGTCATTTGAAATTGTATATTATTTCATTATTGCTTAGAGCGATCGTTCTATTCCTCATGGTTATTTTCTACACTAATCTACTCGTAATACTCATCCTAGTGGCAATTATGGGGATTTCTGTAGGAATTAGCAATATTACTGGTACACCTGTAGGAGGAGATTTTTATGATGAAGCAGCAGTAATAAATAAGAAGCGTTATGAAGGCATATATTTCGGGATTCAATCGTTCTTTAGTCGAACAGTGTACATTTTCCAGTTACTTATCTTTTGGATAATTCATACCTTAACTGGATTCAATGCAGAAGTTACCGCTCAAACAGAATTAGCTCAATTTGGTATCATTATCCACATGATGATTATACCTGCAATTGTCACTCTCCTTGGAGTACTATTCTTCTGGAAAATATGGGATTTACAACCAGATAAGGTTTTAACCATTAAAGATCAAATTAAAGAGCTTAAAATTTAATTTTTTTTATTTTATAATTATGAAAGAATGTTACTAAAATATTATCAAGAATGAATTTCTAAGATTAATTTCTGTAATATATCATTAAAAGTAATTACCTATTAAGGTTGTATAAAATATGGGGAATCTTATGGAATCAATATTTTCTATTTTGCGGACAAAATTAAAGGAATATATTAAAATAGAATTTGATGATAGAAATAGAACAGTTTATCTTTGGGTAAAATCTAAGCAGTATTCTGAGGATATAATTGGCACATCCGACGAAGTAAAGGTAATGCTTATCATATTTGGTGGGTTAAGGGAGACAACCTCTGTTAATATTGAAGTTAATAATGATTCAAAAATCATAAAAATCATTACAGAAATCGAAGAAGAATATACTAATCTGAAATCAATAATGAGTCATATTTGGGATGATACCATAGATCTCTTAGAACAAGTGAATGTTGGAGATTTATCTAAATTCCAGACCATAAAATATGAAGATAATTAATTTGATATATTTTAATCATTTTTAAAATTAAGATCTTAATAATTTGGTGAGAATTTGAATAAATGAATGAAAAATCCGATGATGAAATAAACCCATTTTTAGAACTTTCTAAGGAGTCCATTAAAATGATCAATGATTCCTATGAACGGATCATTTTTGATGAATATATCACAATGCGAGATGGAGTTAAAATAGCTGTTACTGTATCCCTGCCAAAACTGGGTGAACAACAAATAAAAATGCCAACTTTTTTATCTCAAACAAGATATTGGCGAGCTATGAACTTACGGCTACCTTTTAGATGGCTGATTAATGAAATGCCGTTAGCAACAGTTGTCAATGAGATTTATAATTCTTATGGATATGCTACTGTCTCAGTTGATGTTCGAGGGACAGGTGCATCTTTTGGAACGAGAAACTTTCCTTTTACAAGAGAAGAAGTACAAGACGGTAATGAATTGCTAAATTGGATAATCAGCCAACCATGGTCAAACGGGATGGTATGCTCCAGTGGAGGATCATATTTAGGAACTGCTGCCGAATATTTAACAACCCATAACAATCCAGCATTAAAATCAATAGTGCTTGGGCATTGTTCTTGGGATGCCTTTTTAGATGGGGCTGCTCCTGGAGGATGTTTTAATTATACATTTATGCAAATGTGGTCTCTTTCTGGAAAATTACAGGATCAAAATAATCCTAAAATGTTTAAACAAAACTTACCATTGTTTTGGTTGCTGATAGACGGAGTTAAACCGGTTAATTCCAAATCAGATCCCAATTTATTACAAGAAGCAATTAAAGAGCATCTCAACAATCAATATGTTTATGAATTAACTAAAGATCTTAACTTTCGTGACGATAAACTTCCTGACGGTAATCCAGTAGATTATATTAGTACATTTTATCATAAACAAGAAATAGAAGAATCAAAAGTACCAATTCTATCCTGGTCTTCTTGGTTAGATTCAGGTTATGGAGATGTAGTTATACATCGATTTTTAAATTTGGATAATCCTCAGATTGGAATACTAGGCGATTGGAATCATGGTGCTACTATTCCTTCAAATCAATTCTTCCCAAATAGGAAAGAAGTCAATCCAGCTTTAGAAGAATTACTCAAAACTTGGCTTCATTTTTTCCACCAGTGTATTAACAATAAACAACCGAATAAAAAAGTACTATATTATTATACAATGGTAGAAGAGAAATGGAAAAAAACGGAAATATGGCCTCCAGAGGGTCATACATATTCTAGATGGTTTTTTACTGATAATAACACATTAGAACAAGTCCCTCCACAAACTCCTAACGGATCTGATACCTATAAAGTCGATTTTTTCGCAAGTACTGGAAAAAACAATAGATGGTGGACATTAATGGGATTTAAAGTATTGTATGGGGATAGAGCAGTAAAAGATAAGAAATTATTAACTTATACTAGCGAGCCATTTAAACAAGATGTTGAAATTACGGGTAATCCCATAATTTCCATTAATTTAAGCACTACTCATCAAGATGGGGTAATTTATGCGTATTTAGAAGATATCAACCCCGAAGGAATAGTAACTTATATTACAGATGGCCACATGCGATTTATACATAGAAAAATCTCTCATGAACCTCCCTTATACAAAACTATGGTTCCCTATCATTCTTATAAAAGAAAGGATGCTCTCCCTGTTATTCCACATAAAATTATGGAAATTAAAATGGGATTATTTGGGACCTCCGTTGTAATAAAAAAGGGTCATAGAATTCGGATTGCGCTTGCAGGTCACGATCGGGAGACCTTCACAAAATATCCGAGTTCTGGGAAACCCGTTATAACAGTATATAGAAATAGTACAAATTCTTCTTATATAGATATACCAATTATTAAAAAGAAATCACATAAGTAATAAACAAAATTAAATCATTCTTAGGATTATAAGTTTAAAACTATGAAAGCTAATAACATTATTGTCGTTTCCGAAACTCATTGGGATAGAGAATGGTATCTACCATTTCAAGAATTTCGGGTTAAGTTAATAAAAATGATGGATAATGTCATTGAAATTCTTCAGCAAAATCCCCGCTATAAAAGTTTCACATTGGATGGGCAAACTATCATACTTGAGGATTATTTAGAAATCAAACCAAACGAGAAGCTTAAAATTAAGAATCTGATTCAAAAAAGAAGGTTAATAATTGGACCATTATACGTAATGCCCGATGAATTCTTAGTAAGTGGTGAATCTATAATTCGAAACCTGTTGATTGGAATTCAAATGGCAAAAAAATTTGGTGGAGTAATGAAAGTTGGATATTTCCCCGACCCATTTGGTCACATTGCCCAACTTCCTCAAATCTTGCAAGGATTCGAAATCCCTGCAGTATTATTTTGGAGAGGGCTTGGTAATCAACTCTTAGAGAATCATTTAAGCTTGGAGTTTATCTGGAATGCTCCTGGAAATGTGGCGAATGTTTTAGCAAGCTTAATGAAATTAAGTTATGGCTCCGTTGCAGGATTAGATACAAGAAAAAAAGAAGGTATTTTTAAAAAAGCATTGCATACATTAAACTGGGCTATATCTAAACTTGAACCGTTTGCAGCCACACCTATAATTTTATTAAATAATGGTACGGATCATAGTCTTGCCAATCCTAAGTTGCCTGAAATAATAGGGCAATGGAATGAATTTCATCCCGATAAACCAATGCTATTAGGCGATTTCGAGGAATATATTGAAAAGATTATGGTTTATAAAGAAAAATTAAAAAGTTATCAAGGAGAATTAAGAGGAAGTAAATATATTCATCTTCTTTCTGGTGTTTTATCCAGTAGAATCTGGATCAAACAGCTTAATTCCCGAATTGAGCACCTTTTTGAGAGATATGTGGAGCCCTTAACAACAATCAATTGGCTTTTGAACGATGACAAATCCATTACTTATCCAAAAGAACTTATATTAAACGGATATAAATGGTTGATAAAAAATCACCCCCATGATTCTATTAGCGGGTGTTCTATTGATCCAGTATATGAAGAGATGAAAATTAGATATCAATGGGCGGAGCAGATCGGCTTAGAAGTATTAAGGACTTCACTTGTACAATTGGATAAATTGATCCAATTGAAGAGTGATTCCTTAAATAGTATTCATTTAATAATATTTAATCCGTTACCTTGGAATAGAAAAGATATTGTTCAATTTAACATTCTTACTGAACTGAAAAGGGTCGGTAATAAAGCAAGAAGTTCGTTCGACATATATGACAGTAATGATAAGAAGATCAACTGTCAAGTAGAGGATATTGTTGAAGTTCCCAGATTTCGACATACTTCCTCAAAAAGTTACAAGTGTAGCTTTCTTGGAGAGGTTCCAGCATGTGGATATCAAATATACTACTTAAAACCACATAAAAAAGGTTCACTCGTGGATTTCAAGGTAAAAAAAATTACATCAAATACTTCTTCAATAGAGAACCAATACTACAAAATTAAAGTAGGAGAAACTGGAGAGATTGCAATATTCGATAAAGCTAGCGAAAAATGGTATCGAAATCTTAGCATTATTGAAGATATTGGAGATTGGGGAGATCTTTATGATTATTCTGGCCCAAAAAAATTCCAGAATGATAAAATTTTTTCGACTAAGGAGATTACCCCTTTAAAAATCTTAACTACTTCAAATGGGAGAATTAGTAAAACAATCCAAATAGAATATGATTTTAAATTGCCCCAATCATTATCTAATGATCGACAAAACAGAGAAAATTATCTGGTATCCAATCCCATTTCAATTTCAATAACACTACATCACTGTATTAAACGCGTGAATATTAAAGTAAAAGTAGAGAATAATAGTAAAGACCATAAGCTTCGTATCTTATTTCCGACCTCAATTAAAACAAATGAAGTTAAGTCCGATGATCATTTTTACGTAATTTCCCATTTTGTAAACCTTCCAGAGGGAAGTGGCTGGAATCAGAAACCCTCTACTACTAAATATAATAATAAGTTTGTCGCAGTTAACGATGCTGTAAAAATGTTTGCAATTTTAAATAAAGGACTTTCTGAATATGAAGCATTTATAAATAATGATGGGTCTATTACAATTGGAATCACTTTATTACGCTGTGTTGAATGGTTATCTAGGTATGATTTGGAAACACGTGATATAAATGCTGGTCCTGATTTACAAACACCTTCAGCTCAATGTATAGGCACTTATTTTTTCGAGTTATCTTTAGTTATAGATAATAACACACAAATGTTAGAAACTATCCATAACAGTAGTCTAGAATTTACTAATCCTCTTATGGCTTTATGTCCTGCTATGATTCAAACCAATCTAGGCACTCATGATAGAGTGATTCTGGCACCGCTTGGTATTTTATACCCCTATCACATAACAAAAAATGTTACAGGTAAACAACTTCTTCCACCACAATTTTCTTTCCTTTCAATTAATAATAAGGCAATTATCCTAAGCATAATAAAAAAGGCGGAACAAGATAACGATGTAGTAGCGAGAGTTTATAATTTATCTTCTCAAACCCAATTAGCACAATTATCATTTTATAGCGGTTTAAAAGTCATAGGGGTAAAAATAGTCAATCTCTTAGAAGAAGATCCAATAAATATGATTAAAGCAAAAATAAACTCGGTAGATGATAATTTAATTGAAATCCAGCTCGATCCCCATGTTATAGCTACAATAAAAATACAGTTCCAATTGAATTTTGAAAAATATAGCTAATGCAAATTTGGTGAATAATTATGAATAAATTTTTAGATGAAATCCTGTTTCAAGGACAGGCACTTGAAAATTGTTATAACAGCATTTTGTATGAACAGAAGGAATCATTGATTACTTTCTTTAATTATATTGATAGTCAACACGTAAAAAAATTAATTTTTACGGGTATGGGGTCAAGTTTTTATTGCACTTATGTTCCATTCATTATGTTAAAACAAGCAGGTTATAATGTTGAACGTATTGAAGCTGGAGAATTACTCCTACACGGTTTTCCTCTAACTGAAAATGAATCTAATTACAAAACAGTCGTTATTTTAATTTCTCAATCCGGGCAAACTGGAGAAATAGTCGAGTTGGTAAAGAAAATTCAAAACTTAAAAATAAAACCCTACACAGTTGGAATAACTAATAATATAAATAGCTTTTTAGCTACACATACAGATCTCCAATTAATCTTAAATGTGGGTCCTGAAGTTTCTGTGACTTCAAAAACTTATGTGGGATCTCTTCTGGTAATGTATGTTCTTAGTCGGTTCTTAATTACAAAAAATCTTGATTCTGAGAATGAAAACAATATGATCAAACATCTTATCACAAAGATTAGACAATTCTTAATGAATAATAAAGCCCTTTCTGGTCTATTCGATATTATAGATGAAAAATTTGGAAATGATTATCAGTTTATTCAGATTCTTGCGAGAGGGCCCTCAATGTCAACTGCTTATCAAGGAGCCTTAAATTTTAAAGAAATTGTTAAGATTACATCTGAGGCGACAACCGTATCTACGTTCAGACATGGCGGAATCGAATCGCTTAATGAACAGACTAGATTAATATTATTAACATCCACTTCTGTTGATAATATATTGAACAACAATTTTATTAGAAAGCTAACTGTGAACTGGAAATTTGGTAGATTATTATATATAACAAATCAGCATATAAGGTCGCATGAAAGATTACTACTTGATAATCCAAAAATTATTTTTTATCGACATGACATTGCAAATCCCTTTTTAGCACCCATTCAGGAAATACTTTTTTTACAATTTATGTGTTATAAAACTGCTCAAAAGAGAGGATATATTCCAGGGAAGTTTAATTATTCCTCAAAAATCACTAAAGGCTTATAATGGCTTATGTAAACCTGTAAAATTTAAAGAACGAGCTAGAATTCCTTTCTAAATTGAACCCCTTTCGACCAATAATATTCAAATAATTCTGTTGTCCAATCAATAAAGGATTCATTGTTATCTAGTAAACACTGATTATAGTCTATTTCCCCGTCTTTTTCTAAAAATAGCATAGCTCCTTTATCAGTAATTAATAATGAAAATTCTAAATTTTTATCGTAAACATTGGTATTATTTGCTAGATCTTCCTTCTTGAAAAAATCAAGATTATTTTGTTCTAGATTTATATTGGATTTATCAACAAGGATACGAATATCCATAGAATTATTCTGAATATTGCTTTCAATAATAGGGATTATTGAACTTTGAATTTGATCCATTGTAATATAAATAGCTTTTTCCGCATTTCTAATTAGCTCTTCCCTTAACTCGAGATTTTGAATTGTTTTCATGCCAATCTCAATTGTTTTCAGACTTCCTAATTGTAGCATTAGTTCCATGGGGATCATAGATATAGAATGAGTATTAAAAAATTCTCTTAACTTTATTGACACTTCAAAAATATCTAAAATCTGATAGAAAATTTTACCAAGATTTGTAATTGAATATTGATGATTGAGGGATTTACGGATAAGATGGCTTTCATTTAATCGCTTAAGATGACGAGATATTTCAGATCCAGGTAAATTTAATTCCTGCTCAAGATCACTATGCTTTTTCTTTTCATTGAATAAAGCTTTGAATATTCGCAATCGTTCTTCATTAGAAAGTTCAAATAAAATCTGATTTATTATCAAAATTGCTCCCAAACACTTTTAATTATGAGATCAAGAAAATTAACTTCAAATTATGAAATTAATATTGATTTGAATAATATAATCTTCTTTAAATCATTTAAATTGACTTAATTAAGGAATATTAGTAATGGCTTTGATTTAAGATTTTCTTTTTGTTATTTCCCTCACCAGTACCGTTTCCTATTTTGTCGCCCGACACGAAACAATACGAATATTTTCCGATTTCCTTTCTCTTCCTGAATTAGAAGAAAAAATCTATATATTAAATTCTCCTATTATTATTCTTTGTTCCTTTATCTTTTGAAATCCAACCTTTTCAGCGGTTTTCCAGGAACCAATATTTTGAGCACTACAAAACCATCTTAAATCTCTTTCTTTTGATTTACAATATTCCACTGCCGCTGAAGTGACGATTGCGGCAAATCCTTGCTCTCGATAATTTTCATCCGTCTCAATCCCCATGATTATGTAGTTTTGAGTAGACCAATCAGACATTGCCCAACTCACAATTTCCTTGTCATCCTTTATTAAACAAAAGCAAAAGCCCCTCTCGAAAAAATCTTGCTCATCTTTCCATCTCTGATAAATCCAATTCGTTATACTAGAGTGATTTTTTAGATATGTCTTCGTTAAAAACTCTTCATCTACTTGTAATACTTCATAATCCCCTTGAATTTGCTCTCTCCAGTTTGATTGCTTTAATTCCCCGAGCTTGTAGTGCCATAATTCTACTTCAAACCAATTGCTCAGCTTCAATTCCGTGTCAATTTTGGATTTCCATTCTTCATAAAAGTAATCGAGTATCCATTCTCTATGAACTTCCTTATCTGCTAATTGGTTGGGAAAAATATAATCCCTGATGATCTCTCCAGCTTCAATATTGAATTGCGTATTGCTAGGATCACCTAAAAGATAAATAACCCAAATATTATCGATTAACATCGCGGTTTTTGGATTGACGATATTATCAACCCATATCTGTCCTTTTATGTCATAATTTATCACTCCTAAACAGTTGATCTGGACGTCTATATCCGTTAAAAGACACTTTATCCTACCATATTGTTCTTTTCTTAATTCATGTATCAAGCGTTATCATCATTTTGAGTAATTTTCGAGTAGATGTAAAATTTAGTGATGACATTTTATTTTTATTTAGTGATTATTTTTTACTCTATTTTAAATAGGCTTTTAATGCCTTAAAAATTAAAGTTCAAGTTCAACTAATTTTTCTATTTTGGATCCTTTCTCGACTAATCCATTGAGGAGAGATAGAATATTAAAATTACCATCTTTTCGAATGAAAAGAATATGCCCACTCCTTGATATTAGCCCCTAAAATTGCTAAATAAACCTTTTCCAAGTTAAAGAGGATGTTTGTAACATATGCAGAAATTAGAAGGGTGAGAAAACAAAAGATAACAAGATACACAAAAATCAATTCAGTAAGAGCACCCCCATCCCATATCGCTTGGAAAATACCCCCTCCTATGATTAGGACAGGCAATAAAACAAGATCTATCATGAATACTCTTGCAGGCCAATTTTCAATTTTTGAAAGTGTATTTTTCCTTCGTAACACCATTTTAATAAATAGTTGGAGTGGATGAGAATCATCAGGATTAGTAAAACTAATTTTTGGGTCATGCTTGTCTCTGTTAATGCTTGATACAAGATTTTCAGATTCAACTTTTTCTAAAAATGGACATTGCAGTTTATATAACATGATATTCAATTTATAAGAAGAGTATCCGCTATGAATGAAAAATAGTATCGCAATAATGGCGCTAATTAGGAGAAGGTTTACGAAAATGAAAATTGAACCTTGAATTTCATAAAGGAAAGCCAATATCGTCAAAAAAAGCACGATCGGAAATTTAAGAAATGAGCCTAAAATATGACTAATTACCCTGAATCGATATTTCTCATGAATCCCTCCAGTAAAATATCGCCTGATTTTTTCTTCCAATTTTACCTCAGTACCACTATCTTGAACAATTAAATTTGAACTCATTTAATATCTCCCTACCACTTAAAGAAAATTAGGATTAATAAATCTCCGCATTCTCAGAGTTTTGTCATAAATATTCTTTCAAATGAAGTATGATATTAAATTTATTATTTATATTTAGAAAAAGCTTCACAAAGGAATGTTCTATCACCAATTTGAATATATTCAGTAGATATAATTAGTTTTTTAATCTCTAATGAAAATTTTATTTTCTATACAGATGAAAATAAAAAAATTCTTATTAAAAAATGATTTAAGTGACATTATTTCATCTAAAAATTCTCAAACATCGGAAGTTTCACGTTATCTATTAGGAAGAAAATTGAAACATGGACACCCTCTATTAAGAACACAGGGACGTCGACTAATCGCTTTTTTGAGAACCTATTTTCATCATGCTCCAAATGAGATTCATGAAGTAATCTACGATATAAGGAAACACATTGCGAAAATGCAATGGTATTGGAGAAAATATAATCCCCACTTCTTCGATCTCAAAGATCTTCAAATGAAAATGTTGATCGATGTTACTCTCGGACTAAATGTCCTTATTGAGGGTTTTTTACC
>CAZWEM010000019.1:0-66424 GCA_964632315.1 uncultured archaeon
ATACCTTTCATTCGCTTTTTTTCGTGAACTTTCAAGCCTTATTCCCTGAAAAATTCAGAACGATGAAAGAACGCAGAAAGGTGAGCGGGTATCAAGTAATGATTGGGGTGTTTGGGATCGCAATGGGGGCTGTTCTTCCACCATTATTATTTAATTTTGCTGATGTGTCATCATACGTATGGCAAGGTGTAGTCTCATTTATAATTGTAGTGATCGGTTTCATTATCGCAATTCCCGGCACAAGAGAGGATCCAGAAACAATAAATCGATATTTAGATTCGATGAAAGAAAAACAAGAGAAAACTTCCTTTTTTGCGACTATGTTGAAAGTGATAAAACAGGGACCATTTATTTCATTCATGGCAATTTATACCATGTATAACTGTTTGGTAGAAACAATGCAAGCTTCAATCCCTTATGTTGTTCGTTATGCTTTTGGTTTAGAATCTAGTGCTACAACTTTAGTTTTTGCTGGCTTTCTGGTCGGAGTCTTGATATCCTCCCCGTTTTGGATGAAATTGAGTTATAAGATAAATGATAATAAAAAAATCATGGTAATCTCGGCATTCTTATTAGGATGTGCTACTCTTCCGATGTTTTTCATAACCAATTATTACGTAATCATAGCTAACATGTTTATTTGGGGCATTCCACTTGGTGGTTATTGGATAATGATCTCGCCTGTTTTTTCAGACGTTATTGACCATTCAGTTGTCATTACGGGAAAAAGAGAAGAAAGCGTTTATACGGGAATACAACAATTTTTTGGGAGATTAGGGATTATTGCACAAGCATTAACCTTTTCAATAATTCATACCCTTACAGGCTTTATTGAGGGAGGCGAGACCCAAAGTCTCGAAGCAGTAATGGGAATTAGATTACATTTAGCTGTAATTCCCGCAATTTTCATATGGGTTGGAGCGTTATTGTTCTGGGCATTCTATAAATTAACACCGGAGAAAGTCGTGAATAATAGAAGCATGTTAAAAGATATGGAATTATAACTACTTTTTTTATTTTTTAATTTTCAGAAAATAATAGTTCTTTAAAGGAAAGACTTACTTTAGATCTCTATAGAAATAAGAAATCTATTTTGAGGGAAAATATAATGTGCTCAGACAAACAAAATTTGAAGTTTATAGACAAATTAAGTAGCATGTTTCACAAAATTTTTGAACCAAGTCATTTAATTTACACGTTAGTTTTCATTATTTTCATCTTGATAATTTCATTCATGAGTTTTAGTGTAAATGTAAGTAATTTTGTGCTGTTTTTTGCAACATTGACGGCCCTAATGTTCTTAATTTTAACTATCGTAGGAATATTCAACAAATCAGAACCCTATTTATTTTCAAAAGAAAAAAAGGCTTATTTAAAAAAGCTTATAGCGATGCTCATTGGGGCAGGTTTGAGTTTCATAATTCTCATCTTCTATTTCTTATATGGATCATCAACCCAAATCTCTGTTCAATTCTTAGGATGGGACGTTCTATTACCAGTTTTATATGTAATAATATATTTTGGATGGAATCTGATTCAGATCTTCTTTCTTCGAATCAGTTTCGAAGATATTGCAGTGAAAGCTAATGAAAAATTATTAAAAGAGAATGCTGAATTTAGTCGAAACAAAAATATAAGCATTGCACTTGCCATAATAATTATTTCATTGACGATCCTAATCCAAATCTTATCAAATATTGGATTTATACCTTTATTTGAACCCACAAGTCCCTCAGGTTCGTTAACACCTTTATATACATTCTATGGATGGAATGTCTTCATGTATGCTTTGATTGGAGTCTTATCTTATCGTTTATTTCAACTTCAGAGAATGAGTGTTAAAAATGAAACGCCTAATGTCTTTTCTTCAGTCTTTCATATACTGATTTGGATTATAATTTGGTACCGATCATTTAGTTTTATTTATTCCTTTAGGTCTGTCGAGAGCAATTTAGGAATAGATATAATGAGGGTTTTATCTGATGTATTTCTCATGATCTTAACTTCATTTTTAGTTTTAAGGGGATTGGGATCAAGAATTTATCGTTTTAAAGCATTTAATCCAAATAATTTACCATTCTTCTTGTTTGCTTTTACAATTTTATATGTGGAAGGACAAGTCATTATGATTATTGGTGGTGGTTCCATCGCAGGACTTTATACGAGTCGAGCGCAAATTAATTTAGTCAATAATTTCTTAGTTTTGCTGATAACTGTGATATTTTACTGGTGGTATTCAAAAGTAACACTTGAAAAACGAAATTTAATTTTCAAATCATTGTTCACTCATAAGGAAGTGGGGCAAATTCTAATTGACTTTAAAGACTACTTAGAAAATTCTGGTGCTCTTGAAATCAATAAAGTAGATGATTATGAGATTAAGACCTTTATGGAAAATAAAAAGATAAAGGTTAATAAAATTACGGATGGAAAAGCCGTAGAAGATTAAGTATCGAAATGAATGAAAGAAACAATACTTTAAGAGATTACATTGAATTAAAAGACTATAATTCAATCAATGATTTTTTAATTGAAAGCAGCAAATCACCAAATGCGAAAGATCTAAAGTATATAGATATTTTATTAAATGTTCCAGATCTGGAGTTTAGAAAGAATTACATCCTTAATCTTGTTTTTTATTTAGGAGAATTAGGGAAGAGTACTATCCTTGATGAGAAATATGTGATCTTCATGAAAAACATTTACTTCCAATCTGATAGATGGGTGCGTAATGAAATACTTACTACAATTTTGAAATTCATGCTTAAAACGAAATTAAATGAGGATATTTTTACTATAATTAGAAATGCAATAACGGATGAATATTTAGAAATCAAGTTAAATGCCATCAGAATTATAAATCAAGTTGATAATATCCCCGAAGATATTGCCTTGAGAGTCCTATTAAACTTCGGAAGCAATAATTCAGAATTAATTTCTTATTCCTCTCGTATCATTAAGAAAAATGTTAAATCTAATCAAATTCTAATAAATCTTCTTAAAAAATTATATGATATAAATCCTAACCTAGAAATAGGTTTAATTAGGAACCTATTAATTAACTTATTTGAATCAGTTTTGGAATTGGAGCATTTTCGAGAAGATCTTTCAGAAAGTGAGTTAGCTGAACGGTTTAAACAAAAATTTCTTAATGAAATAAAAATTATGCAAAAAATTTTATTAAAAATTCCAAATCGCTAAATCTCTACAGTATTGACTATACTCTGCAGATTCTCTTGAGTATAGATAATCTTATTAAAAATTCTTATAAATGCTTTGATAATTTTTCTTGGATTCCCATCATATTTATGATAAATTTTTCTCAATATATCTTCATTCAAGGGAAAATAATCCAGTTCACTAATGTTTATTGATGTTTGGAGTTCTAATTTTTCAGTAAAATTTTTCATGCTATTTTTATAAAATTCAAAAATGTCATCTTCTTCAAACTTTTTCAAAATGATTGGTTCATTAAATGTGAAGTTCGGGGTTTGTAATTCTTTGAACCATTGTTTGATCTCTTCAAGAGCTTTAATCGATTTTAATGTTATAATAATTCTTAAACCATTAATTTTCTTTAATTTTGAAATTCTTTTAATAATTTTCTTAGAAGCAATTTCTTCAGGGGACGTTTCTGGGCCATATAACCAGCTTGGGTCAAAAACTTCCTCTGCATCTTCCTGAGGTTTGATCATGGATATTAATTTTTCAAAATCATCAATGAATAAAACTGTACCTAATTTTGAATTTTCAATCAATAATTTGAGCATTGTAAAGGCGGTCTTGCTTTTTCTTAAATCACTGTTCATGTTCAATCGCGATAATTCCCTTACGTCCATTAATTCGCCTAAAAGCCACCCTTCCGCTTCTACCTTCTTATAAGGATCTAACTGATGAGTAGTAATTCCATTGATAACGTCAATTAGCGCGCGATAATGATCTTCTTCAAATTGATCCCTTAGCTGACTAAATGCAACATTTTTTACTTTTTTCACATCACCAACATGAAAAAATCCAAATTTCCTTTCTAACGCCCCCCATTGGTTACAAAGTTGATTAATGATATTTCGTAATGGTTCTACTCCTATATTTTCAATGAATTCGGAATAGATATTGTAAAAAAATTTTCGATATACTTTATCCAATGAAATATAAATCGTATTATAATAATATAAGGCAGTTTTTAGACTCCAATAGAAATGAGTTTTTCCAATTCCAACATCAGCTATGATTGGAAGGAGTATATTGGGATTATTTTTAATGATATTGACAATTTGGGCTAAAGTTGATTTCCGAGAATCGACAACGCCTAATTCTTCAGCGATTTCTCCCGTGCTGACAAATCTTTTAAAAGGATTGACCCCGATCCTCAAAAAATTAAGTAATTTTACTTTCTTATTTTCGTATAATAACATGCCTAAATCAGATCTTCAATTCTTCAATTCCCAAGATAATTATAAATTTAACCACTTTATCGTCCACATTAGTAAGCGGTTCGTAACTCACATCTAATTTATCATTTTTATCTCTTCCAACAATAAGGCAATCATAAAACACAGGATCTCCATGCTGATCTATAACAACTCTATCAGCAATAATAATACCCCCCATTATTAGAGAAATAGGATTCTTTAAAATTTCCTCTCTAAAAAAATTAAGATGATCAATCCCATATATTGGGTCATTCAGATATAATCCAGCAGTATGTAACATATTTATAGTATAAGGAAAAGTATCAGAAAATTGCCCTTCATCATACAATTGCATAACGTCATCGGGTATTTGAACACAAAAATCAATTAATTCAAAGTCTTCCACCGCATTGGCAATTTTTTGAGAAAAAGCAGAATAATTATTGTTTCTCATTTCAAATCCAATTTTCAATCCATTTTTAAATAAGAGCCCACCATTTTCTTTTGGGATTTGGACAGAGTCAGAGAATATAATAGAATCACTTTCGGATTTCAATTTCGTGATTATTGAGCCTGAATAATCTCCCTCGATCTTAATGTCGAGTATTGAATCAAATAAAACAAATCCATCGATATTACTCATGTTAAAATCGAATAGTAAGTGTAATGCATTAATGTTACATATCTTAATGTGATATCTTATATTTAAGTTTAGTAACCAATTTCTCCCAATTGAATGAATTCAAACCTTTAATGTTAAATGAAGGGATATTTATTCAAATCAGTTAATTGTATTTAAAAAAGTAACAGAATACTTTCTAAATCAATTATAATTTCATTCTGAAATTTTATTTTTATTCAATTTTTGCTCCTGGAGGTATATCCTTATCAGTAGTTAAAACTGAAACAATTTCGCCATCTACAGCCGCTAACAACATTCCTTGACTTTCAATTCCCCTTAATTTTCGAGGTTCAAGGTTAGCTAGAATCACGATCTTTTTATTTTTCAATTCTTCAGCTTTATAGTGTTGAGCTAATCCTGCTACTAAAGTTCGTTTTTCATCTCCTAAATCAATTGTTAACTTGTATAATTTGTCTGCTTTAGGTACTTTTTCTACTTCTTTAACTAAAGCAACTCTTATATCTAGTTTTTTGAAATAATCATATGATACCAAATCTTTTTCACCTTTATCTTTGCCTTCTTTTATTTTTTTAAGTTTTTCTTGAAGTTCTTTAATATCTAATTTTTGAAAAAGAGGTTTTGGTGATTTTATTTTAAGACCACTTTTTATAGCATTACTACTTATGTCGTTCCATTCCAATTTTGAAGGATCAAGATTCAAAAATTCTAAAATTCGAATACTTGTATCAGGAATGAATGGGTTCAATAGAATTGCAAATGCATGAACTGCTTGGATACAAATATTAAAAACGTGGCCTGCTGCTTTGCGATCTTTTTTAATTAGATGCCAGGGTGCTTTTTGATTTAAATAAACATTGCATTCCTTTCCAAAGGACACGATATCTCTTATTGACTTTCGGATTTCGAAGTTTAGCATTCCAGTTTCAATTTTTGTACCCATAGACTCGATTAAAGATAAAAATTGCTCATCTATTGAATCATTCTCAACCCTTTCGGGAACTAATGATTTAAATTGTTTCTCTATGAACGTCAAGGTTCTATGTATGAAATTACCAATATTATCATTTAGAGCCTTAACATTATTATCGAATTCAGACCATAGGAATGATGTATCACTTGTTTCGGGTCTATTATAAAGCAACGAAAACCTCCAATAATCAACAGGGGCCAATTTTAAAGCATCGTCGATCCATATCCCTATTCTTCTAGATTTAGAAAACTTGGTATTTTCGAACATTAACCATTCTGTTGAAGATACGTTATAAGGGAGCACGAATTTGTCTTTTTCCCCTTTATCTTTATTATATCCTAACAATAAGCCTGGAAATATAATTAGATGAAAGATGATATTATCTTTTCCAATAAAGAAGACAGACTTAGTATTTTTATCTTTCCAGAAATAATCAAATTTTTCTGGTTTTTTAATTATTTTATCGGCCCATTCTTTGACTGCTGAAATATAGCCTAAAACCGCTTCAAACCACACATAAATTGTTTTTCCTTGTGCTCCTTCAAATTTTGCAGGAATGCCCCATTCTAAATCCCTAGTTATTGCCCGTTCGGGTATTCCTTCTGCTATGCTATTCAAACACATTTGACGAGCATTTTGAGGGATGATCTCATTGTTGTCAATTAATTCAGCCAGTTTATCCTGTAACTTCGGGAAGTCAAAATACCAATGCTTAGTCTTCTTGATGATGGGTGTATTACCACATATTGCGCATCTAGGTTTTTTTAAATCCAGTGGGGTTAATAATTTTTGACAATTATCGCATTGATCTCCTCTAGCATCTTCATAATTACAGTGTGGGCATTCTCCCTCAACAAATCTGTCTGGTAGAAAGAAATCATCTTGTTTACAATATAATGATTCAATCTCCTTTTCAAAAATGAAACCATTTTTTTGAACATCAAGATAAAAGTTTTGAACAAATTCTATATGGGTCGGATTATGAGTGATTGTATAATTATCATAAGATAAATTCCATTTTTTATACAAATCTTTAATAATTGCATGGTTTTTAAATGCTAATTCTTCAGTTGATATGTTTAACTTCTTAGCTTCTACTGCTACCGGAGTTCCATGTGAATCAGAGCCAGAAACGAACACAACTTCATCACCCCTTAATCTGAGAAATCGAGCGAAAACATCTGCGGATAAAGTACTTCCAATCATATTTCCAAGATGAGGAATGGCATTTACGTATGGCCATGCACTTGTCACTACCCATTTCGATCTTTCTTTGTTAGAAATGTTCAAAACCTCTCTTTATTTATTTGTTAATAAAAGAAATATAGCTAAAAAAAGTTGTTTCTAGAAAAATTGCGTGATATTTCGTTCAGACTTTATAATTTAATAAATCGACAACGAATCATCAACCGTAATGAATTTTTAACCCACAATTTCGACAGGCTCTAATTTCCTTGTTCATTTTTTCTAAACAAGGTTCATGATAATAAGCGCCACATTTTTCACATTGATAAACTTTATAATCTCCTAGAAAAATACTTCGACAATAACTACAAGAAGAATTAATTTTAGAGATCTCTTCCTTTTCGATTAAGACCATAGATGTATCTTTATTTCCATCTTGCGATAATAATTTGATTTTATGTCCAGATTCTTTTCTTTCTTTTATAATTTTTGCTGCCGAAGGGGGCAATTCTAATAAAAAATAACAAAATGGACACCGAAACACGTTATCCTTATATTCGGTCTTTTGTGCCCACATCGCAGCACAAGAGAGATGCATTGATCTATCACAAGAAGGACAGTATCTACCTTCTGAAAAAAAATCGGAATTTGTGACAGGTGATTTAGTTGAATGACATATTTGGCATTTTTCTTGACCCTTTCCATCTATGGACATCATTAAACGTATATCAAGAACAGAAGGTCTTCTTAATGGGAGAGCAATTTCACTTACAAGTGGAGCGATCTTCTCTACTTTATTTGGAGCGAAATAATCCGTAGTCGTAGCACTATCTTTTTTTGAAGCAAAAGCCTTTCCAGAATTAAGAATTGCTTTAGAATTATTGAAAAAGCCATACTCACCTCGAGTATCATTGCATATTTTTTTAAATAACCCTCCAGATATTGTTTCAACAACTCCATATTGACAAACATCGATAAAGATATGCAATCCTTTAGCAATTTCTACTAATTTCTGCAGTCTGTGGCTATTTTCTGGACTACTATCGGTAATTATAAATATCCTATTATTTTTCCCGCCTAACTTTCTCATTTCTTCAACCAATATCTGGAGAGAAAATGCAATTCCATCAGTAAATTGACTATTACCCGATATTCTTAATCTCATTAAGCTCTGAATTAATCTCTCTTCTTCATAACTAAAAGAAGATAACTTTCTAGTATCATCTCCAAAAGATAAAATAGCAATTCTATCTTTTGGATCAATAAGGAATTTTGTATGAACGAAATTTTTTACAGTATTTAAGGCAACGGTTATTCTGTCGGGTTTAAAATCTTTTCTCATCATTGAACGAGACACGTCAATGAGAACTACTGTATCTTCAGGTTTTATATCATGCAAGATGCTTTTCCAATTTAAAAATCAATTTATCTCTATAAAAAATATAACTGTATAAATAACTTTATTATTTTTGTTTAAGAAATTCATAAGCGAAAAGGGCATATACTTTAATTGAATTTATAAAATCTTCTATTTCTATATATTCATCAACAGCATGAGCTTTTTCACCTCTTCCTGGACCGAATATAACAGTTTGGGGGCAAATTCCAGAATTTCTAATATAATGAGCATCAGCAGAGGCAGGTAATAATAAATAAAAGGACTTTTTGTTATAAGTCTTTTCAATAATATCATGCAATGTTTTTAGATGGTTTGATTCTTCCCAATCTTTCCAGTAAGATCCTTCGGAGGCATCACTAGTTTCGACAAATACATATGGCTCGTTATTATTTTCTCCTAATTTATCTTTAATATTATAACTTGTCTCATTTAAAATTAGCTCTTTCAATCCGTCTATAATCGAATCAACTTTCTGCCCCGGCAATAAGCGAACATCGATTAATGCCTCACACCTATCGGGTACCACGTTTTCTTTTATGCCTGCTTTAATCATAGTTACTGAATAACTGAAATTTACAAGTGATTGAATTACGCTATTAAGCATGGGTTGTTCGTTTAAGATTCTTTCAAAAATCTCTCGACTAGCAAAAACTTCAGCGACTAAGCTCTTTAATTTTTCAAGTGTCATTGGAGGCTGTGCGGGAGGAATGTAATTCTTTAACTTACTCAGTTTTATAACTATTTCACTCATCATATCTATTGCATTTTTGCCCAATGAAGGCATAGAAGCATGGCAAGATATGCCGTTAGTAATTAATTTAACATATAAATGTCCTTTTTCTCCCAATAAAATGGCTTTTGGTAACGGATTTAAGCCCGATGCTTCACCAACTATGGTAAAATCGGGTTTTTTTGATTTAAGGGGATTTTCAAGACACCATTTAGTTCCAAAAATGCCCCCCGTCTCTTCATCAGCTACAGCATTAACAATTAAATTCCCAGAAAGTTCATTTTCAAAAGGTTTTAAAATTTTTAATGCAATGATCATGGCAACCAAACCACCTTTCATATCTGTCGTTCCTCGCCCATAGATATATTTTTTCCGCTTAATAGTCGCATCTAATGGAGGGCTGGACCAATCGGAATCATTTCCCGGGGGAACAACATCCATATGTCCATTGTAAAGTAAGAGTTTATCATCATTGCCATTTAATGAAGCAACTAAATTAGCTCTGTTTTCTCCAAATGGATAAATTTCCGAAGTAATGCTAAACTTTTTTAAAAATCCATCGATTACTTTCGCAACATTCAGTTCATCCCCAGGAGGATTATAGGATTTAGCTTTTAACACATCCCGAAAAAAATCAATGTACATTTCACGATTCTTTTCTATATCTTTTAAAATCTGCTCTTCAGTCATATTCATTCATTTCTTATCGAACTTTTCACTTAAATTTAGAAAATGAATAAATTATTTATAATATTTTGTCATTTTGGTTTCTGCGTAATAAACTTAAATAAAATTGCGAAATTTTTTTATTTTTAAATTCTTTTATAACTAAAAAATTGAAATAATCGGTTGAATTTTGTGATACGACGAAAAAAAGAGGAAAGACAAATTTTTGTAGTGAGTATCTTTATAATATCAATTTTTCTAATTAGTACTCCACTATTTTCTAATTTTAATTCAATTTTCACTAATTCTCAAAATGAAGATTTGAATCATAATGAAATAAAAGATCTATCAGTTAGCTCAGATAATTATTTGAATGATTATTACATTACAGGAACTGGGAATGATCAACAAGTTCAGATTTATGCGACAAATTCTTCAAATTCAAATATTAACAATCAAAATTATTTTGACATTCCATCAATGTCCTCTGTAGATGATACGTTTCTGACTAGAGGGGATTTTAATTTCACGTTTCAAAATAATTATACAACGAACTACGTGATTGAAGATACTTATCCACTAAATGCATCCAATTTTATTGAATTTGATATGAATACGGGTAGTGGGTATTCTACGATAGCCCTCGAAAATGGAACATCTAGTAATTTGAATCTAGACACCCTTACTGATGATAGTTTATCGACTTCCTCCTTTATTAACGCAGAAAATGGAATAGTTAACCTTACATTAAGTGCTGATTTCTCTGATACAACATTTGTTAATTCTCCTACAGGCATAAATCTCAATTTCGACAGAAATCTAATAATAGGATTTATTACTTCTTTAATTTTTGAAATCAGTAGAAATGCTACATTAACAATCATGATGAGAGATATTACATCTTCTTCTTGGGTAAATGTAACGCAGCCAATATCCCTAGATAGCACATTAGGTACATTAGATATTGAACAGAAAATCATTAATGAAAATTTACAATATATAAATCTTTCCAACGAAAATAACGTTCAGTTTTATTTCGAACGATTTGATACCTCGAATTATAATATTACTCTCTATGAATTACATGATAAATCAATTTATGGATTTGATCTTCCTATAACTGATACAAATTGGGTGGCTCTTGAGTTTGACCTTAAAGGCTTGAGTTCTACCGTCAATGGCTTCAATGCTTGGATTAGAACTTTGAATCTAACTAAGGCTTTAGATGCTGAATTAAATGTCACCTTATATAAAGCTAATAGGACTGTTGCAAGAACTAGCAAAAATTTGGTAGACAATACGATGAGACCAGAATATTCAGAAAAAATTGATAGTTTTGTATTAGATTATAGCGCATACCACGGAGATTCTATTCATTATTTTAAATTCAATACGAGTAACACTTCCAATCTCGGGTTATACAATTACTTTATTGTCATATATTCTAATTCATCTGAGCTTGTATATAGTTTAGCTACGATTCCTAGAGAAACTTTTGGAGATCCCGATGAGAGAATTGATCATCAATTAAAAAGGAGTAGTGATGGTGGATTATCATGGGTAAATGCACATAAAAACGTGCCCACTAATTATGAATCAGAGCAACTCGATGCCAGTCCTTTTGTTTTAAATGTCACGAGGGGATACATGCCTTCTGATTTTTATATTTCTGAAGATGATAATTTAAATATACAAGACATGCGGGTTGAAAATTTAGCAATTAATACTGGTATTTATGCTACAAGTTCTGCACTTACATGGGGATTAGGAAGATGGAATAATGATTTTACCACGGAAATAACAAATAATACCGTAAATGATTTTCGAATTGATTTAAATTGGAGTAAATTGGTGATTAAGGGATTCAAATTCAACGTGTCTTATTTTGTAAAAGCTTATTGGAATGAGCCTGCATTAGTTGGCTATAATGTAAGCTATAATTCAATTCCAAGATGGCATTTTAATTTTACATTCGATTCAAGCAATGTAAATCTTGATGAATGGAACTTTTATGAATTTTGGTTTGTATATCCTAGTTATTTTGATGCAACAAACCTGACTAATCCAAGTAATGAGGATATCTATAATTTAACAGGAAAAGAAGTTCAAATTTCGGGTATCCCTCAAGATAAAACGATTGTAAACTCAACTTTAGCAACTGATGGACTCTATGTATTAGAAGCTACCTCCCCAAACCTCATTAAAGAAATGCACAGTTATATTTATTACAAAGAGGATTTACTTGAGACTAATGGATTTATGTATGGAGATAATATGACGGTTAGGTTAGATATTTTAGATCAAAATGGAAAGATCCCTAAGGGGGGATTAGCGAATGTATCTCTATATTATCCAAATAATAGTACAAAATATCCAGGAACAGATAGAAGTAGCAGTGAAGCAATTAAAATAGATGATACTAAAACTTACTCTTTCAGTAATGATACTATCTTAATGGTGAATGAAAGTGTCCCCTTAGATAATTATTATTTAGGATTCTTTTGGTCAAATGGGACTGCCATCGGATGTAAAACATTGAAAGTGTATATTAATGCATATGATATTGAATTAGACGACTTATTTTATGAACCCAATTTTAATACTAACGTGCTTAGTGGTATCGTTTCTGAAGTGTATGATAACTATTCATTACTATTAGCTAGTGTTAATGAAACAACTGGTTTAACTAATCCCGACTTTTATACTGTTAATCAATCAGGCTTGAATCAAGAATACAGTATTGACATTAGTGGAAACCAAATACCTGTAATGTTTAAATCATTTTTACAAAATGAAACTATTCTCAATCCAGGAGAGATTGTCAAATTTTCGACTGAGATTCAAAATCTACATGAATTGATTAACTTAGATGTATCGATAAATGTTAAATTAGTTGCTTTAGGAAATGAAGACTGGATCATCGATGAGGCTACTTCTGCGATTCAAAATTTATCACTTAAAGGAGATCCAAGTGGAAATGATACTAAAGATTTCTCAGTTGAACTTCAGGTTCCTGATTTTCAACCTGATGGCACATGGATGGGTCTAAATGCCCCTATCCGAAAAGGTGGTGCTAAAACAATCGTTACAATATATATTGGGAATAAAATTGCTGGATATTACGAAAGTCCAGACTATTCCATACTTATAAATGACCACGAAGATATTTTTGAGGGATTCATAATAGCGTTAAAATATAACACGGGAATTACCAGTGAATCAATTATAAGATCATTTCAGCGGGATCAATGTTTGTATCTTCCAGAATCTACAAAGATCTTTGCTAATATTTATGATGATAACATGCTAAGTAGTTATACTCAATTTAATAAATCCTTCAACTTAAAATTGAACAGTCAATTTAATGAGATAGTAGTTAATCCCAAAACTCCAATCAGGGGAGAATTCTTCAATTTAACTGCTAAATTAACATCAGAATTCGGGGAAGCTTTAGAAAATGAGAATATTACTCTTCAGTATTATGATCATGGTAATTGGAGTAATTTGAGCTCACAAATGACAGGACCAAATGGCACATTACTATGCATAGTTGATTCTCTATCTCTAAATGAAGAAGATGCTTACAAGTTCCGATTTTCGTGGAATGGAACACAACTTATAATGGGAACTACTGAAAATTTTACTGTTAATATCTTGCGACAATTAAACTTGATTGATCTTCATTTAAGCCAGAATTCAGTACAAATTTATCGAAATGGATTAACTACGATTAACCTTAGAATTGATAATATCGGAGAATCAACTTTGAACATCACTGAGTTTATAATTAATGTAGACCCAGATTTAAGCTATAAGATTGTAAAAATTAACAATCTTGAAATAAGTAAACTATTTCCAAATAATTCGACACTAGTAACTCTAGAGATAGAAGTATCTAATATACATGAGTTTTCAATTTCTTTATCTGTTAAAACTCAAAATACATTAACCCTGGAAAGTAACACTTTCAACATATCAAAAAGTTTTGAAACATTTGAAAGACCCTTAGAATATTATATTAATCAAGCTATTGCTTTAATCATTTTTGTCATATTTGCTTGCATAGCACTCATCACTTATTTAGTAGTGAAGAGATCGATCCGAGCAATTGAAACTCCTGTAGAAGAACCGACTAAAAAGAAGAAGAGAAGAGGACGATATATGCCTGTAGCAGAGATTTCGAAAGAGATCGAAGAGGAGGAAAAAGAAGAAAGCAAGACGGACCTTGATTCTCTCCTTGAAGAAGAGGGTCTTAAAGATAACGATGATTGATTCTTTCTATTTTTTATTTATTTTTTAACTATTTTTTTAAAAAAAGAGGTAATAAAATTTAAGGATTTGATAAAGAGATTAAATTTCGTTTCAAAAGACTTAGTGAAGCCTTCCCATCTAAACCAGCTAAAGCGATTAAAAGCATCTCGTCTGATCCTGCTAATACTGCAAATCCATCTGCCAATTCGACTGTCGCAGTTTTTAAAGTTCCTTTTCCAAGGCTATTTCCCAACTTATTCGAACTGGTGATAATTGAAACACATTCTTTAGCAATCAAGCCATGATCCATATCCGTAAGTGTTTGTCCAACGAGTACTTTCCCATTCATATCACTCGCAATTAAACCCTCACATTCGGGTACTAAGTCCATCAACTCTGCTAGTTTCTTTTCAAGTTCTTTTTTATCCATAAGATATCCACTTTTAGTAAAACTTAGGTGATAAGAATCTTCTACATTGGTGAAGAATTTATATTAAATATATTATGGATTTACAAAATTTAAATTTATCAATAGAATAGGTAAAAAGAATTCAGTCTAAATAATTCAATAAAATTTACTTCAATATGATCAAAATGAGGTTTTCTTCACGAGCTATCATAATTTCCCCCTTCGAAGTCTCTAATCGGATGAAATTTAGCCGCCCCTCATCCAAGGCTTTAACACATGATTCTGATTTACCTATTAATGCTGTAATATATGCGGACACCTCTTCAGTTTGTTCTGTAGCAAGATTTGACTTTATTGGGAGCCCTGTAGAATCACAGATAATCACTCCTCTAACACCTTCTTTCTCTTCGAAGCGGCGTATGATCGCTTTTACTTCGTTCACATCTATCAAAGTTGTTTATCACCTTATTTTTTAAACACATGCAATTTTTATTATTATAATATATTTAGTACTTAAAAAATTATCATCTTATTATACAAATAAAAAAGAAAAAATAATAAAACAAGAATCCTAAACAAAATATTTTCTAAACATGTTATTCTTGCGTTCGAACCCGATTGTCGTAAATCCCATATGACCGGGGAAAACGATAAAATTATCTGAAAGATTGTCATTATTCATTATTCTTGTCCTTATACTTTCAAAAAGAAGATTTTGATCTCCTCCTTCAAAATCAGATCTACCAATACTTTGCTTGAAGAGTAAATCCCCTGAAAATAAAATTCCATCGACTTTTTCATTATTGAATTCAGTTATGTCTTTAGTGTAAAAACAGAGAGATCCGGGAGAATGTCCTGGAGTTTCAAGCACGTGCAAGGAAATATCTCCCACTTGTATGATATCTCCTTCATTCAACCATCTATTTGCCGTCTTATTACTGAAAATGCCCGAATCATACTCTTTTTTACTAAACATCAATGGGATCTTGTAAAAGCGTAAAATTTTTCCCACTTTCATTGTATGATCGAAGTGCCCATGAGTAAGTAATACTGCAATGGGTTTAGCTTCAAGTTGTTCAATCTCTTTAATGATTTCATTTTCATTTCCACCGGGATCGATGATAACCACTTCCTTCATTTCTGAAGATCCAAATATATAAGCGTTTGTTCCTAAAGGCCCCACTACAAGTCTTTTGAAGATCATGATCTTAGATAACTCTTAATTTTGAATTTTAAATTGAGTATAAGAAAATAAAAGAGAAGGGTAAATCAATTTCATCGCGAGGGAATTCATTTACCGTTGATCAAGTTATTAATTTCAACAAGCTTGTTATAGATTAATAAACCTTTATCAGTTAGCTTTACGAACTTTTTCTTTTTATTCTCTTCTATAGAAATTAGTCCTTTTTCGATCATATCATCTTTTACTCGGAAGAAAGAGTTGTAATAGCTAAATTTGTTCAATTCGTTGTAGAATGTATGTTTATCGGTTTTAAAATTCTTAAATTGTGCCAATACAGTCATCGTATCACGATAACCCTTCTTTTTAAGAAAGTTTATTAATTCATCAATAGCCATATTTTATCCCTTAACTTTTTTTTAGTAATAGTAACTAAACTTGTACTATTTTGTAATTTAGTAAAATTATTAGAATTAAAAAAGATTGTGAAATTTTTGGGTATGGCTTATCGAAATACGTTGGGAAACTGACTGATTTCCTTTATCAACTTAATAGTAAATCAAGAAAGAATGTGATAAATTCCAATAATAAAATCTTTTAAAACTTTCAATTAGTTTCAATTACGCCTTAAAACTTTTAATTTCGAAAATATTTTTATTAATGAATGTTTGTGAAAAAGTATTTTGAAATCGGTAATGGCCACGTTCCAGTAATCTTATCATGTGCTCACGGAGGATATAAAAAATCGAAAAAAATTCCAGATAAACTGAAGGGACCCACGATTGCTGATCAAAATACCTACTTTCTTTCCAAGATGATTATTAATGGACTAATAAGCGAGGATGTACAAATTTATTACGTATTAAATAAGATTCATAGGAGTAAGGTCGATTTAAACAGGCCTGTATTGTCAATCAGCGCGATTAACCAGGATTGTACTGAAGCATTAAACATTCATAACTTATTTCATGATTATCTTGATAGATTCACTCAAAATTGTCTTTCAGAATACAATCGTTGCTTATTGATTGATCTTCATGGTTTTACTAAACCTAGTCAGGATTATCCTGATGTGATTTTTGGGCATGTGTTTGGAAAGACCTTATCAGAAATACAAGATAGTGCTCATGAGGATTGTAATAGATTTTGGGGTTGTGCGCAATTACAAGATGAAATTTGCAAGAGTTTTACCCTCGATGATGGTTTGGGAATAAATAACTTCAATCTTTCATATTCGGGAGGATATATAACTCAACGCTTCTATAACCAACCCAAAATTAATGCAATTCAGATCGAGATCGCAAAATATATTCGAACAGATAAAAATCTCACCTATAAAATTGTCGATGCTTTAATCTCGGCTATTTTAAACTCTCTTAAATAATGCAGGCACTCCTTAGTTTAGTTCATATTGCATTATGAAATATAAAGAGCTCCTTTAATAAGTTGCATAATTGTCTATTTTATGAAAGAATTAAAAACTACACCTAATAAGAAAAGTGTTGAGAAATTCTTAAAAAACATTGATAATCCTACAAGAAAGAAAGATTCTTTTGAAATTCTCAATCTTCTAAAAGAACTAACTGACAGAGAGCCTATAATGTGGGGCGACAGTATGGTTGGGTTTGGAACCTATAATTATAAGTATAAGTCAGGTAAAGAAGGCGATTGGATGAGAGTAGGATTCTCCCCCAGAAATCAAAATTTAACTCTATATATAATGGATGGGCTCGAGAAATACGAGGAATTGCTCGGAAAATTTGGAAGGCATAAGATTGGAAAATCTTGTTTATACATTAATAATCTTGAGCATGTTGATAAATCAGTTTTAAAGTAACTAATTTTAGAATCCCTAAACTATATGGATCAAGAATATCCGGAGAAATAATCAGTTTCGTTTTAATTTAGCTTAGAAATTCTTCTGCAGTTCCATAACATAAGGTTTGAGAAATGCCATGATTTTATCTGGATTTGAGCCAGATAGACCATATATAGCTAAAACTCCGCCTTCAAAAGACATTATGATGATAGATCCCATTCCTTGTGAATTAGTTGCTATTAATCCATCATCTGAGGCTTTTGTAATAAGAAATTCAGCTTCATTGATTTTAATTGAAGTTACTCCTTTAAGGGCATCAAATAACTGATCTCGTGACGTAGATACATCCCAATTTTCTGTTTGATAAATGATTTCTTTTGAATTAGATAATACGGCAAAGGCTGCTATCTTCATATTATTTTCAAATGAGGATATTCCTATTTCATCAATTAGATTTTTTATTTCACTCATTATCTTAAGATAAAGTGATTACTCATTTATAGCATATCATTTTCGAAATACAACTGAAACCTTTTCAATTTTCATCCATACCTTTAAAAGTGATAAAATAAAATCTGAAATCTCTTTAAAGAAAAATAGTTTCATTATCATTTTGTTCAGAACACTAAATTTTGTCGGTCTGAGAGATGGATTAAGGTTTATATGAGGATGGGAAAAGATTGGGCAAGACTTAAATATGATCTTTGGTTATATTACTTAAGTAAGAAAAAATTAAAATTGAAGAATGTTCAGTTTTTTGTAATACCGTAAAAAATTGAATAATAAAAATTGGAGATGAAAAAACACTTGTTAAGATGTGAAAAATGTGGTAAAGAATATTCTTATGGACGTAAGATACACCATGAATGTGATGAAAATTTAATTAATCATGGAGTCATTTTTGAAAATACCCCAAGGAATCATGGGTGGAATTGTCTTTCAGATGATTCAGATCTTTGTGGAATTAGTGAACGAATTATTGCGAGTTATGTAAGTAATTCGAAAGTTAAATCCTTATTCGTATACGAATAAATTTTACTATTTTATACACTACTTTTATAACTTATTTTCTCATTTACAAATAATTAATTTCATAAGGTTTAATTCTGTTCCATTAATTGTTTAATGAATGCGAGTTCATTTCAGACAGACATTGCTATCATCGGACATTTGGCAAAAGATTTAATTGAAATCGATGGTAAAGTAACAGAAGCTTTAGGTGGGGGTGTTTATTACGGTGCTCTTGCTGGGAGTCAAATGGGCTTGAAAATAGCAATAATTACTCATTTAAAAAAATCAGATTTCCAATTTTTAGATACTTTTGAAGAAAAGGGTATCCAAATTTTTGTTACCCGAACTAAGGAATCTTCTGGAATACGTAATATCTATTCATCTAAAAATTTTGAAACAAGAAAATATACTCCCTTAGGTTTTGCCGGAGCTTTTCATATCTCTGAAATTCCTGAAATCGATGTAAAATATTTTGTAATTGGTGCAATTGTAGCTGGCGAGATTGAATTAGAGCTATTTAAGTATTTAGCTTCAAAATATCCGAATAATTTATGTGTCGACATTCAAGGTTTTATTCGAGTTCGATCTAACAAGAAACTCTTTTATAAGGATTTAAGTGAGCATAATAAAAGAGAGATTTTATCAAAAACTAATGTTCTTAAAGCAGATCAAACTGAATTAAAAATACTTACGAATCAACCAGAGATTAAAGAGGGAGCAATAATTTTAAAATCGTACGGGCCTAAAGAGATATTAATTACTCATGAAAGAGGCATCAGCCTACTTTCTGATGATGAATATATCACTTTTCCCTGGAAAAATAACTCTTTTCTGGGGAGGACGGGGAGAGGAGATACTGCTTTTATGAGTTATTTAGGATCAAGAATTACCAAAAGCCCCAGAGATTCATTAAAATTTAGTGCTGCTTTAACTTCACTAAAATTAGAGTCCGCAGGAGCATTTTCTCTTCCCATCAATTTAGTGAATGACTTAATTAAGAGAGAGTATTCTAATTAACCATGAGAATTGGCGGTACAATAGATATATCAACTAAGGATATTCCAAATAAATCGGCAATGGTTATTTTTACTGTTGGATGTAACTTAAATTGCGAGTTCTGTCATAATAAACCGTTATTAGTTAATTCTGTTGGCCAAGGGTATTCAGTTGATGAAATCTTAAATAAAATAGACCAGAATGTTTTAATAAGCAGCGTGAGCATAACTGGGGGAGAACCAACTCTTCAGAAAGATTTACCGCAACTTTGCGATGGGATAAGGAATCTAAATAAATATCTTAGTATAGATACAAATGGTACAAATCCAAGCGTGATTCAAAAAATAATTCCATATTTGAATAGGGTGGCTTTAGATATTAAAGCTCCTTTAAATGATGAAAGGATGAGAGAAATAACTCGGCGTGAAGTAGATATCTCACGGATAATGAAAACCATTAGCTTATGTAATAATGGGAATCTTAATTTCGAAATCCGCACGACATATGTCAGTAATCTATTGAAGCCTAATGATATTTATGAGATTTTAGAAGATCTACGAGTTATTACATTTAGGGGAAATTTTGTACTTCAACAATACCAATTTTCAGAAGGAGTAGGTGATGCTCTAAAAGATAAATTTGAAAAACCCCAACATACTTTTTTAATTAACATATTAAAACCCTATCAAGATGTCATTCTCCCATTCAAGATTTATATTAGAGATGACACTATAGGATATTCTGAAATTAATAATAAAACATTCTAGTATAATGAATGAAAACGAAATTAGGGAACAAATAGATTCTTGTATCGAATGTGAAGCTTGTTTAGAAGTGTGCGATACTTATTTAGTTTCTCATGATATTCTTAGGTCTCCTAATGGTAGATTGAAAATATCTGGGAAGATATTTGATGATGAAGAAATTTCAGGAGAGGAACTGAAAGCCATTTACACTTGCACCTTATGTAGCTTATGCGATGATTTCTGTCAACAAGAAATACCTATTTCTGAAATTATTCATTCTTCAAAAATTAAGCTCGTGGAACAAAACTTAGGACCTTTAGAGATTCATGATAAAATCACGCAAGGAATTATTGAAAAAGGTAACTCAGTTAATGGAGATCCCGAAGAGCGTTTAAGTTGGATTCCTGATGAGTATCGAAAAAATGAAATATTTGAACAAAAAAATTCCAATACTTTATTGTTTTTAGGTTGCATGTCCTCTTTTCGAGTACAAGAGAGTGCAAGTGCATCATATACTCTCTTAAAAAAGGGAGGTTATGATTTCAAGATATTAGAAAAAGAACCTTGCTGTGGGGAATATGTATATTCCTCAGGTAACTTAAAATTAGCTAAACAAATGTTTAAAGAAAATTTTGATACTTTTAAGACCGCAGGGATAAAAACAATAATCACAACCTGTGCTGGATGCTTATACGCGTTCAACAATGTGTACCCCAAATTTGTTTCTGATTGGGATATAGAAGTAAAGCACGTTATTCAAGTAATCCATGAACTGTTTATTAATCATGAGTTAAAGTTTAAAAAACTCAGAAGAGGAATAACATATCACGATCCTTGTCGAACTGGTAGGAAACTTAAAGAATTAGATATATATGATGAACCAAGAGAATTATTACAAACCTCATGCGAGAATTACTTCGAATTACCTAAAAATCGGGAAATTACGCCTTGCTGCGGAGCAGGATCTGGCGTAAGAGGTGTTGATAGCAACTTGTGTATTAATATTGGTTTAAGTGTGTTGAATGATAGTTCCACTAAAGAACTAATTACGGCTTGTCCTTTATGTGCATTTAATTATCGGTACATTATTTACAAAGAGCAGTTAGATAAAGAGATTAAATATATCACAGATTACTTGCTCGAAGCTTTAGACTGATTTTTAAGATTTAACACAAGATGATTCATTTCTTTTAGAGTGTTGTCTAGCTTCCTTTAATCGTATCTCTCTTCTCTTTTCTGCTTCTGCGAAGCGGCGCTGCTCTTGTTTGTTTTCTAAGCTTAATTTAGGAACTTCAATAGGTTTACCATCCTTATCTAAAGCTACGAAAGTGAGATAGGCAGAACCAACATGAAAATGTGATCCTGTTCTAAGGCATTCGGCTTCAACTCTCACCCCAACTTCCATAGAGGTTTTGGATACAAAATTTATTGACGCTTTAGCGAATAGCAGATCTCCAACATATACAGGTGAGAGAAAATCCATTCTATCTACTGATGCAGTCACACAGTTTCGACGAGAATGTCTAACTGCTACAATACCTGCGGCTTCATCCACAAGTTTTAGAATATGACCACCATTAACGTTTCCAGAGGGATTAGCATGTTCAGGATACATGATTTGAGTAACTTGCACTCTTGAATCCATAACTTTTTTAGGACTTAACATAATTTCTTCTCTTCACAATTTTCTGCATTACATAATAAATCGATTTTTGATAAAAATTGTTATTTTAAATTATAGATAAACAAGTACTTTTTATTTTAATTCTGTTAGCTATAAAACTCAATAAAATATTAAAGCAAGATATATTACAGATGTTTTACTCAATTTTTTAGAGAAAAAAACAGGTGATTAAAGATTTCGAAAGAAAAGGAAAATTGTGTTGATGATGACTTGGATGATGAATTAGAAGCTCAATGGGCTTTACAAGATCAAATTCATCATAAGTGTAAAATGCGAGATGATCCAGATAAAAAACTAAAAGAATGGAAAGAAAAATATGAATGATAATTTTTAGATACATCATTCACAATATCAATTACCTATTCTCACGAAGATGTCGTTATTCGAAAGCTATAATTTTAGATTAGACTCTTAATAACGTGGGGTATACATTTTGAGTCTTTTGGGACTATTTCAATCATCGAAAAATTAAGAAACCGGTAGAAAACTAATTTTTCTTTTTTCTATTAGTCTCAACTAACAAAACTGGCTCGGTTAAACTTAAAGCTTTAAATGTAATGACGTACTATTTTTAGTGAATAATTATTCAAATATAATACTAAATACATAAATAATCTGAACGTGAAAAATATGCCAAGTTTTAAGGAAACATATGAAGCTATAAAAGCAGATTGGGCTGCTGGAGAAAAGAATTTTAACATTGAATGCACCATGCTTCCAAAGGGCATGCAAGTAGAATGTTCAATGGGAAATCCCGCAGGAGAGCCCTTTAAGTTGTTGATTGATGCGCCAGGTGGATTAGATGGATCAAATGAAGGGCCTTCTCCTTTATTAGTGATCTTATCTTCAATTGGTGGATGCATTATTGCAGTCACTAAATTTTGGGCGAAACTCATGGATATTGAAATTGAAGAGTTGAAAGTATTTTCCAGAGGACATATCAATCTTGGAGCTATTTTCGGAATCGACGATTCTAAATTAGCTGGATATGACAAGCTTGAACCAGTTATAAGGATTAAAGCAAATGCTTCTGAGGAAAAAATTAATGAACTCATGGATAAAGTCTTTAAACATTGTCCAGTAATCACAAATTTTGGCGGAACTTCCCCAATAACTCCAAAAGTACAAATTAGATAAAAAATATCTAATTTATTTTTTTAATTTTTTACTTATTTTTGTAAAAAGATTATTTTAATGGATATCTTGGTTTTCTTTTTTGCATAAAAGCTGCGGAACCCTCATTCATATCTTTAGAGCTAAATGATAATACTATTCCATAATTTTCTAATTGCAATATTGTTTCTAAACTGGGAGAATCTAAACTCAAGTTTACTGCCTGTTTTGTCATCCTAAGCCCTAATGGACTTTTTGTAAGCATCTCTTCAGCGATTTCATAAGCACTCAGATACAATTTCTCTCTTTCGACTAATTTGAAAATAAAGCCAAATTCTTTTGCTTCTTTTGCAGTTAATTCTCGTCCCGTATACAGAACTTCTGCTGCTCTAGATAATCCAATTAGTCTTGGTAAGAAATAACTTCCTCCAACATCTGCTCCAGTAAGTCCAAGATTTATTGATCCATTCACGAATTTGGCATCAAAAGCCCCTATTCTAATATCGGATGCCATTGCAAAGCCAAATCCCCCTCCTACTGCTGCTCCTTGGATGGTGCAAATAATTGGTTGACTTATTTTTCGCATTTTGACATAAATTTGACTGATCCTCCATTGATGATAAAGCTTTTTCTTGATCGGTTCAGGAGAGTTGAGGTGAAAATATTTCTCGAATCCTTCTGGAACTTTTTTGACGTTTAAATTAAGCCCATCTTGTAAATCAGTCCCTGCACAAAAAGCCCTACCTTTTCCTTGAAAAATGATCACTCTACAATCTAAGTTTATCATTAATTCGTCGAGTAGAGAATGAAGTTCTTCTTCCATCTGAAATGAAATAGCATTTAATTTTTCTGGGCGGTTTAAGGTTAGAATTCCAATTCCATTATTATTTAATTCAAATTCAATAGTTTCATAACCCATGATGATCACTTTAGAAAATTTGTAGGAAAATAAATACTCTTATAATGACAATAAAAAATCCTTAGCTAATACAAATAGATGTTTCATGTGCTTCTTAGTAAGGTGGAAATGTAATTCCCATTTATCTTCAGTGAGATAATCACTTATGGTGAAAATCGCACAGGCATTTACATTTAGAAATTTAGCGACAGTAAATATGGCCGCAGCTTCCATTTCAACGGTTAAAACACCTTCATCTCGATATTTCTTAACTTCTGCGAGAGTTTCTCTATAAGGAGCGTCGATTGTCCAAGTAGCTCCAACTTTGTAACCCAAATTTTTATCCTCTAAACTATTTATCATTTTTTTTAAAAGAAGTTTCGAGGGATAAGCATATTTTTTATTTTTTAAGTAATGATGGGACACCCCTTCATCTCGAATCGCTTTATCGCACACGATAATTTTTCCAAGTTCTATATTTTTTTGTAGGCACCCTGCTACCCCTATCGATAGATAATTTTGAATACCAAAAACACTTAATTCTTCTAATAAGATCGCAGTAATAGGAGCTCCAATACCAAAGCCTCCACAAATTCCAATTTGGGACCCAGATCCTTCTAAAATATAAAAATAGTCTCCAAATACATTTGGAATATGCTTTGCATCATACTCCTCTTTTATATAATCGAATAAGGTAGGACTATAACACATTATAAGTCCTTTTGGAGGATTTATGTCAGGAATATTCCCTAATTCTGTTTTATATGCCCAAAAATCTCGCGCTTTTACTAATGATTTTTCTTTGTATTTGTTAGGATAATTTGGATAAGTCATAATCTTATAAGGTCTGGTTTTATTAAATAGTATTGCACTGCTTAATTCTCAGCAAGTGGATTATTCACTAAAGAAATATTAACTTTTTCTATTAAGGGATATAGCTCTTCGGGAATTTCTTCAATATAGTTATGATCTAAATTCATTACCTTCAATGAAGGTAATTTTTTAATGATTCCTGGGATCTCAACAAATTCATTCCAACCAAGGTCAAGCAACTTTAATTTTTTTAAATTTTCAAAAGCCTCTGGTAAGTAAGTTAATTTATTATAACTTAAATTCAATACTTCAAGTTCAGTTAAACTTTTTATAGATTCTGGGATGTATTCTAAATTTAAAACTAAATTTAGCTCCCGTATTCGCTCATCTTTTATCAATATGAGTAGATTTTCTGCTTGGATGTAATAAATTTCAAAATTAGTAAGTATAAGGTTCACAGTATTCAATTCTATACCTAAATCTATTAAAAAGAGGATTTCTGTTGAATCTAACCGCAAATTTTGAGAGATTATTTCAACACGTTGATTAAAAGCGTTTAAAATGAAGAGATATTTATCAGAATAAAGATATTTTTTTATTTCTCTTAAGAATCGAGAAGATGGATCATTCTTTATTGCCCATTTTAATATTCTTAGTGCTGGTTGAGATTCATTTTCTAATAAATATTTAAAACTTAAAGCTCTAATAATATAATTTTCATCTGAAACTAAATTATTCTCAATTAAGCGATGAGCGGTTTTATTCATCACTTTCATGTTATTTAAAAATTCTAAGCTTTTTATCCTATGTTCTAGAATTTCACTTTTATCTATTATTGTTAAAAGATACTCTAGGAAAGTCTGAAGGCTAATCTTATTATCTATAAAAAGATGATAAAAATTATTAGGATCTTGTATTTTCTTCATTTTCATTAACTTACTTTAATGGATATTTAGGATCTCTTTTTTCAAAAAATGCTTGAACCGCTTCAGTGAGATCACTAGAAGAAGAGCAAAGCATTTGAGCCCGATTTTCTAACTCTATTATTGTATCTATGCTTGGAGAATTTTGGGATAGATTGATGGCATGTTTTGTCATCCTTAAACCTAAGGGGCTTTTCCTGAGAAGTTCCTCTGCTAGTCTTAGCCCTTCATCGAGTAAGACCTCTTTCTTAACAACTCTTGACACGAGACCTATCTTTTCTGCCTCATCTGCTTCTATAAAACGTCCAGTATAAAGAATTTCAGCAGCTCGTGACATACCAATGAGTCTTGGTAGGTGATATGAACTTGCCATATCTGATCCCGAAAATCCTACATTTATGAAAGCATTATTAAACCTTGCTTTATAACTAGCAATCCGAATATCCGAAGCCAAAGCATAAGCAAAACCTAATCCAGATGCAGCTCCTTGAATCAAAGCAATGATGGGTTGGCTTATTTTTCGCATTTTTAATATTATCTGGCTGGTATGCCATTGAGCATACAATTTCGCTTTAATAACGTCTTTTTCAGGAGTATCAACATAAAAGAATTTCTCTTTTAATTCCTGTGGTTTTTTTTTCGATTGTAAAACTGTTGATTCTTTAAGATCTAACCCTGCACAGAAAGCTTTCCCTTCAGCTTTAAGGATAACAACCCGACAATCTAAATTCGTCATGAGATGATCCATTATTGAATGAAGATCTTCAATCATTTGAAATGAAACTGCATTTAGCTTATCTGGACGATTTAACGTCAAGATTCCAATACCATTATCTTGTAGATCAAATTTTATAGTTTCGTAATTGTCTTTCATTCTAAACAACTATCATATAATTACAATTGAATTTATAAATGAGACCTTAGATTAAAAATATTCATAAAGTATTAAAAATAATTCTTATAATCTAAGTTCTCATAAGAAGAGAAAGATTAATTAGAGGGTATTTGAGTACGAATTCCCTAAATATAAAAATTTCTGTTTATAATAGCTAAATTTATTTTTAAATGACATAATATTCAATTATCACGATTGAATCTAATTAATTAAAGGGGAATAAAATGATTGTATCGGAGAAATCAGAAAGGATCTCTAAATTAAAAGGAAAACTGTTATCAAGTAAGTACGAATTATGTACCGAAAGAATGCGCTATTACACTGAAATATATAAAGAGTTTCCGAATGATCCAGAAAATATAAAAAGAGCAAAAGCATTGGCTCATACCCTTAAAAATATGAACATTTTCATTAGAGAAGACGAACTTTTAGTAGGGAGTGAAACGAGCAAAAACTTGGGAGAAAAGTTCAATTTAGATTTAGCTCGATATGATACTAGTTTTGAAAAAAAGAATACGTACAAAAAGTTAGCAAGACGAAAAGTACAGCCATTTTTTATACAAGAAGAAGAGATAGATGAAATACTCGAAATGATCCCTTTTTGGAAGGGAAAGGCGCTAGTTGCTGATTATACTAACAAACGACTACTAAAAGAAGGCTATATCTCTTCTGAAGGTATAATATCCTCTTTAGCTCCTAATATTGCAATTCAGATCGGTACTACTGAGGGACATGTATGTGCGGGTTATGAAAAACTTCTGAAATTAGGATATTATGGGATTTTTAAAGAAGCTAACAGACTGCAAGAGAACTTAAAAAAAGAGGACAAAAATTACCAAGAAAAACATGACTTTTATGAAGCTATTAAGATATATTATCAAGCTGCTCGAGAGTTTTCTAAAAGATATTCAAGATTGGCCACTACTTTAGCAGAAAGTCATGACTATGATTTAAGGAAAGGAGATTTATCTAAAATTGCTCAAATGATGGAAAAGTTTTATTCAAATCCTCCAGATACGTTTTATGAAGCTGTACAATTTATTTGGTTCTCACAAAATATTGCAAATATTATTTTTCAGAGAAGTGTTGTTGCTCTTGGACGACTGGATCAGATATTGTGGCCATATTATTTAAGAGATCTTAAAAAAGGATTAATTACGAAGGATTTTGCATTAGAACTCATTGAAGAATTGAATTTAAAACTAACATGGAATGTAACCCTATTGCCAACAGACTTTACGATGGTTGCAAACGCAATTGGACAAAACACGCAAACAATAACAATAGGTGGGCTCGATAAAAAAGGAAACGATGCAACTAATGAATTGTCCTATTTATTTCTACAAGCCTATGCGAATGTAAAAGTGTTTACAACGGATCTTTCCGTCAGGATTAGCGAGAAAACCCCCAAAGAATTTTTTCTTGAAGCAATCAAAGTCTTTAAATCAACCTCTGGAATTGCATTCTATAATGATGAAATTATAATTCCTTCTTTAATCGAATCTGGTTATATTTCAGAGGATGCAAGAGATTACGTAATAATTGGTTGTGTTGAACCAACGGGTCAAGGAAATTCTTTTGCAGCTACTGGTAGAATGTTTCTAAATCTGCCAGGCGTACTTGAACTTGTGCTTAATAATGGTTATAGCAACCTTTCCAAAAAGATTGATGGCTTTCAAACGGGAGAAGTCTCGAAATTTATTAGTTATGAACAGTTTTATGATGCATTTGTTCAGCAGCTCCAATATAACATTAAAAAGTCCGTGGAGATTGCAGCAATTGGAGATCAAGAGGCAATGAAATATTTTCAGCACCCTTACATTTCCGCGACGATTAATGGGTGCTTAGAATCTGGAAAAGATCACGTTTGTGGAGGAGCTAAATATAATTTTTCTTCAATAACAGCTTATGGATTTGCGACTCTAGTTGATTCCATGTACAATATTAAAAAACTAGTTTATGATGAAAAAGTAATTTCTTTAGAAAGATTTGTAGAAATTTTAAATTCAAATTTTAAAGATCAAGAAAAATTTCGACAGATACTCCTCAACAAGACACAGAAATGGGGCAATGATCAAGAAGAAATCGATACTTTAGCGAGTGAATTATGGATTCTTTTTACATCCGAAGTAGCAAAACATAAACCATTAAGAGGAGGTCGCTTTAACGCAGGAGCATATTCGATGGGGATCCATGTTATGGAAGGATTATTCACACAACCAAGTGCAGATGGTAGGAAAGCACTTGAACCAATTTCAAATAGTTTATCTCCAGTAAATCACGCAACCCGAAATGGGTTAACATCCGTCTTAAATTCGGTAGCTAAGCTAAACTATAAGTATGCAACGAATGGAATAGCCGTAAATGTTAGGATGCATCATCAAAATTTAGAGTCTAAGGAAAATCAAGAGAAATTATACAATCTACTTCAGGGATACTTTAGCAATGGAGGAATGCAAATACAACCGAATGTCGTCTCTACTGAAACTTTGAGAGACGCTCAAGAACATCCACAAGAGTATTTGGACCTTATTGTGAAGGTTGGAGGGTATAATGCCACTTTTGTTGATTTAGGGACTCCGATTCAAAATGACATCATTGATCGAATGGAATATGAGCTTTAATTGACTTTAAAAAAGAGTTTTTAAGAGATCTATCCTTTTTCTTCTTACTATAGCTATTTATTAAGAATTATTTTTATAAAAAAACAGTTGGAGCATAAAAACTAATATGCCACGTCAGGTTGCGTTGAAAATTTTGGTATTAGGAGATGGAGGAAGTGGTAAGACAACATTACTTCACCGTTATGTAAATGGAGAGTTCATAGATACTACTACGATGACAATTGGAGTTGAGTTTTTCACTAAACAAATAACAATTGATTCTACCAATGTAAGTTTAATTTTATGGGATATAACTGGACAAGATCGCTTTAGGCACATGATTGCGCGCTACATGAAGGGAGCAAGTGGTGCATTAATACTTTATGATATGACAAATATGGACAGTTTTGTACACGTAGGTAAATGGATGAAAATTGTGCATGAATTCTATGAAAATTTACCAATAATTCTTGTCGCAGCTAAATATGATTTAGAAGAATTTTCAGCAGTGGACGATAAAAATGCTCAAAATGCTAAAGAAAAATATAAAATGAACGACTTTATAAAGATTTCTTCTAAAACTGGTTTAAATGTAGATTTAGCTGTTGAAAAATTAGTAAAGGATTCAATTAAAGCTAAGAACTTGATTGCTAAATAATCTTCATTTTTATTAACTTAAGATTTATAATTACAACATGCAATTCATTTATTATGAAGGATATAAATTTAATGGTGAATGAAAAAGAAGTCCCCTTAAATGAATTAATGCAAGAAATGTTAAAGAACCTGGTAACTGGTTATTTAAAGTCGGCGAAAAAGATTCCAGAAGAAATAAAAACAATCAAAATTGAAATTAATTTATAATTTCTTTTTTTCAAAATTAAAAAAAAAAGAGTATAAAAAATTTTAATCTCTATTTAATTCTTGGATTGCTTTTTGTCGTGCTATTTTTTCTTCCTCGGTTAATTCTACTTCTCCTCTTTTAACTAGAAACATCATTATAAGTGCAAGTATGAAAAAAATCGCTCCGTTTAACAGTAAAGAGGGAATCCCAAATAAATCGGTTAAACCCCCAACTATCATTGGTCCAAGGATGGCTGCTAAGTAACTCGAGAAATAATATAAGCCTGTATAAGTACCAATCTTCTCTTCAGTTGGAGCAAGTTCCCATACTATTACGATCGAATTAGTGTTGATCATTGCCCATCCAAGTCCTAAGAAAGCAAGAGGTATTGCCATAATAAGTAAAGGAGCTTGAACAAGCCCAAAGAAAAAGCCTAATACTAACATCGCGATCCAGATTATCACTCCTATTTTAATGGTATTTCGCCTACCAATTTTGCCTGGTACATAAGATAAGGGATAAATAGAAATCAATAGTGGGACAGTGACAAGAAATGGCAAGAAACCTGCAAGACCTTCGCTATACCCTAAAACCTGAACACCGTAAATGGAGATCAAGGCAACAATTCCTTGATATCCAATAAACCAACAGAAAATCGCCAATAAAATAAATATAGTACTCTTATCTTCTTCAGCGGCTATATCCCTAATACTCTCAATTAAACTAGGTTTAGAAGCCTTTCTTTTAACTTTTTCGGCCTCATCTGCTTCTAATTCGAGAATCAGTTTATAACTATATGATTCCTTCTCCCTTATTCTCCAAAGTAAAACCAACAATGCAAGAACCATTATGATCGATACTATTACAAAGAGGAGCTGTAGTCCAAGAGTTTCTAAAAATAGACTCATGCCATATCCTATGGCAACTCCAAATCCACCCATTAAATTTATGATAGCATTTCCTTTACTCCTATTTACGGGCCTTACAAAATCCGGCATCAATGAAACTGCTTGTGATCTATAGAAACCCATGCTTAAACCGAATAAGAACATAAAAATAATTAGTTCGACTAATGATGTTTGGGTAGGAATCAATGAAAAGAAAATTGCCCCCAAAGGAATTCCAATGATCAAATAAGGCATTCTTCTTCCTAATTTTGTCCGAGTCGAGTCGCTTATTGAACCCATAATTGGTTGGATGATCACTCCTATAATATTATCTAATGCCATCAAGAACCCAATTAGAAAAAAAGATGATAGGTAATCCCTTAGTAACAATGGTACTTGAGCATTATATAACGACCACGCAATTTCTGAAGAAAAAAAAGCTAAGCCAATAATAAAAGTATGACCTGCTCGAAATTTTGTTTCTGACATTCAAATCATTATTTTTTTTAAAAGATAATATAGAATTATTTGCTCATCATATTTAAAATTCGCTTTTGAGGAGTAGATAAAATAATTTATAATCATTCAAGGATTTTCTAATCTATAAAATCTTTTATTAAAAAGAATATTAATGAAATTAGAGCCAGAATGTATTGGGTGCTTCTTTAATCAAATAATGAAATCATTAAGGTTAAATGAGGCAATTTCTACCGAAAAGATTATTAGCACACAAACAAAGTTCATGGAATATTTATTATCGTTAGAAATTGAAAAAGTAGAAGCACCAATTATTGCAACACGGGCTTATGAATTGATTGCAGAGATGCACGGATGTTTAGATCCATATAAATCAATTAAGCTTCAGACTAACAATCTTTCTCTTCGATATTATGATCAAATAAAAAAGGCAGTTTTAAGTTCTAAAGATCCCCTTTTTCAGGCAATCATCATTTCAGCGTTAGCTAATTCAATTGATTATGCGAGTCAGCATCAAATTGAATTAGTTTCTGATTTGAAAGAATTTGATCAAGAACGTTTAATTATAAATCATTATGAAAAATTTATAAGTTCGGTTAGAAAAGCTAACACGATTCTAATTATTGGTGATAATGCTGGGGAAATTGTATTTGATAAGTTATTGATAGAAATTCTTATTGAAAGATATCCCAATTTGGAGACTATTTATGCTGTTCGCTCTGCTCCAATAATTAATGATGCTACCTTGGCTGATGCTAAATTGATAGGTTTAGATAAATTAATTAAAGTCATAACTTCGGGTCCTACTCCCGGAGTCAATTTTCAAACTGCTACAGCTGATTTTAAAAAATTTTTCTTCATGAAAAATACTGTAATTTTATCAAAAGGTCAAGGTAATTTTGAAAGTTTATATGGATTAGACTTACCAGATCAAGACTTATATTATCTTTTCATGGCAAAATGTAATCTTATGGAAAGAATTTTGGGTGCTAAGATAGGACAATTAATTTTTATGAAGAAAACTGCGAAATTTTAGTCACTTCTCAATTTCGCAATTGCTTCAGTAAAGAAACCAAAGTCAGCTTTCATGGATATTTTTTCTATTTTATTATTATTCTTCTTCTCAGTATAATCCTTGATTTGTTGATATAGTGCTTTTTTAAAAGGTATGAATTCATTAATATCTTGGCAAGGATCACATTTCTCAATCTTTGATTTGTATAATGAATAAAACAAATCCAAAGCTTTTTCTGCTTCTGAGTGTACATCGTTTTTTACAAAATGCCTATCCATTATAGCAATTAAAAAGAGGTTGTATTTATTAACTATTATCATCTGAATGTCTAAGCCTTTGATAATTATTTCATCGATTTTCCCCAAATTCTCGTTGCCAAACATACCTAGAGCACCTACAAAAGAAGAAAATAACACAGGATTTATCTCTGAATCTAATATTAAATCTACTAAATATATCCCCGTTTGATTGCATATAATAATGCCCTTTATAAATTTAGCAATTTGCTTAGTATCTTCTATGATAATTTTTCTTTACCTTACCCTTGAAATTATTTTATTTTATCCAAATTTCGATGATTTGAAATTCAAATCATTAATAATGTTAAATATATATAATCTTTGACTTTTCGATTAGTATTATATCCAGATATTCACGGGTAAAAATAGAAAATAGAATAATAGAGATTTTTTTATTCTAGTAGTTTTCTTATTTGATCTACTATTTGTTTAAAGGCTTTTGTTGAATCACTTTCCGGATATTTTAACACAAAAGGAAGACCTTGGTCTCCTTGTTGACCGACTTGTACTTCAAAAGGAATCTTACCTAGTAAAGTGATATTAAAATCATGAGATGCTTTTTCAGCACCTCCTGGAGGATATAAATCAATATATTCATTGCAATGAGGACATTTAAAGCCAGACATATTTTCAATAATTCCTAATACATTCCTCTGCATCGTTTTAGCCATGGCTATTGTCTTTCTTGCATCCATCACTGCAACTTCTTGCGGTGTGCTTATGACGATAACATTTTCATCTGGAATTAATTGCAAGATGTCAAGTGTTTCATCAGATGTACCGGGAGGTAAATCGCAGATCAAGTAATCCAAATCTCCCCAAACAGCATCGCCGAGAAATTGCCTTACAGCGCCCATCTTCATCGGTCCACGCCAAATAACGGGCGTATCTGAATCCTGGGTCAGGAAAGCCATACTCATCACCTTGATGTTTAATGGTCCATTTACTGGATAAAATTTCTTAGCATCAGGATCTACGCGCGGCCTGACTTCGGGGCTAATTCCTAGCATTTTGTTTACATTCGGTCCCGTGATGTCAACATCTAATAATCCAACTCTTAAACCCACACTGGCGAGACTCATTGCAAGGTTTACTGAAACAGTAGTTTTTCCAACGCCCCCTTTTCCACTTATTATAACGATTTTATGCTTTATTTTCTCCATATTTTTGCTGATATTTTGTTCTCTCTCGTCCATCATTTCTCTTTTGCTTTCTTCCGAAATTTTTTTTAAATCAATGTCCGGAATTTCATCTTCTTCCATAGTTTTGATCAACTCTGTTTAAAGAATATTATAATTAAATAATTTGTCTAACCAACATTAAGATACTCATAATAATTTGAAAATGCTTTAGATTTTCTCATTATAATTTAAATTTATATAAACTTTTTTCTTCATAAAAGAAAAGGTTAGTGAATTAATATTCAAAATGTAACACCTAATTTGAATTTTACTAAAAAATGAAAATCTAAGCTTGAATCTCTTCTCGTAATTCCATTAATCTAAATGGAAAATTAGAAAACATACCATCAATAAATTCTCCGTTATAATTCATTTTTAGAAATTTTTTCATTGTTTCCTTAAAGAGTAAGCCCCATAAATAAAATTTGAAACCCATATCTTTTACCATCTTGAATAATTCATAATTAGCAAAATTATAATTAACATTTATTACTTTTACATCTAAATCATACATGCTCTTCAACTCTAGGTTTGCTTTTCCTATCTTATTATATCTCAATGATACAGAATTTGCTAGTAGGACATTTTTATCAAAATTCCTTATTTCCAGAAAAATTTCTTTTAATGAACGTGGATCTACTGATGATTTTGCTAATTCTATTTTATCTAAAATGCAATATTCTTTAGCAATTTTTACAATTTCTATTCCTACACCAGGTCCACTAATATCGAAATTATATTTTATATCTAAACCTTTAAACATGTCAAAAAGATTTCTCAAAGTAGGTATGGGCTCATCATTTTCTAGTTTCATTGATTTAATTAAATCGCACTTGAGTTCATTAATCGGACTTACCACGCCATTTACTGAGAGTTTTTGTGAGGAACATAATATAACCTCATTATCCTTACTCAATCTTGCTTCAGTTTTAATCCCATCCACGCCTTTTTCTATCGCAAATTGGAAAGATTTCATCGAATTCTGCACGATATAGTCATCATTTTTATTATAATTTCTAAATCCTGAGCCTCTATGACCCCAAATGAATGTTTTTTTCATATCATTCTAACTCCTTTTTTTTATTTTGATCTAAAGCAAAGTTAATAAAATCGAAATAAACTACAGCATATTGGACATCTCCTTCAACTTGAAGATTTTTTTTCACAAATTCAGTATGAGGCATCTTTTTTTGATTCAAAATCTTTTTCATCAAGGAAAATTTAGATTTTACAATTATATCAGCATTTTCAATCTCTCCTTTCCCATAGTTAAATATTCCGTTACCAAAAATTACCCAATAAGTATAGTGAGGAGAATTAAGGATTACCTGGACTTTTTTTAAATTTAGTTCAACTAATTCTTTTTTTATAATTGTGTTAGATTTAGAAAGATTCTTAATTTTTTCATAAAACTTCAAAATCCCATCAATCTTTTGCGTTTTAATCTCCAAAACAAAAATTCACCTCATTTACTTTTGAGACAAACTGGCTTAATAATTATTTAGATGGAGAATTATAATTTTATTGCTATTTGCGATTATAACAAAAATATAAAATCCATCTTCTGATTTTAAAAAATAATGGAATTTAAAGCATGAGTGTTTCGGGCAGTTTCTCTGTAGCTTTTAACGATATAATTATACAATATAAAGAATAAATAAGATTTAATTAATTTATATCGGAACAAATCTCAAATTCGAATATAATATTAGGATAAGCTTTATTTGACTAAAATTTAATTATAGATTAATGGAATTACTTGGAAAAAGAAAGGAGTGAGTATAAAATGGAGTTAAAATGTTCTCAATGTGGAAAACCTATTGGTTCGTTACCTACTCCCTGTGGTTACAGTATTACATTCGATGAGGAGACTGGTGAATGGGGTTGTATGAACGATTGTGGATTTATCGTATTTTCAAGATATATTTGTTCTGATTGTTGTGATAAAAAATAAAATTGAATAGTAATCAACCTCTAATAACAAATCAATCCTGAATTAAAAAACGGGGAATTAATAAAAAAATCACAATTATTTTATTCTATATTTAAGTAGATGAAATAAGGCAATACATGTACCTAAGACATGTTTATGCTAATATTTATGTTGATATCGTTGAAAAATAATTGATCCCATTTTGTGAAAAGCTTCCTGGATGCCAACGTTGTTTTTAGCACTGGTTTTAAAGTACTTTGAATAATGCAATTCTTTTTTCATAACTGTCAATTCATCTTGACTTATATCCAAAGAATCGTTTTTTATTAGATCTAACTTGTTTCCAATTAATATGCTAGGTATTTCTTTACCGATGACTGTTTCCACCTCATCTCTCCATTCTAACAAGTTATTAAAAGAATATCTTCTTGTTAAATCAAAAACGTAGATAACCCCTTTCGCACCCGCATAAAAATTTTGTCTAATTGCAGCAAAATGCTCTTGGCCTCCTAAATCCCATATTTGAAATTTAACCTGAGCATTCATTTTTGGCAGATCAATATCCTTGATAAAGAAGTTTGTTCCAACAGTCATCTTAGTGTCTTCAAGGAATCGGCCATCAATGTATCTATATAATATTGTGGTTTTTCCCACTCCCCCCTCTCCAAGTACACAAATTTTATAGAGAAATTTATGCATGATGCGTAGATTTGAACTTGTATTTTTTACAAAATTAAACTAATTATATTAGTATCGTTATAAAATTTCATCTATAAAAAAAGTTCTCATTATTCAATGATTGATATAATTGTCTAATCATAGAATTTTAATTCCATTTTTTAATCTCTATAGGTTAAGTAGAGCAACTTCGCTAAAGTAGTAAATGCCCTGTGAATCCCCATATTTTCTTTAGCGCTTGTCTCAAAATAGTGTGAAAAATTTAAAATTTCTTTCATTTCGGAAATTTCTTCTTGAGTCATGTTAAAACTATTGCTTTCATCTACTAAATCACTTTTGTTGCCAAGAAGAATGCTTGGAACCTCCTCAAAAAGCCCCCTAGAGACTTCATCATTCCAATTTAATAAGTTGTTAAAAGTTATTTTTCTTGTTAAATCAAAAGTATATATGATTCCTCTCGCGCCAGAATAGAAGGATGGTCTTACTGCAGCGAAATGTTCTTGCCCTCCTAAATCCCATATTTGCAATCTTATAAATGTATTGTATTCCTCGAGTCTTATGCCTTTTATGAAGAAATTAGTACCAATTGTCATCATAGTATCTTGTACAAACTTTCCATCAACGTATTGATGTAGAATTGTTGTTTTACCTACTGCTCCATCCCCTACGATGCAAACTTTGAATAGATAATAGTTTTCCATTGAACATCTCCCTCTTTAAGAGGTCTTCTCTCTCGTTATTATTTAATGAGCTAAAAGCTAAAATTAAACTAATTGTCTTATAAGTTGTAAAATATAGATATATAATCTAATTGCTTCTATTTAAAAATTCATTTAAAAAAAAATAAATGAACTTCCTCATTCTCTTTTCATCAAGTTTTTAAATTAGTATTATTTTTAATATTATAGGAAATGAATAATTATTCAAAATATTATAAAGTGATGATCAAATGGTTGTAATTGCTATTCCCTCAGCATCAAGTGGAGGATTAAGTGATAAAATGGATGCGCGTTTTGGTAGATGTCAAAGTTTTACTTTCGTAACGATTAATAAAGACCAGATTAAAGAAGTAAAAACGGTACCTAACCCTGCAAAAGATGAAATGGGAGGGGCAGGTATATTAGCTTCCCAGACGGTGTACAATGAAGGTGCAAATGAAGTGATAGTAGGATTTTTAGGACCTAATGCCATAAATAGTCTGAAATCTTTAAACATGAAAGTGTTTCAAGCCCCAAATAATAATCTGCCCATTCGGGAAGTGGTTGATATGCACATGAATGGCAAATTGAGTATAATTGATGCCGCAAATGTTGGGAGACATCATGGAGGACGAGGTGGTGGGGGAGGATATGGAAGAGGAGGATTATAATTCTTAAATCTAATTATTATTATTTTCAAATATAATGTCTATATTAAAACCAAAAATCATCTGTGTCACTGGTGGAAAAGGGGGCACGGGAAAAACCTTGGTTGCAGTAAATCTTGCCACTATTTTTAAAAACCACGGTAAAAAAGTACTCCTAATTGATGGTGATGTCGAAAACCCTAATACATATTTATTATTAGGTGCCAAATTGAAAAGCTTGGCTAACGTGGAGTTTTTCATTCCAAAAATAAACAATGAAAAATGTAGCATGTGCGGGTTATGCGCTGAGAATTGCTTATCTCATGCGTTATTGAAAGTGAAAGATATTCCACCTATTCCCATGCTAAACCTATGTTCTGGGTGTAAATTGTGCTATAAAATATGCCCTGATAATGCTATTGAAAAAGATTCAAAAATTATAGGTACTCTCTACGAGTCTGAAAAAAACGAAATTAAATTGATGTTAGGTGAATTAAAACCATCAGAAGCTCGTTCCGCTGTTATAGTAAAAAGTTTAATGCAACACTTAGATAGGATAATAAAAAATCCTAATGTAATGCCTGACGTGGTAATAATTGACACAGCACCAGGAGCTCATTGTGATGTGGAAGAATTAATCCAAAAAGCCGATATTGTTATTCCAGTTACAGAACCAACTCGATTTGGTTTATTGGATCTAACACGAATTATAGAATTAATCACTCTCCTTAATAAAGAATATCGAGCGATTGTTAATAGAGCATCTCTTCCTGGATATAAAGAGGAATTTAGCTTGGAGCTGAAGAGAAGAGATATTGAGATTTTGGGAGAGATTCCATTAAGTCAAGAAGTAGTAGAATCATATTGTCAAGGAACTCCGCTTATGGAAGACCCTTCTGGAATTTATACTTCGAGCGACGCGTACCATGCATTTAATCAGATTTATGACAATTTATTAAAGTGGAGTGATATTCAAAAGTGAAAAAAATAATCAAAATTGGAATTCTTTCTGGGAAAGGAGGAGTTGGAAAAACGTCAATTACCGCTTCTTTAGGAATTATTGCTCAACAAGATCATGAATTCAAACCTGCTTTGGTGGATTGTGACGTGGATGCTCCTAATCTCTCGATACTTTTTCCTCCAAGATCCCCAGATAAAGTTGATAAAAAAGAGATTACAGGTACATTAAAATCAACTTTTATTGAAAATGCTTGCATTAAGTGCAGATCTTGCGTTGAAGAAAACTATTGCGAATTCGATGCAATCTCATGGAATCAAGTAACAGATTTTCCTGAAATTGATTATCTAGCATGTGAGGGATGCGGTGCATGTAAAGTACTCTGTCCAGAGCATGCCTTTGAGATAAATCCAGTTAAGAGTGGCGAAATCATATCTTACGTATCGAAATTCGATCTAGCCCTTACTTACGGTAAGACAATCTTAGGTAGTACAACGTCTGGGAAGTTAGTATCAGACGTCAAAGAATATATTAAAAATCTCGAGTCCTATTCTGATCTCGATCTCATATTGATTGATGGGCCTCCAGGAATCGGTTGTCCCGTTATTGCTACAGTATCAGGATTGGATTATGTAATTGCTGTAACTGAACCCACCCCTTCTGGATTACACGATTTGAAACGAGCTATTGAAGTAATTGAAAGTTTTCAGATTCCTTTTGGAATTGTTATAAATAAAGCTGATCTTCAAAGCCCTTTTCAAGCCCAGTTTAAACAATTCATGTTAGAGAATAATTACGTGATATTAGGAAAAATTAATTATAGTGAAGATATTCCGATTGCAATGTCTCACGCTCAACCAGTCGTGATTGAAAATCCAAAATCTGAAGCGTCAAGAGCCATTCAAATAATTTTTCAAAATTTAAAAAAAAATATCAGTTAAAAAATAAGACTGAATATCTCTTTCTAATTGATAAATTAGTTGAATAAACAAATTGCTTTAAATCCAGTAGATTAAATAAAAAAAAAGAAATGAAAATTATTTAAAAACCTAGTAGTTTTTCGGTTTTTCAGAGGGATTACCTAACATTTCAGACATCATTGTTTGAAAATTGTCGAAATGACCGGGTAGTGTCTTCTGAACATAAAAAGCTTCAGCAGCATCTAACCCTACTTGATTTCCAATGACGTTCGCGATGGATCTTAGCAAACTATTAGCATGTCGAGTTAATTTTTTCATCTCTTTAGAAGAAACATTTGAGGGATCTATGTTAGGAGCAAATAAATCTGCCAATAATTCTAAGGTTGCTTCGAATTTTAATGCAGCACTAACTTTTTTATCCAAGGTTGAGCTAATGTCCACAAGAGCGTTGGGATAATGCCCTAATAATCCCATAAGCCAGATTTCATCACAAGCATTTGCTGTAATTCCATCCTTAAATTGATCTTCATAGAGTAGTGGAAAAGCAGAAAAAGCTCCCGCTTCACACGCCATTCTTCCTACTATGACGTGATCAGGATGAACTTCATATTTCGCCCATGGATCAAATGTGACAACCCTATTAGCTTTTAATTTTCGGACATAATAAACTAGTTCTTTTCTCAATTTTGCCCCATCAATAAATCCAGCATCTGGATAATTTAATATAATTGTTTCTTTAAACCCTAATAAATCGTTAGACGCTCGAAGCTCTTGTTCTCTCTTTTGTGCGACATCAGCTTTAGTTAAATCGGCGCGTAATGTTCCAACTTCACCATGAGTACAACACACAACATAAATATCATGACCTTCATTCACCCATCTAGCTAATGTACCCGCACTAAAAAATGAGAGATCATCGGGATGAGCAATAATAGCTAAAATATTCATCTTTTTAATCACTCTAATGACTTTTATTTAAGTTGATAATTCATCTCTAACTTTTTTATATAATTTATCTAACTCTTTTTCAATGGTATTATCTAAAGGTTGAGGATGGTACTTTTTAAGAGTTGCCTCTTTATATTCTATACAACGTTTTTTCATATCAGATGAGCCATTTTTGATCCAGACATCATATCCTTCTCTATCTAATAGCGATGGAAACCATAACTCTTTTCGTATTACCTTTGTTGTATGGGGTTCCTTAAGAAAAGAGCCCTGCGGTCCTACTTTATGAAGAATATTAGAAAAAAAAGCCTCCTCACTTACATCTAAAGTTCTGTTAACATTTTCAACATAAGAAATAATCTCAGATTGCATAGCAAGAATGTCTAATGAAGCACCTTGATCCATCCCACAAATACCCATGTGACCAAAGATATCTGCTCCGGAAGAAGCCCCTAAAGCTAAAGTAATTCCACTTTCCAGTCCCGCCTGTGCATCAAGTTCTTTGGAATCTGTTAACCCCACATTGATATAAACAGGAAATCCATAGAATTTTCCCATTTGAGTCATGGCAATTGAATATATCGCTTGTTCAGGACCTCCAAAAATGATTTGTGCTGTTCTCACATCGAAAGCATGGCATATTCCTCCATAACAGATTGGCAATCCTTCTCGAATTAACTGTGTAATGCATATTGCAGCAAGGATTTCGGCATTTTCTTGGGTCAATGTTCCCACGATTGTTGGAGGTGCTGAAACACCCATTTGGGCCATCGGACCAATATGCACTGGTAAATTAAGTTTACATGTTTCAAATAATAGATCTATACCGTGAAAGGGAAAACTTAAAGGACTTATGGGTTCAAACAATGGGTAAAATAAGGGGTGCTTTTCTGCGCTTTCTTTATCTCCTCTCAAAATAATTAGTAATTCATTCAAAAATTTAGCAGATTTCCTATCATAAAACCAGAAATTGATTGGTTTTGCAGTATTTTTTATCATTTTTAATGCTACGGCAAAGCATCGATATTCCAAAGGGATATCCAATGGATCTGACATCGCTCCAGGAATATTTATCTGATTCAGAACATCTGCAAATCTCGTGGCCTTCTCAACATCATTTAAATTAGGATATCGTCGAGAACCTCCCAGATTATCTATCCAAAATGCTTGACCAGCTGAAGAATTATAATTGCGTTTTCCTCTCCCAAATTCTGCTTTTTTGGAGAGATCACGTCCATATATGGTAAATTCCTTCGTGGCTTTTCCAATTAGTTCGTTTACTATACTTGGAGATACTTTTACTAATCGTTTCTTGAAATCAACTAAAGCTCCAAATTCCTTGAAGCGATCTAAGACCTCATCATGAGGAACTATAAATCCCGTATTTCCAAGAATTTCAAGAGATTTTTCGTGAATTTTCTCAATTTGGGAGTTATTTAATATTTCAACATGCAACTTGATTATTCACATACATATAATTTTATATTTAAAGAAGGTTGATTGATATTCTTAGTTGCTTGAATAAATATAAAAGGTTTTCTTTTTCATTTCACCTAATAGTTAACTCTTAAAACTGTTAAAAGTTTATAATCAATAATCTCAAGAAATTAATATGATTCAAACATTACTCAACACGAGAAGAGTATAATTAATTTTAATTATGGTGTAATAACATTCCTGTTCAAAATTTTATGGAACTCTACAAGTACCTACCAAAAACAAACTGCAAGAAATGTGGTAAACCAACTTGCATGGCTTTTGCTTTGGATTTATTGCAAGGTAAAGTAAAAGTGGACGATTGTACGCCTTTACTGGAGCCCAAGTATGCCAAAAAATATGAAGCCCTTAAAGAATTGATAGGTTCGGAAGAGGGAAAAGAAAAAGAGTTAAGAATAAATGTAGATACCGATCTTTGCGATGGTTGTGGAATCTGTGTTACGGTTTGCCCTGTAAATGCTCGATATTGTCCACCAACATTAAGTGGTAAAGCTCCTAATTATCCTCCCGAAAAACACCAATTATTTCAAGTAAAGATGGGAAAATGCGAGCTGCTCAACTTAGAGCATTGTAGACGGTTAGATGCAGAGGGGAGAGAAAGAGAATGCCGGGTTTGTGAGACATATTGTCCTCGAGAAGCCATAAAAATCGAATATGTATAAAGTATAAAGAGGTTCAAACATGAAACGTGTTACTTGTACCGGATGTTCTTTATTATGTGATGATATCATAATAAGAACTGATGGTTTATTTATTGATGAAGTTGTTGGCACTTGTCTGAAAGGTAAAGAACATTTTGATCAAATTACTGCTAAAAATAGACTTTTATATCCATCAGTCAGAAAGCAAGACAAACTAGAAAAAGCATCATGGGATGAAGCTTATGATAAGGCACTTGATTTAATAAAAGCTGCAAAAAATCCACTCCTATATGGATTTTCGACATCAAACTGTGAAGCGCAATTAAAAGGAATGAAACTTGCTAAAGAATTAGATGGATTCGTAACTTCAAATGCAGCAATCTGTCAAGGAAAAGTGCTAGAAGCATCTAAAGAAAAAGGGTTAACCCTTACTTCTATTACTGAGGTGATAAATAAGGCAGATTTAATTATTTCTTGGGGTGCGAATGTTGCGGAATCAATTCCAAGATTGTTAAATAAAGTATTATTCTCTCGCGGAAAATTTCGAATGACTGGGAGAGAAATTAAAACATTTGTTATTATCGATCCTGTCCAAACAGCTTCATTTGGGGTGATGGGTGTAAGGGATCTTGCTCTGAAAATCGAACCAAATAAAGATATTGAGTTAATAAGGTTATTAAAGGAAGAATGCTGTAAGGTAGGGTCGCTTCCTCCGGAAGGCGTAGCAGGAATTGACAGCGACGATTTAAAGAGGCTTTTACTTCATCTAACTGGAGCAGAATACGGAGTAATTTTAGTTGGACAGGGATTATTGACCCCAAATAAAGATTTCGACCTTCTTAAGGAATTTTTAGAATTAATCGATTTAATCCAATCAAAACAAGAAAAAGGAAGGATTTCTTTGATGTTATTAGGTGGTCATTACAATATGGCGGGATTTGATCATGTGTCCCTTGCTAATTTTGGGATGAATGGAAGCCTTCAATTCAAAAACAAAGAGAGAGTTGATTCTGAGGATAATTTAGTTTCTAAAATTGAATCTGAAAATTTTGATTTATCTATTTTTGTAGGTACTGATCCAATATCCCATCTACCATATAAACTGAGTAAAAAAATCCTCAAACATCCAATCATCTTAATTGATAACAAACGATCTGCTACGGTGGAGTTTGCAGACATTGTATTACCCAGTTCGATTACTGGAATAGAAAACAGTGGAATAGCTATTAGATTGGATCAAGTGCCAATACAACTTCAAAAAATTATTAATTCTCCCAATAACATACCTTCTGATGAAGAAATATTGGCTAATCTTTTACTTAAATTACACCAAGATGGTGAGAAATAAAATGAAGTTACGGTTAAACACTTCAAGAAAATTAGACAATGATCAAGCTCGCGAACAAGCATTTGGAGATGATACATCATTAAAGGAGAACTTAGCAATTGCTTTTTTCAATCCTCTTGATATAAAAGAGTTAAATATTAAATCAGATACAAACGTTTTAATCTCCAATGACAATGGAAGTGTAGTAGTTAAATGTAAAGTAGACGAAAAGCTACCTCAAGGGATGGTGTTGATGCCAGTTTCCATTTGGGCCAATCAAATCACTTTTGTTTTAAATGATGATTTAATTTTTAAAAATATTATCGTTCAAATTGAACCAACTGAAGAAAAAGTTTTAGAGTATGAAGATCTGCTTCAAAAAGTTAAACGGGGAGAAGAATGACTAAGTTTCTTATCAAGAATGGAATTGTTTATGATCCTCTAAATAACATTGGTGGGGAAGTAAAAGATATCCTAATTGAGGAGGGTAAAATTGTTGAAAAATTTTCGAATCAAGAGGATATAAAAGAGATTGATTCAAAAAATAAAACTGTAGTACCAGCTGCGATCGATATTCACGCTCATGTTGCATCGCAACAAGTTAATTGGGCTAGGTTATTAGGCACTAAAAATCCAGCATTCCAAAAAACATGGAAAGGATTGACATTGGATTTTATAGCTGAACAATATTTATCAAATGGGTTTACTTTTGTACTTGAAGCTAATGTTTTTCCTTCACTAGCTTCCCAAACGGCTCTTAATCTCACAAGTTTACCCGTATTGGATTCAGCCTATTTATTGAATTTAAGTAATTTTTGGCCAATGGAATTAGAATTCCAGAAAGGGATGGTGGATCAAGCATCAGCCTACATTTCAGATATATTAGAAAAAACAAAAGCATTCGGTTTAAAGATATACAATCCTTTTGAAAGAGAAGACTGGAATTTTAATAAGTTAAGAGATGATTTGGAGAAAAATGGACGTCTATATAATTTTGCTCCCCTTGATGTTTATGAAAACATGGCGAAGTATGTGGAAAATTTAAAATTACCTCATTCAATTCACGCTCATATAGACGCTTACGAAAATGAACAAGCCAAAAGGAATTTAAGCTTAGTTTTAGCCCGGATTAAGGAATTAAATTTAGAAAGCCCGAATAAGTCAAAACAAGGGAAAAGATCTCAGGTGTTTCATATTGCTCATGCATCATCGTATAACACAGATGGAGATAATTCAGAACTGATTAAGTTTTATAATGAAAATGCTGAATTTGATTTAGATATAGGATTTCTCGGATTTGATCCGATTAATCCCGTGATTTCTGGAGATCGTCGTTTTATAACTACCTTATCAAATCAAGAAAATTCTTTTAACGTGATTAGATCGGCTATCGAACTTGAAGGAGATACTTTTTCTTCGCTTCGGACATTTAATAAACAGAACAATAATCACTGTACTATTTGGGCAAATGGATTAGATCTTGCTCTTAATATTAAGAATAAATGGCAGATCCAGTTCTCAGTGAATTTTCCAAACTATTCAAGCATCTCTAAAGTACCCCAAATTGCATCTTGGCTTTTAAGTAACAAAGCTCGAGAAGACTTCATAAAGGATTTTGATTCTAAATTCTTAAAAGATAATACTATTTCATCTAATAGTGATTCTCTTAGTTTTCTTGAATATATTACCATAACCAGAGCGAGTCCTGCAAAATCTTTAGGAATAGGAGATATAAAGGGAAATTTAGGAGAGGGTGCTGACGGAGATTTAAATATCATAGATCTAAATCTTGAGCAAGTAGATATTCAAAATAATTATCAAACTCTTATTGATGCCTTTTCTAACATAAATTTTGTGTTAAAAGAGGGATATATAATTAAAAAAGATCACAATTTAGATTTATCACCCAATGGTAAGATATATTGGACCGAGGGCATCCCAAAGAAAGAGAGAGATACGTTTGTTTTAAATAAAAAGAAGGAATTTTATGAGAAATATTATTCTTCTTTCTATAAATCTACTAAAGTGAATTTAAAAGAAACATCCTTAAGAAAAGTAAACTAGTCAATCCATCCATATTTCTTCTTTTATTTTAACGATATTTTTGTATATAACTCTTCACGTTTTTACAAGAAAGTCAATTTGCTATTTTTGGATTTCCTTAAATTTATTTAGGTAAGAGAGATTAATGCTTTAAACATAATTTAAAAGAATTTTTAGACTCATGCTACAGAAATTTAAGTTATTTATTAAAGAACTCAAGAAAAATCGGATTTTAAGTTATAGTTGGGTAGTAACCAATATTTTAATCATTTTCTACATGATAATTTACATCTCAATTGGTCCCGCGATGAATCTTCCAGTACCTGGGGAGTTGTTAGATTTACACGGGTTTTCATTTTTGCTGCTAATCACATATTCCTTTTTCCTACTATTTTTATTAGTAATTACGTGGGTAAAATCGTTTTATGCGAAAATTCTAGATAATCACACTATTTTAAAACTGGTTGGTTTAAACATTCTATTTTTTGTATTAGCCTTATTCATTCCTATTATCATCTTTATCGGTTTGTATATTATTGCGTACTTTATGTGGTATGTAATAAATGCCATTGTATTCACCTTATTTCTTAAAGATATCTCTTCTAAAGTTTCAGAAAAATTAATAAAAAATGAAAAAGTATACCTAATTTCTCAAATAATATTTTGGGTTATTTCTTTTGGATTATTTGGATTCTTGTTCATGTCTATTCCATGGATGAGTCTGAATATCTTCCAGCAAATGCCATTGCTCATATTTCCTTTATTTATTATCATATTACCTTTAATAAACTTCATTCTGAAATCAAAAACGGGCTTACGTCCTCCGATCACACTATTCGCCATATTAATTTCTGCTTACACATTTTATACTTGGTTTCGATATTTAAATTGGACTAATCAAACCGATCTATTAACGATAAGTGATGCTATACTTGACATTGTAATGATTACCTACATCTATTTTTCTTTATTTAAAAACGCGAATAAACTTGCTGAAAAGTTGAATAATAAAATCTCTTATGAACAATTATTGCTACTATTTATATGGGCTCGTATTTCCTCAATGATTCTTCTACTTACTGTGAGTGATTATGAACTTTTAGGTATATCTGCATCTGAAGGTACTTATCTAATTTCCATGTTTTTACTAATTGTTGTTGGATTCGTAATTGGTTTTTATTGGATTCGTAAAGGCTTCAATAAAGAAAAATAAAATTTAAATTTGGATCAGAAAATTACCCAATAACATGGTAATGCAGTGAAGATCTATAATAATACCGCGGAGATATAATGTACGCCAATGGTCTTCTCTTGATATAATCCTGTAAATCTTTTTCCAAAAACGAATAGGTAATTAGATGAACAATAGGAACTACGAGATGTTTCCATCTTTCAAGATAATTTTGTGAAATATTGTTTTCAATTTCGATGATTTTTTGATTCATTGTTAATAGTAAGGCATACTCAATCAACTCCGGAATAAATTTAGCACTTTGTGCTTTTAGGATGTTAATCTCAGCACGAAGGAAGACCATCCAAGTTTCTTCTGGATCCCACGGGAACAAGCTAGCAACTGTTGAGAAAAACTTTGAACCTTCAGGAATATCCTTTAGCTGATCTTGAAAATAATCGCATTTAGTTCTATCATCTACTAGAGGTAGTATAAAAGAAGCATAACGCACTTCGTCGAAAAGCTCCCCAAGTGGTTTTTTTTCAAAAATATCAACTAGAAGATCGTAATAATTATTTCCACTCATTTCATCTTCAGGATGTTGTTCTGTCCAACTCGAAAACAATCTACCTATCATTGTAGATGCTGATCGGAGTTTCCTATCATAAACCCTATGTTTATCTAATGCTGCTTTAATTTCACTAGCAGGATTATTAGACCTAAAAGAATACCTCATCTCATTTTCAATACCTCTAATTTTGTTTAAACTTGTAGGAATGGGTGAATTTGGCTGGTTTAACGCATTTATGCTCAATTTCATCATTCTCTTTTCAGCATTGCTGTAGGAATATTCTCTATTTGTAATGTTATTAAAAGCACTTATTAATCTCCTATTATCAATGTTTATCATATATAGCGCCCATATAGCTGAAAATGAACTATTATTCATTAGATTTGCAACATCTTTTATGAGATCAACAAAAGCATCATCAAGTTGTTCAATCACATTAATTAACGATGGAAGTTCTTTGGAATAAAATCTTTTGCGGGCTTTTATCTCATCAATCAAGTTTTCTCCGTTCGGAGTCAATATAACCTTCTTCCCATTAACCTTAACCGATTGTTCAGCAGATTGCTTCTGATCATTTAAGTTAAGGATTTGGTCCTTAATGATTGAGACTTGAACGTTTTTATTTTCTACTTGGGCTTTTATCTTTTTTATTTTAGACTTAAGAAATCGACCTTTTCCAATAAAAATATAGCTGATTAATTTTGAAATTAAAGATAAATGTTCATAATCTCGTTCCAGGGATAAGAGTTCCTTGCTAATCTCATTTATTTCACTGTTTACTTGAGAGTAATTAGCTTTCAAGGTTGCTAACTCTCTAATAACTTGCTCATTGGGAATATTATTTTTATATTCGTCTAAAAGAGAGTATTTGATTAGCTCCATTATTTCTTCTCTAGAACATAAAATACTTACTCTACTTTTAACCGAAGTTAATATTTCTAACGCTCTTTCACAATTCATCATTAATTCACCATTTCTATTAATGGTATTTCTATAGGTGGTACAGAGGAGACCTCTAAAATAATATTTAGATTATCGTCATATTGCTCAGCACGTGCAATATGATCTTTATTTAATGCCATTTGGATAAGTAAAGAGAGTTCATCTCTTTGGCTTTCCCAAGTGACTATATTTTCTTTCAATTGATGTCTATAAGTGTCCAATTTAACTAAGGCAAATAAAAACTCAAAAACAAGTTTTTCCCATTCTTTTGTTTGAATCTCAGAAAAGTCCTTGAGTGACACCGAATGCCAGATTAGACCTTCCAAATCGGCAAAATGAATTTTTCCATCAGGAGCAACTACGCAATCTTTATCTAACCATACATCTTGATAGATGATTCCCTTGATCTTATCTCCTTCTATTTTTGCTGAACGCCCAAATAAAGATAATAATGCGATACCACTGCTGATGAAATTTAATTCAAAATTCTCCATCAATTTTTCATTTGTAATTTCAAAAAGGTTAAGAAAAGAATGCGGATTTGCCACAACACGGGGAGATTCAAAATATAACCGGATATTAGATGGCATTAATCTAATTATTTGATAAAAATTTTTTTTATAGGTTCTGAACCAAAAAAATTTTCGAGCTACACTCTCAATTTCAGATGGTAATTGAACGACAGCGATAACCGGACAAATATATGCTCCATTTATAGAATCTTTTTTTGCTATAACCGAGAATTTCAATTCATCAAACCCATTTACATACCCTTGGCATCCATAGGGGCTTTCCCCCATCCAAGATTCTGCCATCATAAATCCCGTATATGTATTTAGATGTTGAACCCTCGATATAAAATTTTTATCTCTACAAGCATTAATTATATTAGAACGTGTTAATCTCCCACCTGAAAACATATCCTCATATGCTCCACAACCTTTAACCCCCAAATAATAGGTTTTATCATCTATATCAATAGAATATTTTGGGATTATTGCATTTCGATTTTCATCCTTAATTGCATCATGTGATGGTTTGTCTATGCCATGTAGTTCTGCAGTAGCTGGACCTAAATAACAATTTATCCACCTTTTATAAGACTTAAATTGAGGATTAACTTCACACATTTCAGGATTAACTTCATATAGTTTCATATTAGAGGATTCCAGTAAGTATTGCTGGAATTTATTCAAAAGCGCCTCACCTTTACTTTTGGCATTTTTTTGCCGAATAAAGTTGCTTTTCCAATCTCTTCGGCTTTTAATCCATAATATATCCTCTTTGCCGGGCCATTCCATTCTGCTATTTCAGTTATTGCTGTATCGCAACCTAATTCTTTTAGAGTAGCAAGTCGAGCATTTGCTAATGCTGAACCGATACCTTTATTTCTAAAAGCAGGATGTACGTATAGCCCATAAAGCCACCCAGAGATTTTTCCAGGAGTTGTAAATCCCACTCCTAATAGGATCTTATTTGAATAAATTTCAGGCTTCGGATAATTACGTTGAAAAATGTCTTTCATTGTGTCTTTTATCCATTCATCATTTGGGGATGCAACTGCAATAAGAACAATATCTGTTTTTAGTGCATCCTTAACCCACTTTGCATACTTTTTCTTTGGTTTTCCAACATCTTCATTCGCAATCAATTTCATAATAGCATCTAAGTCATCTTTTGTTGCCGGTTGGATTAATCTAGCATCATAGCTAAAATCAATTCCTCCCAAATTTTCTATTTTATAAACGTTGTACTTCTCTATAGTCTTAAAGCCGATTACTCTGCTAACTTCGGCAAATCCATATTTTACCTTGGAATAATCAATGATATTTGCAGTATGTTTACCAAAAAAAGAGCCTACCTTTCCATTTGGTTCAATAAATCCAATTCCCTTCAACTTTTCCTGATTGTGAACAGATATTATTGTCTTGTTTTGTGACTCTGCTCGTGCTATATAAGAGGGAATTAAATCTGCATACAATGAAGATATCGAGAATGTTAAATTCTTGGGCAATTTTCGCTCAATCACAATACTTTTCTCTCGTTCCTCCCGGGTAAGAATACGTGGCTTCCATCTATAATGTTCATAGACAACAAAGAAAATGATGGCAAAAAATAACAATGGAAACCAATAAACTAAACCATAGAGCCATCCATTAAATGCCCTAAAATAACTTGCTGATGTAATGAAGACATATGAATCAAAATTAAACGTTGACCAATAACCTTCGCTTGTTCCTTCATCTTGTTCATGCATAATTTCACCCATAAAATAACCTTCAGGTGTAAAATAATCATCTACCGTGTAAACAGCATCAAATTGACCATATGCATCATCTCGATAATATTCACCAGAAGCAGTCAATTTCTTTCCACTAAATGGCATCAAGTGACCTTCCCAGATTACTCCTTCTCCAACAGGTACGTATGTTTCTTTAAGAATTGAGAACGTATCTCCATGGATTCCTCCTGGAATGTGAAACCATACGTTCATTCCCGATGTATTATAATCCATATCGGTTCCAGAGATATATTGTCCGTTTGTTAAGGAATAGGTGAAGTGGTAACTCTCAGTACCTCCATCACTATCATCCAAGTATCCTTCATACCATGCTTGCCAATTCCACGTCACTCGAGCAGTCACAGTTGCCTCGTTTCCATTAAAGTCAACTATATAATGCCCATCCGCGTGATAATTTTCGGTATATCCAACGTACCATCCTCCAGTACCAGTGACCGTCCAATCGTTAACATAATTAAATTCGATGTCATGATTAGAAAATGTAAAACCCAAATAAGGTATTCCAAATAATTGAATAATGATTAAGGTAATAGCCATTAATAATAACAATATTGATCTTTTTCGCATAGAATTAATTCAACTCGGACAAGAATGATTATATAAACTTGAATTTCAATTTTTAAAATCTTATGGTATATCTAAAAACATTCAAATTTAAATTTAATTACCAATCAAATAGCTAGCAAAGAATAAATTTGGAATTTATAATTAATAATTAATTTTTGAATTGCTTTTTGAATTTATTATGAAAACTATTAAATTTCTTGTTTTTATCTTTTGAGTGATTGATATGGGATCTAGTCTAAAGGTGATAAACATTGAATGATGATAAGGAGTGTAAAGAAAAGATAAGAGAAACACATGTAGTAAGTCAACATACAAAAAATCTGTTAAAATCAGAAGAAATTGAAGAGGAAGTGCTTATTGATGAAATTTGCGAAAATTTAGAAGAGGATGAATCCTAAGTTAATTATATTCAAGTTCAATATGACAAATTTCAGCAACTTCTAATTTATTTTTTATTATTTCGGGATATGAATTCCTGACATGTGTTAAAGCACCAATTATAATTCCTCCAATAGGACATGCGGTAAATCCTTCTAAATCATATTCACCGATTCTCTTGGGGCAAATTAAACATTTTTGAACGACTAATTTGATTTTTTCATTTACAATCCTTATATCTAATTCCACTGCTAGATTCATGACTTCCGTTAATTTTCCAATGAGTTTCTTGTCGTCATCATCTTTAGTCACAATGTTTTGAGATATAAGTTCTTTTACGATTTCTTTACCGATACCAATACTAATAAAATCCATTGCGTCTTGAGGAGTAAACCCGAAATTTTTTCTTAAAATAAGGTTTCTACTTTTAATTAGACCATACGCAAATCCGATTATTATCCTATTTAAAAAATTCGGTTTTAAATTCTCTGTTTTTTTAAAAAAAAATTTCATTATCGATCCACTCCGGTCAATTTATAAGAAAAAGAATCGGAGTTATTTTTTGCATCAACATTAAGATAGAGTTTCTCGACTTGCCCAGCTTTAACAAATCTATCTACAATTTTTAAAATGAACTCTTTATCTATTGTTCTGTTTAATGCTTTTTCCAATGGTGCCATTTTCAACATTAAACTTGAAAGACTTATTTCTTTATTTTTAGCGATATTAAATAGAATATTCTTTTCAATTACGTTCGGAACGTCGCAATCTTCAATTCTATCGCAAGATATTTTGCTAATCAAGATTAACCGTTCTTCACTAGATAATTTCCTAAGTTCTTCTTCTGAAATTGGTGTAGCTTTTATCTTTTCATCTGGTTTCTGAGTGGAATTGACTGTTAGAAAATTAAATAGTTTAACTATTCCATCTCCAGTGATACAAGAAGTTTCAAAAAATAAAAAGTCTCGATCCTTCGATAATTTCAAAGCTTCTTCTCTAATATTATTTTGATTATCTAAAAGATCGATTTTATTCCCAACCAAAATGTAAGGAATCTCATTGCTATTTAAGAACATGCTTGATTCATTTATCCATTCTTCCACTTCTGTAAATGATTCTATGCGTGAATAATCGAATACAATGATTAAAATGTCAGTATACTTGTAAAAATGACGTCGTACCTTAGCGAAACTTTTAATGCCCCCTAAATCAAAAAAATTTAATGTTACTGACTCTCCATCTGGATATTGAATTACTTTTTCGATTATTGAAATACCAATTGTAGGAATATATTTTTTTTCATACAGATCGTATTCAAATTTTTTAATTAGAGAAGTTTTTCCAACCTTTTCAGAACCAATAAAAGTGATTGTTTTATTATTTTGTTTTAACTTGAGTTCTCCCGTTTCATCTAGCAGGGGCACTTCAATTGAAGTTTCTTCATTATTTAATAACATAGAAACCTTTTGTGCGATGATATGAGAAAATGGGATATAATCTTCCAATTTAGAATAGGGTTTTCCAATTAATAGTAATAACGCGTCAGTTGTACTTCCAAGCTCAATATAAAAAAAGCGAAATTCATCAGTGTCAAATGAACCGCTCCCTATTTTTGTATCTGTATATTTTTTAATTCTATTTAATGTTTGATCAAGATTTGCTGTAATCACTCCAATGAGGTCATTGTCAAATTCTTTAGTTGAATTTTTAGCAAATATGAATCCATCCAAGTCAATCACTATTGTAGCAAGTAGATCTGGAATCGCATCTAAAAAGTTCGCCAGTAACTCTTCCAGTCTTTCTGATTTTGTCATATTACAAAAAATAGGTTTTCAATTATTAGAATTTATTCAATTTCTTAGCTACTCAGTTCCATCTCGACATGACAGATTTCTCCTGCTTGAAGCCTATTTTTCGTAACATGAGGATCTATTCCTCTCGCGTAAGATATCGCTCCAGTTAAGATCCCTCCGACTGGACATGCAGTATTTCCTTCCAAATCGTAGCCTCCGACTCTTTTCGGGCATATCATGCATTTTTGGACGACAACTTTAACTTTATCATCTTCTACTTCAACATCTAATTCATCTGCTAAATTTATTACGTTCATAAGTGCGTTGATAAGTTCTTCATCGGTATCACTTACCTTTACAATTTGTTTTTCTAAAATTGTTTTCATTAATTCTCTTCCAATCCAAATGCTCAAAGAATCCATTGCATCTTGAGTAGATATCCCTAATTCCTGATTCAAGATGAAATCCTTCGTCCTTATTAAGCCATAACCTAACCCTATTATCGTTCTATTCAAAAAATTACTGTCAGCATAATTTTTTCTTTTAAATAACTTAATCTTCATTTATATATTACCCCTTTGTAGAATATTCGTCTTAAATTGAGAGGAATTTTCCTCCTCTTCTATTTTTACTTCATACTTCTTAATAATTTCTTTTTCGGTATACTTTTCAAGAATGTGTAATAATACTTCTCGAGAAATATTTTTATTTAGTGCTTTCTCTAAAACAGCACATTCTTGAGTCAATCTACCTAAACTCACTTCCTTATTTTTCGAAATCACTCTTAAAATATGTTTTTCTGTGAGATCAGGTATTTTATCAATTAAAAAACCACTTTCTGAATTGAATTCATACATTATTAAGTCATCATAGGTTAATCTAGAATGAGACTGGGAATGCATAAAGTGAGAATGATCTGCTTCTTTTTTTGCTTGAAATAACAATCGTGTATCTATGCAATCAAAGTTCGCATCGATAAATATGATGAACTTACTTCCACAATGATCGATCTTGAAAGGAACAGGTAACTTTAAGGCATTTAAAATGATCCTTCTATCTATAGTACAAGTAATTGGTTTATTACAAATTGGACAACTGCTTATAATATCTATTTCCTCAGCCAAATTTAACCCTTGATGCTTTTATTAAGTAAAGTTATTGCAATTTCTATTTAGAAATTTAAAAAAATAATGTTAGATCTAATATTTAAATAAACCGATTCAAAAATTCAACTCAAGGCTATTATGAAAAAGTTTTGATTTTGACACCCTATAAATTCTATGTAAAAATTTAGTCCTTATTAATTTGAATAGAAGAAAAGTATCTAATTTTTTGAGCTTAAATAGTCTATTTTTGATACATTCGTTTTTGAATGTAATAAAGCTCTAATTGAGTTTAAAGAAATATTCGTCACTTTATTTTATGATGTTGTTTATATCGATCAATAGATTCTAATATTATTTGCACCGCCTTTTTCTTCCCTTTCCAATCAATAACTTCAGCCCACTTTTCTGGAGCATTTAATTTTTTATATTCTTCAAAGAAATGGGTGATACCACGATGCCAAAATTCTCCTATATCGTTTAAAGAATGAATTTGCTCAAGACGGGGTTCTCTCACGGCTATTGCTAATACTTTATCATCAATTCCTTTTTCATCACGCATTCGAGCTATAGCTATGGGGCGAACCTCAAGTACGCAACCAGGGAAAGTACTTTCATATAAAAATACTAATACATCTAATGCATCTCCATCTTCACTAATAGTTTGGGGAAAAAACCCATAATCAAGTGGATAACCGAAAGGTGATGGAAGCACGCGATCTAAAAAAAAATATCCTTCTTCTTCTTTATATTCGTACTTGTTACGTGATTTCATGGGGATTTCAATAACTGCATACATAATATTCGGAGGATCTGGTCCGGGAGGTATATCTTTTACAAGGTTTGTCATTTAACTGCCCAATATATATTTTTATTTAAGATGTTTTGAGATGTAGTGTTAGTAAATATACAATTTTTATCAATTTATAAAGATAGGGATTATAAATCTTTACACAGCCATACTTATGTTGAATTCGACTGAACTCAGTTAGTATTTAAATCCCTTTAATAATTGAACAGTCGTATAGGAATCTTTACCACTCTTCCTGAGGAAATCCATCGCTTCTTCAATTCCTTCTATAGTTAGATGAAACATAGGAATGATGCTTGAGATGATTTTTCTGGTCCAAGGGACCCATTCCAATCTGATGATTTCAGGATTTAACCAAACCACGTTATTTTTAAAATGATTTGCGATTTCTTTAACATAATATATCCCGGGCATTTCATTCCTATGATAATAATAAATGGAACCATACCGTTCTGTTAACTCCCAAGATGCCATTGCCGCATCCCCAACAATTACGACTTTATATGAACTGTCATATTTTTTAAGAAATTCATTAAAATCAGTTGATTCTTCGGGATTTCTTTGAGCATTATGGTAGAGTGATTCATAAACGCAATTGTGAAAGTAATAATACTTGAAATCTTTCCAATGTGACATGTTATTCGCCGCGGAGAAGAGCAAGTTTACTAAGTGACTATAAGGCGTCATGCTTCCGCCCACATCCATCAATAATACTAATTTGACGTTGTTTTTTCTCTTTTTTTCGAAAATCAACTCTATATCTCCACCGTTCTTAGCTGTTTCATCGATAGTCTTATCAATGTTAAGCTCATCACGCTTGCCAATTTCTTCAAGTTTTCTAAGGCGTTTTAAAGCAACTTTTATCTGACGAGTATCCAAAACGACGTCTTTCCTGTAGTCTTGAAAGATACGTTTTTGAGCGATTTGAATTGCCATTCGCATTCCTGCTGAACCACCAATCTTCATACCCATCGGATTTTGACCGGAGTGACCAAATCGAGAGTCCCCTTCAGTACCTATCCAATGATGCCCTCCATCATGATCCTCGTCTTGTTTTTTTAATAATTCTTCAAACTGTTTTTGAAGTTCTTCTAGGTCAAAAATTTCACTAATAAATTGTTGAAAGTTATCGGGTAATTCTTTGGGGTCGATTTCTTTATCCAACCAATCCCAAATCTGTTGCTTAATCTCATCTGGAAATTTTAAGGAAGCATTCTTGAAAAAATTAGCAAAAGCAATGTCATAGATATCGAATTGATGCTCACTTTTGCACAAAATGGATCGAGATATGTAATAAAATTCTACCATGTTCCTTATCAGACCTTTATCCAATGCTTCAATTAAGGTCATGTATTCTGTAATCGAAACAGGAAGTCGATCTTTCAAATAATAGAAGTATTCTACAAACATCTCGCTCGCTGAATGATTTAGTATTTTAGGTTGGGAATTTGATCTTTTCTAAGGCAATCTCAACATCTTTTTCTTTCTTTAATAGAGTGCCTAAAAATGGTAAAGTCTTTCTCAATTCCTCGAGTGATATGCCACTTTTCAAGAGCACCCCTATCCAATCTAATAGTTCAGAGGTTGAAGGCATTTTTCTCAATTTAGTAATTGCCCTTAGAGCATAAAAATGCTTTAAGCATTGATCAAGTAAGTTTTGTCTAAGATCTGGGTAATGCAAGTTACAAATCTCTGCCATGAATTCTTTTGAAGGAAATTCAATCCAGTGAAAAACACAACGGCGTAAAAATGCATCAGGTAGTTCCTTTTCATTGTTTGAGGTAATTATTACTATTGGTCTATGTTTGGATTTAACAAATTCCTTCGTTTCTTTTATATAAAACTCCATAACATCAAGTTCTTGGAGTAAATCATTGGGAAATTCGATGTCGGCTTTATCTATTTCATCAATCAATAAAACCACTTGCTCATCGGATGCAAATGCTTCTCCTAACGGTCCGAGAGTGATGTAATCCTTAATGTTATTCACATCTCTGTCTTCGCAACCAAAGCGACTGTCATTTAGTCTTTGAACAGTATCATACATGTAACATCCATCAATTGCTTCTGTTGTACTTTTAATATTCCAGATAATAAGTTTTTTTCCCAAAGATTCGGCGATTGCATGAGCTAAGAGAGTTTTTCCTGTTCCGGGCTCTCCCTTAACTAATAGAGGTCGTTGTAGAGCAATTGAGACATTTACAATATTTCGGAGCTGAGGATCTGCTATATATCGCACTCGTTCAGTATTGATTGATCCCTTGAATTGATCAAAGTTCGAAATACTCATGATTAAATTGAATAATTAAGGAATTAAATAATTTTTTACTTCTTATTATAACAAACCCCTTAAACGGAATTTAATATGAATCGTAACTTAATAAAATATTAAGGAGATTCTTAAAAAATATTACATTTAAGTATAGCTAAATGGTATTATTTTTTATTACACATAAAAAATCGAATTAAAATGAGTTGAAGAAATAATGGCAAATGATGATGAAATGCTAGAAGAGTTAAAGAAAATTAGAGAATTATTAACACCTAAACCAGTACCGCCTAAAGAAAAACCTAAAAATCTTGCGATGGAGTTCATGGAATTTATAAAGCATTACAAAATCTTGGGACTTGCTGCCGCTTTTATAATTGGTCTTGCTGTAAATGAATTAATTTTATCCTTAGCTCAAGATATCATAACTCCAATTATCGGAATATTTATTCCTGGTTTCGAAGGCATACAAGATATTAGGCTTGGAGTATTTGGAATTGGAAGTTTTATTGCAGCTGCTATAAACTTTATTATAATTGCTTTAGTTATATTCCTCATTATAAAATTAGCTTCAAAGATAGGACTTGAATAAGCCCTAACATATTTTTTTTATATTTTAAGTATTGAATCCTAACTCTGGTGATAAATGGGAATTAACTGGTACTGAATCAATCGCTTGGGAGGCTAATGGTACTATAACTGATGTCAAAATCGAACTTTTTGTAGATGGTGTTTATGATAGAGTTATTACTGGAAGCACGACAAATGATGGAAGATTTACGTGGATTATTCCAAGAGATTTAGTAAATGCTATATTATGCCAGATAAAAATTTCTGATGTTTCATTTCCAGAGATCTATGACTTTAGTGGATATTTTGTCATTGTACCTCCTGGTACACCCGCGATTCCTGGATTTGATGTTTTTATAATGATATCATTAATATCAATGATTTCACTTGTTATGATCTCAGTCAAGAAAAAACAGATTTCTAATTAAATTAAACTTATTTAACTTTTTTTTATTTTTCTAATCTTACTAACCAATGCATTGAAACCATGGTGGTACCGTCAAGTGGATCTAAAGTAGCTTCAAGTAATATCTTCATTCCATTACCAGATACTTCTGAGAGGATTCTTCTACATTCCTCATATTCAAGTAATCTATCTTCTAAGATGTAAGGCTTTCCTTTTTCTATGTAATGCAATCGTGATAAGGCACCAATCTCGCCAAACTTTCCTTCAACGACTTCTACTTTTTCCAGATATTTTGTCCAATGGAGCAGTTATCTGGATTTATGAATGCTCTCCACACGATATCTACAGGTCGAGTAATATTAGTTGAGAACTTAAAACTTACCAATTAAAATCTTTTTTGACAATTTAGTTTTATTACTTTATAAGTACAATTCATTTATTAATAATCCCATTTATCCTAGGACAAAAATGAAATAAATTTAGGTAATTAATTATATCGGTATCTATCATTCACATACAATATCAAAATAGGTGATAGGGTTTCATGAGGTAAAGATTTAAATATCATGACTTTCATTTTTAATTTTGCAATATTAAAGTTTTACAATAGGAGAAGTATTAATCACAAAATTTATAGGGTCAAGGCCATAATTAATTCACAAAGACACAATTTCAATTTTAATCTAAGTTTTATAATTCATAATATCAAGTTTAATGTATACCAAATAATTCTTTAGAACAAATTCCCATGTATGATGCAATATTTAAGGTTGTCATTTTTGGAGATGCTGGTTGTGGTAAGACTACTTTAACACATCGTTTCATGACAGGTTCATTTATTTCGCATTCAAACATGACAATTGGAGTCGATTTTAAATCTAAATTAGTCGACGCTAATGGCAGTCAGGTAAAACTGATGATATGGGATTTTGGAGGAGAAGAGCGATTTCGATTTATCTTTCCGCAATATGTAATAGGTGCGATGGGGGGTATTTTAATGTATGACATTACGGATTATTCATCATTTGCACATATAAATGCATGGTTGTCTTTAATGAATGGTGCAAGAGACAGATTCCCCATCATATTACTTGGAGGAAAATTAGATTTAGATGATATGAGAGAAATTTCTCATCAAGAGGGAACAAAAATCGCTTACTCAATGGGACTTGATAAATATATTGAATGCTCCAGTAAAACGGGAGAAAATGTAAATAAAGCATTTGAAGAACTAACTAGATTAATGCTTAATAAAATGTCAATCCAAGCTCTTTAATTTGAATACATCTCTCTCATTATTAAGTTATATATTTCAGTTAAAAAAGAATCTGAAAAAAGCTCGATCAAAATCACTTAAAAATAAATTATTAATCTCTCCAAATCTATAGCATCCAAAGTCTTTCATAAAATCTGATTTTACTTGAATATTTTCAGATTCGAAATATTCATTAAGTGAATCTGTAAACTGGTTTATGGCATCATTATTTATTTCTCCGAATTCTATCTCTCCAAATTCTTTAGAAAAATCAATATCAGATAATACCAACTTTCACTATCACCTCAATGTCTCATGATAAATTCCTAATTAAAACATGCGTATTTTAGAACATAAATTATACAAGAATGCAGATATAATTTGAAATCCTTTAATTAACTAATCTTATAATGTAAAAACATCTTGTTGATCAGTTCAATATTTACCTTAAAACAATTAACTCATCACTAAAAATTCTTCCTTTTTTAAGTTTTCAAATTTCACTTGTTTAATGCTTACCTTATAGCTTAAAATAGTTGAAGTGAGTATTAAATCATTTTTTCTATTCTCAATCGGAATGTTACGCTTTTCTTTAGAGAATCAGAAATTTCGAATTTAATCTCGTGATTCAGATTACTCTTCTTAAAATTGGCTTATGGGACATTTTGATTTCCACAGCGTATGGGTTTTAATCATTTTACTTTTTAGTGGTAATTAATAACAATTCAATCACCACTCAATCATCAGAAACACTCGATAATTTATCCTCATCATTTTCAATAACCATATATAAAAACTGTGGTAAGAAGAAAGACAAGGGAATAAAACTAAGCTAATAAAATTTTTTAATGTGTAAATATATGTTTGTCAAAAATGTACCTTTTTGTTATTGCATACTTGCATTTGTCATTTATTGTTTTTTAACTCTTCAGAGCTTTGTATCATGAATTTTTGGATGGTGTCCTATTAAATCGGTTAAGTCATATCTTATATAATCCCACCCACGTTTTTTTAAGAATTCAGCGACAAATGACGGTACTCTTCCCTCCAATCCGCAACCATAATAGTCACCGTAAGGTTTTTCACTAAATGATGCTAAAAGATTAGCAGCTGAATTCCAACTATAAGCTATTTTACCTACATGAATTCTAGACTTATTATATTTGTGCCATTCGACATTACAGATGGAACCATATATTTCTTTTTGTTTATCTGAATATTTTCTAACTAAAATCTTAATATATCTTTCAAAATCTTTATTTAGAATTTCATTCGTATTAATCGCTTCCATTTTATTTAAAATTCAATACAAACTTCAATCCACCATATGATTGTTCGGCGGTCTTACTGATCACCGAACATTTGTTCAATTAAACAGTGTTAAATGAAATATTTAAAGCTACGATTTATAAATTTTAAATATTTATGGATATGTTTATTCGGTATTATTGATGATTGGCAAAATATGCGTACAAGATAAATCAAGAATAAATAAAAATTATTCGTATAATTTATTTATAAAGAGATATATATTTTTATTGAAGAAGAATGGATGAAATAGATAGAAAAATATTAACCTTACTACAGGAAAATAGCAAGATTTCATATAATAAATTAGCCAAAAAGTTAGAATTAGCTACAAGCACGGTATATACTCGTGTAAAAAATTTGGAAAAAGAAGATGTTATTAAACAATACAGCATAATAATAGACCATGAAAAAGCAGGATTAAAAACGATTGCTATATTAGGATTGAATGTGGATCCTTTAAGAATGAAAGAAATTGCTAAAAAATTGGCTAATTTAAACAATGTTCTATTAGTAGCTATAACTACGGGGGATCACGATCTTATTATACAAATTATTGCCACGGATGAAAGAGAGCTATGGAGAATTATTAATGAAAAAATCAAACCCATTGAGGGTATAAGATCGCAAACAAGCGTATCGAGTTTTATTGAGATTTACAAAAGGACTCATTTAATAGACCTGTTAGGATAATAATTTTATTTCTCAATCATTAGACTTTCTTTAAACCATAATTTTAATAGTAATGAGATAGGATCATTTCTGATTTCACTGCTTATTGCTGTTCAGTCATGTTTTAGTACTATATTTATTATATGAAGAGAAATTTAAATCCTAATTCTTGTAGATAATACCCGAATAGTTCTAAAAGAGAACCTTAATTCTTAAAAAGAGAATAGGATAATTATATTTTAACCGTGTATCTTAGAGAATAAATCTTAAAAGTTTATATAGCAATTATTTTATTAGAAGAAGGTAAATTCAGAAGGTAAAAATGGCAAACCTTAGCAGTATTCTACTGAGCAAAATCCATCCTAGCTGTGCAGTATGGGAAATCACATTAAGATGTAATAGTAAATGCATTCATTGTGGTTCTGATGCGGGATCCACTAGATCTGACGAGTTAACTACAAGCGAAGCTTTAAATTTAGTAAAACAAATACGAGATTCTGGTTATAAAGGTGTTGCTTTAATGGGGGGCGAGCCTTTATTAAGAGAAGATTGCCTTGAGATTGGAAAAGAAATAAAACAGCAAAAAATGCAGTTGTCTATTATCACTAACGGAATAATATTAGAACGATATCTAAAGGAAATCAAAAATATAGAGACTGACTGTGTGACCCTAAGTTTAGATGGTGGGACCGCAAAAACCCACGACTATTTACGAGGTTCTAAAGGATCATTTAATAACACCATGAGGCTCATTGCATTATTAAAACAACATCAGATTCCAGTAAGCATCATTACAACGGTAAATAAACTAAATTTAAAGGAATTAAACATGATAAAGAATATGATTCTCGATAGTCAAATTGCATGGCAAATACAAATAGCAATTCCTATCGGAAGATTTCCTAGAGAATTAGTTATATCGCGTGAAGAATTTTATGCACTCGCATTATTTATTGAGGTTAATTACAGAAAATATAAGTATAAACGATTACCTTTAATTGGAGCTCATTGCTTTGGATATTTTTCTCGATATATCCATCATTTAGCGTTGAGTCCTTGGATTGGATGTCAAGCTGGTTTTTCGACTTTAGGGATTCAGAGTAATGGGAACATTAAAGGATGCTTGACTTTACCAGATGATTATATCGAAGGCAATATTAGAGATGAAAGCCTTAAAGACATCCTAATCCGATTGAGGAAAAGGAAATCAGTTCCACGAGGTTATTGTCAATCCTGTGATGTCTTTAAAGAATGTAAAGGGGGATGTTTGGGAACATCTCTTGCATTAGAATCATTTGAAAATCCATACTGCTTGAGAGCTATAGAAAATTCTTTTATTGCCCAAAATAAGAATCAAAAGAAAACGAAAACTGAAGCAAAAAGTGCAAGATTAAATAATCTTTTAAAAATTTTTAATTAAATAATTTAGGAGGATCATGTAAAAATGATATATGAAATTATAAATTTGTATCGCATTGGTAAAACTTTGAGATTAAAGCCAAGTGAGATTAGCAACATTTTAACCGATAAAAAACGACAATTTAGAAGCAATCTCATGGTCTCGTTTTTTATTGTTTCCGTACTTGTCTTTATAATCGTCTTGATTTCAATTATGAGTTCTATAATTGGAAATACCGCAGTAAATACGACTCCTGATAATACATATACTACTGGAACATTTTATTCAACAGTAAAATTAAAAGATTTTAAGAAAAAGCAATGAAGTTAAACATTGGTTGTGGAAAAAAATACGACCCCAATTATGTGAATGTTGACTTTCAAGAAGTTTTAATAGCAGATAAAATCATGTCTGCTATCGATCTTGATTTTAATGATAATAGTTTTGAGGAAGTAAAAGCAATCCATTTAATTGAGCATTTAAGTTTCTTCGAATCACACTATGCTCTCAGTGAATTTTTTAGAGTTTTAGATTTTAATGGTAAATTAATAATAGAAACCCCTGATATAGAATCTGCATTTAAAAGCTACTTGAACTCTAATTACGAAAAGCAGAAGGAAATCTTGGGATGGATATTTGGTGTTCCAGATCCAGGCCTTCAGCATAAATTATGTTATCCTCTTGGAATGCTGTTAGATTTATTAGAAAAAACAGGATTTGAATATTTTGGAAAAAAAGTTTTTTATAATGCAGAATCCATACCGACATTAAGGATCATCAGTAAAAAACCATCAAAAGGAGAAATTGAAGAGAATTTCCACCTTATGACTCTTATTCGTAAGCAATTGATAAGAAAAGAGCAGGTGCATTTTGTGGATTCTTATATAAACAAAGAACAAGAAGATTTACTGACCTATATTCTAGTTAAATTCCACGACTTTGAAAAATATAATGATCGTGGATTCTTTTATGACATTATAACTAAAACATTAATTAGATCACCAGTTATTACTGAAGCTTTCTTAACAGCTATCCAAAATTATGAATTTGTTTCCGAACTTGAATCTAAAAACATTTTTGAATTTACTAAAAAGTTGAAGGAAATAAATTTTCCAAATATTTTGATTAATTCGCTAATGAAAGTTCCGATTATCCCAGGATCTCAAAGATTAGCTCTCTTTTCAATTGAATCTTTTGGGGAAAAAATAATCGAAAAAATTATATTTTCAAAAGATGAGAGAGAGAAAGAATTGAATCACTTGCAGAAATTATCTGATACGACTCATTCCATTGAGCTTGATTTTTATTCCCCATTAATTGTTAAAAAGAAATCGGAAGATTATTTTTATCAAGGTGTAAAATTCTTTTATCTCAATAACTTGCGTAAATCACAAAATTATTTTTTACTTGCTCTGAAATTATATCGAGATGATTTCTTATATTTCTGGAACTTCGCAAGGGTCTTAACAAAATTGGATAAAAAACAAAATGCATTAAGTTTCTATAAAAAAGCGTTAAGATTACTAAGAATCAGTAATGTTGAGAATAAAACCAAAATTAAAAATGAATTAAAGCGAGAAATGAAATTAATCAAGGATGATTCACAGAACCGAGAATTAACCCCAATTCTCTCTTTAAGCAAAATTATGCTTAATGATAAAGATTTATAAGGTGAGAAAAGAAAAAATCATCATAAAATCCAAATATTCATTTTTTCAGATATTACTCGAAGCATTAAAACCAAAATAAAAAAAGGAGAAAGTGAAATTGTTAGAGGAATTATATAGAATACGTGAAATAGGAAGAAGTTTAGGATTAAAGAAGGAAGAATTTAATAAAGTTTTCATATTTGATAAATCTAAATATCCTAATCTTTACAAATTTCTTCTCTTTGTTCTATTGATAATTATTACAGTTTATTGTATAATAGCATCATCCACTATAGGTATTCTTGTTTCTCGAAATACTTATCCTAGTGGGACGTTATATTCAACAGCTATGATAAAAGACTTCCAGAAAGATAAAAAGTTAAAGATTTTTAAAAAATCGTTAAAATTAATTTTAAAATAAGGTGAAATGAGTGAATGAAAAAGTTGCATACAATTTCATTTTCATTATTGCTGTTATTATTTTAATTTCCCTTTTTACACCATTAGCTATTCCTAATGTTTCTGAAAGTATCTATGTGGACTCAAAAGAAGCAAACTCTTTTGTATGGATTTTTGGTTTATGCATTGGAAAAGGTCAATTATTCTTTTTGACAAAATATTCAGCTATTATTGTATATTTAAGTGTATTTATATTCATTTCTACCACTCTATCCGTAGCATTCGCATTCAGATTAAAATATAGAGACAAAAATAGGGTTAAATTCGAGGAGATTCTATTAATCATCAATTTTTTAATATTTCCTATATCAAATGTCATCATTTTCTCAATTGAGTCCAATTTTTCACTTTTTGAAAATGTACCCCTAATACTTTTTACTCGTGATGATTTTTGGTCTTATCACTCCCCTGGATTATGTTATTTTGGCATCTCCTTATTTCCTAACTTATTGATGTTGAT
>CAZWEM010000020.1:0-66108 GCA_964632315.1 uncultured archaeon
ATGGCTTATCCTCACCCAAATAGCAGTCGGGTCCGGCAGGATCAACCGGAATTAAGTGTTTGGAATATGTCACAACGGCTTATTTTTTTGGGAGTTTTTAATTATGCTTCCTTCAGTTATAATTTATCAAATTATAACCACATTTTTTATATCGCATCAATGACGCAACTCTTCATTTAGCGGTGAATAACCACAATCCAAGCTTACACCGGTTAGGATGCGATTTGTTATGTTTTAATTAAGAGGAGATTCATTTTAAATTTTTTCATTTTTCATAATTTTAAGGTTTATAGTCTAAAATTTTCGGAGTTTAAAAATCTCTTTTCAAAAATATTTTCAAAATTTAATTACCAATTTTAAAGATTTGAAATGGATATCAGAGAAAAGATTGGAATTCATCTAGATCAAATTAAACAGTTGAAAGGAGTTGAAAATGCAGTATTAACACAGAGAGATGGAAATCCGATTCAATCATCTGGAGTTTGGTTTTCTAAGGATGAGATTTTTAATGTTAGCTCCGCTGCAAGCGCGATCTTTAACGTTGGAATCCATCTTCATCCTGATGATTTAAAGTATATTTTGATTGAAGGAAGAAAAGCAAAAATCTTAATTGCTCCACTGAATAGCCCACTTCATCATTCATTGAATAAAATCTTGGAACAACAAGGAATATTTGACAACAAACATGAATTTTTTATCGCAATTACGGCACAACCGAATACAAATTTAGGAGGAATTTTTCTACAAACCAGTGAATGTCTGAAAAAAATTAAAACCACTTTGATTACTTCTGGTGAAACTTTTAAACCACCACTTATTCAATTTGATGAGAAAAAGATCCAAGAGATCATTGGAGGTTTTAGAGTTAAAGAGACAGAAGGCCAAGAATTCAATTTATCATCATTTTCTTTAAGTTTATCAGAAAAAATATCAATAGAACTAAGAAAAGTCCTAAATAATTTTTCAGTTGCCGTACCAGATATGCTACATGCTTATGTTACTATCGAGGGCGGTTTTATTGCATCAAAAATTCTAAAAAGCATCAATATGAAGTATGAAACTCTAGACAATATTTCTGCTATGACTTATTCTTTATTTCAAACCGCAAATAGATGTGCTTGGTTATTGAAGAAGATGAACGCTGAAAGTATTTTATTAGATTGTGAAAATCGATTTCAATTTATATATGGTTTAGGAAAAGCAATATTTAGTACAGAGATTAATAAAGCTAGACAAAAATTAGGATTAATTCGGTTAATTCTCCCTCAATTCTCTAAAAAAATTAGTTTACTTATAAAAGAAGCATCTGAAATACATGAGCAGTATAAATTTGATATGAAATCATTATTTGGAGAGTTAGTAATAAAATAACTTAATGGTGATGATATGGATTTTTTTAGGATAATCTCAGATTTAAAGAAATCTGATTCTTCAATGATATTATACTCTTTATTAAATAGGATTCCAATCGTAATTATTGGAGAAGACACTAATGAAATCGATGATTTTTTAATAGAGCTTTCTGAATTAATGCATTTCAGAAAAGATGTGGTTTTTTATACTGATTTTATATCAATTGAGGAATATCAACAATTACTTCAAAATGAAAGTATTGATTATAACTCTCAGAGAACTCAGGTTAGATGTCCCTGTGGAGTCTCTAATAAATGTATAAATTATTTCAACAACTTTGATTCTTGGATTATGGGTTTTGAGATGAAAAATGTAAAAAAGGAAGTTCATTCATTAAATATTTACATAAGAAGCAAAATTCCAATCTTTTTAGGCATACAAATCATTGCTAATTCCATTAAAATCGAATTAGAAGGAATTAATTCGAAAGAAGTTGATTTTACATTTGAACAAAATGTTTTACAAAAAATATCTCAAGATACTGAAAAAGCAGTAATAAAAATGAAAAGAGTACTTTCAGAAAGAATAAAGAGTGAAAAATTGGATATAGATCTCATCCACAATTTATTGGATTTTGAAGTAGAAAAACAAGAGCTTAAAAAAAATATATTGAAGAGTGAAATTCAAAATTTCTTTTCAGCTTCAAAGAGAGCATTCTTTATATTATCAAGAATGAATTTATTGAATGGTTTTGAAATGAATACTCGTATTGGAAGCAAGACTCTATTGGAAACTATAGATTATGATGATGCTTCAATTGAGAGAATAATTGCTTTTATTCGTAAAGAATGGGGAGAAGATTTTTCCGAGTTGTTTGAGAATGGTAAGAAAGCGAACGCATTAGATAGTATGCAATCATTGTGGGGTTAAAAAATGATTTATGATTATGAGAATAAGACTTTACAAGTTAAAATTGTCTATTATGGACCAGCAATGTCAGGGAAAACAACTTCAATAAAATACTTATTTACTTATTTCAATAAGAAAAATAATCTTGAATCGATTGATAGCACTGTTGGGAGGACTTTATTCTTTGATTTTGGAATTTTACATTTTGGTAATGCTAACTGGGGATTAAAATTTCTAATATATTCAGCTACCGGCCAAGACTTTTATGCGAGTACTCGTCCCGCGACGTTAAATGGAGTTGATGGAATTATTTTTGTTGTTGATTCAGAAATTGATTGTATGAATCATAATCTTCGGTCTTGGAATGAGTTAAAAGTTCTTTTTGGTTCGGAATTCTATAGAATTCCTGTAGTAATATCATTAAATAAGTATGACTTGTGCGATAAAGTGAAAATTCAAAGCAAGGATTTCATGGAAAAAATTAATTATTATGAATTTAAGCAAATATCTATTAAAAAGACAAAAGCTATTAATGGAGAAGGAATTTTAGATTCGTTTAATCGACTTGTTAATTTTATTTTTCCCCAAATTTCTCTTAGTAAAAGTATAGCAAATTAAATTATTTCTCTAATTTTTCATACATATTTTTTGATATGCGTTTAACAAATCCTTTTTGTTTAAACTGTCTCAGCAAGTTTCTGACCTTCCTCACTTCTTGAGCATCCATTCTCAAGACACTCATAAGTTGAAAAATAGAAAATTGATCTGGTAAATCATCTTTGATATTTCTATATGTACCCATTATCTTTCAATCAGTTTTTTATGATTCTAATAATGTAAAAAAACTTAAAAAAATTATTAAAATAAGAAATTATTATCAAAGGTTTATATAATCCTCAAAGTAACTATAAATTTTCATTCCTACAACTCTGGTCATATAATTTTATTATTTTCATTGGATTTTTATAACCTTGGGAATTCCAAAACTTAATTTGATTTGAATTCAAAATTCAGGAGATGCTCTTCTGAAACTTTCCCCAACGGGTGCTTGTCCATCACCATAAATTTGATATAGGCCTATTCTTCTAGCACATTCACTAAAACTACGGTATACATCTCTATTTTTTTCGAATAATGCGCATGTTTTATAAATTATTGGATTCCATGTATATAACTCATGATCTGGTTCATTCCATAATTTCTCTTCTTTTAATATTTGCTTAAAATCCTCTTCCCCTATCACTTCATTTAAATCTTGTTTATTTAGCATAATAACTAAAGGTATTTCTTTGATCAACCTACATTCAGGTGTTTTTTTAACAGGGTAAAGATTTTCAGTAGAATTTTTCCCTTCTATTTCTGATTCATTTAAATATGTCGTCACCTTTTTTAATTCTTTAAGGGACTCAATATTATCTTCAAAAAAGTGAGTTTGAGAGTCTACAACGAAAATTACTCCATCGGTACCTTTAAATATTCGTTCTCTTAACGGAGAAAATCTACTTTGTCCAGCAACAGTATATACATGATAAAACACTTTATTTTGTTTAGTAGATTGAAAGTATCCTCTATCAAAATAGAGTGTGGATCCACTAGCCATGCATATTTTCTTCAAGTCCGCCACTGGCGTGATATCTTTTGTTTGCTCCTTTGTTAATCTGTACAGTGTATCAACGATCGTTGTTTTACCGGAACCACCCATTCCCCAGTACAATATTTTAATGTAAATTTTATGATCTGGTAAAAATCTAACCATAGGCTTTTCTCCTTTAAATTTTTGCCTTAAAAGCGATTATTATTTTATTTATTTAAATTGAAAAGAAAATTCAAAAAAACCTTAACTATTAATTTTAAAGTCTGATAATACTAATTAATAATATAATTTTACATTTATAATTATTTTTGGTTAATATACTTTTTAATAATTAAATTAGTGTTATTAATTCAAGTAATATGCATATTTAGTTATTTAATTGTCTCAAGAGAAGAAATGTGATGTAATGAAATACTATGATACTCAAATTTTAGTTAAGTTAATCGATACAGACAATAAATTTACCTTTTTTAATATTATAATTGCACCATAAAATTAAATCAATATAATATTTTCCTTTCAATTTTTCTCTTATAATTATGTTGATAATATCAGTATACATAATTGGACGCTTATCAGAAATCATTTTAGAAGCTTTTTGGCAGATTTTTTCATATACAACTAAATTCTGACGTGGAATAGATTCCAATTTTGAATCTTCCTTTAAAAATCTATTAGTACTATTTTTTACCATTCTCTTTATTCAGGATTAATAATCTTTTTTATTAGCTTTATTTAAAAATTTGATGATATAAAGTCCGTCAATTTCACTTTCAATTATCTCCCCCAGAATCTCTATAGAATCTTCTTATCTTAAAATGAAATATGTCCCTACTCAATTGAACACCTGTTTTTGATAATTCAAATAAGATATGACGAAAGATTAATCCTAATTCTTAAAAATTGAGGTGTTTATTATATTAGAAAGTGAAGATAAGCAAAAAAGCAAGAATTTGTGTCCAGAATGTGGAGGTTCTACAATAAATACTAGCTATGAAATGATATGTCAAGAATGTGGTCTCGTATTAGATAAAATATTCAAAGAATCAACTTACACTTTCAACAATAGAGATATTAAAGGTAATCTGAGTAAACAATTCGTCGCTATTGGAAATAGATCGGATTTTGTAGGTGGTTTAGGGACCTTTATTGATTTTGAAAATTCAAAATATTTAAAGGATAAATTTGGTAAGCTTCTTCCACCACAAGAGCAAAAACTTTTTAGGCGATTGAAGAAAAATTATTCACAATTCTTAAGAATCAAAAACCATGAAACTGAGTACAGGATCTTCAATATCTTAAGCAAGATTTCAATATATTTAAACTTAAATAAAAATATAAGGAACAATGCTGCGTATTATTATAAAAAAATAATAAAGCACGAGCAAAAAATAATCAATAATATTTCACTAATAGCTTTTTGCATTTTTTATGCTGCTCGAAAAGAAAATCATAATGCACCGATCACGATTAATGAAATTTCCCAAGCATTTCAAAATTTTGGACATCGAGTAAATCCAAGGTTAATTTTAAGGGATGGAGTGAGATATAAAAAGTATTTGAGTAAAAAGTCAAAACCACATCAGAGTGAAGATTATCTTATTAGATTGATAAGTGATATTATCAATCAAGAGAATTTAAACCAACGATTAATTAAGAAGAATATATCATGGACAAAGGAAGAATTTCAAAATAGATTAACTCAAAAATGCAGCCAAATTTTAAGTGAGTTGACACCGTGGCATAGGGGTGGTAGAAATCCGTTTATTTTGACTGGAGCAGTGATTTATTTAGCGGATAAGTTACTCGCCCAAGAAAATTATCAAAAGCCAATTCTTACGCAGAAACTTATTTCAGATGCAACTGATATTGCGGAATATTCGATTAGAGATCATTATGTAAATTTACTAAAACCATTATTTTTCAAAAAAGTGGCTAAATGAAAGACAAAAATTTTACTGAAATCCTGCAAAAATTAAGCATAGTAAATATGATTTGTTTAATCAAATATTTTATTAAATTTGAAAAATTATAAGGATTACGAAAAATTTGTAATATTTTTGACTTGAGAAAGCTTCCGTAGTGTAGTCCGGCCAAACTTATTTTTTTAACTATATTATAAAGAGCTAAGCATACGAGGCTCTCACCCTCGCGACCCGGGTTCGAATCCCGGCGGAAGCACTTAAGATTTTTTAATTTTTTGAATCTGATTTAAAATTTTAAGAAATTTTAGTACAATTTTAATGTAATTATTAAATTGACTAATTTCTGTCTCTTTGCGTAATTGGCTTGCGATTAAATTCAGCTTTTCTAAAGTAACATCATACAAGAAACTGAGATCGCCCAAATCATTTAACGAGTTATTATGTTCCTTAATTTTTTCAATCTCTGGTTTATCATTTTTTTTAGGTGGATTATTAATTTCCTCAGAGAAAATTACTGGTTTATTGCATTTTGGACAAAACATATCACCAGATTTGCTTCTAAATATTGGATTCTTACAATTTGGACATGCAAGATTTAGCATAGTATAACCTTTCCTTAAGAGATCTGCCATTCTTTTTATCTCATCTGAAATAATAAATATTCTCCTTGTAGTAATTTATAATATTTTACGGTTCTTTTTCTTTAATTTTTAAAAGATTAACGATGTATCCTGAAATCCTGTTTCTTAAATGTTTAGAATCAATTTCTAAATATTTATCCAATAATCGCTTATTATTTTCAAAATCTGTTCCAAAAACATCTGGATATTTATTAATTAATTCTTTTGAAACATTTTTGATTAAAACCGTTCTTACTTTTCCCATATTATCATCGCACTAATTCCTTTTATATCTTTTATATATTAATTTTTGATAAAATAAATTTTTTATGGAATTATCTGACTTTTTATAATTTCATTATATAGGAATATTGTGTCCAAATCGAGATCATTAATCACTATCTGTATCCTCCTAATTTTTTTATGCATTCCAAAATTTATTTTAGGATTCCATCCCGTATTGTGTTCTTTAACTACAAATAAAAATTTTTATTTCAACTATGAATACATTGAAATTAATGCGGAATGGGAGTTATATTATAACGTAGAAACTGAAAGGTCTTTCATTCAGGTTCAAATTTATAATTCCTCCGAAAATTTGATTTGGAATTCTCTTGAGTACACCAAAATTGGTTCTTATAGTGAGAGTTGGAATATTTATATTCCCGATATGGATCTTAGTTTAAATAATGAATCAACTCAATTATATGTGAAATTTTATCAATATTTTGATAATGGAGTCTCTATGAGTTCAACTTTTAGACAGACTATAAACATAACGATTTTGAATTCAGAACTATCATGTAAATTAATGGGATTTAAAAATTCGATTACTTTTGGAGAATTTATTAATTTTTCTGTTTCATTTTTTGAGACGGGTAATAATTCCATTTTAATTAATCAAACTATTTTCTTAAAAGTAAAATTTAATGAAACTTGGTTTTTTTCAAGAGAATTCATTACTGATGATAAGGGAGAAATAGATGTTAATTTATCGAGTATTTATGAATTAAAAATTGGTGAGAATGAACTTAATTTCATAATTAATGACAGTATAATTTATGAACCAATTCAATTCTCCTATAAAATTAAAGTAAATAGAATCCCTATAGTGGTTAACATCATTCAATGTGAGAAAGATGAGTTAATAGGTGAAGTTACTGTAGAATTACATTATTATTATAATTTCAATGGAAATAAAATATTACTTTCAAATAGTTCTATTAATATTAGAATTTTTCAAAATAATTCAATAAAAAAAGAATTTTTTGATAAAACGAGTCTAAATGGCACTCTATTTACCAAGATAATATATAAATCATTAGATTTGGACAGAATGCTCTCTGAATTCAGTATTCAATTCATTTTTGATGGAACTAAGTACCTTGGAAATTCAACAACAAATTTTTCAATAAAATTTGATGATTTGGATCAAACACAAAAATTAAATTCGATTCAATTAATTTCGTTCTCTGGTTTTATCATTTCGATAATGATATTTAGTGTCATCATTATGAATAAAAAGCAAAATAAAGAAAAGACTTTAGCGGATTTATATATAAAGGCTTAAAAATAAATTTTTTTATCGACATTAAACCAAAAACTTCCAAATAGATTATTAAAAGTAAATTGATTAGTACCTAATTCTATCTGAAATAATTATATAAAATTAATCAATACATTTAGCAAGAAAAAGAGAGATTATATATAAAAAATTATGACTCTGTTTTATATTATAAATAATAGTATTCTTACTACTAATATCAAATTTTGGGGTTAGGTGTTAAGTTGATTGATTATTTTGATGAATTATTAAAAATGCCTTCTTTATTTAAAGATGAGAGCATGCTTGATATCAATTTTATTCCAGAAAAGTTACCTCATCGAGAAAAGGAATTATATTTACTTTCTCGATTGTTTCTTACTTTAATCACTAATCCAAACTCAACTTCAAGGAAAATTTTAATAACTGGAAAAACAGGTGTAGGAAAGACAGTTACTGTTAAATCTTTTGCAAAGATGTTAATAAATGCTTCAATTAAAAGGCATCTTTTTATGAAGTATGTTCATATTAATTGCAGGAAAGAACGAACTAGTTATAAAGCACTTATTAAAATTGTCAGGACAATTAATGATAAATTCCCTAAACGAGGATATTCGCCTCAAGATCTACTAGATATCATAATTGATCACCTTAATAAGAAAGATTATCATCTACTCATTGTTCTTGATGAATTGAGCTATTTAATTAATAACGGAGAGGATTTGATTTATTCTTTGACTAGATTAAATGATGATTCAATAAATATTCAACAGAGGATCTCAATTATAGGTATCGTTAGAGATATTTCGTGCCTAAGTAATCTTGACGCAAGTACCTTAAGTACACTTCAGAGAAACATCATAGAATTCAAAGTGTATTCTCGAGAGGAAATATTTGATATTTTAAAGTATAGGGCAGGAATTTGCTTGAATGAAAAAGTAATTTCAGATGAAATCTTGGGTATGATCACCGATCTTGTTTATAATAAAGGGGATATTCGCTTTGGCCTGAATCTCATATGGAGATCAGTTAAAATAGCAGAGAATAAGGGATTAAAACATTTATCTGCAGAATGTGTGAGATTGGGAAACCAAGATTTAGTCCCATTTTCCACTCAAGATATTTTAAAATGCATTAGCATTCAAAAATTGGTTTTTCTCCTTTCAATAATTAGAACCTTAAAACTCTCAGAAGATAAAGCGATTTCAATGAAAGAAATATTGAATTTATATAAAATTATCTGTGAAAATTTAGAAGTCACTTCAAGATCTCAATCACAGCTATGGAATTATCTCCAAGAATTCAAAAGAGACAACTTAATTACTCTAAATGTTCAAAGTGAAGCAATCAAAGGTAGAAAGAGCCTTATACAAATTCCAGAAATTTCATTAATTAAATTTGAAAAAATCGTATTAGAATTACTTGAATCAAAAGGATTGAACATATGATTCGTGAAAGGAAGAGTAATAAATCAAATTTTGAAAATGTGTTTGGATCAAAAGCTAGAGTAAAAATACTAAAAACTTTAGCTAAGAATAGTGAACTTTCAATTTCTCAAGTTATTAGAAACACAAATTTAAATCATTCAAGTGTTATAAAACACTTAGAACTCCTAAAAGAAAGTAATTTAATCCAAGAAAAGAATTTTGGAAGGATCAAAATTTTAAGATTTAAAATCGAAAATTTAAAAGCTAGTAGTTTCAAAAGATTTGTTGAAATTTGGGAAGGTGATTTTTAGATATAAATCTCACCTTAAATGGTTTCATGACCTTCTTTCTTATTATTATCATGATATTGTATCTCTTTTATGATTTCAAATATAGGAGGGTTCCTAATTACTATTTCCTTCTATTCTTGTCAATAGGATTCTTATTTAGTTTATTTGAATTAAGTGTTTACACTGAACAATTTGGAGTTATTTTATTGAATAAGATAATATTTTTTATTGTCTCTCTCTATGTCATATTCTATTTGTTTCAAATTAAAATATTTGGAGGGGCAGATTGTAAATTCATTATTTTAATCTTTATATTCACTCCTTATTCTGGTTTATCTTACAACTTTTACTTATTCTTTTATTTTTTCTTTTCGTTTTTTTATTTTGGATTAATTTCTATATCATATTTTATAAAAAGGGCTAAAAAGAAACATCCTTCATTCGATATCTATTTTGAAACACATAATATTCATAAGGTTTTGAAGAAGCATTTTTTTCAAATATATTTCATTTTTATAGATTTTGTTGAGATAAGATCAATTAATAAAGATAAATATCATATCGCTAGCTTTGATTTAGTATTTAATTACAGCTCATTTACTCTCCAAGTTTTATTTCAATATCGAGCTCCTTTAGTCCCATTAATTATATTAGCATATTTTTTATGTTCACTTATAATATTGAATTAATTTGTATATCTCTTTTTGAAAACTATTATACTCATATAAATTAGCTAAAATAAACTAAGCATAGATTTGAATAAAATTTTAAATGTGATGAGTTTTATTAATTTAACAAATAAGACTAGAGAGTAATAAATATGGAAATTGAAAAGACCAGAGAAACGACTTGGAAAATCCACTTGAAGGAAAAAAGTGATATTATTGAGATAACTTCTGTCGAAGTAAGTGGCTTAGTAAAGTCGATAAAATTAGCTTTGAAAACTAAAAACGACAATATTATGGTAGAAATGAATAAAAACGAGTTTTTCAATTTCCTTTCATTAATTCTGGCGTTTAAAGATGTTATCATTGGAGATGAAGTAAATTTTATTCAAGATCAATCGCTAAAAAGCGAGGGCTATAATGAAAAATATGAAGATAAAAATCTTGAAACAGAAGACTTCAATGAAGCTTTCAATAAGAGTATTGAGAATGAGGAATCAGATGAGTTAAATCCAGAAGAATGGGATCCTTGGTAGAATTAGGCTTTTTTCTCAATTATAAACTCACACGTTTTTTCATTCGGATTTTCAATACAACATTTTCTTTCAATAACATTTACGCGGTACAATGCATATTCACCGAATCCGGTTAAAATACCCGTAATATAATAACAGATGTACTTCGATTTTGTTGATAATTCATTTGAAATATTAGGGGAAAGTTCAATTATAATTTTATCATCAGAAATTTGCTTTGGAATATAATTACCCCATCCTTGATTACTCAAAACATTACAAAAATTGTTCACTAAATCATTTAAAGTTTTAGATTTTAGATTTTCATCCCAGTCTTGTATTAAATCCCATCCTGCTTTTTTTCCAAGCCATACTAAAAGAGATTTCACACCCTCCCCATAAATGGAAGATAACACATCAATGATTTGAGGTGGAAAAAAAATGTATCTATCGTCATATAACCGATAAGTGCCTTTCTCATATTTTAAGCCTTTTAATTTCAAATTCCTCATAATTAATAATAACAAGCCTTTTCATTTATATAATTTTTACTAAGAGTAAATCAAAGTTGGGACTTTTTATAATTCTAGACGAAACAAATAATAAATGTTTGATTTTAATTTTGTTCTAATTGGAATATTATTGATGATAACTATTTTTGTAACAATTTTTATTTTCGCAGTTATCTCTTCAGATATCACAAGCATACTCATTTGCATCACTTTTTTCTTGATCTTGTTGCTTCCTTTCACATTTTTGGTGAATGAATTTACTTTTTTAATAACTGAGCAAAAATATGGCGAGATTTTTTTTCTCAAGATGATCCCATTTTTCTCAACTCTACTAAATATATTCATTGGACTTTACTTGTTTATTGAAGCCGTCTATATTCAATTTTTTAGTTAAAATTATAAAAAGTAACTAACACTAAAAAAAGATATTATAAATAAAAGAGTATATAAAATTACAGTTATTATTATTAAGAAGTTCTTTTGTTCCAAATTTATTATTTTCAAGAAATAGATTGATGAGATTATTAAACTAAATAATAAAATAAGATAGATTAATATAACTTGACTTATAGAAACAGAAAGAATTATTTCATATCGGATTTCTATATTATTCAAAAGAATGAAAAATGAAGGAAATATACCTCCAATAATTCCTAATATAAACGGTAGTATGAATAAAAATAATATGCCTTTAAATCTTTCGCCTTTAAATATCGTTTCAAGTTTCCTTTCAAGTTTTTGGTGTTGATTAAGCAAGTCTAATATCGATAATATTTTGGAAGATGCCTTTAGTGAATTTTTTAGCACTAACTTTTTAATAACCTCTAATATAATAGAATATCTTGTAGAATCAAGTTCAGATTTCATAATTTCAATTATTCCACTAAAAGTTGTAACAAAATTAATCAAAAATTTTGATTGGTTTTCAATTATATCGTAGAGAAATTTTAAGTGATTTTTTAACTGTAGGAAAGCATCTATAAAAGCTTTTTCAGGAGATTTTCCATGTTTAAGATTCAGAGAAAAGCTTTTTAAAAAAGTTATTAATTCATAGAATTTTACTTTTTCAGATTTCTTATAGTCTTTTATTAACCCTAGAAGGAAAATGTCTTTCTTAATAAAATTTTTATGAAGCATTTTTAAAATAAGAAAATATAAAGGTAAAATCAACAATAGAATTATCATATTTATTATTTGAAATAAAATTAGAAAACACATTCCAATAGGATAAAAAGTTCCAATAAAAAAAATAATAGCCAATCTTGATTCAATTTGCTTTATAAAAACTTTAAAATCACGTTCAATAGATCCTTCCATTTGATCCTCTTTGTCTTTAATTTCAAATTTATTTAGGAGCATTTCTTTTAAGTATAAATCGAAATCCTCAGAAAAAGTTATTACTTGATCTAAATATTTCTCTGGAGTAAGGCCTTCTTGAATTAATCTAAGCACTTCTTTAAATGAACCGGTTATCAAACTATCAAATTCTCTGATTAGAGAGATAAATGCTAAAGTTTTATCTGAATTAAATTCTAATGAGTTTTGAATTAGAGAATAATAGATCTTAATTAAATGTAAAATTGCGTTGATTTTCGAACCTTCCTTTTTTACAAATCTAAAAATTTTAGTATTGAACCAATATGAGATTAATGTCGAAATGATGAAAGAAATGAAAAGAAAAATGAATTTTGCAAAATCAGGCACTAAGATTGAAATAGATAATAAGATGAGATTAATAGTGAGATATAAGAATAAAGTGGCTTTATTCACATCTTCGCAATGAACATTGAAATACTTCTGATAAATTAATTTTGTCCTAACATCAAATTCTTTGAATTTAATACTTGGGAATTTTGATTTATGAAAAGCACGGCAGAATTTGAGGTAAGAGGTTGAGATCTTCATTAATTATCAATTATTGTTTTATAAATAGTACTTTCAATAATTCTAATTCGAAATAGATCTTTAAACTATATTTCTGGGAGGGAAAGTCTTTATATTCAGTATTAAAGAAATTCTTTGAATATGAATTGTGTTTAGAGACTATATTGCTATCGACTTTAAAGTAAAAACTTATTTCATTTTTTGAGATTGAAATATTCATATATGAAGGAAAATCGATTAGCTCACTAAATTCATTCTTTGGATTTGCTATTACATAATATACTCCTGCATCGACCTTGTCAATAAAATCATTATAACTTTCTAACGTTTTCTTATCATTTATATAATTTTTGAGAGATACATTAAGAAAAGGTGCAATGACCGAGAGAAATATTATTAAAGAAAATACTCCGAATCCAATAATTAATGATTTTTCAACTAAATTTGACATATATTAATTTTTTTAGTTTAAAGGATTTAAATTCCTCTGTTTCCAATTAAACCAAAATTTTTCAATCTTTTGACTAGATTTGAAGGATAGATATGAGATAATATCAAAAAGTTTAACCAATTCTTCATTATTGATTTTTTTAATTTTCTTTAGAGTGCTAAATATATCTTCATAAACATTTAAAATGGAAAAGAAAGATTCCTTACTAATATCCTCATATCTACCGAGTTTACTAATAATTTTTGATTCAAAGAGGTCAGACTTCAATTTATGCTTTTTTAAGCGGGGTTTGTAGGAAAAAATCTCATTGATATGAATATTATCTTTATCTACTTCTGAGATTGAAACGATTTTTCTTTGACTATTAGAATTCTTCATTAAAATTAATAGATCTAAATCGCTTAAACAACTTCTATCTATTCTAAAATGGAATAAAAAGCGATTGATCAACGCCTCTAAATCATTGGCATGTATAGTTTGAAATCCTTTTAAACCAGCAGCTAAACAATGAAACATCGCTTTAGCTTCATCTTTGGTCAGAATCTCTCCCAAATAGATGATATCTGGAGTACGATGTAACAATGTCTTTATTTGATTTTGTTTTGAAAACTTTTGGTTAGTATAAGCCCCAGAATCCACCCTAAATTTCAGTTGATGTCTTCCATATTTCAGTTGATTTAAAGACTCAGTGATATCCTCAATATATATTTTCCTGAATTCCCGTGGAGTTATTAAATCTAATGCATTGATTAATGTTGTTTTTCCTGTATTAGTTTCACCGGTAACCGTAAAATTAACTCGTCTCAACACGTTAAAATATATAAAAGCTGCCATTTCTGGATTTAGCGTATTATTTTTTAGTAAATCTTGAATTGTCATAATATTTTTATTTAACTTCCTAATATCGAGTGCAAATCCATTTGGAACAATTGGAGAGATATCAAGTGCAATTCTACAATAAAAAAGTTTATTTTTGATTACTAGTTTATTACTTGGACTTGAATAATCTAATCTTTGATTACTATATATCCTTATAAAGGTTTTCATTCTTTCAACTTCAATATCATTAAATGAAATATTAGTCCTGCATTTCCCGTATTTTTGATGAATTAAATATAGTTTTTCATGGGGGGAATCCAAGAAAATTTCTTCAACAAAATCATCAATCAAAAAAGGAAAAATTTTGAAAAGGTTTAATCTTCTAAGGGAAGCATATAATGCTAATCTAATTGCTTCATTGTCTGAAATTCTGTACTTATGTTTGATGTATTCAAGAGCTTTATTACAGTAAATTTCTAATAATTCTTCAAATTGTATAATTTCATTAATATCTATTAGTTCGAAATTAAGATTAATATCATTAATTAGACTCTTTAAATATTTTCCGTTAAATTCTTGAGGGAGATTAAGATTATATTCATAAAATTTCTCTGATTCATTATTAATTTCAAAAATGCATATTTTATATTCATTTCTATTACCTATATTATAACTGGCAATTTTTTTGTTCTTAAGGAAATTATACGTTTTTTGAATAGCCTTTTTCGATTTTATAAAATCTTTTTGAAAAAGTTGTTGATAAAACCTTGTTCTATTATTTAGGTTGGATTCAGATTTATACTCGATATAATGCTTAATTATGTGAAACTTATGAAGGATCTCTATTATTTTATTTAGATGAACTTCCAATTTAACAAGACAGCTTTCACAAACTGAATCATATATCTTATCAGAGTTAATTAGATTTTTAATTTCATTTAATTTCTCATAAAAGTGAATTGGATCATCAATAAACTTTTTAAGATCAAAAATGTCATATCTTAATGAATCTATAATTTTGCATTCAAATTCTTTATATTTACACTTATCAAAAGAGTTAATTTTAGTTAGTTCTTTTGTTAATTTTTCTTGATTCAAAAAATATGATTTTAAATCTCCAATTTCACCTGATCCAAATAATTTCTCCTGATATTTTAACGAAATTTTAAAGAATTTGAGATTTTTATGTTGTTTTATTGCGCTTAATATGCACTTGACACAATTAATACTAAAATTAGCATTTCTGGAAAAATGAGCACAATCACGACATTCAAGGACCATTAATTTTGCTTGTGAATTATCAAAATCTGATTTTTCTGCAATAAATGAATTTCCCTTAAACTTAATTTCCATAAAATGAATTCAAATTTAATTTATAAAAACTACTTGTTTATGATGTGTATACTCCTAATTTGATTAGAATAAAAAAGTTTTTTTATCTTGATTAATTTAAATTTTCAAAGTTCACGTGATTAATATGGCTCATCGTAAAAAGCACGCTCCTAGACATGGATCATTAGCGTTTCTTCCAAGAAAAAGAGCTGCTGTAATTAAGGGTAGAATTAGACATTGGAATCAAATAGGGGAACAAATTAATTTTCTTGGTTTTGCTGGATTCAAAGCAGGTATGACTCATATTACATATATTGAAGATCAGAAAAACAGTCCTTATTATGGAAAAGAAATAATGAAATCAGTATCAGTTATTGAAGTCCCTCCTTTAATCTTAATAGGGATCAGAATTTACAATGAGGACCAATATGGAAAATATATCATTGGAGAGATTTTTACACAAAACTCAAATAACTTTTTGAATCGTAAAATAAGCATCCCAAATCCTGAAAAATACGATTTTGATAAAGCTAAAGCAAATTTATTGAACAATATTAATAATACAAGTGAAATAAGAGGGATTTTTCAATCTCAACCACATTTAACATCATTACCACGTAAAACCCCTGATATAATCGAAATAACATTAAATTCCTCTAGAGATCCTAATGAAGATTTTAATTACGTTCTTGAAAAATTAGGAGAAGAAATTCGCGCAAGAGATGTATTTCAAGAAGGAGAATTAGTGGATATCATCGCTGTTACTAAAGGAAAAGGTTTTCAAGGACCTGTAAAAAGATTTGGAGTTAAATTGTTACCTAGAAAAAATAGTAAAATTAAACGAGCGGTTGCTTGCATTGGTCCATGGCATCCTGCTCGAGTGCTATATACAGTTCCAAGAGCAGGTCAGCTTGGATTCCATCAACGAACAGAATATCATAAAAGGATTATGGTCATTGGTGAAAACGAGGAGGAAATTAATCCAAAAGGAGGATTTTTAAATTATGGACGAATTAAAGGAGATTATCTCGTTGTTTTAGGTTCTATTCCTGGTCCTAAAAAAAGATTAATAAGAATAAGAAAATCTATTCGTGAAGTTAAATCTTTTGAAGTTCAAATACCTGAAATTACATTCATTAATAGAGAAAGCCAACAAAGAAAATAATTAGTGTGTATTTATGGAAAAAGTAAATATTTATAATTTGGATGGTCAAAGTAAAGGTTCTATTGAGGTTCCCTCAATCTTTAAATTCAAACCCAGACTAGATCTAGTTCAAATTGCATCAGAGGCATTTATAACTAAAAACAAACAGAAACAAGGACGAGATAAAAGAGCTGGTCTAAGAAATACTGCTGAAGGGTGGGGAACTGGGCATGCCATGTCTAGAGCACCTAGAATTAAAGGTTCTGGATTTCAAACCGCAAGAAATGTTGGAAGGGTTCCATTCGCAAAAGGAGGGAGAATAGCTCATCCTATTAAAAATGAAAGAAAGATTATTAAGAAACTGAATAGTAAAGTAAAAAAACTTTCAATTTATTCTGCTATTTCTGCTTCAGGGCAAACTAAATGGCTAGAAAATCGTGGTCATATTATTTCAGACGTCCCACAAATTCCTTTAGTCATTGACGATAAGGTTCAAACAATTAAAAAGACTAAGGATATCTTTTTAGTTTTATGTGAATTAGGTTTGAAAAAGGAACTCTTAAAAACAAAGAAGGCAAAAAAAGTACGAGCTGGTAAAGGAAAAAGACGAGGGCGAAAATATAAGTCTTCAAAAGGTCCTTTATTGGTGATAAAAGAGGATTATGGGATAATAAAGGCCATAAAGAACATTCCTGGACTTGATGCGGCAAAAATTGAAAATTTATCAATTGATTTACTTGCTCCAGGTGCAATGTTAGGAAGATTTGTTATATGGACTCAATCAGCATTTAATGAACTTAATAATTATTTTTAGATGTGTAAAAAATGGAAAGATATTATAAAGTGGTAAAAAGACCATTAATTACCGAAAAAACATTTGATCTTATTGAAAGAGAAAATAAATTGGTTTTTTTAGTTGACAGAAAGGCAAATAAGAACCAAATTAAACGTGCCTTAGAAAAGATTCATAATGTTAAAATAATAAAAGTAAATACCCTTATCACACCTTTAGGGAAGAAGAAGGCATTTATTAAATTACACCCAGATTACTCCGCTCAAGATATTGCAATCGATCTCGGAATATTTTAATTTATTTTTAGAATACTATAATTAAATTCAACTAGGTCTTTCATTCTCAAAATCCGTAAATCCTCTAATTTTTTTATCTGATTAAAATTCATTATATAAGTATATTCCCCTTCATTCAGAAATAATATCATTATTCTATATTTTGGATAATATTTTTTTATTAAGCTTGATAATAAGTCCAAATCTAATTTTTCCACTATAATAAATAGTGTATGATCTTCGATGAAAAAGAGCTGCTCATTTATTTGGTAATAACTAATCTCATTCTTATCAAATTTCCCGAGTAAGTCATTCACTATTAATTTATATTCAAAATCTTTATTATAATCCAAAAAGAAGTGCGAAGTTTGGTGAAACATTTTAGATGATGGAAAAGTTCTTCTCCAAAGTAAATTCATTATATGCTTTAACTGAATCTTTAATTTGTTTACTAGAGATTGAGTAAAAAAGTTATTGATTTCTTCATCTAAATCAATCAATTCATTTTTTTGATTTAAGTATTCAATCAATATACCATAGTTAGAGATTAAATTGAAACGATCTATATGAAAATTAAAATAAATTACAAATTTTTTTCCTAAATCTCTAAGATATTTGATGAAATTCTCAAATAAATTTTTATACTCAACAAAAAGAGATAGATTAAGCTCAAAAATCCTTAATACCTGAGCATTGATTTGATCATTAATAGTGATTGTATTCACCGATTTATTTCTGGATAATCTTGAATTTAGCTCTTGGGAAAGGATTTCAAAAAAGGTTATTTTTAATATCTTTTTTTTTAAGAATAAATTTTTAAATTTCAGATTTTTTAGCTCCTGCTCGATTAAATTGTATGCTTTAATAATCCCCGCTTTAGTACCTTTAAAGTTAATAATAAAAGAATCTTGCCTTTCTTTATTTATCATAATCTGCCAAGAAAAATACTCAAAATACTGTTTTTCGAGCATTTTAGTCAAGATAGGGAGAATTTTATTGAAATTTGAAGTACATAGAACGGTAAAAGCTGTCATCATTTGTTTTGGACCCTTATAAAAGATTAGATGATCTTCAATTAAATATGAAGCGAATTTGAATTTCCCTTTTTTAGTCATCTCATAGTAAGTTATACCAAAGATTATTTAAACCAATCCTTTTTCTCGTAAAAAGCGCGTTTTTATCAATGCGATTTCTCTTAATTTGGTTAATCCTTAGTAAATTTATCAGTAATTAGAGATAAAACCTTTTAAACATTATAGCTTTATTATTCTAATTAGAAGATCTCGAAAAAAATGTTAAATATAGTCAGAAAATTCTTTTTAACTAAGAATCCTGATATAATGGTCAAAGCTCCTTCACGAATTAATTTAATTAATCCATTGGATGCCGTTGAAGGAGATTATTGGATGCCCGCTGTAGCTATTAATGGCTATAAAAATCCCCTCTCTACTTTTGTCTATATAAAGAGAATTAATTTACCTAGTTGCTACAACATTTATGAGTTTAAAGATAATGCAATTGAATTGATCAGTAGTACCTTGATTGAAACTGAGAAATTAAAATTAAGAGAGGCAATCGAAAAAAAGAGAGATTTAATAAAAGCAACTATCTTTAGATTTTCTCAAACCCATCCTGGTTTTTGGGAAAATTTTTTCAAAGAAAATTTAGAAATAGGAATCTTAACAACAATACCACGCCAGAGTGGTTTAGGTGGAAGCGCTTCAATCATTATTGCAATAATATATGCCTTAGCTAAATTTCTCAATTTATACAATTTGATTGACAATAATTTGCCTATCAACAAAGATACTATCGCTGAAATGGCAACTAGAGTAGAAGATTTTGATTTAAAGATTTCTGCTGGATATTCAGATAGATATGCTATAAGTAGGGGTGGTTTATCATTCTGTTCATACGTAGGAAAATTATTACATAGTGAACTTGGTGAAGAACCTTTAGCAGTTTATGACAGGATTGATAAGACTTATAAAATAAAAAGCCTACCAATAATTGTATGCCATTCAGGGATAATTCATAATAGTGGTTCGATTCATAGCCAATTAAGAAAAGCTTACCTTGAAAAAAACAGTGCAATAGAGAATCTTTATAGACAAATTGCTAATATTTCTTGGAAATCTCGATACGCAATTATGAAGCGAGATTGGAAATTATTGGGATTATATTTTAAAGAAAATACTAATGTTATGAATCGTGTTATGAAAATTGCTGGTTTTCCTTATGGAATCGGATCTGCGAACAATATATTGATAGAATTAATTCAAGACCATTCAGATGTATATGCTGCTAAATTAACCGGAGCTGGAGGAGGTGGTAGTGTATTTGCACTAACGAAAAGTTCTAAAGTTAAGGATGTTTTATTATATTGGAAAAATAAATTAATTGAAGTTACTACTGAAAAGGAAATTTTTAGATCAAAATTTCCTAATTACCCAGAAGAGATTCGAATAAAGTTATCAAGTGCTCAATTTTTTCAAATTAAAATTGATAAGGCAGGAGTGAAAGAATTTTTTTGATAGAAAAATAGGGATCGAAAATGAGTAAATTTGATAGATACAAAAAAAAAGAAGAAATTTACATTTATCCTCATACACATTGTGAAAAATGTGGGGCAATGATAGAGGGCTCGCATAAATATTGTTCTGAATGTTATGAAAAAATGAATCAGAAAAAGAAAAGAAAGTGGTTTAGATTTAAAAGACAGAAAAAATCCCAAAATTAAGCATAAAATTACCTCTTTTTAATTGTCTAAAAATCGTAATCTATTAAGAACCCAATTTTTTCCTAACAACATAATAAATGGACCTAAACGTGGACCAGAGATTTTTCCTAGAATTATCAAATAGAATGCTTTAAATAAATCTTTAGGAGGGAGATCTTCTATTTGCTTAGAGATATTAAAAATTTCATTCTGTATTATTTCAGATTTCAAATTTTTTTGAGTTATAAGAAATCTTCTAAATTTCTTAAGTGCAGAAATTTGAGTTTGAGTTAATTGATCGATAATTTTTTGATTAACTTCTTTTGGGATAGAAAAGATCCCTAGTTTATCTAATACAAAGTTTTGTTTTTTCTGTTCATATTTTTGTTTTATAATCTTCTTTACTTCCTCCACCCAATTGGCTGTTCTTTGTAATAATGATTCGAACATCTCAAGGGACGGTAAAGAAATTTCATCATCAGCCCAACTAAGAGCTTTTTCATATAATCTTTCAAGAGGAAGAAGATTTTGTATCTGAGTTAGAAATAAAAGTAAATCGAAAGAAATTTTGGGCTGCCTTTCTGCTGGTATAGTTTTGATTTTTGTTAATTCATACAAATATTTCATAAATTCTTCTTCCTCTTTAGACCCTAATTTTTCAGTATCATAGTATACATTTTCAACTTTTTCAAAATAATCATAATATTGGGGTAACTCTTCTATACGAAGGGATATGTGTTTCATTGGATTAGTTCGATATATTAACATCCTATAAATCTCTGGATCAGCAATCTCCAAGTATTTTTTTGGAGTAAATACTATTCCTTTAGAAGTTTTCATATCTTGATCCCCTAATCTTAACCATTCATAAGGTACTTTTACAGGCCCCTCATAGTTATAAATCTTTTGACAAATTTCCAATCCTGTGTCATAAGCTCCTCCTTTAACACTGTGATCTTTTCCTGCAGGCTCGCAAGTTGTGTTAAATAATGCCCATTTTGCAGGCCAATCTACACGCCAATTTAGTTTTATCTTTCCACTTGAAATAGGAACTACATTACTATAACCACATACGGGACAAGTATAACTTACGCTTTCTTCTTCTTTTAAATAAGAAAGGACCCTATTTGGGATAATTTCCCCATTAGAAGTTCTTTTTTGGATACGATTGCAATTTTCACATAAAACCATAGCAGGCATCCAAGTCTCTTGCATTTTCAAAAAAGATTTTTGTTTTTCTTCGTCTAAAGTTGGTAAGATATATTTTTTTAGTATCATTTTAATCAAATCGTTGTTCTCGAGAGCGATTTTGATCTTTGCTTGCATTTCTTTAGTTTGATATAAGTTAAATGACCAAATTATTTTATTTTCAATACCAAAATCTCTAAACGTTGAAGCTAATTCATCCCCAAAATGATGACCATAACTTTCACAACCACAATTATTTTCTGGGCAAGGTATCAAAGCAAATGGTTTGCCTAAGTGTTCTTTTTGAAATTGTTTATCAATATAATCTGGAAATCTTTTAGCAGCATCAAAATCATCGAGGAATAAGAAAAAATCTACTTTTTCTCCTTTATCGGTAAACTTCTTACGTAAAGCTTCACATATTAGGATTTCTCTTAAGATTCCTAGATGTACATGCCCTGAAGGGGTTTTTCCAGTAGCTAATGTGATTTGCTCTGGTTTTCTATTTGAAATTTCCTTTATAATATCCTCAAGCCAATGTACTGAAAATTCTTTATTCAAATTTCTTCATTAAATTTAGCTATTTTATTATCTGATTAAATGAAAAAGATTATTTATCATTTTTCATTTTAGAATATGGTTAAACAATCATGAGGATTGCTGTACTCAATAAAGATCGTTGTAAACCAGAAAAATGTAGTCCATTTGGAGAAAAACCTTGCATAAAATATTGCCCTAGAGTACGAACGGGAGATGATACGATTATCTTAAATCCAGATGGTAAAAATGTAATTATTTCCGAAAATCTATGTACTGGTTGTGGAATTTGCATTAAGAAATGTCCTTTTAATGCAATAAGCATAGTTAATTTACCTGATCCATTAAAAAGTGAAATTACATATCGGTATGGTCCTGATCAATTTTCTCTTTTCAGAATGGCTATTCCAAAAAAAGGAAAAATCTTAGGATTAATTGGTCAAAATGGTATAGGTAAAAGTACTATGTTGAAGATTCTTTCTGGCGATCTAAAAATGAATTTAGGTCGTTTTGGGCAAGAAACCCCAGACATTGATGAAATAATCGATCATTTTAAAGGATCAGAATTACAACAATACTTTATCAATATGAAATCGAATAAACTAAATATGGTCCTAAAACCACAAAATATTACAACGATCCCAAAATTTATACAAGGAAAAGTTTATTCGCTTTTAAAGAAAAATGATAGTGAAGATAAATTGGATTCTTTAGTCGATTCATTAAATTTAAGAGAAATAATTGATCGCGATATTTCTGTATTATCAGGAGGCGAATTGCAACGAGTTGCCATAGCTGCAGCTTATATTAAAAATGGAGATGTCTATCTAATTGATGAACCTAGTTCTTATTTGGATGTGAGTGAAAGAATAAACATGGCTAAATTAATTCGTGAATTAGCAACTCAAGGGAAAACTGTAGTTTTGGTTGAGCATGATCTGGCCATTTTAGATTATATGAGTGATTATATTTCACTTTTTTATGGTTCACCTGGAGTTTATGGGATTATCTCTCATCCACAGAGTGTAAGAGTGGGCATCAACATTTATCTAAATGGATATATAAAGGATGAAAATGTAAGAATTAGGGATGAACCTATAGTTTTTCATGAACGACCTCCATTGGATTCTGGGTTTAACATTGGAGATGTAATTTTATCTTATCCTGATTTAAAATCAAATTTAGGTAATTTTTCTTTGGAAGTAAAAGGTAGTGAAATTCATGCGGGAGAAATTATTGGAATTTTAGGACCCAATGGTATAGGAAAATCTACTTTTATCAATTTGCTGGCTAATAATAATATTAATAATGAAGAATTAAAAGTTTCAATAAAGCCTCAATATATCAAACTAAACGAATTTGAACTGGTATCAAATTTAATTACAAATATTAAATTAGCTCCTCATCTGAGCCAAGCCTATAAAAAGAGAATTATAAATAGTCTAGATCTTGAAAACATAAAGGAAAGGCTATTTGGTGAATTAAGCGGAGGAGAACTTCAAAGAGTCGCCATAGCCGAATGTTTAACAACCAAAGCAGACATATATCTATTAGATGAGCCTTCTGCTTTTTTGGATGTTGAAATGAGATTGCAAGTTGCTCAGCTGCTAAGAAAATCAATTGAAGAAATTAAAAAGTCAGCTTTTGTTGTGGAACATGATATAATAACTCAAGATTTTATTGCTGATTCAATTTTAGTTTTTGAAGGTATTCCTGGAATAAGAGGACTCGCATTGGCACCATTAGATTTAAGAGATGGGTTTAATAAATTCCTAAAAATGATGAATATAACATTTAGAAGAGATAATCTAACAAAACGTCCACGAGTAAATAAATCAGGAAGTAACAAAGATTCTTACCAAAAAAGTATTAATGAGTATTATTATATTCCTAAACACACAGGATAAAGAATATTTTAGCATTATATTATTATTTCTCTATTTCTTACACCTTAATTTCGAGTGGAAAATTTCAATGTTCTTTTTTGAATTAAGCTTGTTTAATTAATGATTAATAAAATTTTTTATATAAGATTAAACAATTTTTTATTGGGGGCCATTTAATATATATATTTATAATTTTTGTTTATGACATTTAACTAAATATTCCAATGGAAATGATGCAGTATCTAGGGGATATTTAATCAGAATATAAAGTAAAAAAAAATTATATTATTTTAATTTCCAAAACACTAAAGGTCTTCCTCTCTTGCCATTACTTCTGGTATATTTCTCTAAGACTTTTCTTTTCTGCAATTTCAATAAATTATCATATATTGTAGTCCTGGGGGTATTAAGTTGTTTCACTAATTGATTCCTAGTAAGTGGCCCATTTTCTTCAAGAGTTTTTAATAATATATTTTGCAGCGGGGTATTGAGATCACTAGATTCAAATTCTTTTTCTAATGAAATATTATTTGCCATTTTAATCACTCCACAAATTCTTTATTCAAAATCGACAATTTTTCGACATTTTTAATGTAATTTCATTAAAGAGTATTACATAATAATATAAACTCAAAATATATTTAAAGATGCTTATTTATGCAATATTATCATCATTTGGCATAGATTTAAATACAACAAAATTTTTGTTAATATTGAATATTCTTAAAAATTGAAATAAACCTATGACTGAAACTGCCAGAACAACTGTTACATTAAGCTTGGTGAGTATGAAACAAGTTGAGGAACTAGTAGGAGTCTTTGGTAATTCACCAGCTTCGGTAATAAGCAGAATTGTTGAGCATTTCTTTGATTATGGAAGATTTGATGATGTTTTATCAAGCTTAAGGGCAAAAAAAAGAGCGATGTATCCTCCTGAAGAATCAATTCTAAAAGAGAAAATTATGAACTTATTTAAGGGAGCAGATAAAATACCCCTAAAAGACTTTATAGAATACTTAGAAGTAGATAAGAATTATGTTCTAGATAACATTTTTGAATGGTCAAAAAAATATGAGATTAAAATGATAGAAAATCTAATAGTTAAACAATAAAAATAATGATTTATTCTTACCTATCCTCCAATTCCTCCAATTATATCAAAAAAGTCGTTAGACAAACCTAGTGTCCAATTAAGAATTGATGTAATAACACCTACGAGAATAAAAAAAACAAATAGTGCAAATCCAATTAGTAAAGCATACTCCACCAAGTTTCCACCAAAATCATCTCTAATAAAATTTCGAACTTTCTTATAAAAAATTTTTATTAGCTTTCTTATTTTTATCATTCTATTACTTATTTATTCTCTTTTCAAAAAATAAGTATAAAAAGTAAACTATTAACTCAATCTAGAATTTTTAATTTAATATTTTCAAGTTGACTATCATCAACTTGGATTTTAGGGATCTTTAATCTGAATTTAGAATCATTTTTTGACCTAGGAATAATGTGGATGTGAAAATGGTTAATAACTTGCCCAGCTGCGACAAAATTATTTTGTAATATATTATATCCATCTATTTCCAACTTATTATGAATTATTTTTCCCAATTGCTTCACAACAAGAATTAAATGTTTTAAAATATTATCTGGAATATCTTCAATAGTGTTAAAATGAATTCTAGGAATTATTAGAGAATGACCTTTAGAAACAGGGAATATATCAAGGATACCAATACATATATCATCCTCATAAATGCGTTTAGAAGGAATCTTCTCAGAAATTATTTCACAAAACAAGCAATTAGTTTCATTCATTTGATAATCAGTCTAAATTTAATGTTTTTGTAAGATATTAAAGAATGAATAAAATATATATATTTTAATAAATCTGTACTCAGACTTGTTTTTTTTTACTTTGACTAATTTATTAATCTTAAGTAAAAGGTAATTTTTATTATGAATTTAGCAGAAATAAATCAACTTCTTAATGAGAAAATCTCTCCAAAAGAATATAAAATAAAATCGGAAGTATATGGACTTCATTATAGTGAAGGAAATGGTCAAAAAATAATCAAGAAAGTTATATTAACGGTTGATTTGAATCTGGAAGTCATTCATTATGCAATTCTTAATAAAATTAATCTTATAATATCTCATCATGGCTTGTTTAGAAGTTCCTTTAAAAATTTTAATCCCAGTTTAATCAAAAAATTGAAATTACTTTCAAATTATCCCATTTCAATCTATGTTTTGAATACTCCATTTGTTTGTGCTGAAGGAGGGATTTCAGAAACTTTAATGAATATTCTCTACTTAGAGTTAGATGACATATTCAAGATTCAAATTAAATCTTATCAAAAAATACCAATTGGAAGAATTTGTCATCCTGAAACATTTGATCTGAAAAAAAGCTTACTAACCCTAGAAAATATTCTGGAGAGAATTAAGATCAATCTAAAAATGAGTCAAATTCACTATGTAGGGACCTTAAAGAGAATAATAAAGAAAATCTGTCTTATTGGTGGAGAATTTATTAATGAAAGCGTATTAACAAAAGCTAAAAGTATAGGTTGCGACTGTGTTATATCATTTAAAATTGACCATCATCTTGCAGGATTTGCTCGTGATATAGATTTAGTCCTTATCGCAGTCTCCCATTATCAAACAGAAAATATATCCTTAAGGAAATTATGTAATATTTTAAGTCTAGAATATCCAAAGTGTGAGTTTTCATTATATGATTCGAATGATCCACAACAAATCTATACTTAGTTTGAAATTATGACTTTACAATTTACTTTTCAAGTTTATACTTTGCTTAAATTAAAAAATGTGTAATCGATCATTAATTTAATTAAACAGTAATATTCAAACGTGTTTTTATGCCATTAATCGAATATAATGGAAAAAGTCCCATAATTAGTGAGAATAGTTATGTATCACCTATGGCAACACTCATTGGTGATGTTAAAGTAAATGAGAATGCAGTTATATGGCCTGGTGCAATTATTAGAGCTGAAAATTCTAAAATAAATATTGGGGAATTTTCGAGCATTTTTGATGGGGTAATTTTATTTACCAGATCTTCTAAAAGTTCTATTAATGTAGGGCGATATTGTATTATTGAAACTGGTGTTACAATTTTAGGAACATTTATGGAGGATTACGTACAAATAATGGAAGGCTCTTTGATCTACGAAGAATCGTCCATAGGTGAAGGATGTATAATAACTCCAAAAAGCCAAGTACCTCCAGGATTAACAATACCAGCAAGATCAGTTTTGAAAGGTATACCAGTACAACCTATTAAAGAACAATCTAGAAATGAGGTTTTAAAACAAAAAGAAAGAGCAGAACATTACTCTCAATTATTTATCAAAATAATGAATCAATTACCAAATGCTCAAGGTTATCTTCTCACATTACCTGATTTCGTAAAAAATTATTTAAAAAAAGAAGATTAAAGTAAATGAAAAAATAAATATTTAATATTTTATATTTAATTTTGAAACAAGCTCTTTATACCTGGAACGTAATGTCACTTCAGTAACCCCAACAATATTAGCAATTTCTTTCTGTGAAATTCTTTTGTCTTTCTTCTTACTTACTAAATATAATGCTCCAGCACACAATCCTTTTGGATCCTTGCCGCTTGTTGAATATTGGGAAATAAAGGTTCTTAAAACATTAATGGTAGATTTCTCAACATCAGCATCTAGTCCCAATTCAGCAATATATCGAGGAATCAGAGAGATAGGATCGGTTGATGGTACTTTTAAATTTAATTCTCTTATCAACGTCCTGTAGCATCTCCGAACATTTTTCGCTGAAACTGAAGTCTCATCCAAAATTTCTTGGAGAGTTCTGGGGATTTTTCTTTCTCTACAAGCAAAGTATAAACAAGCAGCAACCATTCCATTAATGGATCTCCCTCTTAATAGTTTTTTCTTAAAAGCATTTATATAAAGGCGTATTGCTGTTTTTTTAATGTGGTTAGGTAAATTTAAATTACTTCCTATTCTCTTTAATTCTGTTGTTGCTATGAGCATATTTCGCTTGTCCCATGTCATCCTCGAATTCCATTTGGCTGCTCTTTTAAGATCAGGGCTCTTAATGCTTGACTTATCAATGATAGTGCTTAAGCCCATATCTGGTAATAAAATAGAAATGGGAGATCCAGTGCTTTCTCTTTTCTCTTTTTCCTGTTTAGTAAAAGCCCTCTTTCCACTATGCGAAATATCTAATATTCTCTCGTTTATAACTAGGCCACATTGACTACAAACAATCTCACCCTTTTCTTGAATGGAAATGGTGCTACCTTTACATTCTGGGCATAAATTTGAAAAATTGGTTGTCTCTAATTTAATTTCCATAAAATTATCCTCTTAATAAAAATTATTAATATATCTATAGCCAATTATGTATGACTATTTTTGACCCCGCAATTATTAAGTAAACGAAAAAATTGATTTGTGACTGAAATCAAGTTTACTTCTTCAATGCAAAATATTTATATGAAACTTAATTATATAAATCTTTCGATAGCTCATTGGATTTGTTATATCTTGCTGATTTTTTCTAAAAAAAATCTTTTATAGAAGATATGGAAGGCATTCCATTCCAAAAAATAAAATTTCTATATTTGAAATTACTAATAATGTGATTACTTTTTTAGGGTTACTAATTACTCTATTATTATTGATTAAATAAAATAAAGCCATAAAGTATTGTAAAATAGCAGAAAAAGATAATATAGCGATAATAGGATGAAAAAGTTCAATAAAAAGTGAAAGATTAGTACAATATTCCTCTGGTATAACATTAGTTAATGAATTTAGTGATAATAATAAAATCCCATTAAAATTACGGAATGACCAAATTAGCATATATGTGAGATAATTAAATAATATCCCAAACCCAATTATAATATAAGTAAAACCTAAAATTAATCTTACCTTACGCATCGCCCTATTATTACTTGATGGATCCCCTTTTATTCTTTGTTGTAAATAGACTCCCCTTAGTCTAAATAAAATAAGAATTCCAATACTGAATAAAACACTAACCAAAGTAAATTTTAAGAAAGCAAATATCACTTCAAAAAAAGTTAAATTGTTTAGCATAATATAAGTTAATTTTGAGAAAAACTATAAAAATCTCTTTGAAAAAGATTTCAAATTATTTTTTCGCATTCATTATTTATTTCTTTCATTGTTAGATTAAAATCCTGCCACCAATCTTGACCTTGTTGGGCAACTATCATAGGGTCTACTTTCCTTGAATCTAGGCATCTAATTTCCTCTTTTTGAGCCTTAACTTTATCCCTCCAAATCTGACTGATTATATTTTGGATATTTATCTTGACTTGCTTTATCAATTCCTCATATGTAACAGAAACATCTACAGTTTTTTGTAATTTTTGGAGTTGTTCAAACTTTATCTTTTCTTTGGTTCTATTTAGATCACTACATTTTATAGATAACGTGAATGGAGTTTCTTTTCCATATTTGCAATATTTTTGGATCTCACAGGGAGAACAATAACTCTCAAAACTAATTATATATTCTTCTAACCCTACTATTGAAAAATTTAGGATATTTGGCAAATAAATCAACTTTTATGTTTATATATATAACATACCAAAATGACTATTAAAAAAATTTTTTAACTATATATTATTTAAATTATTCAATTTAGTGCAAAACATATTCATAAAAATAAATTAGCTTCGGGGAAGAAACCCGGGAGAGTAGACTCGTAGAGTTTATGAGTCTCTCTATTGGCTTAGCCTGGTATAGCGCACGGCTGATAACCGTGGATCCTTCTTCTCGATCCACGGGTTGTGACCGTGAGGTCGGGGGTTCGAAGCCCCCCTTTCCCATTTATTATTCATGAAAAATCCTCTTTAAAAAATTTCTTATTTAATATTTTGATAAAATAAATCAATGATTATATTATTAATCTCGGGCACTCCTGGAACCGGTAAAACAACAGTTTCAAAAGCAATTGCTAAAAAATTAAATGCAAGAGTTATCAGTCTTAATCAATTAGCTTGCTCAGAGGATCTGGTATCAGGATATGACGAAAAAAGAGATACTTTGATTATTGATGAGGAAAAATTAAGAAGTAAAGCTCTAAGTATGATCAAAGAAGCCAAGGTTGAAAATCTTGGGCTACTAATAATTGAAAGCCATTTTGTCGAGATTATTCCTGAAAAAGAAGCAGATTTGATCATAATTTTGAGGTGTGAACCAGTCATTTTAAGTCAAAGATTGACAAAAAGGGGATATCGGGAAGAAAAAGTAAGAGAAAATATACAATCAGAAATACTAGGAAGTTGTGTGAATTTTTTTATTGAAAGTAGAGTGACAAAGCCAATATATGAGATAAATACTTCGGAAGTTTCTATTAATAAATTGAGAGATGAGATTATTAAGATTATTTATGACAAGGAATATGGTGAAATCTATAAATTAGGAAAAATTGATTGGTTAGAAGAACTCTTTAATTCGGATCAACTTATGAAATATTTTGATTAACTTGGTGATTTAAATTAGATTTGAACTTAGTGATGTTGATGTTTTAGGACGCGTCGGTAAGATTGAAATAGACAGTAAAAAGATGATTACACCAAATATTTTCCCAGTAATTCATCCATTCGAAAATCTTATAACTCCTGACCAGTTAAAGAAAATAGGAGCAGAGTGTGTATTCACGAATGCCTTTATTTTGTACCAGAATAAAGAAATAAGAGAAGAGATTATAAATAAGGGCATACATCAATTTCTTAATTATGATGGGATAATCGCAACAGATAGTGGGGCTTTTCAACAGTATATATATAATAAAGAAATTGAAATTAAAGCAGAGGAAATAGAGAATTTTCAGGAGAAAATAAGATCCGATTTCCCGGTAATATTGGACATTCCTGTTCAAATGAGTGATTCATACCTTATAGCAAAATCAAAAGTTATCGAAAACATCAAGAGAGCAAAAGAAAATATTACAAGAAGGCGTGACAATAGTAGAAATTGGATTGGACCAATCCATGGAGGGATCTATCGTGATTTACTGGAAACCAGTACAATTGAAATGAATAAATTAGATTTCGCATTACATGCGATTGGTGGTTTAGTTAAACCTTTTTTAGATTACCGATTTAAAATTACTCTCAATATGTTATTAACTGTTAAAAAAAAAATAATGAGCAATAGGCCCTTACATATGTTTGGATTAGGTTTACCTCAATTCTTCTCTTTAGCAGTAGCTTGTGGTTGTGACTTGATGGATTCAGCTGCCTACATATTGTATGCAAAAGAAAATCGATATTTCACATTATCATCAGGTACAAAAAGACTTGATGAAATTTATGAATTTCCTTGTAATTGCCCAATCTGTACTAAATATACTCCAAAGGAGATAAAAAAATTCGAGGATGATTTTAGAATTGAATTAATTGCACGACATAACCTATATATATCTTTTTCTGAATTAAGAACAATCAGACAGGCAATTATGGAAGGAAATCTTTTAGAATTAGTCGAAACGAGAATTAGGAATCATCCAAATTTGGTAAATGCATATAGTTTAATTAAGGATAACTCTAAATTTTTTGAAAGATACGATCACTCACATAAAATTCACGGTAGGCTTTTTTCTTCCATAGAAAGTTCATTTAGACCTATCTTTTATCGATATAAAAAAGTGCTTGAAGAGTATTATAAGAAATCTTCAAACTCTCGCTTTTTAATTTTACTACCTGAGCTTGATGCTCGTGGAGAAAATTCTCCAACTATAAAACAATGGGTTAAAGTAATAAAATCTTCTTCATATTTTGAAAAAGATTTCATTGAGATATGTTTCATATCACCTTTCTTTGGCATAATTCCTTCTGAATTTTCTGAGATATATCCTCTCGGTCAACATGAACATTTAGATCTAAATCATTTTACTGATATTGCTTTTGAAATTATTGAAATGTTTTTTAAAATGAACTTTAAACAATATGAATTAATTGGAATTTTGCTTCCAAAAAAAGTATTAAATCAATTTAATGAAGAAATTGATTTTCCAAATAACTCTCCAATTTTGCAGATTAAACAATACCTTGTTAAAAAAGACAGAAAAAAAATCATCTCTAACTCTGATCTTGATTCAATATTAGAACGCTTCAAAAATTGGATGAAAATATGACTGTACTAGATATAATTTATGCACGTGGTCATGAGAATATATTATGCGATCATAAAACAACACTCGAAATAACAAAAGATAATCATCTTTCTAAAAAAGGAAATTGTATTTTAGCAATAATGGCATCAAAAGCATGTTATGATTTAAACGATAAATTAAAGAGTCAGATCTGGAGTGGAAAAATAATTAACGTTATACTTGAGACTGGGTCATTTAAAGACTCATTTTATGGATATGGAAGTGAAGAACTCCCACTTTTAAACCATTCTGATATGGTTTTTAGAAAAAGTGATTTCATTTGTGAAAGAACGGTATTAATTAATTGTAATAAGGCATCTAATCAAATTAATAAAAATATTATCAATTCTCTTACCAATCCACAAACTAAGCTAAAGATAACTTTTAAATCTACAAAATAATAGATTATGATTAAATTTGAAATATATTAGAATAAAAAAACAAAATGGTCAAAAATTACTGGATCTGATTAAAAACTCTAATAGGAGAATTATCAATCCTAATTATAGAATTGAGTATGAGGAAGACTATATTTTCTTTCCTCTAATTTCTGAAAATTTAATCGATGTAAATTCTGATTTTTCAGAACTCAGATATAAAATAATAGAACGAAACGGAAAATCTAAAATTTTAAAGAGAAAAAGGAACCTTGTAGATTATTTAAGTAATACATTACCTGAGCAAATTTTATATTTAATGCCAAAATCGTATGATATAATCGGGGAAATCGCAATAGTTGAATTTGACCGATTTGATAAAATAGAAGCTAAGGATTTAACATTATATAAGAAGAAAATTGCTGAAGCTTTGATTAAAATCAATTCTCAGGTTAAAAGCGTCTACGAAAAAAAAAGTGAAATCTCGGGAAAGTTTCGTTTAAGAGACCTTGGATTAATTTTAGGCATTGAAAATTCTGAGACCCTTTATAGAGAAAATAAGACAGGTTATAGACTCGATGTCAAAAAAGTCTTCTTTTCTCCAAGATTAAATTTTGAAAGAAAGAGAATTTCTCACTCAGATTTTTTTCAAGATGAAAAGATTGTTGATATGTTCGCCGGAGTTGGTCCTTTTTCAATCCAAATCGCAAAAATTAATCCTGTTAAGATTTTTGCTTTTGACATAAATCCAATAGCATTTAGATATATGAAAGAAAATGTTGAGATTAACAAGGTCAATGATAAGGTTAATTGTTTTAATCTTGATGTAAAAGATCTAATTAAACCTGGAAATGAAATTGGAAATATGATTCATAACAAAATAGATCGCATAATTATGAATTTACCTGAAATGAGTTTTAATTTTTTAGACATTACATGTTACTTAATGAAGCAATCAGGTGGAATCCTCCATTTCTATTCATTTGCAGATAAAGAGAATTCCTTTGATATTGTATGTAAGAGATTAAATCATCATTTAGGTGAGAATCACTCTAAAATTGATTTATTAATTAATCAAAGAGTCGTAAAAGCATATTCCCCAAAAATGGATCTAATCGTGATAGATTGCGTGATTAAATCTAAATAAATAAAATATTAAACATAAGATAAGAAAACGGACCTGGCAGGATTCGAACCTGCGATCTTCGGATTTCAGCTGCATATAATTTAATACATTAGAAGTCCGACGCCATATCCAGGCTTGGCTACAAGTCCTCTGCAGCATAAAGAAAGAATTTATTATAATCTAAAAACTTTATTAAATCATTATCTGCTGATTTTTAAAGAAGCATAACTTTGACATACTAAATCATTAATAGCTTTTTTTTTAAATTTCTATTCATTATTTATAAACGACAATCAGATGAATACACTAAAGCAAAGGAAATTTATACATCAGAGTATTCCTTATTCATACAATTTAAATAAAGATCATCCGTTTTTTAAATTAAAAAACCAACCGCAAATTCTTCAGATTGTTTCTAAAAATGATGGTTTTAAAAAATTACGGACTCATTTTGAAGCGGTTTTAAACGGTAAAGTACCAAACGATTACTTTAATTCAAAAGATCTTCCAAGAATTTCTCAATTCAAAATTAAGGGAGTGAAAAGATCATATCTAAAAATTTTCAGTAAAAAACTTATCAGAAGAGGGATAATTGAAACCTACGACAATAATTCAAAATTACTTACTTTTACAAAAAATGTCTTTGATAATTTTGAAGAAAATCGCGACACTAAGCCTAAGAAACCGGGGCATAACCCCATTTTAAAAAACATATTAATTAAAGATGAGGATTCATTGGCAATTGAAATACCTATCTGGAAAAAATTTAAAGACACCTGCCTTACTGGGCACATTGACCTAATCCAACTAAAGAATAACACTTTAAAAGTAATTGATTATAAACCTGAAGGTAATTTTATAATCTCTTTACCGCAAGTAGCGATGTATGGACTCCTTATTAAGAAAATTTTCGAAATTGATGACTTAAAATGTGTATCCTTTAATAAAGACGAAGCCTGGGAATATGACCCAATGATTTTAGTGGAAGACATTATGTCTTTTTTAGATTCAATTAATGTCAAAGAAAGAGAATGGGAAAAATTTATTTAATTTTCCCTTTAATCTTTTCTTTTTCTTCAGGGATAACTATGTACTTTTTGAGTAGAAAATAGCATAAAATAAGGGTAATAATTTCGCTGATAATACTAGCAAATGAAATAATAGTTCCATTTGTTCCTATCGATCTTAACAATAACGCAACAAATAGACCCGAACTGAACAAAATAAAAATGATAAAAGCTTTTAATATCTGAGAAAAGGAATCCCTAATATATCGAATCTCTTTTTTTACGTAAGACATATGTTAATCCACTTTTATGATTATTTTTATAAATTAAAGCATTGTTTTATATTTTTTTAAATTTTAATTTGCTTTTCTCTTACTTTTAAATTTATAATATAATGCCTTATCTAAAATTTGTCCGATTTTTTCCGCAATTTTTTGAGAAATTTCGACTCGTTCTCCATCTAATATTTCCTTATTCTCTATTTTAGAAGAGTGATTTTGTATTCTATGTGATAAAGTATGATTAATCATTTTATCAATCTCAGAAATTAATTCATCATTATCTGCTAGTTTGAAATTCGGCTCCAATTTTCTTATCAATTTTACTGTATCTTTATAGAATTCAAAAAATCTTTGCTTAGTTCCTTCTCCAGTTTCGGAGAAAACCTTGATAAATTCAGCTAAGATTCGAGTATCTTTTTTCTTATCCCAGTAAAAAAGATTTGGATTGATTCCAGGTCTACTTATTCCCATCATTGAGGATGTTATTTTTCTTTCAATCCAGTTAAAGGAATTTTCTTCTTGTTTTTCTCTTATTTCCCTAAGCTTATCTTTTTCTTCCTGCTTTTCTGCTTCAATCGTTTCTATTACCTTAATCTTATTAATAGAATTAAATTCCTCGAATCTTTTTAAAAGATCATATGCAATACAATATGATATTGGCGAGATCATATCCGCTTTCAGGACAACAGGTTTTAAATTGCTATAAATTTTACTTGGTTCATTTTTCAAAGTTAATATACTGCTTTTTAATGACCTATTCAACAATAAGGCTAAAATGAAACCATTTACGAGAAAAACTTGGTTATGAGCATTTAGAACAATACTTAACTCCTCTTGTCTACTCATTATACGTTTGATGATTAATTCCTCAAACTTTACTTTAATCCATTCCTCAGATTCTAAGGGTGCATCCATATTCCTCAAAGCTAATAAGAATAAACCCTTGTCATTAGTGATTTTATCATAAATTTCTATTATTCTAGAATATTGTCTTAAAATTTTTGTTAAAATGAATAAAAAAATCTCTTTTACAAGTCTATTCAATATTTCTTCAAATTCAACTAAAATTATAATTTGATCGTAATTATTGAGATTAAGCTCATGTAAAAAAATCTTGTCTATAATCTGTTTTTTCCTAACGAACTCTCTTAGGTCATTAATATTAACTCCTACACGTTCCTCTATCAAACTCCAAAGTTTCTTAAATTGAACGTCGTCTTTATAGAGAAATTTTTCTAAATCAAAATCTTGAGAGTTCAGAATTTTTTGTAAAAAAGGAGCTTTTAAATCACATAATAATTTGATTGTTTTTTGCAAAACATTTCCTTCCTTTTGTAAAGCTAAAACATCTTGCTTCTGAATATGATATCGAATTAAATAACTCTTTGCTTTTTCATAAATTTCTGAGTTGAGATGCATCATATTCAAAATATCTTGGATACCAATTTGATTAATTAAATAAACGATATTTTCAAATCCATTTTCATTTAAACTTTGAAGAAAATATATCAAATCATTTGGATCTCTCATTAATTGCTCCAGAATTTTTTCTTTAGTATAATTAAGGATTTTAGTTTCGAACTGATCATAGTCGTGTTCTTGTTTAAATGATTGGTAAATAAGCTCTATCATTCCTTTTTTAGTCTTATTTCCCTCTATAAATGACTTTAATGCCCTAAGAGATATTGGGAGTCTTTCAGTTTCGTGGATGATTATTTTTTTCTTAATCATCCTTATTGGCATAGTCTGAACTTTGAGCTCTTTATATGATTTAAACTCAAATTCGCTTTTTACTAATTTAATAATTCTGTTCAATGTTGATAATTCGATGAGGTTATCTTCCTTCTCTTCACGCACTAATTTTTTCTCTAAATCAATTGATAAATCTTTAAACGAAGAGCTCTCATCTAAAATCTCTTGTTTTATTATGTCTGTAAGACCAATTAAATCACCAATAAAATCGTAGAAGTAAAATGAAGGATAATGATTAATTATGTCTAATAACTTTATCTCAATTTCAGCATCCAACTTTTTTTGAAGCTTTTCCTTTTCATTCTCGGTGATTTCAACTGATTCTTGTTCAATAAGACTTGAAATAAATAAATTTTCTAATTCAATAATTTTATATAAAACATCAACTTCCAGATTAAGTGAATCCTTTAGAACCATTTCAAATTCAGTCATGAGAATTTTTTTTTGTTGGTCTTCTGAGATTGAAGTCGCTTCATATGTTAATTGATTCATATTTTGTTTTGTTTCAATAACGCGCATACCCATATTATGATAGAGGTGAATTGCAGCAGTAGCAAGTAATAAATTCTTTAAATCTATTTTTTTTTCGATCAAATTCTTAATTATTATCTTATCATTCTCCCTTTTAAAATGAGAAATAATTCGATTGGTTGTTAAAAAATACCTTTTCGTGCCCTCAATCGCTGTAGCTTTCCTTTTTATTCCACTTATTTTTCTCTTAACCATTTCCTATATACCTCTTTGAAATTATCCATTATTTCAAAATTACATTTTCTCCCCCAATATTTAAAATTAAAAACGTGGTATAAATCTCCTTTAAATGATTCCCGCTCTTTTTCTGTAAGTTGATGAATCAATGTTAATGAAACTGGTCTCGGTATTAGGGGTGAATAATATTTTAACTTTTTATTCCTGAGATATTCTAAATAACTCTCACCAATTTTAGGTTTGAAAATCTCTAACGGTTCAAATTTATCATTTGTTGGCGTTAATAAATTTAGTTCATTTTCAATTTTATCAAAGATATATCTAGGGAATTCCTTCGAAATTCCTTGACAAAAATCATACTTTTGATAGAATTCTAAAAAGGCAACTTTAGAAGATTCTTCAGAATTTTTCGCAATATATAAATCTAAAAACTTCAAAAATGACTCAATTTCTTGTTCTTTACTCTCTCTAGTTTCTAAATAATTCAAAAAATCATAAAAGATCTCGTTTAATTTCCAAGATTTATGTTCCTCCATATTAAAGAATTTTTTAGCATAATCCTTAATCCAGTCTAGGATATACTCTTTCCAATCTAGTTTAATTCCGCCAACTCGTTTTTCTAAAAAGCGATAAAATTTATTGGAGAATGTCACAGGGTCACTAATCTCATTTTCGGGATTTTCTTTTAGAAATCTATTAATTGTGCTATATCGTAGGATATAACTAAGTAGAAAGTGTAATTCAGCTGAGAAATTTTTAAACTTCTCGATATGCTCTTTAATTAAGGTAGAATCGGATTCCATCTGAATTTCTGCAAATGAAACTAAATCGCTTATAGTCAGATTGACACTTTTAAAATAGTCAGAAACATTATTTCTTATAATTTGTTTAAATTCGTTAATTATAACTGAATCATTATATTCGCTATATTTTTCAGATAAAAGCGGGCTTTTTTCAATTTCACTGCTAATGAATGATTCAAAACCTTCTATAATTTTTTTACCCAAAATCATTGCTGGTTTTTGTTCTTGATTTATTTTTCCTTCTAAATTTAAAATAAGTCGATTAAATAATCTTTTCAGTCTTAATCTTGAAAGATAAATTGGAAGAAACTTTTGTATTAATTTAAACGTACTACTAATTAATTCAGAAAAATATTGAAATGGTGAATTTAGATCACTACTTCTCAAAGGGTCAGAATCCTTATGGACAAAATCTTTAATCAATTCAACGGCTATATCACAAAAATCATAATAGAAATCATCTCCTTCAAACGTATCTAGAATGTTCTTCCTGTAATCAATTAAAAGTTCATTTAAAGGCTCTAATAGACCTGAATAGGTGAATTCTTGCGATACTTTCAAAAAAAGTGAAAATTTTTTTTCAAATTCAGTTAAAAGCTTCGAGTATTCAGATATAATCCATTCTGTATCCTTACTTTCATTGATTAAATTGAACCTATTCTCAACGCGATTGAAAATAAAAAGCACTATTTTTTCTTGAGATTCCTCAGTAGTTCCTATATTTGCTAATTCCATTAAATTAGTTCCAAGTTCTAAGGTTTTAGTAGCAACATAGTTTGCAGATGGAGGGGAAATTGAATAACTTAGATGATCTATCGATGCTTGTTCTTCGAGAGGATTCGGTAACTTTTTATATTTAGAATTCCGGAAGGAAATCTGAACTGGTTTTTTATCCCAAGCGTATCCTACATCCGAACTCACTGAACTAAAGCTATCTAACATCTTCTTTTCTGTTGGTATAGAGGCACTTACACCTATTAATTTTTTATTCCACTTATCTTCAAGCATTTCACCAAATAATTTCAAACTAAACCTAGATGCAAACCGCTGAAGAATAGCCTTGCTATCATCCTTAGATAGTTCTGGATGGTTCGAAAATTCTTCAACGTCAAAAAATAACTTGCTGATCTCATCAATTGATTCTTTCGATTTATGAATATTTAAAATTCCAGTTTCAGGTTTCAATGCAAGGAATAAACTCTCACAATCCTTAAAAGAACCCGGAGTTAGTATCATTGATTTTGGATAAATCTTAAGAGAGGAATCTTTTGGATCAAAATTAAATAATTCAAATTCAATGCTATATAACTCTGACCCAGTATAATCTCTTAAAATAGCATTAAACATTCTAAGATATAAAATAACCTCCTTCGAAAGATTATTCACTTTTTCTTTTGTTAATTTTCCTGGACCGATTACATCACCTACGACAATATTATTTGGAGATGAATATCCAAAAATTAACGAAAATTGATAGTTAATAGATTCTCTAGTTGTTATCATGATGTATCATTTTATTATTGAATTCTATAATGAAGAATAGCGAAAAACGGTTAGAAAATTTAAATAATTTATAGAAGATAATATATTAAAATTTAAGCTGATCATAAGCGCTTTGTTAATATAAAAAAATAAAAACATAAAAGAGAATATTTTTATATTAAATTATAAAGCAATCTTCTTATAAAATAAAAATAGAAAATGGTGAAATAGTTTGGAATTCGGCTCAGATCTGGGAATTACTAGTGCTGATATAGAAAAGATTAGTCCTCAAATTACATTCATAACTTCAAATGCTGATATCGAAGCTATTGCATTGGTCTCTCAGGAGGGATATCAGATCGCCTTTTCCGCCCTTCCACAGTACAAAGTAGATGGTGATCAATTCTGTGGTTTAGCTAGCGCCTTATTGATGACAGGAAGCTCCACGATACAAACATTATTTCAAGAAGATTTGAGTGAAATCATTGTTAGGGCAGAAAATGGATACATAATTGTAAGTAATGCTGGTAGATTGGTAATCGTCTGCGCTGGGACCGTAATAGATACTTTAATGAAGACTGTGAAGGTTATGAGGATTGCTGCAAAAAATTTAGGCAAGATTTTCCAAGGGAGATAAATCTATTCTCTTTCTCATTGATAATTAGACAAATGATCATTATCCATAAATTTATAAATTAACTTATTTTCTCCTTCTTTAACTTTTAGATGGTTTTTAAATATGACTGCCCAAAAAGAAGCTTTTTTAGGTTGGCAGTGGCAATGGTGCCTTTAGAGCACTTTTGCATCAGTATAAACCATTAGAGATTTGAATCTTTTTTTCTAAATTTGTTGTTTTAAGCCTAATGCTTTTTATCTTTGATCTCCAAAAATGAAAAGAGACATAATTAAAAATTAAAAAAATAAAGTGAAAAAATTATGCAGAATGAATTAGATGCTAGAATCCTTTTAGCACCAAATGAAGTTCCAAAAAATTGGATAAATATCTTACCTGATCTACCAAAGCCTATGACACCAATGATAAATCCAATGGATGGTCTACCAGCTCCTCCTGAACTTGCGTTTATGATCTTTCCAAGGGAATGCGTTATGCAAGAAGTATCGCAGGAACATTATATTGAAATACCTAAAGATCTAAGAGAAATATATGCAAGAACATACCGTCCCACACCTTTACATCGTGCTTATGCTTTAGAAAAGGAACTAGGATTATTAGATGGAAACATAAAAATTTTTTTTAAAAATGAATCTGTTTCTCCTACCGGTTCTCACAAACCAAATACGGCTTTAGCTCAGGCTTATTATGCCAAAAAAGATGGAATAAAAGAACTAGTAACTGAGACTGGGGCGGGGCAATGGGGTTCTGCCTTATCTTATGGCTGCAATTTATTTGATATTAATTGTATTGTATATATGGTAAGAGCAAGTTATTATCAAAAACCAGGAAGAAAAATTTTAATGAAAGCGTATAATGCCGAAGTTTTTCCGAGTCCATCTCAGAATACTAGTGCTGGAAGGCAATATTTTGAATCTAATCCAGATCATCCTGGAAGTTTAGGTATCGCTATTTCAGAAGCAGTAGAACATAGTTTAACTAATGATAATGCAAGATATTCATTAGGTAGTGTGGTAAATTTTGTCTGCTTGCATCAAACTGTGATTGGTCAAGAGTGCAAGATTCAGCTAAGTAAAGTGGGAATAGAAGAGCCAGATATAATAATTGGTTGTATGGGAGGGGGCTCAAACTTTATGGGATTAGCTCTTCCATTTATTAAGGATAAACTAGATGGAAAGCTCCCTAATACCGAGTTTATTGGTGTAGAGCCTAGGGCGTGCCCGAGTGTTTGTAAAGGGCAATATCGATGGGATTATGGGGATTCTGCTAAAAAAGCTCCAATATTAAAAATGTTCACACTGGGTCATAATTTCGTCCCAAATCCAATACATGCCGGAGGATTAAGATATCACGGAATAGCTCCTATTGTCTCGAATTTAGTAAGCAACAAGCTAATGAAATCATCGATGCATTATCAAACTGAGGTCATCGAATCAGGACTCCAGTTTGCTAGAACAGAGGGCATTTTACCTGCTCCAGAGACATGTCATGCTATTAAAGAAGCTATAGATCAAGCACTTTTAGCAAAAGAAAACAATGAAAAAAAGGTTATTGTTTTCAATTTTAGTGGTCATGGATTTTTCGATATCTCGGCATACGAAGAATATATGGAAGGAAATTTAACCGATTTTGAATTACCTACCGAAGAAATAGAAAAAGCTTTAAATTCGAACGATATGCCGTTGATAGATGAATCAAAATTTTAATTATCTTATTTTTCTTATTTTAATTCAAGAGTTTTTTTTGGAAAAGGCTTAATTATTTATGGATTACTTTTCGATCATCTTCATTATTATTCTATATATTTATGGAATCCTTTTAATGTACATTACTTTAATTTCAAAAAAAAAGGGGGAAATTCAAGCATTCTATAACAATTTATTCATTTCTTTAGTTTTCATCGGAAGTTTAACACTAAATTTAATAAACATATATATCATAAGAGATACAAATATAGATCTTATCATTTTCCCTTTCAATTTAGCGGTAATCATATTTCTTATCATTTATTTACCGATACTTTATCTCTCAGTAAATCGTGAGAAAAGTAAGCAGATGTATAAAAACGGTTCATGGAAGAAATATTATCTTACAACTTTAAGACAACTTCCCTTAAAGTATGAACTATATAGGAAATCGACTCATTTAGTTGTTTTAGCGATTGTATTTTTTTATTTTACTCTTGGTTTCTGGGTAGAAAATGTTTTTGTCTACTTATTTAGATTGTCCCCACCATTTATCTCTGATATATTTTTTTCGTTATATAATTCTGAAGGGAATAAAATGGTTTTTACCCAATATTTAGTTGTTTTTCTTGTCAGTCTTTCATTAATAGGATTGATCTCCGTTGATGCCTTAAGAATCTTAAGACCTGACTGGTATCCTCTTAAACCTGTGAATTTAATATTGAGAGAAAAGGAGATAAGTACTCGCTTAGGCCCTCACATTTCAATGGGGGTTGGTTGTTTTTCAATCATTATTACTTTTGGAATATTTCAACCAATAGGGCCGCTATTAATATGTGTCTCTATGACAATGGCAATATTTGGAGATATGGTAGCCAACTTATTAGGTAGGACTGTAGGAAAGCGAAAAATCAGAGATACATCAAAAACCTACGAGGGATTAATCTGGGGAATGATAAGTGCTTATCTTTCGGGTGTTTTATGTCTTCTTTTACTTAATACGTTTTACCATATCTCAATAATAGGATTAATTTTTATCCCTTTAATCGGTTCAATTATTATTGGATTCCTCGACTATGCTGATTTAGAAATAGATGATAATTTAACATATAATGTTTTTGTATCCCTGATTCTCTTTCTCGTTTCTAATATTCTTATTTATTAATGACTTAGCATTAATTTTATCAATCAATAAAATTTTATTAATTCGATTAAAATAATGTTAGAAGAAAAATTAAAAATAGAGAAAATTAAACGAGGGACTGTTATTGACCATATTGATGCAGGATATGCGTTAACAATTTTAAATCTTACTGGTCTTGATGAATCACCAAATCTTATGACTATTGGTGTTAATGTTTCATCGAAAAAATTTAATAAGAAAGATATTATTAAAATTGAGGGAGAATTTCTCAATGAAATCCAAATGCAACAAATTTCAATACTATCACCAAATAATACAATCGCATTAATCGATAATTATCGAGTAATCGAAAAGAAAAAAGTAAAAATACCGAAAATTATTAAAGAATTGATTTTATGTGAGAATATTACTTGCATTTCAAATTCTGATGAACCTATCGAATCAGAATTTATAGTATTAGAAGAAAAACCACTTAAAATTCAATGTGTTTATTGTAATCGTATATACAAACTGGATGAAATTGTATTTTCATCAAAAGTAAAAAAAGAAAAAAAATTAAGACAGAGAATCAAAATCTGATTTTACAATTTATAAATCTCCCTAATGATTAACAAAAGATACAACCTCTTTTCTTCTCTCATTTAGATTAACATTCTAATAATTTTTTCACTTAACTTTAATGAATAACTTGATATACTTATTTAAACTAAAAAATTTAAATAGGTGTCGGATTTAATTCAAATTATTCAATTAAAGTTTCTGATGGAGCGGATTTAAATCTAAAAACCTTTTTTAGCAAAATTGATAAATGTATCTTTGAATTAATGATACAGAATATATAGTTTTGGAAGAAGAACCTTTAAAAATTCAATATATGTATTGTAATCGAATCTATAAACGTGATGAAATAACGGTTATGTCTCAGAGGGAGGAATTGAAGAAAATAAAACAGTAAATCGTAATTTAGGTCTATAAGAAAGCCATTAACGTATGAATTATCACTGCTGCGATCATAAACAATAAGAAGAAAATCCCTACACCCGGTTTAATTATATTTTTCCAATTCCATTCTTCTTTATCATATTCGTACTTTAAAATAATAAAATTAGCGAAAAAGGGGAATAATAACCAGAAACAAACCATCCATATTAATAACCACCAGCCAATTAATCCAATTAGAGGACCGATGAGCCCCGTAATAACTCCAGAAAGAGCCCGAATCCAATATAAGTTGGTTTCTTTTTCCAAACGGATATCGATTTTTTTTAAATTTCTCTTTTCATGATATAAATCTTGCTTTTCGAGTTCTTTTCTTTTTTCTTTGATTAACCTCTGTCTTTCTTTCTTTATATTGATTTTCTTTCGGCGCTTATCTTTTTTTGGCATAATTATTAGTATTAATATTAATTATTATAAAAATCATTTTATAATATAGATTTTAAGCGACTAATATCTCTTTTAATTAGAGAGTAGTTATAATGAATCAACAAATTAAATTTTCAAATTTTGATGTTTGCATCATAAGTAAAGAATTAAATGCATCTCTTTCAGATGGTACTATTGCAAATGTATATGAGATTGAGGATTTATTAATTTTAAAAATATCAACAAAGTCAAACGAAAAAGTTAATTTAATAATAAAAAATGATTCTAGAGTTAATCTGACCAATTATAAATATCCAATTCCAAAATTTCCCCCTCAATTTATTATGTCCCTTCGAAAATTGTTAAAGAATCGTAGAATTAAGTCAGTCTCTCAATATGATTTTGATAGAATAATAATAATTGAACTAGAATCTTATGAGGATGAGGCTCAAGAATTTATTATTGAGTTGTTTAATAAAGGAAATTTTGTGTTTTTAGATGGGACTAAAACAGTAAAAATTGCAAAATCATATCGAAAATTTAAAGATAGAGAGATTTTACCAAACAAATTCTATGAATTTCCAAAAAGTAGTAGTGTTGGGTTTTTAAATATTAAGAAATCAGAATTTTTAGATATAATTTCTAATACAAAAGATCAGATTGTAAGATTTTTAGCGAAAAATATTGGAATTTCAGGGCTTTATAGTGAAGAAATTTGTATTAGATCGGGATTGGAGATATCAACAGAAACAAATTCACTTACTCAAGAACAAAAGGATTCCCTGTTTTTATCAATAAAAGCACTTAGAAATCAACTACTTTTTGGAGAAATAAACGCTAACATCGTATACGATGATAAAGGACAACAACTTTCGGTTTTCCCACTAGATCTACAACTTTTTGAAAATTATGAAAAAAAATATTTTAAAACTTTTAATCAGGCAGTAGATGAATATTACTCTAAACTAGATGCTGAAATCCTAAAAAAACCGGAAGATCAAGACTTAAAAAATAAATTAGAAGCCCAAAAAAGAATTCTTAAAAGTCAAGAACATTATATTGAAGAATTAAAGAATAAAAAAGCAAGATATTATAAATATGGAGATTTCATATACTCTCATTTCGGTTTATTAGAAAAATTATTTAATGTAATCTCGAACGCAAAAAAAAAGGGATATAATATATATGAAATTAATGAGACATTATTAGGAGCAAAGAAAAATAATTTAAACGGAAGTGAGTTGTTTGAAAAAATCATTCCACAGAAGGGAGAAATCGTAATAAAAATTAACTCTAATACTGTCCATCTAAAACTTAATAAAAGTGTTGGGGAGAATGCAAATAGAATTTATTCCAAAGGAAAGAAAGCGGAACAAAAAATTATCGGAACGCTTGAAGCAATAGAAAATACTAAAGATAAAATAAAGAAATTAGAAAAATCAAAAAATAATATTGAAGAAAGCGTACATACCTTAGTAAAAAAAAGGAAACGTACTTGGTATGAAAAATTTCGATGGTTTATATCATCAGATGATTATTTGGTAATTGGTGGACGAGACGCATCATCAAATGAATCTATATTCAAAAGATATATAGATCCAGATGATATAGTGTTTCACACTAATTATCCTGGTTCTCCCTTGGCAGTAGTTAAAAATTCAGACTCCGAAAAAGTCCCAGAGTCAACTTTAAAGGAAGCAGCTAATTTTGTGGCTAGTTATTCAAATGCTTGGAAAGAAGATTGGGGCGTCATAGATGTGTTTTATGTCTTTCCAAATCAGGTATCAAAAACCCCTCCAACAGGGGAATATCTCCCAAAGGGATCTTTTATGATTAGTGGAAAAAAAAATATCATAAAAGATGCTAAAACAGAATTAACAATTGGTTTGGAGTTAATTCAATCGAAAAATAGCTCTGGAAACGTAGTTTATAACCTAAAGATACTTTGTGGTCCATTAGATGCTATCACGCCTAAATTAGAATATTTCTTGACCATTAGACCCTCAAGGTCAGGATATTCAAAAGGCAAACTCGCTAAGAAAATTAAGGAAAAATTTGTTAACCACTTTGAAGAACCAATTAAAAAATGGATAAAATTACTTAATGAGGATGAGCTTATCCTCCTCCTTCCATCAGGAAAATCGAAGATCGTTAATTAAATAAAACATATCACCCTATACATAAAGAGGTTTACAAAATAATTTTTCCTTCAAAGATTTATTTAAAAAATTTCACTAATTGTTTTTGAATAAGTAATCTGAGTAAACTTTTAGCCTTCTTGTGAAATATAAAAATATACTAATAGGATCGCAAGGCCAAATAAAGTAAATACAAGGACTATTGGATTCCTAAATGCTTGTAATAATGAAATAATACATAATAGGATAAGATCTCTTATATTGAGCGGTTTTCCAGATAGTTCTTTATAATTTCCAATACTGATTATGCTAAAGATGAAGAACAATAAAATTAGAACTACTTTAAACAAAGCAACAAGGATGATTAAAAAATCATTTGTTCCGTCATAGATCTTGATTATTTCTCCATTAAATATGAATGATAGAGCTAAAAATAAGCCTGCTAATATAACTGATCGTATTACTGTCTTATATGCGAAATCAGTACTATCAGACTTATTTTCAAACCTACTAATTTTTGACATTTTAGCCCCTCAATCTCCTGATTTTGTCCTTTAATTTGAAAATTCGATATATATAAAAACCAAACAAGATCCCAATTGCTCCAAATATAACGATAGTAAGCACGAATAAGATCAAATTCCAATCGATTGATGGGTTTCCAAGTGGAGGGATTTGGATTTCAACCAATTCATAATTAGAAAGAATAATACCTCCCGGATAAGAAGGAGAATCTCCATACACAACCCCAAAGGCACAAGTATATAAATGTCCCAAATATACATCTTGATGACTGGAGTCGAAAACATCTACTGGAAGAGAAAATTCATACACACTTGTATCTCCGCTTAAACCTGCTGCACCAGTACCATTAGCTTTATTATCAATATAATACGCTGAACCGTTTATATAATAATCTTCATAACTGAATTCCCCAGCGCTGATATTAGAGAATTGCAAAATCCTAGCATCCTTGAATTCAGGAGGATCTTCTGGGTCATTATTGGATATTAAAATTCCAACAAACTCATTGTTAAATTCACTTGAGGAATGATCTTCAAATTTAACCTGAACCGCAATATACAAATTATTATCATCTTGCATCAACCAAAAGTCTATTTTTAAACCATTAATTGGATCTGAAAGATTTTGATATAAAGTCATACTTGTCTTTAAAGCATCATCCCATTCATTAGTGTTAGTATCGATCTTCCCATCTATCGTAGGACTTTGACCAAATTTAGGTATTAACGCTACTTTTTCGCCCTTGATTGTAAGAAAGGAATTTAATGAAGCTAAAGAGACTATCAAGATCGAAAGGAATAATATTGTTTTATATGCTGTTCTTTTCACGTCTTTAAAGCAACTTTTCGTTTGTGTGTTGGAATAGAAAATTTAAAAATGATAGATAAAATAAAAAAGAGTCCAATTTTAAATTTTTGAATCCTTCCCAATTCATTCATGATATTATAAATTTAGGATAGAAAATTTGGGAGTATAATTAAGCAATCGAATTTATTGATATAAGAAACTATAAAATTAATTAATCGTTTTAAATCGCGTTTTGAATCGGGTAAATTTTGATTATTAAAATCAGCATATAATTTTGGACCGATAGCGATAAGAGTTCCAGATAAATCTTTTTCTCGTCTTACTAACAACCAAAAAGACATTTTTTTTTCATTTTCTTTAAGTAATAATAATAACCAAGGATTTAAAGTCCAATCTTCATTGTTTGGGCTTGTTACTCTTTCAATACCTCTTTTAGTTATGTATTTTTTTGAAATTTTTATCGCTTTGACTAAGCGATCAAAGTAATTTCTCTTAATTTTTAAGTACCCCTCAAAATATGATTTTACATCCTCTAATTCAAGTTCATCTTGGGGCGATCCCTCAAATTTAAGGAGTACTTTCCACATGGGTATCATCGTTCAAAAAGAGTAGTTATTTCATATAGATTTATCTTATCAAATATACTTTTATTTCTATTTAAATATGTTTTTAAATCTTTATATTTTGAATCTGAGTAACTTAAATTGAAATAGATCTCTCCAACATATTTATCTTCTCTCAGAATCAAACCTGAATTATGAATTATTTGGAAGGTCTCAAATTCAGAAGGCAATTCTCTTACTTTTCTCACCTTATCTTTCTTTATGACAAAAAACACCTTTAAGATTTTCTTTGCGTCAATTGGATATATCATCAATCTGGTAAAATTCGTAGTATCTACCTTAATAACTAAGACATACTTAGATTGTATAAATTTATCGGTATGTGGCAAATCAAAATTCATTATACGTTTATTTTCAAGAATTGATGCATTCGTCAAATTATCTTCATTCATATTTACCAATTTTAAAAGAAGTTTGAAATTTTTTCATACTTTTTATTGTGCCTGATGTTTTTATTGGAGATATTATAGCTTTTCTCCCTGATATTTTTTTAATTAAGGCTAAAGCGGAGATAATCAATTCTTTTGTATAGTGAGAGCATCTAATTAGACCTAAATCATTTTCAGTATCATATTCAATTAGCCAGAGTCCTACTTTATTCGCTTCTTTCATCCCAAAAAATTTCCAAATCGATTTCCACATAGAATTTAGAATGTCTTTAGGGTCAATCCTTAAATCATTTTCTTTAATGATTTGAAATAGAATATAACGATTTCGCTCAGTTTTCACCATTTATTCATCACTTTTCAAGATTTTTATTCCCTCTTCAATATAACTATAATCTCTCCTATTTTTTACTCTCTCAAGAAGTAATTTTACATTATCTTTGAAAGCCTTTTTAGCTTCAGCCAAAGGCATTTCAAATAAGGTGTGACAAATACTCACTAATGATCTAGGATGACGAAATTCAAAAGGATTAGCAAAATTCCCACTGATTATTAGATTGCCTTTTAATGAACGTACCAAATTAATCGTTCTGTATATTTCTCTAAAGTTTTTAGATTGGGAAGGTTTATTTTCTTCCATAATATTAACAAGTGAAAGCTCAATGAATGACCTATTTTGTTTTATTAATGAAATGACGCCGCTTGATAAAGACTTCATCGCTTCAATCCTAGAAAAAGAGAGAACATCTACTCTAGGGTCTTTGGCCGCTTTTATTTGAATCTCCTTTTTATCAGATTCTATAGATACAATATCGAGACTGCTTCCTACTGAATTTAGAGAAATTTGATAATTTCTAAGATTCTTTGGGTTTATATTTATTCGATAATTGAGATTAATCGATGTTATTTCTTTTATCTTGCTTTTCAATCCATCATTTAACTTTAGCACGTTAGCTGGTTCTATAATTAGATTCTTAATGCCCAACCTTTCACATATTCGGAATTTATTTCTGATCTCATTGAAATCCTCGCAATTTAATCTAAGTCTCGATTCATAGTACGCTATGAGCTTTACACCTCTAAATCGACATTAGCCTCTTCAAAATTTTCTATAAGAACTTAAGTATTAATTCAATAAAAAGATTTTATTATATGAAAGTATTTTAGAAGTTATACTTTTACATTCTATAAGTGATTTGAGTGGATAAAAAGAGAGGATTATCAGAGATATATGAGAAAATAGAACAAGGAACAGTTAATATTCTGACAATGCAGGAGTTTATTGATAAGATTGAAGATGGTGAAAAAGTGAGGTTTGAGGATGTAGATGTTGTCACTACTGCAACTAAAGGTCTAATGAGCGGAATAATGGGCATTTTTTCATTCAGATTATCACCCCCAAAAACTTTAAGAAAATTTACTGAAATTACTATTAATGGTATTCACGCTTTTCCGGGGCCATGTCCTAATGAATATCTTGGTATTGCAGATTTAATTATTTATGGGACTGCTCAGAGTAGTACTAAAACAAATTACGGTGGAGGTTCCCTATTTAGAGATTTGGTAGAGGGTAAAACTGTTGAAGTTATAGCAAAAAGTAGTGAAGGAGAAATCGTTGAAAGAAAATTACCTCTTGATGAGATGCAATTTGCTAAATTAATGGGAACAAGACAAGCAATAAAAAATTATAATGCGATGGTAAATTGTGAAAATTATCCAGTTGATACTATCTTTTCTAGCATTCCATTTGAGCCCAATAAGACACAACTTACTTTTTCGGGATGTGGCGCTTTAAATCCCTTTCAAAATGACCCTGAATTCAACGTGTTTGGTGTTGGACTACCATTATTAGTGAATGGAAGTAAAGGATATATGATTGGACCTGGTACTCGAAATTATATCGAAAAACCGAATATGATGACTATTGCCCCGTTTATAGATATGCAACCAGAGTATATGGGCGCATTTAAAACGTCATATGGTTTAGAACCAATAAATTCTATTGCTGTACCTATTCCAGTTTTGAATGAGCGAATTTTCAATAATCTTGTTCGAAGCGATAAAGACGTAAATTTACAAATTTTAAGCTTAGTTGGTCGGGAAAAAATAGGAGAGATTACTTATGGCGATGTTTGGGATAAAAATTTCACAATGAAATTTAATTCTGAAGCGTGTAAAAAATGCGATGAATGTGATGTTATCGATAAATGTCCAACTGATGCTTTCATAATTAAAGGAGATAAAATTTCTGCCATTGATCGATCTCGATGCTTTAACTGTGGTACTTGTGCATGGTTATGTCAAGATGCTTTTGATTTAGCCCTGAAAAAAATTGAAATGGGTGGTAAAACTATTCCTGTGGTTTTAAGACAGTCTGACAGGAATGGTGCTATTAAGTTAGCAAACGAGTTGAAAAGATTAATACTGAAAGGTGAGTTTACCTTGAAAGAACCTACGGGAACCCTTGATTTCGCAGAATATATAAAATAAGTTGATAAATTATGGAAGAGACTCACTCAAAATTACAAAAATTTGATCAAATAGGGATACTAGTAAGAGATATCGAAAAAACTGCAAAATATTTCAAAATTTTCTTACAATTTCAATCAAATATAAATATCATCGAGCAAATGTCAACAGTTTTCTATAAGGGAAAAGAAGTAACATTTAAAATGAAGAAAATAATGCAAAATTTTGGTGGAAAACAGTTTGAAGTAATAGAGGTAGTAGAATCATCCGGAGATCATCTCTATTTAGATTTCATCAAAAACCAAAATGAGGGATTGCATCATTTAGGAATATATACTAAAACTGCTGAAGAACTTATTGATAATTTCAAAAAGAATTATGAACTTGAAGTAATTCAAAGTGGTAAGGCTGGAAAAGTAAAATTTTATTTTTTAGATACAAGGAAATTAATCGGCTTTCACCTCGAACTCATTTCATTCTAAACTTTAATCTTTTCAAGATCCACGCCACTACTTTTTATTTTAAAAAACTTTAATTTCTAATTTTAATAACTTGCACTTATGTCTAAACAAGTATCAAATGGTGGAGATTTACTCGTTAAATGCCTTCTTAATGAAGGAATTACCAAGATGTTTGGAATAATTGGGGGAGAATTAACCCGAATATACGATGCGGTGGAAAGATTTGGACGCGAAGAAGGAATCGATACTGTAATGGTTCGTCATGAACAAGCTGGAGGTCATATGGCAGATGCGTGGGCACGTGCTACTGGGGGGATAGGTGTGTGTTTAGGTACGGCAGGACCAGGGGTGACCCATCTTGTACCTGCTGTAGCGGCAGCAAAAGCAGATTCCATTCCATTACTAGTAATTGGCGCACAGATTGCAAGAATGTTCGATGATACTGGCATTCTACAAGGAGGATTAAATCAAATGGATTTAATGAAACCAATCACGAAATTGGCTATTTCTGTTGAGGAGCCTTATGAAATTCCATTTGCAGTACAGAGAGCAGTTAAAGCGGCTTTATCGGGTAGGAGAGGCCCCGTTTTCCTAGAATTAAGAGAAACTGCCTTAGTTCGAGAGGTAAGTGAAAAAGATTTGAAGAAAATTATCCCTCCTGAAAGATATCGACCTTTATATAGACCAAGTGGAAATCCTGAAGTAATAAAACAAGCCATTAATTTATTAAAAACTGCTGAAAAACCAATTATAATCTCGGGTGGGGGAACAATTGCTTCTGAGGCTTCAGAAGAATTAAAAAAGATATCTAGAACTTATAAAATTCCCGCATTAACTACAATAAATGGACTTGGAGCAATCTCAATTGATGAAGAAACCTATGCTGGTTCTTATCCTTTGTCAAGTACGTTTCGAAGGGCAGCCTCAGAAGCTGACATCGTAATTTCCCTTGGTTGTAAATGGGATTATACTACATTGTATGGGACTGGACCATTGTGGAATCAAGACCAGAAGATAATTCAAGTTGAAATAGACCCCCAAGAAATCGGAAAAAATAGAGAGGCGCAAGTGGCCATAATAGGAGATGTGAAGGCAATAATAGTTCAATTTTTAGAAGAAATGGAAAAAAATTTACCAAAAGAAAAAATTGCAATATGGGCCAGTTGGAATGACTATTTACAAGAAGCTCGTGAAATTGATAAAAATATCATTGATAAAATAAAAATCTCTGATAAATCTCCAATGAAACCTGAGCGTATGGTAATAGAAATAATGGAATTTATGAAAAAAGATACACTATTAGCGGTTGATGGAGGAGATATAGCTATCTTCACATTTGGATTAATTTCAAATTATCATAGAAATCCACGTAGTACGTATTGTTCCATAGGAATGGGTCACCTTGGCGTTGGAACTAGTTTTGCTATTGGTTCAAAATTAGCCAAGAAAGATAAACCCGTAATATGCATTAATGGTGATGGTTCATTTATGTTCAATGTTCAAGAACTTGAAACTGCTGTAAGGTTAAATATACCAATAATTGTGTGCGTTGCGAATAATTGTGCGTGGGGAATGCTTAAGACTTATCAGAAAAATAGCCTGAAACGACGATATTGTGATGTTGATCTACCAGCTATTGATTATTCAAAAATCGCTAAAGGATTTGGATGTTATGGTGAAAAAATAGAGAATCCTGAAGATATTAAGCCAGCTCTTCAACGTGCCATTGATTCTGGAAAACCTAGCGTTCTTGACATTTCAATTAGTTTTGAATCTCCGCCTGCGGGAAAATTTCTTGGAACGTATAAAGCAAGTAAAGGATTATTTGGAGCGGGATATTAATTTGCTTTTTATTAATTGGAAGTGAATGAAAAATTGGCAGACGAAATGTTTTTAAAAGGAAAAGTGGCCCTTATAACGGGAGCTGGAAGCGGTTTTGGTCAGAAAATGGCCATAACTTTTGCTTCTAAAGGAGCTGATTTGGTTTTAAATGATATCAATATGAAAGGTCTTGAAGAAACAAAGAATTTAGTCTCTAAATCTTACAATGTTAAAATGCTGTTAATTAAAGCAGATGTTTCAAATTCGAGTCAAGTCGAAGATATGGCTAAACAAGCTTTTGAAACATTTGATAACGTCTTTTTATTAGTTAATAATGCAGGAATCGATGGAGGATTATATTCTTCATTAAAAGCTAAGGAGGAAGTATACGATCAAGTCTTTGGAGTTAATGTTAAAGGCCCTCTTAATGTCACTCGGGCGTTCTTTAGGCGAATGAAACGACAAAAACAATTTAAGCCGGTTCGTGGAAAAATTATCAACATTGCATCTACTGCTGGTACGTCATCAGGACACAACCCAATGATTGGGATTTATAGTGCTAGCAAAGCTGCACTAATTGCCTTTACACGACTATGGGCTCTGGAGCTTGGTTCAAGTGATATTACAGTAAATTCGATTTCCCCCGGAGTTTTTCTAACACCAATTTATAACAATGATCCGAAATTAATTCGACAATTTCTTGAATCAAGAAGCGTAAAACTACCAATTGATAAAATTGGTAAGGCTCAATGGATTGCTGATCTAGCTTTATTCTTAGCTTCTTCAACAGCAGATTATATTACTGGGCAGAATTTAATCATCGATGGTGGTCTTACACTAAGCGTAAACAAACTTTAATTTTTTATTTTGAAAACAGAAATTATAAAGTATTAAAATATAAGTTAAGAAAAAGCATTAACGCTTATTATTTTCCACGGCCTAGATTGGCACCAATACTGGGACGTGTTTTTTCTGAACCCCATCCTTTTTTTCTAAGTCCACGAGCTCGTTTACCTGCAGATGTTAACCCTCGAGTTACTCTATTATGATGTTGAGGTTCACATATCCAATTTATCTTTGAGTCAGATTTAATAACAGGATGATTAGGATCAACTAAAATTACTTCATAATACCAGCTTCGACCGTCAGAATGGACTTTATAGCTATTTAAAACTTCCATGTTTGGATATTTTCTCTGGACTCGTTCCTCCGCAACCCATTGTAAGTTCTTCCCAGGTGTATAACGAGTAACACCTAAAGCTCTTGGTTTTCTACCCCTTTTTGGACGTAATTTATGCATTCCTCCTTTCCTAATCCTTGCACGTACCACTACATATCCTTGCTTTGCTTGATACCCCAATGAACGTGCACGATGAATTTTCGTAGGTTTTTCAATTCTTTGTATTGATTTTCCTCTCCTATATTCGATTCCTCTTTTCCAATGAATTGTATCATATCCCCTTTCATGCTTTTCAAAAGTATCTTTGACGTAGGCATATCCGCTCTTCATTTGACAATAACATCCTTTTATTAATACAGTAAAAAATTAAATAAAATTAATTAATTTTTTCATTTTGAAACCAAATTACATCTGCTAATCTTATAATTCTCTGAGATTTTATTTATAAATTAATTTAAATTACTATTCGTAAAGATTCTAGCAAGAAATAATATTATTCGGTTTAGCTTGAATGATGAAAAACAACGATTATAAGAAGAAAAAGCATTCTCTCAAACCAGAAATAAAAAGCGATCAAGGTTTAAATCTTTCTTATGATAAAACAGAATTAGAAGAAGCTTTTCCAAATCTAGTTTCAGAAATGGGTCTCAACGAAAATAAAAGAGGAAATGAAGCCCTAAATATGAAAAAGAGAAAGATAAAGTTAACACAAAATGATACCGAAGAATTTTCTTATGAAGAAAGTTTGTCTAATCCAGGAGTCATTGATTTTTTAAGGAGATGTGTGAGCTCAGAAGATGCAATTTCAATTATAGATTACTTGAAGTCCAGAAATGAGCTTTCAAGCAATTTATATGAGAAACTAATGAAGATAGTAAGTCAAGAAGGAGGATTACAAAAACTTATCCAAGATTGTGGTGGAATAAAGAAACCAGGTTATTATGTAGATAATTATTATTACCAAGATTAATTAATGTTAAACCAGTAATATAAACAACTGTTTAGATTGATGATGATCTTATGACAAATAGAGCTATTGCTCGTAGCAGTGATTATGTCGCCCCAATCTGAAATTTAAATATTGTTTACCCTTTTTTTTCTATTTTCTGTTTGAACAATATTCCTTCTTCTGTTAAATCATATCCCTTTGAGGAATTTACGACAAGCTGTAAATCGATCAGTACTGGGATCCTTCCTCTAATGCATTCGATCGGCACTCCAGAGATGATTTCTATGGTCTGAAAGTCGTACGCTCCTTTCCCAATTGCGATTAAAATGTCTATTCCAAGATTACCTAAGAGATATCTTAAATTTTCAAATTTATTATCTGAATTATTCATTTTTCTCAAGTGTTTACTTTATTTATGCTTGGGTTCGTATTTTTTCGCAACGACTGGTTTGCTTTCTTTAGGTAGCAATTTTCGAAGATATTCTGGAAAAGCTGTAGTTATCTGAATATTAGTTTTTAACACGATGTATCTTTCACTATTATATTTTATCTCCTCAATAATATTGTGCTCTTTTAGAAAATCTAAGGATTCATTCAAATGTTTGAGAGTTCTTTTAGAAATCAAATTGGGTAATTTGTCCTTTGGAATTAATCCATTCCTCAATTCGGAAAATACATTATACTTTTTTGAATCAGATACTATTTGAAATAACACATATGAATCTTCTTCTAACTCTTTTTCACTTTTATTTTCATATTCACTAAAATATTCCTGCACTCTTGGTAATAATATATCAATAATGTCACTCTCAACCTCCTCGGGGGCTTCTTCTAAAAATTCAATGACACTATCGGGAGGTATTCTTTCAGCATTGACTTCTTTTAATAAAAGCACGTACTTTTCTACGATTCCGATTTGATTAATAAAGATTAATTGTCTTTCTGCTAAATTATCCAATAATTCTTTGAAACTGAGTTGGGGAAAAAATTCATTAAACCATTCATTCAACTCTTCTAATGATATTGGACCTTTTGACAACTTCCTTAGGGTAAGAAAAACATGACGTTTATTTAATAACGTGGCAATTTTTTCCTCCTCACTTTTTTCTCGAGTTTCTTCAATGGTGGCCCAGTAGAGCTCTTTAACCAATCCTTTTACAACTTCATTATTTTTTATTATAAGACTTTTATCGTCTTCGTCCATGTTGTTTATATCGCTAATATAAAAAGCCGTGTAGATTTCTTCATTTGACTGAAGCTTAGAACAAAATTCTGCACATAAATTCATTAAATTTTGCTCCATCTCTGCGGAGATTTGATGATCAAATATTAATGAGACCATTACCATTTCATTGTTCCCTCTTGCCCAATCAGAATGAATCTCGAAATAAAAATTCATGGATAGCTTGTCCTCAAAAGAAAGAGTGAAAAAACCTTCACTTACGGTCTGATCCATGATGTTAGCAATTCGCGCTGACAATTGGTCATCCAATTCTTGTTTTGGGAAGGCATAGAATACTATCGGTCCAATTTTTCTATGAAAATATGATAATGCCACGATAGTCTTCAATGATCATATCTCCGCTAATTTTTTAAAATTAAGAGTTAGGGTTAAAAATTATATATTGGTAAAGATAAATAAATTTAACTTTAGAAAACTTCTATTTTAACTAAAGGCTTCCGTGATTTATTAGATAATTTTTTGATTCTCTAAGAAAGTTTACAATTATGCCTCCTATAAAATTAGTTGGGTTTGATCTCGACGATTGTTTATTTGATTCGACCGGGTTATCTGAACGTGCGCGAATAAAGGGGATAGAAGCAATGATCGATCTTGGACTCAATATTGAGAGGGAAAAAGCAATCTCGTTGATTCATGAGATAGTTTATGAATATGGCTCTAATTCATCCCAACATTATGACTATTTCATGAGGAGGTTGAATGAATTAAAGATTCTAGAAACTTATAAAAACTTCAATCAGTATAAATATATCGCCGCAGCAGTAATGGCTTATCACAAGGAAAAAATAGAATCAATATCTCTTTATGATGATGTGGAGCCTTGCTTAAATAAATTAAAGAAATATAACATTAAATCTGCTATAATAAGCGATGGGATTCCCATCAAGCAGTATGAAAAAATACTGCGATTAAATATTCATAATTTAATTGATCTGGTTGTAATTTCAGATGAGATTGGAATAAGAAAACCCAATCCTAAATTATTTACCTATTGCTTGGAAAAATTTAAGGTAACCGGACCTGAGACTATTTATGTAGGAGATAATCTTGATAAAGATGTGGTTCCCTCGAACCAAAATGATATTTTTAGTGCTTTAATTCATCGTGGTGGTAAATATGATACATACAAAGCAGGCAATAGCATCCCGGAAAATAAACAACCAGATTTTGAAATATCCAATCTTCTGGAAATTTTTCCAATCATTGATCAGCTAAATAAATAGAGAAGTTATAAGTATGATAAAAGTTGGATGCGTACAACCTGAAATTCATGATACTAAAAGTGAATGTTACGAAGAAATTGAAGTTTTATTTGAATCTTTTATGAGTGAACACGAAAGTTGTGATATTATTTGTTTACCAGAAAGATGGGTTCCTCTGACTGCAGATATAAAAACCGTTATTCAACAAGAACGTGGAGAAGATTATCGATTTATATGCAATTTAGCTAAAAAGCATAATACAAGCATAATTTCAGGGGCAATCTGGGAAAGAAGATCTGATCAAGTGAACCCAAAAATTACTAGTTATTTTATTGGTCATGATGGAAAGGAAATTGGACGACAAGATAAGATACACCTTTATGCTTATGAAAGAGAATACTTCGAACCAGGAAATGAAGTTAAAATCTTTTCACGTGAAACGGTCTCTTTTGCAATTTTAATTTGTTTTGATATGGCATTCTTTGAGACACCTAGAATCGCTGTCGAAAATGGAGCTCAAATTTTATTCTCACCCACTCAAATTCGAGAAGAAGGGATGACTAATTGGGAAATCTATTTAAAGGCTCGTGCTCTTGAAAATCGCGTACCAGTTGTTGGATGTAATACTCTAGGTCACTTTTTTAAAAGAAAGTTCACCGGTAAAAGTAAAATCATCAGCTTTGAAGAAAAACACATTAGTCCATCCAAATTGCATATTATCGAAGCACCTGAAAATTCTAATGGGGGTATCTGCGCTCAAATTGATTTAAATATCTCGGATAAAATCAGAAAACTTCGATTTAATGAGATTATTGAAAAACAGAAGATAACGGTTAGTACTATACCTTTTTAATAAGATTCCTCCGGAAGATTTATCTTGTTATTTTTACTTTTAGTGACCCCTCTCCCCATGGGGGTTTAAATATACAGATCTAAATTTAATATTAAAAAAATAAAATAATATAAAATGATGATACCAAAGGCAAAATATCATGAGCATTATGTAGGACCAAGGGCTATATTTGACCAAGACTTCATACCACCAAGTATTTTACACCGACAAAAAGAAGAAAATGCCTTATTTTCAATGATAAAAGATTCCTTGACGGATAACTTTAGCATTAACATACTTTATCAAGGAATTGAAGGAATCGGGAAAAAAGTAATTATCAATAAAGTAATAAGAGATCTTAACAATTTTCACGATAATGAAGTGAATACGTGGAAGATTAAGGTCAACTGTCAAGAAAAAAATCTTGAAGAGCTCATAATTTCAATTTTAAGCGAAATAGATAAAATTCATGATTTTAAAATTGATTTTCATCAAATATTAAATTGTAATCTTTCAGATTTATGGAAACTTTTTAAACTCGCTTGCCAAAAGATTGAATTTAAACCTATTTTCGTGTTCAATAACGTAGAAAATTTAGATCCCAGAATTTTTAGGAAATTTATTCAATATGGAAAGGAGGCTAAGATAAGCTTAATATCAACCATCAATAAAATTTTAAGGCCTTCTTCCTATGAGTTATACAGTCAATTTGATTTTAAGGTGAATTTAAACTACTTTTCTTATAATCAATTATATGATATCCTCCAGCAACGGTTTTCCTTATCTTTCTTACAAGATATCGATAAAGAATTAATTGAATACATTACGGATTTGATTTTCGAGCATTATGTGCCCGTGCCTGGAAAAGGAGTCGAGATTTTAAAAGAATTATATCCTTTTTTGAAAGAATGCACATCCCAAAATTTTGGACTTTTTGAAATTATTCAGAATCAATTTGACCCCCTTCAGATGTCTGATGAATTTAGCATGCTCTCCTATATATCTGAAGAAGAATTACTAACTCTCATATTTTTAGATAATCTTTCTAACTTTTTTCTAAAAAAGAGAAACTATTATATCAATATGAGTGAGTTGAAAGAATTGTATTTTGTTGCTTGTGAAAACCTTGACTATAAAAAGTCCAACAATGAATTTAATAGTTTAATAAAAACCTATCAAAATATTGGAATCATTAGTAATTCCAGAAATACAATCGAGCGACGATTCTTTATGACAATCGCTCCAAAACAGTTAAAAACAATAATAGATACAGTTTTTACTAAATTCTGATTTTTTTCCATTTTTAATTTTTGAATAAAACTTAATTTATTGGATGCCGTGAATTTATATAGGTAAGAATCACTCATTATTTTTATAATAAACAACAATCAAGGGATAGTTCTTTGACTTATATCAAAAAGGTAAGCATGACGGGCTTTAAGTCGTTTGGGGATAGGACAGTCACCATACGCTTATCATCTGGGTTCACTTGTATAGTAGGGCCTAACGGGGCGGGTAAATCTAATATAATTGATGCATTATGCTTTGCTCTAGGTCGTTTAAGTAAAAAGACAATGAGAGCAAAAAGTTTGGAGGATTTAATTTTTGCTGGTTCAAGAGGTAAGAATCCTTCACAGAGAGCTTCAGTTACTTTATTTTTTGATAATAGCGATAAAGAGTTCCCAGGTGAAGGAGAGGATTTTCAAATAACCCGGGTAGTTAAACGGGGTGGTGGTGGGGGTTACAAGATGAATGGCAAAAAGGTCACCCGTCAGCAGATCCTTAATGCTTTAGCAGCAGCAAATATCGATCCTGATGGAAGCAATCAATTTGTTTTACAGGGAAAAATAGTTGAATTGACACATATGAATCCCGAAGATCGTCGTGTTTTTATTGAGGAACTTATTGGGCTCCAGAAATACGATGAAATGAAAGACGTCACAATGAAAGAATTGGAAAAAGCAGAAAGAGATTTGGGTCAGTTTGAAGCCATTTTTAAAGAAGTGTCTTCTCAACTTAAAAAGGTAGAAAAAGAAAAGAATGATGCCCTTGCTTGGAAAGAATTAGATGAAAAAATCAATTTTTATAATTCACAATTAATTGCACTTAAAATTTCCCTATTACGCAAGGAAGAAGCCGATTTAGAAGTTAAGATCGAAAATTCTAATAAAATCATAGAAGAACTCAATGAAAAAGTAACTCGGCAAGAAGAACTTCTGAAACAAGAATCGCTAGTCATGGATAACATTCAAAAAACAATAACAGAAAAAGAAAAAGAACGAGAAACTATAAATGAGAATATAACCCAGTTAAAAACTCAATTATCGTCAAATCAAACCACTCTTAATTTAGCTCAGAAATCCATTGAGAAGTTGCAAAATGAAATAATGGAGTTAGAAAAATTACAAATGGAGTTGGAAGAAGGGCAAACCTATGATTCCTTGATTGAAAATGTCTCAACTGAAATAACTGGAATAGAATACAATATTGAAGAAGCTAAGAAAGAAATTGAATCAAAGCAACAAGTCCAATCAGAATTAGATGCCAAAATCAAGGATAGTGAAGATGAAAAATCATCCTTTAAAGCTGAAATTTCAGGCATAAAACAGACTATTTCCTCGAAAAATGCTCAAATCTCCCTTTTAAAGGAAAACATGAAAAAAAATGAAGAGAAAAAGCAAAAATTAGAAGCAGATCTTCAAAAGCTTAAAGGAGAAGCAGAAAGCATTGATGAGGCGATCAAAGCAACCAAAGAAGAGGAAACAAGTATTAGAACCACCATCGCCGAGCTAAATGCTAACATCTCCGATGAGAACAAAAAACAGCAAGACTTAGAAAATAAAATCGCAGAAACTCGTGGTGAAAAAGCGCAATTGAATGAAAAAATTGGAAATTTCCAATCATCATTATCATCGTTAAATACTGAAATTAAATTAAGCAATGACAGGATTCAAAGTTTAACAGCTCGTAAAACTTCTATCGAAAAGAAGATACAAGATTTGAGTAAGGGAAAAGATTCAGAAGAAGCATTAAAGGAATTATTAAAGGAAAAAGATCAAATTCTCAAGGAGTTGAATGAGTTAAAGGCGAAAGCTAAGCAAGAAGATTCTGCTTTCCGTAAGAACGAGCAAGATCTAGAATTATTATTGATGAAACAAGATTCCATTGAAGCTGAAATTGTTGATAATAAAGCAAAAATCGAAAATTTGAATACTCGCTTAAAATTGAATGAAAAAGAACTTAAGTCACTAGATCGGGATAAAAGAGACCTAGAACTTACGGTTTCTTCCGCATCAAGTAACCTTTCGAAAACTGAAAAGGAACTCGATACATTAAACGCCAAAAAAGAAAACATTACCCGTAGAATTGAAGAACTCAATAAAGAAAAAGATAATCTCCTACAAAAAATCGAAGCTACTGAACAAGAATATGAACGAAATACCGAGGATGTCACGGGAATCCTTCAAATCCTAAACATGCTCACCCAGAATATCAATATATCCGTTGAATCAATCAAGAGTAATATTCAACAATCGAATGCAGAAGCAATCGAAACTTCCGCTGATGATTTTAGGAAGTTCGTGTTGGACATAATCGATATCATGAAAACTGTTGAAGATGTAGAAAAAGAACATGAAGTACAAACAGAACACGAAGAGCAACCAGAACACGGTACTTCATTAAAATCAATCTTACAAACTCTTGCCTTGTTTACAGAAAACGTCGACTCGACGATTGATCAGTTAATTAGTAAGGTAAAAGAATCTGCCGATGTGGAGATCCAAGAATCAACTTCCACTTTTGATACCTTTGTTCAAGATCTCATGGAAATCCTCGAAAACGTGTACCTATCTCTAAGAAAATTGACGATGTCTAAAAGTCAAGAGCTGTATAAACAATTGGAGGAAATTTCAACAACCATTAATTCTCAAGCGGATGATTTAAATGGAGTTGGGATGCACATCAAGGAAATCAACATTCAAAATTCCCACGATTCAGAAACACTCAAGGTTTCGTCTAAAAAATTGGAAGAAATAAAAGGTAGGATTCAAGAATTAGAGACTAATTCTGATGAATACGAGAAAGAAGTCACTACACGGACCGAATCAATAAATCAGAAACAAGCAGAAGACTTAACTGAGGAAATAAAGAAATTAAAGGACCTAAAAGAAACTTATTGGGAGAATAATTCGGAGCTGGAAGCAAAAATTGATGCGAAACAAAAAGAATTCGATGTCATCCAAACCAAGCTTCAAGAATTAAGAGGGATAGAGAATCTGGTCGAGAACATGATGGAAATCGACAATAACGTTCAACAACTAAACAAAACAATCGCTGAAAAGAAAGCAGTCATTGTTGATACTGAAGGACAAATCGCGAAGATTAAAGAAGATCAAGACGCATTTGATGCAAAGATCGAAGAATTAAACCAAGAGAAAAACAAGTTCTGGGAAAATACTGAGAAAATTAGAGCACAGATAGATGATGAGACCAAGAAATTAGAAGAAACTATGGATAAATTGCGCTCACTCGAGAACATCATGATGATCATCAGTTCTATAGAAGAATTGACGAAAGAAAATGAGGAAGCAAAAGTAAGTATTGAAAGCAATTCAAAGGAGATTGAGGAAGCAGATCTTAAAGTCTCGGAAATCCAACAAAGCGTGGATAAAGTGCAAGAAGTGATTGATGGCCTTCGAGATGAAAAAGTTAAGGAAGTGGAAGCTCAGAAAAAGGCCCAATCGTCCCTTAACAAGTTGAATAAAGACCTTCAGAAAGTTCAGAAAAAGCTCAACGAACTCAATAAAAACAAGGAACGGGAGCTCAAGATTGTTTCACTCAAAGAGGATATCACTGATACTGAAAAAGAAGTTGAAGGCATTTCAACCCAAATTGAAAGCAATAATAAGGAATTAGAAGCCGAAAACGAGAAAAAGAAGGAAAAACAAGAAGAGATTGATAAATACGTTACGGAAAAAGATGAATCCTGGAAAAAACAAAAGGGATACCAAAAAGCTCTCAATGAATTGAAATCCGATCACTCCATGGAACGCTCAAAGCTTGCTTCATATGAATCTAAAAAGATAATTTGCACCGATCAAATTGAGACGTTATATCAGAGATCCAAGGACTATGGCGCGCTCCCACCCGTCACCGATGAATTATCCGAGGCAGGGTTACAATCCGATATCGCAACTGCTAATAACAAGAAAAAGGCTCTGGAACCCGTTAATCTCAAGGCCATCGAGCAATTCGATATTGTAAAAGAGCGATTTGATGAAATAGACATGCGTAGACAGACAATCCAGCGAGAGAGAAAGTCAATACTCGACGCCATCGAAAAAATTGAGCTGGAAAAGACAAGGACGTTCATGAAAGCTTACCACGAGATAAATAGAGAATTTAGTCGCATATTTCAGAAACTCAGCCCAGGAGGTTCAGCTAAAATGATTCTAGACCGTCCTGACAAACCGTTCGAAGGGGGAGTATCGATCGAAGCCAGACCTCGTGGAAAGAAGATTTCAAGTCTGGAGATCCTAAGTGGTGGAGAAAAAACACTCGTTGCATTATCATTTATATTTGCCGTACAAGAGTTTTACCCCGCTCCATTTTTCGTTCTGGATGAAATCGATGCTGCTCTAGATGGACCTAACGTTCACAGAGTTTCAATGGCGATTAAGGAGTTCTCACAACAGGCTCAATTCATGGTAATCTCTCACCGAGAAGAAAATATCGTAAATTCAGACCGAATTTACGGAGTATCCATGCAACAATCTGGAATCACTGATATTTTTTCAGTAGATCTCGAAGAAGAGGCGAAAAGGATTCTTGAACTTCCAGATGTTGTCGAAACGGACGTCGAATGACGGATCAACCTTATAATTTATCATGTTGGGATCAATTTATTATATTATAAAAAATCAGGTGGTATTATATACTTTTTCGGATCAAAAATCAAGTTCTACATTTCCACCGTTATACAATAGCATAGAATACATTTCCCCTAGGCGAAAATGATTGAAAAATTTGATCGTGAAACTAGTATTCATGTCACTTACTATTGGATATCGCCTTAGTCCTATAAATATCATGAAAAGTCATTATTGAACTCTTATGAATAATCATTCAAGATAAATCTTAAATCAAATTTTTTTGACTTAATCTTGTGGATTCTGAAATATACGACTAAATTCCCTATTTAAAAAAATTTCAGAATGTTAAAAATATCATAAACCAATTAGGGCTTTTCATAAGGAAATAAAAAAAATTAATAAATTAAATATATGGCGCTTTCACTGCAACAGAGTGGAACTTAATGGCTAATTAAAAATCAATATTGTTAATTCAATTTTTCGATGTTATTATTCAATTTTATCGTGTCTTTTGATTCTTTTCGTAATCTTGATGTTTCACTAGATTAAACAAGTTTAAATGTAAAAAACTTAATTTAAAAAAAGAAAAGTACCAAAGGATTTTGAAGTCTGAATCCTATTGAGTACCATCTTATCATTT
>CAZWEM010000021.1:0-16463 GCA_964632315.1 uncultured archaeon
CAGTTTGAGAATTTCCACCAATGATGACCCCTAACTTTCTGCGATTTGAATTTATTGATTTTCCATTAATATTCATTTTAATATTATTATTATCAAATCTTAGATTCGAAGTTTTTGTACCTGCTCCAAGATTTACGTTTTCACAGATAATTGAATCTCCAACATAATTAAAGTGAGGAACATTACTATTTGAAAGAATGATAGAATTCTTTATCTCAGACATTCCAATGTGACATTTATCACTGATGAAGCTATGAGGGCGTATAAATGCATTTGGTCCAATCAATGAATCTTTTCCAATAAAACACGGTCCTTTAATATAACTTCCAGATCTAATAAGAGAATTTTCGCCCACATACACATTATCTTCTATATAAACATTTTTTTCAATGATACCTTTTTTCTCATACTTTAATTTATCAAGTAGATAGGTATTTGCTTCTAATACTTGCCATGGTAAACCTATATCACTCCAGAAATCTTCAAGTATGTAACCTTTAATTTTTCCACCAAATTGAGAAATCAATAATTCCATAGAATCAGTAAATTCATATTCCCCTCTGATAGACTTTTTAGTTTCCAATATCGCTTTAAATATTAAAGGTGTAAAGATATAAATTCCCGCATTAGCAAGATTGCCTAAATCGGAGCCTTGAGAGGGCTTTTCAGTTACTTTTTCAACAAAATTCTTATCATTTAACGTGATGATTCCAAACTCTTCAGGATTTTCTACTCTAATTAAACTTATTATTCCTTCAGGTTTGAGACGCTTAAATTCTTTTATTAAATTCTTAAAGGTTTTGCCTTCGACTAATATATCACCATACATTAGCAAAAAGTCATCCTTTCCAACAAAATCTATAGCATACTTAGCTGCGTGAGCAGTCCCTAGATGTTCAGTTTGAGTTATATAATCAATCTTTACCCCAAAGTTCTCAACGCCATCTTTAAAATATTCCTTAATCATATCCTCTTTATAGCCAACAATGAGTAATATCGAACTAATCCCCGCTTCCTTTAAGCTCAAGATTGTATGTTCTAATAGGGGTTTTCCAGCGATTGGAATTAATGGTTTAGGTCTCGTTGCTGTAATAGGTCTTAATCTCTTTCCCTTACCAGCTGCAAGTATGACAGCTTTCATAAATAAGCAAAAGTCAGCATAATATTAGAAATTACTGGTCAAATTCATTTATAATCTCATCCAAATAAGATGATAGATTGCGGTATGGTTTGAGGTCACCATTAAATTCACAGGATAAGACTTCTTCACATGAAATTTTCTTTTCTAAGGTCCTAAATATTTCTTTTATTTTAATGAAATCCCCAGATGCGATGAGATCCAACGAAAAACCATTAATATTTCCATAAAGAATTAACTTTTTACAGCCGTCTTCCTCTAAATCATCAAAATGAATCTCCTTAATTTTACTTTTGGCTCGAATTTGGGTGTTCATCGTAATTGTAGCTAATTTAGCTGATAAATTAGAAGTAAATAATTCAACATTTTCTTTGGATATTTCACGATTAAAATTTTCTAATAATGATTCATCATATAATTTTGAAATGATCGGTAATCCTTGTGTTGATAAACCACAATATATTATTTTGTTAGTATCAGCTAAGCATGTATAATTAAATTCCTCATCCTCTATATTTTCTCGATACTTTTTCCATAAATAACCGGTAATTAGCTTGATTACTTTTTCAAATTCCATGTGTTTTGTAGCTTTTTTTATGCTATCAGCAGTTTCATAATTAGCTTTAACTTTTTCACAATACTCTTCAAGCATCTTATTTGCTTCTTCAGATCCTGAAATGAAATCGCCTGTTATGCAATAAAAGATGTTTTGATTGGTTTCAGTTATGTCATGGCGAATTATCATTCGTTCTTTTCCTTTCTCACCTTCAAAAAAGATATTGGTTAAACGCCAGCAGTTTTTTGGATTGATGCTTTTTATCAATTTTTCAACAAATAATACGATTTCAAAAAATGGATATTTATTTTGATTTGAAACATATAGTATATCTTCATCCAAAATTATCGCAAAACCAGTAATCATAGAAAATACTGAGAATGTATGAGTAAGGTAATAAATTATCCCATTAAATGTAAAAAAATTTTAAGTATTTTAATTTTTGTGGAACAATTCAAATTACGAGATATATGATATAACTAATTTTTAACTTAAAATGATTAATTTCAATAATAATAAGTTTTTATAGTTGTAACTATATATTAAAAATAATTAGAGAATGAACTGTAAGCAGTTTTTTGCCAACTTTTAACTTTAAAGTAATACTCTTAAATAAAATCGTTTGAAAATTTATTAAATATTGCTTAATACTGGTTATAACAATGAAAATCCTAAAAATTGTCGAAAAAAAAAAAATTAGGGAAGCAGCAGAACTACTAGTGAATTCTAAAAGTGCAATAGCTTTAACTGGCGCCGGAATCTCAACAGAATCAGGAATTCCTGATTTTCGTGGTGAAGGGGGGATCTGGGAAAAATACAAACCAGAAATCTACGGAAATATAAAAGCATTTATGAACAATCCAGCAAAATTTTGGGAATTGGCTGAAAAAATAGCACCGACCTTATTCAAAGCAAAACCAAATCCTGGACATTTTGCTTTGGCGGAATTAGAGAAGATGGACATTATAAAAGCTCTTATTACTCAAAATATCGATGAACTTCATCAAAAAGCCGGATCAGTAATTGTTTATGAAGTACATGGTAATATTAATCGATTTGACTGCTTAGGATGCCGAGCTTCTTATTCTAAAGAAACAGTTTTGAAAAAGCTAAAGAAGGACAAAAAAAAACCACCTTTATGTGATATATGTGCTGCTCCATTGAAACCCTCTGTTACTTTGTTTGGTGAAAGCTTGCCTAAATTTGAGATATATCAATCTCAAGCATTATCACAAAAAGCTGATCTGATGTTAATTGCGGGATCATCCCTTGAAGTCGCTCCAGCCTGCGATTTACCACTATATACCTTAAGAAATAAAGGAAAATTGATAATAGTCAATGATCAGCCTACACATCTAGACGATAGAGCTTCGGTAGTCATACGTCATAAAACAGGAATGATTTTGCCATTAATTGTTGAACAAGTTAAACTCATTAAAGAAAACGTTCAAAATTAGTCTAAAGACATGCATAAGAATCATATTAAGATTAATCGGAAAAATAAAATCTCATTTGGTTTAATCTATCCTAATAGATTGAAAATAATGCTATCGTCATATACAATAAGATTTCTTTATCACTATCTGAATAACAAACTTGAAGTATTTTGTGATAGATTTTCCCTACCTGAAAAATATGTTTTTCCCGCCAATAGGGACGTGCAACCATTAAATAATTTGCGTAGCTTTGATCAAAACCTCAATGCACTCGAATTTGATATTTTAGGCTTTTCTATTCACTATGAAAATGATTATAGAAATGTTCTATGGTTTTTAGAAAAAGTGGGTGTTCCTTTAACATTTGAAGAAAGAAAGAAGGCGAGAGAAAAAAATATAAACCTTCCCATTTTGATAGCAGGGGGCCCAGTTATCACTTCAAATCCATTACCATTTTCTAACATATTTGACGTTTGCTTCATTGGTGATTCGGAAAAGAACCTTCCTACTTTTTTTAATAATTATGACCAATTTAGAGATCAAAATTTTTATCTCGAGACGTTTTTGAAGTCACTTAAAGAAATAAAAGGGCTTTTTATTCCTTCCCTAAAAAATGAAGTCTCGCGAGAAGTCCTCTCTAATTTAGATAATTCTCCTATTCCGTATAATCAAATTTCTCAAAAGGTTGAAAATGGTCAATTTGAAAACAACTTCTTTTTAGAGGTTAATAGAGGATGTCCTTATAAATGTAAGTTTTGTTTATCTTCATATCATAATTTCCCATTTAGAAATAGATCTTATCAAAATATTATCGATTCCATAGAAAAAAGCTTAATAAACTCCCAATTCGATAAAATAAGTCTAATAGGATCGTGTGCCTCTTCTCACCCCCAATTCCGTAACATTTGCAATTACATTCTTGATAGCGGAAAAAGTTTAAGTATTCCATCTATTAGGTTGGAACATATAACTCCTGAGATCATTAAAATCTGTGAAAGAGCAAGTATAAAAACAATTACTATTGCTCCAGAGGCTGGAGGAGATTTTTTAAGGAGTAAAGTAGGAAAAGTGTTTTCAAACAATGATATTATAAAAAAAGCAATATTAATTCGAAATTCCTCGATTAGAAATATAAAATTTTATTTCTTAATTGGATTACCAGGAGAGACTGATGAAAATATTATTGAGATTGTCGATCTCATCAAAAAAGTTGGTGAATTAGGTTTTCCTAATAACTCTTTAAGAGTAAATATCAATCCTTTTATCCCAAAATTAAACACACCATATGAATTCCAAACAACCTATTTCATAAGAGAGAAACTCAAGATTTTAAAAATAAGATTAGATCTTTTGATAAAAAGTCTAAAAAATCTTCCTTATGTAAGATTAAAAGTTCAAAAGTCAAAGGAGATTGTAAACCAAGCAAGATTACAGACTGTGATATCACAGGGTGATGAAGAAGTAGCCGGATTACTCTTAGAGTACTATAGATTAGGGGCTAACTTAGGGTCATTAAGACGAGCAGAGAATAATTTAAATTTTTCAATTGATGATTACTTCAAAAAGGTAAATTCAGGATTTAAGCCTTGGAAATATTAAAAAAATGAATGAGTTAACTACTCAACTTTATTAAATGCTTGTTTCTTTGCCTTACAAACTGGGCATGTATCAGGTGGTTCTCCTTCATGAGTATAGCCGCAGACAGAACATACATAAATATCCGTTTCTTTTAAATCATTACCTTTTTCTACCGATTCTAAAGCTTTTTTATAAAGCTTATGGTGTATTTTTTCTACTTCATTAGCATAATTAAACGTTCTCTCAGCTGACTTATTTGTTTCTTCTTTTGCTTCTTCAATAAATTCGGGATACATCTTAGTGAACTCATAAAATTCTCCCTCAATTGCTTCTTGTAAATTTTCCTTTGTAGATCTAATTCCACCAAGAGTTTTTAAATGATTATGAGCGTGTACAGTTTCGGCAGCGGCTGCAGCTCTGAATAAATGGGCTACACCAGGAAAACCATCTTTTTCCGCTTTTTTAGCAAAAGCTAAATATTTTCTATTTGCTTGGGATTCACCTGCAAATGCAGCTTTTAATCCTTCTTCTGATTTTGTCATAATTACACTTCTAATTTGAATTTTAGTTTGAATTTATTCGTTTTATTATTTGAATATTTTTACTATATTTCATTAATGAAGATAGAAAAAGAGATTTTATGAACTAAAATAACTTTCGATTGTTTTAACTATCTTCTGTAAATAAAAATCAGCAAGCCCAAATCTAATATTTAGGTCAAAAATCAATATTATGAAATATTTATTGAGAATATATTCAGAAAATATTAATTTTTTATCTTTAGAGGTATAAAAAAGCTTTAAGATGTTATTATTACATATTTTTACCCTAAACTCGACTTCTTTTAAAAAGGTTCTTACCTCCGATTGTTTGAGTGAAGAATAAATTACATGTCCAAGATCAGTTAAAAAAATTATTCCGTTTATTTGATCATCATAATTTAATCCCTTTAAATAACTTATTATCTTCTTTTCTTTAATTAAATCAAATTCATTACTCAAATAATTGCAAATAATCTCTTCTATCGACGTGTCTAAATCCATATCATGTATAAACTCTAAATCCGTATGAATCTCATTCTTTTGTATATAAGTCCTGAAATTTTTATCAATTTTAGAGACCAGTTCTGAAATTAAAGCTATATTTTCCATCGAGTTACAAAGAATGATATAAAATAACTTTCCTTTCTTTAAGACAACAATTTTTAAATTATTACTCATTTCGATAGCCTTTATTTCGGTACCAACCATTTCTTTAGTAAAAGACATTAAGGCTGTAAAGAATGAAGAGATTAATTGTTCCTCATCGATTATGTACAAATTAGAGGTATTTAGTTTATAGATACAAATTCCAGATTCATTAAAGATTAAAATTTGATGAAAATTCATTGTATCAGGAATTCTTTTTATTTTGGAGAGAATTATTGAATCTTCGGGTATGGTCATACTTTTTGTTTAATATATAACTATAAAAACCAAACTTTTCAATATTCTACTTAATAAAGCTAAACACTCCATTAAAACAAAGCTTACACGGTAAAATTCTATAACCTTCTTCAATTAGTTCATTCTTGAAAGCAAAAATGTGATCTGAATTCGCTAATATTGTTGCTGAACCTCCTCCCCCGGCCCCATTACACTTAAATCCAAAAGCACCATATTTTTTAGATATTTTTTCAGCTTTTATAATTTTGTCATTGACCATTAAGGGATGTAGATTTTTTTGGGCTTCCCAATTTTGATTCATTACATCTCCTATATCCACAAGATCCTCGTTAATAGCTTCCTTCATTTTATATGCACAATTTTTAAGAGTATCTAATGAATTTTTTATTTTCATATCCCCTTTCATATATTTTTTAATAACAGCTTTATGCATCTGATCAGAACTTCTTGAGCCAAATACCAATAATATTAATGAGTTTTCAAGTTCTAAACGCTTACTTTTACTAATGTTGATATTACTAATTTTTACTGCGGGATAGCTTACCTCCATAAAATTAAGTCCTCCTAACGCCGTAGCATACTGGTCTTGAATTCCACTTTCCATCTTTAGCTCATTTACTTCAATTTCATGAGCAATCCTTGCAATCTCTAATGGTTCAAATGATTTATCAAGGTATTCAAAAAGAGCTGCAATTAATGCGACACATATACTGGCACTTGTCCCGGTACCACATCCAGGAGGGACCTCTGAACGAATATTAATATCAATACCCCCTTTAATTTTCATCCTTTTAATAACTGCTTTTAATAAATCTAATACCCCATTGTATTTGACTTCTTTAAAACTCTTCAATCGAGTAGTTAAATTAAGATTTTCTGAATGAATCCGAATCTGATTTACTAAATTTTCTTCTATCATAACGTAGTTATACAAGTCAACGCAAAAGTTAAAGACTGCTCCATTAGGATAAAACCAAGTATCTGTCCATCCCCCAATATCGCAAATTCGAACTGGGGCTCGAGAAAAAATTATCTTACTCAAATCTTTTTTCACTTTCGTTCAACGTTATATTGTAGCATTAAAATACATATTTATGAAGAAAATATCTCTTAAAATCCCTTCTGCTTTTTAGCGAGTACATAGTGGTATGTAATTTAAAAGTTAATAAATGGGGGATTAAAGAAGGGCATCTTAAATTTTGTCATTTCAATCATTAAGAACTTAATAATTTTTAATCAAAGACTAGAAAGCTCAGAGTTCTTGATTATAAAAACTTTTAGTATAGATCGACAATATTAACCTTCTATGATGATTTTTCAACTACATTTAAATATTAGCAAGGAGAATTATATTTTAAGCACAATTTATTTTTAAACCATATTTAAATAAAAGGAGGAATAAAAAATGGCTAAAAAAGCTGCAGTTGATGCCTTATTTGTAAAGAGTAAAGTTCGAGAATATATTAAGTCTAAAGGATGTAATACTTCTGGAGATTTAATTGATGGGGATGCTCTTAACAATGCTATAATCGAAGTTCTTGATAAAGCGATTGGAAGAGCAAAAGCAAATGGGCGTAAAACAGTACAAGAAAAAGATTTGTAATTAATAGTAGCTCATATTTTTTTTTTATTTTATGATATAAAGAAAATCGAAAATTTTTTACAGCCTTCGCTTTTATAGGGGATTCTTTTTTAGATCACTTTAACACACACAACAAAAACGACCTTAAAAGAGTAAAAAATTCATTCCAAATCGCCTTATCCTTATTTCTTCTCTTGTGAAACTGAATTTTTTATTCTTTCTTCTCCTTTTAAGAGCTATTTTTTATTTCTTTATCAACTATAAAGAATCCAAGAGAAAGAACATTTTTTAAGCGTTGCAAATCCTCTTTTAATTTTCTTACTCTATTATATGGACCTGACACAGCAATTAACTCTAAGCATTTCTCGAATTCTAAGTGTAAATGCATTACAGACAAAATGACATCATGGAAATGATGTTGTATATCGTTTTTTAGGATTTCGTCAGTTTGCTGAACATTTGCATAAATTGGGCCCGAATCATAATCATGATCATGGATCTGTTCATCATGTCCTGAAGGTGAGTGTTTATGTTCCTCTTCCTTCGTAATGAAATGTTCGTGAGTAAAAACTATTGAGATGCATCCAACAACATTTCCAGATTTATCGGGAAAATTTTCTTCACTTGTCATAAAGTGATACATTGCCTTCCGAACTCCATCAGATAAGGACGTAATTCCTAAATTCTTCCTAAATGTGTCAAATTTATTATACAGTTCTTTTGGAAGTGAAACTGTAAATCGTTTCTGCAGCTCTTCCTGTTGTTCTGATACGTTCGGAGTATCTTCTTCCATATTTGCCCTCCATTTATTATTTAAAATTCTCCTACTTTCTCATTAGAATGGCTATGGGAACGCTTGCCTCTCTCCATTGTCCTATTTTTCCAGAATATTCTAAATCGAGCTTAATCCTTCCATGGTCCCCTAAAATAATCATGAGTGAGTTATCCCTAAGTTGTTTATAATTACTTAAAATCCATTTATCAGTTCTAAGTATTAATTTTTCAATCAACTCTTCAGGCGTTCTTTGCTTTAGTGCTTGTTGTTGCTTATGTAAATTTTCAAAATCGAGATAATGCATAATTGAAAGAGAGAAATTATTTATTGTTTTTGCGCTCTCCACCCACGTCCCCATATCTGAATCTTTAGCAAGAGAATGAGTTCCTCCGTCATAACGTTCAATATCTTTTTGTCGACCTATAAAGCAAGAATTTTTTCCATTTTCATTAAGATATTTAAGAAGATGAAATCCATTTGGTTCAACATCAAAACCACCGAACATAAATTGATGTAATACTCCTAAAGTGTAAGGGTTACGAGTGGATAAAAGTAGCATAACTTCTGAATTGGATATTAGGAATTGAGGTTTGTGATAAGTAAGCTCAAATAAACCAAAGTTGTCAATAAGATTGATGCTGATGCGATCTACTCCCTGATACTGATCTACTATTTCATTTACGGGAATTGGTATGGTATCTAATGGAGGGTCAATACCTAGCAATTTTAGAATTGTTGCTGGCATTTGATTAAGATAACATTTTAAAGTTTGAAGTTCACTCATGTTAGAACTCTGAACATTAATAGTTTAATTTAATTTTTGTTAAATCCTTATAATTATATAATTATAACAAAATTATTTCATTTAATATTTTTAGTATTCAATTAGGTTATATTTATTTATACAATTTTAGGAGTTAAAAGATTTTGAAATCATTGTATATTGATACCTCTAATTCAGGAATATCCGGAGATATGCTTTTAGCGGCATTAATTAGTTTAGTGGATAATCCCGAAGATATTCTAAAGAAACTTAGGGTTTTAAAAGATTATTTACCCAACGTCTCTACTTTTGAAGTAAAATTAACCCAAACTGAACGTTCTGGAATAACGGTAAGTCAGTTAAAGATAAAAATAAAAGAAGATAAGCATAGTAGATCTTCTAAAACCTTATTGGAGGCATTAAATAGGTACCTTACAGAATTTAATTTCTCAAAAAAAGCAATTGGATATGCAAATAAAGTACTTGGAGATCTTATTAATGCTGAAGCATTAGTCCATAAAAAACTAGCTGAAGAAATTCACTTACATGAGTTAAGTTCCATCGACACATTGCTAGATATCCTCGGAACTACCATGATCTTAGAAGAGGTTGGTTACTTCAAGAATGAAATTATCATATTCACTAGTACTCTTCCATTAGGAGGGGGCGCTGTTAAGGCTGCTCATGGGATCCTTCCCGTACCAGCACCAGCAACACTAAAAATTCTCGAGAAAAGCAATTTGATATCTAAAGTAGGCCCAATTGATACTGAATTAGTCACTCCAACAGGAATCGCATTGTTAAATGCATTGAACCCTAAAACAACAAAAAAGCAAATGAAATTTGAAAAAGTTGTTCAGAGTACGGGTGAAAAGGAATTTACAGATTTTCCCAATATTTTAAGAATCTACTATGGAAGTATGGAGGAAACCCAATTAGAAAAAAAAGAAGTATTATTTGATGATTATGTTCAAGAAATTGCAATTATTGAAACAGATGTTGATGATGTATCTGGAGAAATAATTGGAAATCTACTAAGCATTATAGAAAAAAAGGATATACTAGATGTTCAAATAATTCCAGCAATGACGAAGAAACAGAGAACAAGTAATATCATTAAGGTATTATGTGAACCAAAATTTAAAACAGAGATTATAGATATATTTTTAAGAGAATTGGGTACTCTTGGAGTTCGTTTTCAGATAGTTAAACGTGTTTGCGTTGAAAGGGTTCTAAAAAAAGAAGCTATTGAAATAGAAAATGAAGAGTATATGATCACCTTCAAAATTTCATTTTATAAATCATCTCAAAATTATCACATTATTAATATAAAACCTGAATTTGAAGATTTAAAAAAGGTCAGTGAAAATACAGGATTACCAGTAAAAATTGTAGAATTTTATGCTCAAGAGAAATTGGTTTCTTTACGAAATGAATTCCTTAGTAAGAAAGTTAAAAAAAATAATTAAAAAAAAGAAAAGATCTATGTATTTCTTTGAGATATGAATTAATATTTATCAATATGATATTTGTTCCTTAAGTATTCATCTTCTAAGACATTCTTTGAGAAAGATTTTAAACGCGTTATCTCTTTCTTTAATTCTTTCTCTTTACGAAGTTTTCCAAGTTCGTGAAATACATCAGCAGCTTCATTAAAAGTTTTTATGCATTCATCGTAATTTCCGGAAACCTCAAGATCTTCTGCTAAAAATGCCAAACTCTCAGCTATATCCAATTTTTTACCTATTTTCTTCTGAATTTTCAAAGCTTGGTAAGAATACTTTAAACCTTCCACGTGATTTTTGAATTTAGTATGTGTTCTACCAATAGCTCTTAGGACCATTGCCTCTTCTAACTTTAGGTCATTATCTCTCGTGTATTGTAAAATTTTATTTAGAAAAGTAAGCAACTCTGTTTTTATACCCGACTTGGAACGATCTATGTGATCAATAGCTTTTTCATAGCTTTCTATTGTACTTCTAATATCTCCTATTTGAAAAAATTCTTTTGACTTTTCAAACTCATCAATTGTTGCGACCATTGAAGTCTCAACTTCACTTTGATACGAGTATTTTATTTATATTAGATTATAGAATTAGGATCAATATAAAATATGTAGGGCTCAATATATATATTTTTAGATCTTCTAAAAGTCATGTCAAATATTAAAAAACGGATTTAAAGTTAATAACTTACCAGATTTACTTAACGGAAAATCATTAACTTAAACTGGGCGTTATGCTTTTTACTTTACTTAAACAACCATTTTAGTAAAACATTAGGGATGTTTAGTCATATATTGGCTTAAAAGAAAACAAAAAAAGAAAAAAAATAATTTAGTTTACATAAGCCCTAGGGGGCCAAAAATAGGGCCAAAAATCGCAAGCAAACCAAAAGCTATCGCGTAGATAATCAATACGACTTTTATTTTATCTTTTCTTTCTGGAAGATCATACACGTAAAATGCGCCAACAAAAAACGGAAAATAGCCTATCAGAAAAATAAGTATTGGATCATACCAGTTCCACCATGGATATTCCCATATAAGATAACCTCCCAAATTTAACAGAATCTCAACAAAAACACAAAATAGGGTGAATCCTATTGCCAATGCCCATCGATTGGGAAGCCCTAGTAACTTTTGATTTTTATCTTCTGGTAACAACTTTGCAAATACAATTCCAGCGATTGAAAACATAAACATAATTTCGATGTTCCATCCAATCAATACGATAAATCCACTTGCATTTGGGGTGGTCCAAAATGCTGAATATTGAGAAAATGCAAAGACTAATGCATTCCATACTTCGTTAATAAAATCAAGACCTAATATTGTTAACCCAGCAAATACAGTACTCCAATTTTTTGTTTCTCTTGCCTTCTTTATTTCTACAGCGTAGATATATAATACAATTACTAAAAAAGTTACAATGTACCAACCTGTTTCTGGATTTAGTTGCCTGAGTCTTGATAATGCTTCAAGTGAAGCAGCTGTAGGTGCCATCTATAATCACTCCAATATTTTAATTTTAAAATTTCTATTTTAAGAAAAAATTCGTTTTTGAACTATTTAACTTTAACTTTGATTTAATTGTACAATTAAAGTAATTGAATATTGAAAAAAAATATTTTAAATTCAATAGTCTATAAAAAAAAGATTCTTTTCATATCGGAAAAATAACACAGCTGATATCTCAATTATCTTCGAGACTGGTTTGCTATTAAAGCTGCTGAAGCTCCTGCACCAAACCCGTTATCAATATTTACTACTAATAATCCAGGTGAACAAGATTGTAGCATTGTGGTTAGAGCACCTATCCCTTTTTCTCCTAATCCATAACCACTCGATACCGGGACACCTATTACAGGTATATCTACTAAAGCAGCTACCACTCCAGGGAGTGTTCCTTCCATTCCCGCGCATACGATAATTACGTGGATCCCTTTTTGAATCATCTCACTTAATGGTTTAAATATACGATGAATACCAGCTATACCCAAATCGTAGCTTGTTAATACTTCATTACCCATCGATTGAGCAATAATTTTAGCTTCTTCTGCAATAGGAATGTCAGAACTTCCAGCAGTTATAATTCCAATAATTCCACCTTTTTTTTTAAACTCAAAATCCTTATACTTAATGATTATTAACTTTGCTAAATCATTAATTTCTACTTGATAAAATTCATTATCAGTATATTTTCGTTTTATTAAATTAAGCTGTTCTTCTTTATAACGAGAAACAATAGCAAATCTGTTTTTCTCTAAAAAAGCGGTGATTATATCCAAAACCATTTCAGGGGTTTTGTGTTGTGCATAGATTACTTCTACTATTCCCGTTCTTTCTTTTCTAAATATGTCTAATTTAGCGAATTCTCCAACTTCTTCAATTCTGTTAGCTCTAAGTAGTTTTTCTGCCTCTTCAATATCACATTTACCGGTTAGGAGCTTTTGCAAAATTTTTCGGATATTTTCCATTTTATTTGTCACCTTTAACTATTATGAATAATTATCCCGATGTATTATACGTTCTGGATAACTCTTAACGTTTCTATGTTTATCATAAAGAAAAGTAAAATATATTAAAATTTCCTTTAATTTGTCATTTTTTAAAACGTTTAGAAATTAATATCATCATCACCTCTCCTATAGAAATTCCATAAGAAAATTGACCATCTTTTAACACTAATCTTATCTTAATGAAAAATGAAGAAAAAAAGTCAATGAATTAACATAAAAAAGATTTGAAACCTTTAATCAAAAGGATACTTGTGGAAGCTGTCTAATATAATTTTTAACTAGATTTACTCTGACGGCTCTTTTTTCCCTTTTATATTTAAGAGGATGGACGTCATTGATGGCAAATTTATAGAGATTTACCCAAGTTTTTGCAATCTCGCTAAGTTTGTATTTTTGAGAATGTAGTTTTGCGTTTATTCCAAATTGGGCTCGAAGATCGTCATCTTTAAAGAGTTTAATGACGTAATTCTGAAATTCTTGTATATTATTTGCTAAGTAACCCGTCTCCCCATGAAGTATCACATCCTTTATACCATATGAATTTGCCCCAACACTAGGCGTTCCTTGAGCCATTGCTTCAATCAAAACCAAACCTTCCGCTTCTACCCATGACCATAAACAAGTTATATCAGCAGCATTATATAATCTTAATAAATCTAAAAAAGGAACCCTTCCTGCATATGAAACAAAATCCTCGTATTTAGGATTTTTAACTATACTTTTAACTTTTTCAGTGGATGGTCCCGCACTCCCTACTAATAATAAATGGGATTCTGGTACTTGATCATGTACTTTCTTAAAACTCTTTATGACTGCAATATTATGTTTTTCTGGTGATAATCTTGATGCATACAACAATACTTTTTTATTATTAAGACCATATTTCTCTCTTATCCCATTTTCTTTTACTTCAGAATAAAATAGATCAGGTATCCCATTAGACAAAGAAATTATTGGTTCTCTAAATCTATAATTTCGGAGTAATTCTTTTTTTGATTTTGTAGGAACATGAACGAAATCATATTTATCAAGTATGTTGCGTTCATATCTCCATAGTATATCAGATTTCATTAATGCTTTCCCAATAATTGGAAGATACTGAGCAGAATAAAATGCCATAGGACTGTTATGTGTCCCTATGATCGGTATACCCAATTCCTTTGCCCATATTATACCCATTAAACCGACCGTCGCATGAGTATGAGCATGTAAAACATCTAAATTATCAAAGTCGCAATTAAAATATTTGTTAATCGGGGCACTTAAAACAAAGCCAGTATTAGAATCCACCACTGCACCTCCTAAACTATGATAATGAAGAGTTTTTGGAATATCATGACCATTTTCAATTTTAGGAGCAAATACATGCACATTGTGCCCTAATTTAGCTAGTGCCTCTGAAAGAAACCTTACAGCATGAGCAGTTCCATTAACTTGACTGTACATGCACGAAAAAAAACCGATATCCAAACGATTTTTACTCATAGAAAAAAACTCTATTCTACAATTACTAAGAATTCTTTTTACTTTATTAAAATATGCATTTATTAAAAATTAAGAGAAGTTTTAATAAATATATGTTAATTTAGATTATCGATTATATAGTTAGGGCAATTAGATATAAGCTTTTTAAAAAATAATGAATAAATATTAAATGTCTTAGCTTGTTTAGTTTACGGTTTTATGTCGCTTCTACCTAAATTAAAAATCAGATTAAATTTTTTTTATCATCAAGATTTATAATTATTTAACTAAATTTTTTTAAGAAAGTTAATATTAAAATCAGTTAAATCCAAAATTAAGAAGCGAAAAATTATGAAAATTGATTATACGTCTTATAAAGATGTTAAATTAAAAGGAAAAAAAGTTCTCATTAGAGTAGATATTAACTCGAACATCGATACAGACAAGATGGAAATTAGAGACTCTCCTCGAATTAGAGCATTAGCTCCCCAATTAAATGAACATTTCAAGAAATGTGCTGTTATAATTTTAGCCCATCAATCTAGACCTGGCCATGATGATTTTACTGATATGAGTCTTCATGCAAAAGAAATTGAGAAAGAAACAGGTCGACCAGTAAAGTTTGTTGATGACATTTTTGGTGAGAAAGCTGTAAAAGCAATAAAAGAACTCAAACCGGGTGAAATTTTAGTACTCGATAATGTTAGGAAATTTGAAGGAGAAATGAAAAATTATACAGATTTTAAAGATGCAGAAAACACAAAATTAGTTCAAACTCTTTACCCTTTAGTAGATTATGTGATTGTTGATGCCTTCGGTGCTGCTCATCGCGCTCACGCCTCCATAGTCGGATGGCCAAAAATGCTTGCTGGGCCGATTACAGATGAAGAATTAGGAGCATTAAGAAAAGTGATTGATGTTCCAGATAGACCAATGGCGATGTTGATCGGTGGAGCAAAAGCAATAGATAAATTTAAAGCAATGGAATTCAATTTCGAAGATGAGAAATTAGATTATGCCCTTTGTTCAGGATTGACTGCAGTACTAATTTTCGAAGCTCTTGGTAAAAATATGGGCGAACCAAATCATAAAATTATTGCCAAGGATTTGGAAGAAAACCATAATTTAATTAAAAAAACTTATGAGAAATTTAAAGAAAAAATTCTCCTTCCCAAAGATTTAGTCATTGATGACAATGGGAATAGAAAGATCATCACTGTGGATGAAGCGGGGACTTATAACGTTACGACTGGAGACATCGGTCCAGAAACTGTCAGAGAATTCAAAGAAGTAATTATGAAATGTAAAACTATTATTGCAAATGGCCCTCCAGGTATTTTTGAAAAGGAAGTCTTCAGAAAATCGACTAACGAGTTGATAGATGCGATGGTCGAAGCGACTAAGAAAAATAAGGCTTTAACAATAATTGGGGGAGGAGAAATGGGAGCTGCTGCTTCGATGGCAGGTAAAGCTGATGATGTTTCCTTTATTTCAACAGCAGGAGGAGCCATGCTTGAAATTCTTTCTGGTCATGATCTCCCAATGATAAAAGCATTGCGAGAAAAGAAGCTTTAACCATCATAATAATAATTTTTGTGAAATTACTAAATATGACAAAAATAATTCAAAAACTAAAAAATATTTATTTTTTCTCTCTTTTTAACTTATAATATTATATCTTAAAATAAGAAAATAATATATAAAGA
>CAZWEM010000021.1:16563-64049 GCA_964632315.1 uncultured archaeon
GAAAATATATAGCACAAAATCATGGGCTCATGGTCTAGTCGTATGACGTCCGCTTGACGTGCGGAAGGTCGGGAGTTCAAATCTCCCTGGGCCCATTTAATTATTGAATAAAGGAAGTAAACATGCCATTAAAAATACGTTGGACTTCGAAAGAATATATCCCTTTCGCAATTTTGCTTTTTTCTGCTTGTGGATTTTTTCAAGTATTGTATATTTATCTCGGACAATACGTCCTTGATGTTGGAAACTACCTTATCGTTATCTTAATTCCAACAGGTGTTGTTGTGGCATTATTTTTTGCTTCAATTATAATTTTTGAAGCATATGCTCAAGTTGAACGAAATCAAAGATTAAGAAAACAATTTAAAAAATCTAAAGGATATTCTTCTCGCATAAAAAGTTTCTTGTACTTTCCGATTGTAAGACCCTTGCTTATAACTTTTATCTTTTTTACCGTGTTCTTCTTTGTGATCTATTCTATAAGCTTAATTTTTGTAAGTCCTCAAGATTCATATTTAATTGCAGAAGTTAGCTCGGCAATAGTGTGTTTATTAATAGCTAATCTGTTTGAAAAAAATTATGCTAAAGTTCGTCGTTTCTAATTGATAACAAAAATAATAAATATCCCCCCTTTTTATGAATCTATTATAGACTAATTCAAGCGATAACTCAATATTTAAATAATGCTTTATCTCTAAATTATTCAATGAGAAAGAAATAGGTAAAATATTTCATCATGGTAAAAGTTGAGGTTCGTTGTCCAAAGTGTTCAAAACGAAATAAAATTGAAGTTTTAGAAGAAGAAGTAAAAAATACAACGAGAGGCTTATACGCGGTAAATGTTTCTGAAGGAATTGTATGTGAACATTCCTTTGTTGCATATTTAGACAAGAATTTAGTGGTAAGAGACACATTTATTGCAGATTTTCAGATAACTCTACCAGACACACCTGAATCGCAGAAAGAAGATGAACCTAAACTAACAGATAATATAGATATAGATCTCATAAAAATTAATCTCACTGCCTCTACGATTGCTTTTATCCTCAGAGCGATGTTATTTAAGAAAAAGATCATCATAATTTCTGACAAGGAGTTCTTAGGGGATCATCTGTTAAATCTATTCAAATTTGTGACCTCTGAAGCATTTGATGTTGACTTATCACTGATCCCTATGGATCAATATAATATTTCCAATTATGGTGATCACATTGCTATCAAGGGTATTGAGATCATAAAAGATGATGACAAGATCATTGATCCTAAAAAGTTAAAGATGGAAAGAACAATTACTCAAGCATTTTTAAATGAGGTGGATCCAAAGTCTAGCATGTTGAACTTAAAAAAAGAAATTAAGCAAATATATGATTTATCTTCCTCGATTGCAGATATAGTAAACAACTTAAAGAAGAGTGAAAAACTTTATTCAAAAACTCTAATCGAAAAATTAAAGGATAGCCATAACGTTAAAGTTCAAATGCCTTATTTGGATTACTTGATAGGAGTTGCGGAACATTATTTTAATGTAAAAGTCCCACTTTCTTCAAATATCTCTAATTTTCTTGGAACACTATAACATTTAAATATAAGATTTTCATTATAAAACTCAAAAGATAAAACTAGATTTGAAGCTATGAATAGTAGTGAGATAAATAAAGATCACCATAAAGAAGAAAATCAAAAAATAGGGGATCTTCAAAAAAGTGATAAAAGAGCCATCATTAATTTATTTAAATATCCCCTTTTTCTTATCGGGTTAGTTATCACGGCATTATTTATCATTATCTCCATTTTTCCTAACATAATGACTCCTTATTCGATTGATGAAACTTTAAGTGTATATACTGGATCGTGGAATCCTCCAAGTAATGATCATCCTTTAGGAACTGCTAAATTTGGAAGGGATGTGCTTGCTTTATTAATATATGGTCTTCGGCCTTCATTGCTAGTGCCAATTTTTATCACTCTCATCGCATTTATTGGAGGGTTCTTTTTTTGGTATCTCGATACACAACGAAAATTGATTAGAAATATGGTTATTTGTGCATTCTTAATTCTATTTTTTGTTGCATATTGGATTATACAATTTTTTTGGGGATTTAATATTGTATTTACTGAGATAATGATTTTAGGGTTTCTATTCATGTTCTTAGTCTTCTTTTTAATATTTAATAGAAATAAGGATTTGAAGTCAATATTAAAAGAATTCCTCATTTACTTCCCATTAGTGCTTGTTATAACAATTCTGATTATAGAGTTTCAAGCATTTCTTGGAAATGATGATGGTTTAATTCACCTGGGGAGTCAGATTTCTGACGGTCGAGTATATATAGATTCAAATCCTTTTGCTTTTGTTTCTCCCCTGCTTACCTTGATTATTATGATATTAGGATTTTTATTCTTATACTTAGGATTAAAAAAGTACATTCCAGCAAAATAAGAATCTTTAAATTAGAATTTCGTGAAATCTACCTTTCACGAACTTTCATCATATTGCATTTCTTATTTATTAAGTGATTTTACTAAATTCTCTACGTTTTCTCTGCCCATAACGTTTTTTTCAAAGTCTCCCTCAATTGGATTAAACCCAAGGAATAATAATTTTAATTTATTTAACTTTTCGAGACCTCTAATTTCAGTAATTTGATTCGAATCTAAATATAACGATTCGAGATTGACCAAATTCTCCAAACCTTCGATCTTAGTAATTTTATTATCCTCGAGTTTTAAATGTTCAAGATTTACTAAGTTATCTAAACCTTTAATTTCGGCTATCAAATTGTGATCTAAATGTAACATTGTAAGATTAATTGACTTATTTAGACCAGTAATTTCTTTAATTTGATTACGACTAAAAATTAGCACTTGAAGATTGTGTAATTTGTCTAAACCTCTAATATTTTCAATTTGATTCCCTCTAAGATCTAAACGGAGGAGATTTAATAATGAGTCTAATCCTTTAAGCTCGGATATCTTATTCTCATTAAGTTCCAACCAGATTAGATTAGTTAGATAATCCAATCCATTGAGTTCTGTGATTTCACATCTATTTAGAAATAATCTATCAAGATTCTTGAATGATTCCAGACCTCCCAAATCCTTGATATGATTGTTATTAGCAAATAATTGCTGGATCTGAGGAATTACATCCAAACCATTTAAATCTGTCAATATATTGTTCGAAAGATCGATGCTCTCGACTTTTTTTAACTTCTCTAAGCCTTTAATCTCGGATATTTCCTTAATTTCTAAATCTGTAAGATTTAACCTTAAAAGACCAATGGCTTCTTTTACTTCATATTTTTTACCATTAACCTTTACTGATCCATATCCCATTTTATGCACTTCCTTAAGAAGAATATAATTTACAATCTGTCTTAATATTTGAATGCTTGTTATTGGCCTTATAATTTGTAACTTGATTAAAAAAAGGAATATTAAACTTTAAAAATACTAAGCTTTAAATTTGTAATATGGAGTTCAATCAATTAATTTATGAAGAGAAAGAAAATGTTGCTTGGATAACTTTAAACAGACCACAAGTAATGAACGCATTAAGCATGAGACTATCAGATGAGTTGGTACTTGCTATCGAAGAAGTACGAAAATCCACTAAATTAAAGTTTCTCGTGATAAAGGGAGCTGGAGGTAATTTTTGTGTCGGTGATGACATAAAAGAGATGATAAATTGGGGGGACGCAAATGATATTATGCGCCGAGTGAGATTTTATCAGAATATGGCTAACCAACTAGAGGAATTAGATAAAATTACGATTGCTGCGGTAGATGGATATACTGTAGGTGGGGGTCTTGAAATTACGATGGTCTGTGATTTCGTGATAGCAACTGAACGAGCAAAATGGGGAATGCCAGAGGTAGATGTAGGAATAACTCCTGGATGGGGTGGTACGACTCGTTTGGCTCGATTAATCGGTCGGAGGAGAGTAAAAGAAATAAACCTCATTGGAGCCTTACATCCTGCAAAAAAAGCTGTTGATTGGGATCTCTGGAATCGTGTAGTTCCTAATGATGAATTGGATTCAGAAGTAAATAAATTATTGGAAGTATTGAAGTCTAAAAATCAACAAGGGTTAAGACAGTTAAAATTTATAATTAATCGAGGAATTGAAGCAGATCTTTATACATCTCAAGGATTTGAAGTATTATCAGGAGGATTGATAGGAGCTGTTAATGGAATGTGGCAAGTTAAGGATGCTGACAAAGGGGATGGGATCCAGGCATTTGCATCGAAAAGTAAATTATGGGATATACGAAGAAAGCTCGCAAAGAATTTCTGGACTGACTAAAAAAAACGAGTTAACATATAATTTTAAATATATATCAAATCTTAAATGAGAATAACTATGGATTTTATAGAAGAAATTGTAGAGTTAAATGAAAATAGGGTAAATGAATTAGTAAAAGAACGTCTTCATAATAATGAGGATCCACTCAAGATTATGGATGATGTTAGAGAAGCGATGAAAATTATTGGAGAAAAGTTCAGTAAAAAAGAGTATTTTTTACCTGAATTAATTATGTCTGGGGAAATTTTACGACAAGTTTTTGAAGAAATAGGACCAAAACTAAAGGAATCACAGATGAGTGAAGGCAAGAAAGGAAAAATAGTAATAGGAACGGTATTTGGTGATATTCATGACATTGGAAAGGATGTTGTTAAATTTATGTTAGATGCAAATGGATTTGAAGTGATCGATTTAGGAGTGGATGTTCCAGCTAATAAGTTTATAGACAGTTTAAAGGAGTATAAGCCAAATGTATTAGCTCTGAGTGGATTTTTAACACTCGCTTTCGATTCTATGAAGGAAATTATCGATAAGTTAAAAACAGTTGGCTTGAGAGAAAGCATAAAAATTATGATTGGTGGAGGTACTATTGATGAAAGAATCTTGGATTATGTCGGAGCAGATGCATACGGACAGAGTGCAGTTGATGCCGTAAATATAGCAACTAAATGGATGGAGGGTAGAACATAATGAATGTAGAAAAATTATATGAAGAAAGAGTTCAAAGAGTGAGAGATACAGTAGCATTAAAAGAACCCGATCGCGTACCGATTGCACCATGGACGGATATATTTTTTCCAGCAATACAAGTAGGCATGAATCATAAGCAAGCGATGTATAAAGGCAAGAAATATGCTAAAGCTTGTACTAAAGTATATAGTAGATATGATTGGGATCTTTATCCCCCGTTACTTGTAGCAGGTTTAGGTAAATTGTTTGATGGAATAGGACATACTATGATAAAATGGCCGGGAGCAGCAAATCCAGAACTTCGTTTAGGGGATAATCAGCCTTATCAATATATAGAAAAAGCATGGATGGAAGCAAGTGACTACGAAGAATTGTTAAAAGATCCTACAGGATTTTTACTTCGAAACACTATTCCTGCCCAGAATACATCTCTAAGTATTTTCAAAAAATTTCCTCAAATCTCAGATATGGCCATGATGTTTAATGGAGCCCTCTTCTTCTTTTTTTTCATTGATAAAGATCTAAAGAAGTTAATTAAAAGATATAAGAGGACATTATTGAAAATGATTGGTGGATTAATAGGAATGGGAAGTTACGTTAAAAAAATGAAAAAAATGGGAAATCCTGTTTCGGGAGAATGTGTTTTAGGACAAGCACCATTTGACATGGTATCTGATAGCTTAAGAGGGATGCGGGGAGCTATGATGGATATGTATCGAAATCCTGAGGAATTAAAAGCAACATGTGATCGTTTAGTTGAACCAAGTTTATCAGCAATGGAGACCTCACCTTTAAAAATCGGAAGTCCCGATGAAAATACAGTTGCTCTATCCTTTATACCATTACATAGGGGTGCCGATGGATTCATGTCGAATGATCAATTTGAAGAGTTTTACTGGCCTTCTTTAAGTAAGCTCATGGATGGGATGATTAAAAAGAATATAATTCCCATGCCCTTTTTTGAGGGTAGATATAATGATCGCTTAGAATTTCTAGCTGAATTTGCTAAAAAACATAGAGCTAAAGCAGTTTACTGGTTCCATGATACTGACATTATTAAAGTTAAAGAAATCATGGGTGACTACGTAACTATTAAAGGAAATGTTCCCGCTTCTTTATTAGTTGGAGGACCCCCTTCAGCTGTTGAAGAATACGTAAAAAAGTCAATTGAAGGATGCATGGAAGGTGGAGGGTATATAGTAGACGGTGGAGTTTCTGGTATACCCAATGAAGCTACTCATGAGAACGTGAAAGCCATGACGGATGCAGTACATAAATATGGGGTTTACCGAAAATAAATTTTTTTAAGAATAAAATTCCTTTTCTTATCTTTAAACCTTGAAATAAAAATTAGATTTTCATTACCATGAAAAAAAATGCTTTTTTTTATATTTGGACATCTCGCGAGAAAGCAATATCTTATTTTGTTATCGATCGTGCAAAATAATTATAATCAACCGAATTCTTTATTATGGAGGCAATAACGAACAATGAATCACTTCCTTTCATTTCAGGTGATACATTTGTAGATATAACTCATAAGGCACAAAATCCTCTTGATTTATGTGATTACACATAAGTAAGAGTCACATTTAGCGTAATAACCGATATGATTAAAAATAATATAACGATCGCGAGGGGTAATATCATAATAGTATAACCATACTTTGTTTGATCTAAATGCGTCCTTTTGTGAATGTAGTAATAAAGCAACGAACTGAATCCAATACCGAAAACAACGAATAATACAAACACAACGATTAAACCAATTTTATTTCCATATCTGTCGGGAGTAAAGTTATAACCAAAGTGAAGTGGAATTATTTGTGGTAATTGAAAGTATACAACTAAGAAATAGATTAAACCTATGAGGGAAAGAACAATTGAAACAATAAATAAAGATAAAGCAAATTTTATGTCTCTAGTTGAACTTTTTGATGATTTAAATGGTATTTTATCTGTTGTTATCTGTAGTGCCATTTTTTCATTTAAATTTTTAAAAGCATTCAAAAACTCTTCCTCCTCACTTGGAGAGATTCCATAGAATTTTTTATTCCCATGATTGGTTTCAACAAACAAAAGATGATCTAACTTAGTCACATATAAGGAAACGGTTTCAAAATTACCTTCGATCAAGTATTTAAATTTTCCCATTAAATATCCCGGCAATCCTACACCTCCTATTCTAATACCTTCGTAATCATTAGTTTCAGGTCTAATTATTCTTTTAACGTTATTAATGGGGATTTTTGTAGTTTTTAATCCCCACTTGATTAAAAGAAATTCATTTGATAAGAGATATTCCATTTCATAATAGGCATAGATTAAATATACGAAGATAGCTATTATCGCTACAAAAATCCCTAGTAGAAGTATTGAAATGTGAATACTATTAATGCTAGGATAGGTAAAAACTGAAATTATGATTAATAGAATAGCCATTCCTATAGTTGTACCAATTAGAAACTTACCACCATTTGATTTTGCTGTTTTAAATACTAAATATTCTGACATTATCATTCAACGTTAGATCTTAATTTTATAAGTTCTAATTAACATAGAAAAATTGGAATATTAAAGCGGAACTACTTTAAATTGAAAGAAAATTGAAGATAATTTAATATCTTGAATTAAAATATCAAAAATTAAGCTAATTTTTATTAATATATTTCAGATAGTGGATTATCTCATCAGCTTTAATAATTACGTTCTATTTTACTTATTTGCTTAAATTAACTAATTCAAAGTATAACTTCTAAACGCATTCAACGAAAATGAAGTTTTTTTTAATATTGATCATTGTATGATCGAAAGCAAACATTTTTATGATCGTTTTTCTTATTATTATTTATGGAATCAAAAAGTAGAATAAAACCAAATTGGTTTATTACTCGTGAGGAAGAGTCATCTACAAAGATTTGCCCTGATTGCGGGGAAATAATGAATAAGGTCCTTCATACTCCTAAAAATAAGCCAGTTCTTTATCAATGTTCGAAATGTGGTAAAATTTCACCAGGTTATTATTTCGGATTATCAGATCTTTAGTTATTATGCTGATCCATTAATTGATTCTTTTTCAGAGAGAAGTATTATAAGCATACTTCATAAACGATTCCCTTAAACATCCTTAAAGCTATAAATCGATAATAAAAAAGAAAAATTTTTTTTAGATATATAGTTTAGTTTTTATGTTTTTTCTAGTTTTCCAAGTAGAAAGAGTATTAATAAGATTGTTCCAACTATTGCTGCAATAATTGCCATCCATATTATGCCAGTAAGGTAAGCTATAACGAAATAGCCAAGATTTAAATCTCCAAATAGTGTCCACCAATTACCATTTACAAACACAATGATTAGGAAGGCAATAATCGTTAGAAAACTAAAGCCTCCACCACCCCCACTTCTTTTCATTCGTTTCTTTCGATGTTCTTTCCTATCTTCTTGTTTCATCCAGATTTTTAATGTACTTTTTTCATCATTGGATAAGATTTTCCACCAAGAAACACCAGCAATTATCCCAAAGTAGCCCACAGTTGGAAGGACTACTATAAGTAGCATCCAGAGAATCAAAAGAACTGCGATTAAAACCACGGTACCTACTGAAAATTGGTCAAAAGTCCACGTTGCAATGGCACCCGATGACGGAGTTCCCGTGTTGTCGATAAATGTCAGAATTACAAGGATAAATCCAATGAAAGCCCCCACTACTCCTATAATCACTAATACAAGCAAGTACCAATATTTTTTTATAAGACCATAAAAAAACTGCTTGACATTATCCACTACATTTTGAGCTGTTTTTTCTATATCTTCAATATCACTCATTATACAATATCTCTTGTATATTTTATTTTTAATTCGAAAAAACATAAGGTTAGGTAATTATAAAAAGATTAGCTTTATAATTAATTATCTAACTCATTAGAAAATTACAGATTTATGAGAAATAAATTGATATCAATTAAGAGGAGCAAAAGAAAAAGAATGTACTATTAAATTCTTTTAGAATTAAATTTAAAATATAACCAAATTAGTTTATTGCGTCAGAAAGAGATCTACGTATAACAATAAAAAAATATAATAAAAAAATAAATAATTTAATATTATTTTTGCTTCCATATTTTTCCTGTAAGAAAAAGGATTAAAAATACGACACCAACTATTGCAGCGATTATAGCTAGCCAGATAAAGATCCATAGATATATAGTTACGAAATAAATAACATTTAAATCTCCAAATGGTGTCCACCAGTTCCCTTGAGCTAGTACAACAAGCAGGAAAATAATGTTGATGAAGAAGCTAAATCCTCCGCCTCCACCTCCATGTTTCATCCGCTTCTTTCGCTTCTCTTTTCTATCTTCTCGTTTCATCCAGACCTTTAAAGTTGCTTTCTCATCAGCAGATAATACTACCCACCAAAAAATTCCTACAATTGTCCCGAAATATCCTACTGTGGGGAGAATTACTAATAGCAAAATCCACGCAATCAAGAGTAAGCAGATTAATACTACGGCACCAACGGAAAAGTCATTAAAAGTCCATATTGCAATGACACCCAATGAGGGTATTCCATTGTTATTCAAAAATGTTAAAATGACGAGTATTATGCCTATAAATGCACCTGCCAGCCCAATTGCTAAAAGGATAAGTAAATACCAATGCTTTCGCAAAAATCCTTGAAAAAATTCTTTAACATTATCCACGACATCTTGAGCTGCTTTTTCTACATCCTCTATATCACTCATGATATCAATTCTCTTGTTTGTTTTAATTTGATTTCAATATTTCAATACCTACAAGATTTGGAACCAATAAAAACGTTTCTATATACCTATCAAAATATTGAATATCAATTCGATACACGAATTTTAATAAAACATAAAATAAATTCTAAGCGTGAAAGACGAGAAAATAAGTGCGTCGCCCGGGAATCGAACCCGGGTCGCCAAGTTGGCAACCTGGCATACTGACCAGACTACTCTTGCCAAGAAGCTTAGCAAGGTCTATACTAGCAACGCAACTGATATCAATGATAATTTACTAACTAATTAAAATTTTTTGTTTGGGGAAGTGAAATTAAATCTGCAACTCGAATTCCGGCTAGACTCATTAATTTTAGCACCTAAATTTAAACTCAATCGGAAAACTCAGAAAAAATTTGCTCTAATTTATGTGATTGGATAAATTTTTCAACTTCGTTAAAATCTGATGGAATTCCTTCTCTCACTCCCGTTTTCATTGATTCAAATGAAGACATTGCTGAAGCTATTTTAGACATTTTCTCGAGAGGATATCCATTTAGTTTGGATAGTAGCAATCCACTTAAAAATGCATCTCCAGCACCAGTTGTATCAATTACATCTACATCATAAATACCATTTCTTACCATTTTCTTGCCATCGCTGACTATGGAACCATTTGCACCATCGGTTATTGAAACTAACTTTGGCCCCAGTTGGTGGATTTTTCTTGCTGCATAATTACGTTCTTTTTCTTGGGTGAATTCCTCAGCTTCTTCAGTATTCATTGATACGATATCTGACCGTGATATTAACTTCTTTGCCCATTCAGGGTTATGTTTAATAATTGACATGCTTGGGGCAGCACAAACTAATCCGTTATGTTGTTTAGTTAAACTTATTGCTTTATCAATAGCTTGGCAACCATTTTCGGATGTTAATGAAGTCCACGCAAATGCTGCAATATCATTGAATAATTCATCTTTCACATGCTCTGGCTTGAGTAGATTATTAGCACCTTTATATGCCAAAATACTGCGGTCTTTTCCCCACTCTGTTTTCAAGATTACAGAAAAAGCCGTACGGTCCTCGTCTGTCTGGATTAAATCAGATAAATCTACTCCGCGATTTTTTAAATCATTGATGCAGATTTCAGCGGAAAAATCGTTGCCTATGATCCCTACATAGATGGCATGAAATCCTAGCATGGCGCAATTAGCTGCTATATTCGCTCCTGAACCCCCTGGAAAAAATCTTATTGACTCAACGTTTAACTTGCGACTATATTCAATAGCTGTATATTTTTTAACAATTTCTTTATCAAATAATTCGAATCTAAGAATATCATTTACTTGGATTAATGCATCCAAGGTATTACTACCAATTGTTATTACTTTCTTTTTATTATCCATTATTAACACTGAATATTCAGTTTAAAAATTAAGATAAGAATGATGCTAAGTTTTAAAAAATTTTGCCCTAAAAAAGTTATACCAAAAGAAAGAGCTTAAAATTAGTCTCTAGATTTTAATTTGTTTAATTCATCTTCTAATTCTTTTACTTTACCATCAGGTTCTACCGTAGGTAATGCCCCACCAACTTCAACTTGTATTTCAGCATCGATTTCTCCTAAAGCTTCTTTCACCTGGTCATCTGTAACTGATGTATCAACCATCATATCGCCAATGCCATCCGAGGTGATTTCTTCAGTCAAGCTAAAATCTTCCATATCAATCCCAATTTGATCCATTAAATCAGTTAATTGAGGTATAGATAATTGACTTTTTAATATCCCTAAACTAGTAGCAATTCCTTGCATGATGTCTGCTACGTCTTTTACGGCATTTGCTTGTTCTAATTTGAAGACCATGCCCTCTAAATTAGTTCTAAAATGATCAATCGCTCTTGCTTGTTTTTTAATCTGTAGATGATTTCGAACATGAAAAGCAGATCCTTCCATATCTCCTGCTTTTCTAAGATTGACTGCTTTATCTCTTGCTAATTTCGATTTCATTTCCATATTTTTAACTTGTCTCATTAAACGTTTATTGAACACTTTCAATTTTACGGTAGCTGAACGAACAGTATCTTTCTTCTTTCCTCCGCTGAGCCATCCGCTTAAATCCTTCAGAAAACCCATTTCACATCAACCAATACAAATACTTGTTTTATATTATGATATTATTATTCTCGTTATATAATTTTTTGGAGTCCAATACTTAAGAGACAAGAGTTTAGAAAATTTGATATATTTACAAATGTTAAATAATAAAACAACGATTGAACTCAGTTACCTATAAATAATAAGAATTTCATAATAGAAATAATTACTTCGAAAGGTTTTCACATGAGTAGTGTTGATTCAAAATTATATCAAGTTGCTGTACGTGAAGCTCAAGCAGCAGTAGAGCTTGATGAGAAGGGGCAATATCGTCAAGCTATAAATAAGTATCAGAGAGCCGCTGATATCTTAATAAAGTTCATGAAATATAATAAAAATCCTCAAATGAGAATGCTCTGTCAAGATAAGGTGGAGAATTTTTTAGAACGAGTGAAAGTTTTGAAAGCACATTTAAGTGGACCTCGTGCAAGAAGAACGCATCCTACTCCTAAAATGGATGATTCCAAGGGAGATAAACCTTCTAATGGAAGTGAAAGCGAATATTCTGCTGAAGAGCAAGAACTCATTGATTCAATTACAGGTACTATACTCACAGAATCTCCAAATGTCCGATGGACTGATATTGCGGGCTTGGAAATTTCTAAACAATCACTTCGTGAAGCAATAGTTTTACCTATCCTGAAGCCTCAGCTTTTTACTGGAGCTCGCAAACCATGGTCAGGAATTCTATTATTTGGGCCCCCAGGATGCGGAAAAACATTACTAGCTAAGGCTGCAGCTACAGAATGTAAAGCTACCTTTTTTAGTGTATCATCAGCTGATCTATTAAGCAAGTGGTTAGGCGAGAGTGAAAAATTGATCAGCTCTCTATTCAAGCTTGCTCGAATTAAAGCTCCAAGTTTAATCTTTATGGATGAAATTGATTCGGTTGCAACTAGAAGAGGTGAAGGTAGTGAGGGGGGAGGTGAAAGAAGAGTAAAAACCCAATTATTGAGTGAAATTCAAGGGGTAAAATCCACCCATGATAAAACAATGCTAGTGTTAGGTGCAACGAATCGTCCTTGGGATATTGATACTGCCATGCTTAGTAGATTTGAAAAAAAGGTGTACGTTCCACTTCCAGATATGCCTGCAAGAGCAGGAATTTTTAAAATTCACACTGCAGGAATTAATTCAGATCTATCTGATGAAGATTATGTTGAGTTAGCTGTAAGATCTGAAGGATATTCTGGAAGAGATATTTCTAATGTTTGTCGAGAAGTGATAATGATTCCAGTAAGAGAACTTGATATGGGAGGCTTACTTTCCGATGAGAACAATGAAGTTATTGTAAGGAATATCAATTTAAATGATTTTAAGAAAACTTTGAAGAAAGTGAAACCAATGACTACAGGAAAGGAACTAAGACATTATGAAGAGTGGGCTGAAGAGTTTGGTGAATATTAATTAAAAAGACGATGAATTAGCATGGAAAGACAAAAACCAAAAGAAATACCCAAAGAAGTCAAGGAAAAGACAGATCGAGAACTGGAAGAATTACGAAGAGAATTAGCTCGCTTAAAACAATTAAAAAAACAAAAACAACTTCTCGAAATTCAAGAAGAGGATATTTCTCAAGAAGAACCATTAACTGAGGCCAAACAAGAGAATATTGAGAAACGATTGAATAAAATTGAGGACTTTCTTACATCTAAATTAGGAGAGATTGATACTAAAGCATATGAACAAAACGCTGAAGAAATTGAAAAAGAATTAGAGTTAATAGAAAAGGAAATTATCGGCGAGAAAGCGGTTGTTGCTAAAGAAATATCTACTTATGAACTATTATTAAGTGATTATCCATGGTTAGAGGAACAACGTTATATATTCATGTTTTCTATTCCAAATAAAAAGAAAAATACTTCTGATTATGAATCATGGAAAAATGAATGGTCAAAGGTGTTATTTGATTATGCAAGATACGCAATTTTACACATTCTTTATTTAAGAAAGTTACATGGCATCAAACCTTTCTCTAAATTTGAGAATAGAGAAGAGGCATTGAGAGAAATTGCGGATGAACTAGTAGAAAGAGAACAAGCGGAATGGTTATCAAAGAGTAAGGAAAAACTAAGAGTTTATTGGAAGACTTTAGATAACTGGGCGGAAGAAATTTATGAGTGGGCAAAGGAAATATCTCCACTTGAACCGATCTTAATTTTTGAAATAAGAGAATCAAATCAAGAGTTTAGTACATTACCAAAAGAAGATATCGAGCAGATTTTCAAGTTATTAGAAAAAGAGAATCGTGGTAAAATCATTAAATTAGAGGATGGGCAGATCTCTTTTAAAATTACAGTGGAATAACCTGAACTTATAAAGATGGAAAAAACCACTGCTTTCCCTTCAAAATCGATGCAGTATATTTTGCTACTCCACTGTGCTCTAATGATTCAAGAGTTTTTAAGGCACGATCTTGGGACCAATCGAGTGCAGAACATACATCTTCTAAAGATATATAACCCTTTTCTCTCGCAACTCCTATAACTTGAACTTCATCTGAAGTATATTCAACTGGGAAGAACCGAATCATGACAATTCCTGAGTCATATTCTAGTAAATCATCAATCACATGCTTTTTCTTAAGAATTTTTAATGCCTTTAGTAAATCTTTAAGCTCTATGTTCCCTTTCAAAATAGCAGTATTTACTAAATCAAAAACATCTTGCATTGGGACCAAGCCTGCTCCTATCTCTTCTTTTTGCAATAATTGCCTTTGATAAGCTAATAATCCTAATTTTTCGTGATCAATTTTATTTCTTTTTACCAATACATCATGTTCGGTTATTTGCTCGGTTATAATTTTCGAAGAAGGGATATTATATTTTTTTTGTAATTCTCTTACTTCCTCTTTTAATTCAGGGGTTAAAGCTAAAATTATTCCATGTTTTTTAGCTAAATCCCTCAACTTTTCCTTAGTAAGATTTTCTGTAGATGCTTTTTCTTGTAATTCTTTTATTTTTAATTCTGCGGCTTTCTTGCGAATTGCTTCCTTTAGATCGATTTCATCTTCAATTTTTCTTATGCCCAAAAAAATCACTTAATTTTTAATCGCTAATATATCCCTAATTTTTTATACCTTAAATGTCTAATATATACACAAATTCTTATTTCTTTTTATTATCATTAATAATGATTCCTATGAATTTTAGAGCTTTGAAAAATAGTGAGTTTGAGTTTATTCAGGCAGCATTAATTCAAATATCTCCAAGACTTGTTTCATATGTGCAAATTCGAAGATCATTTTTATTTACTTCGATATCTGGTAAAAGGAATAAGAATTTGGTTTATATGATTACTGAAAACATCAAAAATATACAAAAAAAGCTTCAGAAAAAAGTAGATCTCATTTCAGCAGGGACATATCTAGGATTTTTAAGAATGCAAAAATTCTTTTTAAGTTTGGAAGGAGCAGAATATTTTTTTAAGGAAAAACTAATACCAGATCAAATCATTATTAGAGTTTCTAAGGAAGGAGAAAAATCTATTCTCTATGGAAATCCAATAGAAAGAAGAATGATTCTAGATAACAATTATAATGTAAAAAAGGGTTCGATTGTATTAATATTAAACCAGTTCAATGAATTAGTAGCTCTTGGTCATGCAGAAGTGGCCCTTAATAATCTAAAATCATTTAAAGAGAGAGAAATTCTTATTTCAAATTTGATTGATAAAGGTTATTACCTAAGGAGAGCCCAATGATCAAAGCTCAATCAAGAAGTCATATTTGGATCATTTGGATTATAACATTCTTTAATGGACTAATTTTTTACATTCCAATTTTTGCTCTATACCTACAACAACAACTTCTAGATTTTACTGAAGTCGCATTAATTATGGCATTTCAATCAATTTTCATAATTATCTTTGAGATCCCTTCTGGAGCTTTTGCAGACCTATTTGGAAGAAAGAAATCCTTAGTTATTGGAGCTTCTCTCAATTTACTGAGTTTATTCTTTCTATATTTTGGGTCTAATTTTTTTATTCTAACACTTTTTGCAATTACTAGTGCATTATTTCAGAGTTTAAATAGTGGCACCATTGAAGCAATAATTTATGACACCCTTAAAGAAAATGATAAAGATGAAATGAAGAATAATCACACAGGAAAAAAGACAACATTCAAGCAATTTATAGCAGTAAATGGTGCGATATGGCCAATATCTGCAAGTATTGCATCATTATTGGGAAGCCTCTTAAGTGTGCATGGCTATAAAATCACCATTTTAGTGACATTTTTACCTGTAATTGTTAGACTACTGCTTATCCTCAAAATTAGAGACCCTACTCAGATTAACCCCGATAGAAAGAATATCCTGGCCCAAATAAAAGTCTCTATGAAATATATTCACATAGATAAACAAATTAAGTTGTTGTTACTATCGGGTTTTTTAGTTTATTCCTTCGCAGAAGTTGCATTTCAGATGAAACCAATTTATTTTAGCGCAATTGATTTGCCAATTGAGTATTTTGGAATTATTTATACCCTTTCTTTTGCTTTTAGTTTCCTCGGTTCAATATTCTCTGAAAGAATATCACTTTATTTTTCTTACAAAACATTATTAATTTCTGCTCAAGTCTCGATAGGACTTTTCTTTTTTGCTCCAAGTTTTATTCCTTTTGCTTTTATCAATGCAACTATTATGAGTATTGAATCGTTCTTCTGGGGGCTAAGGTGGCCAATTCAAATAGACTGGATTAATTCAAGAATCAATTCAAAGGAAAGAGCAACGATTAATTCAGCAACAAATCTAATGAATAATCTAGGTTTTACTATCTTCGTGATTCTTGCTGGTATAAGTTTAGAAATAATAGATCCGATTTGGTTAATTAGGTTTATTGGAATTTTTCAAATATTTACGATTTTTTTACTTTTTGGGTTAAAAAATCAAATCAATTGAATAGATTAGTAATTCTTTTGGATGAGACAAATAAAAAATCCAATTGTATCGTCAACATGAGGATAAAGGCGTAATGAATTAATCAAATCTTTCCTTAAATTTCGATTAAACACATTATTATAGCCCGGTACCCCATAATTTAAATTAATTTTAAGAATCGAGAACTTATCATTCTCTCTAAGAACATCATTTATTACAAATTCATTTTCTTCAGGTGCGATTGAACATGTACAATACACTAACCTGCCTCCCGGTTTTAACGTTTTTAAACCAGCTTTTAAAAGTTGTTTTTGGATATTTGCCAACTTTTCGATATCAGAAAGCTTTTTCGTTTTTTTTCTTTTTGGATCCTTACGGATTAAACCTTCTCCTGTACAAGGCGCATCTAATAATATCCCATCTGCCTTTAAAGTTAATGCACTTAAATTTTTAGCGTCTAAGTTGATAAGAATATAGTTATTTATTGATAATCTTCTTAGATTATACTCTAATTTAGGAATTCGATTTGCATTGCGTTCAATCAATACTAAAGATCCTTGATTATTCATTTCTTGTGCAATTTGAGTTGCCTTACTCCCAGGAGCTGCACACATATCTATAATGAGTTCAGAAGATTTGGGAGATAGAATAAAAGCTGGTAACATGGATGCTTCATTTTGTACATAGTAATAACCTTGAAGAAATTCATGAGTAGCACCAATGCTATATCTTGATTTTAAGATCTTGAATCCATAAGGAATTTGATCAATTTGTTGAAACTCTAATCCTTTCTTCTCCAATCGAGATAATAATTTCTGAATTTCTGTTTTAATAGTATTTACCCTGATACACGGTTTTAACGGTTTTTCATTTGCTTTCAAGAGTTCTTTAGTTTCTTCTGTTCCAAGCATCTTTAAATAGCGATCAATCATATACGGTAAGTAATCATATTTATTTGCTAGTTTAGAAATTATTGCATTATTTGGAGAGAAGTTCAAAATCCTAACATTCCTAAAGATCTTTAGTATTATTTAATATATATTTAAGAAATCATTATATTTCTTAGCAACAATCGTAAAATCAAAAACATGTTTGAAGTAGAAATTAAAGTTAAAATTCCAGATCCGGATATATTAAAGCAAAAGATTCGTACTCTTAACGGAGTTTATAAAACTTCACTATATCATGAAGACACTTACTTTAACATGCCTAAGGGATTGAGAGACTTCACAATTACAGATGAAGCTCTTAGATTACGAAAATCAGAAGAATTCATTGAGAATTCTGAAGAAATGGCCCATAAATCAAGCTATTTCTTGACTTATAAAGGTAATAAACTAGATCTTAGTACTAAAACTAGAGAAGAAATCGAAGTAAGAGTGAATAACTTTGAAAAAATGTTTAAAATTATGAATGTCTTAGGGTTCCAAGAGGTTTTAACAATTCAAAAAGAAAGAGAGTTGTATGAAATAACATATTTGGATAAAAAAATTGAGCTTTTAGTGGATTATATCCCAAAATTACAAGGCTTTTATATGGAATTAGAGATGATAGTAAATTCTATTGAAGAAATAGATGAAGCACGTGATTTTTTATTTGATTTCTTAGAGAATTTAGATATTTCTGCTAAAAATTCAATAAGAAAGTCTTACTTGGAATTGATAATAGAACAAGAAAAAGAGTTAAAATAAATAAAAATTTTTTAGAAAAAATCTAAACTGATATAAAATGTTAACATAGATCAGATTCTTGCTGAGATATTAATTGATCTATCATTTTTATCTCTTTATCTAGCTTTTTTTTACAAACCTCAATGTTAAAGTTGTCATATATAATCCGAGTGTTATTTTTTTGTATAGATATTAACTTTCCACATAATTTCTGAACTACATTCAAATACTCATAATATTCTGATGCAGATTTAACTTCAGCAGCCATAATTTATCATTAATTATTTTTATTTCTACTTTATTTCTTAAATTATGAATATTAGAATCACCTAATAAAAGATTTGGAGTCCAGTATTCTAAGAATCATTGAATTGTAAATAATTTAATTTATAATAGATTTAATTCTTAATATATAAAAAAAGTGTTAGAATAACTTACGAAAAATGAAAATTATTCATAATAAGTTAATTAAATCTCAATTTTTACCTCTGATAAGACTAGATCATTTGATTTACTTTCATCAAGTGATTTTATATCCTGTAAATTAATCAAAGTTTTAGAAAAATTAAATCCTCTCATTAATCTTCCAAACATATTTTTTTTTACATTAGAAAATATATTAAAATCAAAATTCATTAACTTTTTAGCTTTCTCATTTCTGAATTGCATGGACCAAGTGAACTCGTCGAGTTGAAAATATATCTCATCTAATAGGGAGATTTTTTGGAATTCAGTGGTAAAGTAAGTATCTTGGACTTGTATTGGAATAGGACGCCCCCATTCTTGGAGTTCATCAATCAACATTAAGAAAAAAGTAAGTGGTTGGATATCGAAATTGTGCTCCGGTAACTTAATTTTGAAGTTATGCAATGCTATAGACTGAGCAGCTAAAACATAACCATTATATTCGTCATTAGATCTTATTTCTTCTGGTGCTCCTAAACCCTTTAATAAAGAAAGTGCGGAGAGTACCCCATGATCTAATTCAATTTTTGGGGTGTAGACGAATTCCGGATGCCCTTTATTCTGCTGTAAAAATGTTTTTGGATCTAAAGAGGGTAGTTGGGGACCTTCAATTCCTGATCCCCTTCGAATGAGCACTTTTGCTTCCTTAGAAAGTCCTTCTTCAATTATTTTTAGGTATTCTTTTTGATCTGATTTCCATGATAAATTGATTTCAAAAGGAACGCATTCTAAATCTAAAGAAGGATAACATTTCAAAAGTTGATTTAATAAGGAAAAATTGACTGATGTCGAGATTTTACCTAATGGATACCCAATATCATGAAGTAAACTCGTGATCCACCAAATCTTTTCTTTAATTTCTACTTTATCAATATCTAACATATCAGAGAGAATACTTATTAGCTTTCCTTGGCCAATATCTTGCTCTAGTAAAAAATCTCCTAGAATGGCAACTCTAAGGGTATGTTCAGTATGATCTCTATAATATTTTTGAACGCTTGTGCTGTATAAAAATGCCTCGAGGTCGGGAAGAGATTTTATTAAATATAATAAACCCTCGTTTTGAATACCTTTTTCTTTAGTGACTTCAAGCAATGCAGATGATAACGTCTTTCTTTTTCCCGTTAAAAATTCTAGATTTAAATCGTCATCGCCCCTGATTTTATCTAAATTAGGTAACTTTTTTTGAAATTCTTTATCAATTAGATTCGAAACCCAGTTTATAGCTTTTCCACCTAAATTTGATTCTGTTGAACCAAAATCTAAAGCCGCCAGCTCTTTTTTGGCAGTAGAAAGTTCATTTTTAGTTTTGACCATTTGTTTCTCAAATTTGCTATAGTCATTTTGGCCCATCCCAGAAACATTAATTTTTTCTATTACATTTTCGACACTATGAATCAGTCCCGAGATCCAATTACTAAAACTTGTACTCTGAGAAGAAATTCTATCCATGATCCATTTGTCATTAATGATAAAATCGGGCATCTTATTCAACTTCTGTATGTTTTTAATTAATATATTATAGTAGGAAAGTTAATGTTTTTCCAATTTGTAGTTAATATATGGAATTCTCAAAATCAATAATTGATTTAATTAAGAAACGTACTTCTTGGAGAACGTACTCTCTCGAGTTATTAAGTGAAGAAACTAGGTTAGAACTAAAACAAATTCTCAAGCTTACTGATACCAAAAGTCCAATCGATAGCGGTAAAAAAAACTGCCGATTCGAGTTGATAACAATTCCAGAGGTAGAACCAGATAAACGAAAACAATTAGGAACATATGGAATGATATCGGGTGCTCAAGAATTTATTGTTGGGCTCTCTCAAAAATCAGAATTTTACAAAACGAATTTTGGTTATTTTTTTGAAACTATAATCTTAAAAGCTACAGATTTAGAGTTGGGTACATGCTGGTTGGGAGGAACTTTTAATCGAAGCAATTTTTCGCAGCTAGCTGAATGTCAAGATGAAGAAGTTGTTCCCGCTATTACTCCAATTGGATATCCTAAAAAAAGGAGAGCTAAAGAAAAAATAATTCGTAGAATGGTTGGGGCAAAAAACCGCAAAGCTGGGGAAAAACTATTTTTTCAAAATGATTTTGATACTCCTCTTTCTTTTAAGGATATCGGGGATTATAGCACGCTTTTAGAGATGGTTCGATTAGCACCTTCCGCAGGAAATAGACAACCTTGGAGGATCCTTAAGGAAGATGAAAGTGAAACATATCACTTTTATGTTAAATATCCTGAAGGAAAACTAGCATCAAATTATAGGGCTTTTGTTAAAATTGACATTGGAATTGCGATATGCCATTTTGATTTAACTGCAAAAGAACTTTCACTTTCAGGAAATTGGATTTTTGATGACCCAAGAGTTTTAATCTCTAAAGAAGATTTAAAATATATCATAACATGGAAGGGTACCTGAGTTATTCATCTTTTTCGAAAGATATAATAATCCAAATATGATGATTTTGATAAGAATTAAAATTCGAGTAATTTTAACTAAGTCCTATATATCAAGGTTAAATAAAATATTTAAGTTTACAATGAATCCAAATAATTAGGTTGAAAAAATGCTATATCACATTTAAAAGGTCTAATTCACTCATGGAAACCTCTAATATTAGGATTTTATTTACTATATTTTTCTTGATACTCCTCCAGTTTAGCTTTATCCCCCTTAACTTCGATAAGAATTATTATTCGCAATATAAACTGAATATATTGCAAGGAAGTAATGATTTTGGGCAGATTGATTCATTAGATCTGACAGTAATATGCGATAATTATCCTAGTGAAGGTCTTACAAATGAATGGGGTTTATCGATCTTAATTGAAACAAAAGATGCTAAAATATTATTTGATACGGGGCAATCGTATTCAGGATTAAGAGATAATTCACTCGCTTTAAATAAGGATTTAAGTCAAATTGATTTTGTTGTTATTTCGCACGAACATTGGGATCATGTTGGCGGTTTGACATACATCGAAGAAGTGAATCCAAATGTAACAGTATACGTCCCAAATCATCTTGATAGTCAATTATTCAATACCATAAATGAATCAGATCTGAATGTCATCAAAATTAGCGACACAACAATTATACAGCAGGGTATTGCAATTATTGGAGAAATATTTGGGCCTCCTTATGAACAAGCATTAGTCGTTAATATAGAAGATGTAGGGCTTGTGGGTATCGTGGGTTGTAGTCACCCAGGAGTTGAGAGCCTTAATGAAAAAGCAATTATCGATTTAGGGATCAATGCATATATGGTTATAGGAGGTTTCCATTTAGTAAGCGCAAGTGAAGAAACAGTTCAAAATGCGATTGATAGATTGGTTGCACTTAATGTAAAAAAGATATATCCTATTCATTGTAGTGGAGATCTATTTCGCCAATATTTGAAAGATAATTATCCTTTAAATTATGGTTTAGCACAAGTAGGATTTCAGATGAAAATTAATTTATTTACCATAAACTCTACATTTTATTATATTTTGATCCCAGTACTGGTCTTTCCACTGATAATCATTATGGGATGGGTTATTAGACAAAAAATGAAACATTCTGAAATATCTTTTTAGTAATAATTCTATTTCAAATAAGAGATGCTTGTTCGGAACTTAAATTATGAAATTGGAAAAGTTAATCAGTTTTTGACTTATCAAGAGGAGGCTTTTTCCTTTTTCATGTTAAATCTTTATATTCTCCATCTAAAATTTGAGCGATATACCGTCTTCCTTTAATAATCCACATAATGTGATGTCCCTCTCTTGCTTTTTTTCCCCATTCTGACTTTTTATTTCGATTTTGCTCAATATATCGATGACCAAAAAGATCGAGGTATTTCACGCCGCTTGAAAATTTCTCAATTTTATGTTCAGTCCCTTCGATTACTACCGATTTTTTTTTAGCAAAAATAGCATTATAAATTGCCATACCATACTCTTCTAAATTTTCCACATCCAAAACCAAAGTCAGATTTTTACTTAATAATGTTAATCAGAGATCAACTTTAAAAATTGTTCTTCAGTTATAATTTCAGTATCTTGTTCTTTAGCTTTTAGATATTTAGCTGTAGGGGTTGTTTCATTTGTTACTAAATAAGATAAATTCTTAGTTACACCACTTTTTGGTTCTCCTCCCTCTTTTAAAACTATATTTTCTGCTTCTGAACGTGTCATTTCATTTAACTTTCCTGTAAAGCAAAAACTTAAACCTTTTAGCTTCCCCTCTTTTACTGAGTTTTGAATTGAGATATTTCCCGTTTCTAACACGTTGATCATTTGGGGGTAAACCTTTTGAATCCCATCTAACAAGAATTTTGCCGTAGTTTCTGCAAAACCCTCAACCTTAGATATTTCTTGCACGCTTGCGTCCTTAATTTTCTCCAAGGTGTCAAATCCGGCATCCACTACTTTTTTCACGAGTAATTCTCCAATATTTTCAATGTTAAATCCCGCAATAAACTTTGCTAAGGAGACTTCTTTTACAGCAAATAGATTATCTAAAGCTTTTTTTGCAGAGGTTTCTTTTACTCCCTCAAATTTGGTTAAATCTGATACTTTAAGAGAGTACAAATCTGCTATGTATTTGACTTTCCTTGACTTGAATAATGGTTGAAGCATTAACTTTTCACTGAAATGCTTTACTCCTAAAATCCATATCCAACGTTGCAGTCTTTGATAATCTCTTTTGGGACAAGATTCATTTGGACAGTAAAGTCGAGTACCCTCATTGATTAATTTAGTTTTACAAGTTTCACATATTTCTGGTATTGCTATTTCTCTTGCTATTTTAGGAGTATTTATTACATCTTCAATTTTAGGTATGATATCTCCTCTTTTACTTATTAAAACTTCAGAACCGATCTTTAATCGTAATTCTTGTACTAAATTTGGATTTGCTAAACTAGCTCTACTAACTGTCGTACCAGCCAAACGAATAGGTTCTACAATAGCTACAGGAGTATAATTTGGGCCACTAACGCTCCATTCAACATCAATAACAGTGGTTTTAGCCATTTCTGCTTGAAATTTGAATGCTACTTGTTTTGTAGGTTTTGTACGCTTCATATCTTCTAAATCTATCTCATTACTTTTAATTACTAAACCATCTATATCGTAATCCAATGTGTCTCTAAGATTATGCATGACATCTTCGCGTACTTCAATTACATCCTCAATAGATTTGAGAACTTTTGTTTTAATTGTTAGTATGTTCTCATCTTTCATCCATTTTAATTTTTCCATTTCATTCTTGAAGTGAACTTCATCATCTAAACTAATTGCATCATAAAAAATCAAATTTAGGTCTTCACATCCTTCCCCATCTTTCCTTCTGACTATGCCAGCAGCAGCATTTCTACAATTTTGCTTGTCAGAATATTTTGATTCAAACACATCATGGAAGAGTAAAATCTCAGCGCGAAGTCCTCCAGTGAATCTTGATTTTAATTTAGGGATATAACCTTTCATTTTCATTACATTAGCTGTTACATCATCGCCAATAACTCCATTACCTCTAGTAACAGCAGATTGAAAAATTCCACTTTTATATTGAAGTTCAATACTAATCCCATCTAATTTAAATTGAACGATATATTTTTCTTGAGATCGATTCTTTGCCCATTTTCTGAATTCTGCTGGTTTAGTTACTTTATCTTGAGAACCCATGGGGATAATATGCTCCTTTTTTTCAAATAATTCTGAAGAATCTGCTCCTATCTGAAATAGGATTGGATTCTTTGGGTCTAATTTCCTTAATTGGTCTTCCAATATGTCATACTCTGCATCTGCAATCTCCGGAGTTTTGTTATAATAAAGATCTCTATGTCTTAGAATTTTTTGTTCTAATTCTGCAATCTTCTTTTGGGTTTTTTTAGACTCAATTATCTGGTTTTCATTGAGATCATCTTTATTATTTCTATTCTTTAAGGAATCTTTTAAACTGGCTTGTCTTTTAGGCATTATAATCTTCAAAAATTATAATTGATTATTAAATAAATTCAAATGCTCCAATATAAAACTTAAGTCTTAAATGATTTAATATTCTAGTTAAAATTTAGTTTGATTAATTTAATTTCATAAAATCCAGACTTTTTATTGATTCGGGTATATTTTGAGAGTTCTTTCCTCTTAAATCCAATATCTTCAATTTGCTTAATTTTTTAATAGAATCTGGCACATAAAAAGATTGAATGTCATTCACATCAACATGCAAATCCATATATTCAAGATTTTGCATAAGTTCGATATTTTCTGGTATAGAGGTGATTTGATTATTTGATAAGTTCAAGATCTTTAAATTTTTCAACTTAATCAAACAATCAGGAATTTCTATAAACTCTTGACCGACTAAATGCAATTCCTCAAGAGATTTTAGATTACATATTTGATCTGGAAAAATTCCCATCTTAGAAGGAAGATTAGCAATGAATATACCTAAAACACGTCCCATTTCATCCAATGTATAGTAACATGCAGATCTTAAATTTGGTTGCTCAAACTTATTTATAACTCTTAAAGATTGGCCAATTAATATTTCCATTAACGCTAATGTTCCCGCTTGGGAAGCATTAACACCTCTTTCGATAAATTTTTTTACATTCCTTCTTTTATTTGCTACGATAAATACCCAATCAGGTAAATCATCTATTTGATTATTTGTAAATACCAATTGTTTTAAATTGTCTAATTTAATATTATCTAACTTAACTCCCTTGAAATTGCAATGATCTATAATCAACTTTTCTAGCTTGAGAAGTAAATTAATTGAAATGGGAATTAGGTTCAAATCATGTAAAGTCAGATGGATAATATGACCATCGATTTTTTTATCAATTCGACTAAGCCCCTTATTATTTAATGCAGTATTTTGTTGGAGTAAATCTCTCTGGTATTCAGGATCAACATCAAATTTGTCAATAAAATCTTGATATTGATTTAGAAATTTAATAGCATCAAGATAATCAAGATCCACAATAAACTTCATGTCGTTGTAGGCCAAATCATATGTTTTAGTCAATTTATTAATTACTTGATTTTTAACTGGAGTTAAATGCCCTTGTAAATTTTGTTCTATAAAATCTAATAAATGTTTATAAAAAAGAATTGAATTTTCATTTTCTATAGCCCATAATATTGGACTAAGATCTCGATCACTAAAGGAATTTAGAAGATTTTTTGCTGATTCGACTCTCACTAAGGGAGATTCGTCAGAGATCATGCTTTTTTCTAATAATTTGTATACATAATTGGTGTTTAAAGATAAGGCACCAATTGATTGAATCGCCTCTTGTCGCTTAATTTCACTTTCGCTTTCGCCAAGTATAGATTCTAAAATTTTTATTGCTTCATTTTTAGAAAGTTGCCCAACCTTAACCTTTTGAAGAATGGTAGCAGGTTCAATTAGATGTTTCATCTTGTTTAATTAGCACTTTTCTCTAAATTTTCAGTAATGGTTTCATGATGACAAACTGAGAATAATCTATCTTTTGGATCAATAATCCGTACTCCTTTTGAGACTTTGACATGTGATGCCAAGATAATCAAGTTTTCCTCTATTCCTTTGAGAATAACATCATTATCCAAGAAGCAGTCATTTGATAAAATAGCTTTTTCAACTTTTACATTTTTTGAGATATGACTATTATTATAAATGATACAATCTTGCATCTTTGAATTTTCATCAACGAATACATTATCCCCGAGGATTACATTCGGTCCAATTGTACAGTTTCTCTTAATGATCACTTTTTCTCCTATTACAGAGGGTTGAAGGATTTTAGAACTTTTATCAATTAATAAATCATTCTTAAGGTGCAATTTTTGGCTAGCTAATAGTTCATTCATTAACAAAAAATTACCTTCGAGCAATTCGTATGGTTTTCCAATATCCTTCCAAATCCCTTCAATTGGATAATGATAAAGAGATCTATTTTTAGCAAGTTTCGGAAAGATTTCTCTTTCTATCGAAACTTTCTTATTTTTTGGTATAATAGATAATATTTCTGGTTCAAGTAGGTATACTCCAGCATTGATCGGCATTTTAGACGCATTGTTTAACGAAGGGTGATAATTTTCTTTTTCTAAGAATTCTTTAATTTGATTCGTCTCCTCGTCTGCTATTAAAACCCCATATCTGGAAGGATCTTCAACTAATTTACTTGCTATTGTTCCAATGCCTCCAGATTTTTTATGAAATTCCAACATTTTCGAAAAATCAAAGTTTAAAATGACATCTCCATTTAACATAAAGAAATTATCCCCTTTGAGATAATCTTCAGCTAGTTTCAAGGCACCTGCTGTCCCAGCAGGGAACTTTTCATCTGTATAATGAATTCTAACTCCTAACTTATTCCCTTCTCTGAAATAGTTTTGTATCACATCAGACATAATACTAACAGCTAGAATAATCTCTCTAACTCCCGCATCTTTTAGTAATAAAATCTGACGTTCCATTACAGGTTTATTAACTACAGGTATTAGCGTTTTAGGGATCGTGCATGTCAGGGGTCTTAAACGGGTACCCCATCCTCCAGATAAAATTATGCCCTTAGTCATTTCTTAAGTCCTTTATAAAATTACTTTTAGGTAATTAATATTTTCTAAAAAAAATTTAGGTTTCTTATGACAAATCATCCAGTTAAATTAAAATTAGAAAAGCAAATTTTTATTTTAAAATAATGATTTCTTCTTTGTCATTCACCGTATACATATTCATATTTGACAGACCTAACATTCGTGAATAAGAGTGTAATAACAACTGTAACAGCAATTAAGGAAGCAAAGGTTAAATAGAGGGGAATAATCCCTATTAACGCCGCTAGGCTACCAGCTACTAAATTACCGGGAGGTATAACAAACCATGCCAAAGATACGACAATAGACATAACTTTTCCTTGCTTTTCTGCTGGAACATGTAACTGGATGATTGTTAAAAAGTTGGTATTGATCAACGGAGTCATTGCTGCACGTATCATCCCACCTATACCTATCATCGTAAAGAAACCTATAGGAGAAAGTGCAGATATGAAGTAACCAATAACTGAGATAAGAATACAGCTCGTAATCACTAACACCCTATTTTTATAATCTTTTTTAATAGTGGCAATTACCGCTCCTATAATCATTCCAACTTGCATTAATACGACCACAAAAGCATAAGAATATTGATTTCCATGATGAATATCTCCTACAAATACAGGCAATAATGTACCAAAAGGAACACCTAAAAAATTAACAATTGAGATAAGTATTAATAAAATTACAAGACCAGGTACTTTTTTAAGTCCTCTGAGGCCTTCGCTAAAATCTCTAATAAAAGAAAATTTTTCCTCTTTACTATTTTTTTGTTTAATTTTAGGGATTTTAATCAAGATGAGGGGTATTAAAGCAAAGAAGAAGGTAATAATATCAACCCACAAGATGTCTGAAATTGGAAAGAAACCATAAAGAACTGCTCCTACAGCTGGACCAGCAATTTGAACTAGTCCATTGAATCCGTAGTCAATTGCATTCATTCTACTTAAATTTTTTTTAGGAATCATTATTGGCATTATAGCTTTTACTGTTGGAAAATGAAAAGCTTGACAAACTCCGCGAAGGCTATTTATCAGAATCACAAGCACTACATTTTCAGCTCCAAAAAAGAAAATCAGAATTATAAAGAATGTAATAAGAGCTTGCATGGAATCAGCGATCATTATAACGTATTTTCGATTCCATTTATCAATGAAAACACCTGCAATCGGACTCAGAACTATCATCGGCAACATGTTTAAGAAATTTGCAAAACCGAGTAAAAAACTCGCTAAATTCTCATCAGGAGTGATTACTTTAATCCACCAAACTAGTACAAAACCTACTATTGATGAACCTAGTATGGATATTAGTTGACCTCCCCAAAAAAAAAGATAATTCTTAAAAGTATTACTCGAAGCTATAGAATTCATTTTGCTTTATTACTAATGGGTAATGATAATTTCTAAAATAACTTCTTATTTATGTAGTTTTTCCACTTGCAGTATGAATTGATTTTGAAGTAAAAAAAAGAGAAATAATTGTTATCATTTGAAAAAAATTTATTTATAAAGAGGATCAGCTTCTTGTAGAGTCCTTCTTTCAACTTTTCCCATAATATTTTTTGGGATTTCATCAATAAATTCAATGATCGCCGGACACTTCCATTTTGTGAGATTTTCCTCAGTCCAAGATATTAATTCTTCTTCGGAAATCTTTCCAACATATTCTGGTTTCAAAGCAACCCAAGCTTTAGTAATTTCCCCAACTTTTCCTTCAGGATCTGGTAATCCTGCTACAGCTGCCTCTGAAACAGCCTCATTTTTCATTAACATAGTTTCTACTTCTGTGGGAAAAACTGAATGGCCAGCAAGCTTAATTAATTGTTTTTTTCTATCTCTCAAGGCCACTGTTCCGTCATCATTCATAAATCCGATATCACCCGTTCTTAACCAAATTCGTCCATCCCATTCTTGTAGGGTTTGCTTAGTTTCTTCTGGTTGATTAAGATATTCCTTCATTACTTGAGGACCACAAACACATAATTCTCCACTATGTTCTTCTCCATATTTAGAATTAGGAAGCCCGTCAGCAATTGGACCATCTTCTAAAGTTGGAGCATTAGTGTCAAAAATTGCCCAATCTGTCCCTGGTAAAGGCATACCTATAGTCCCAATTGGACTCTCTTCAAACAAATTTCCTGCACTTACTACGGGGCTTGCTTCCGATAATCCATATCCTTCGACAATTCTTCCTCCAGTATTTTTCTCGAAAGCATCTCTTACAGGAGCATGCAACGGTCCCGCCCCAGAAACATTTAACCTAAATTTTCCCATTAAATCTGGAAATTTATCTAATTGAGGAAAATCGGCAATTCTTTTAAATAATATCTCCGCTCCTGCATAAGCCAATCCCTTTGGAGCTTCAATTTTATCTACTTCTTTTAAGAATTCTTCCGTTGGTGGAGGTCTTGGAAATAACATCATCCAACCTCCAATACCAATCGCTACATTCATGACAGCAGTCATAGCAAATGAATGAAAGAGCGGTAACGCTCCAATATCACCCATTCCAGGTTGTTCTCCTCCAAAAATTTCAACTACTTGCCTCACATTTGATACCAAGTTAAAATGAGTTAAAACCGTTGCTTTGGGGACTCCAGTTGTTCCTCCTGTCATTATATATGTGGCTGGATGCGAGGTTGGATCAAATTTAACATCTGGAAGATTATCTTCAGTTCTGATTAAATCCTTAAATTTATATGAAGGTTCAAAATCTACTTTTCCTTTAGGGATTTTACCTAATAACTTTCCTAAAACTCTCTTAAAACCTAATCCTGTAGCTAAATCTGCTATGTTTGTAGATATTATAAACTCTAAATTTTTTTTTTCTATGATCGGAGCTACTAATTCTTCATACAAAGCATCAAGCACGATTAAAATTTTTGCATCAGTTACGTCTAAATGATGCAATACTTCTAAGGGTTTATACGTCGGATTAATTCCTGTTGCTATCGCCCCCAATTTTACACAAGCATAAAAAACTATGACATACTGGAAACAATTAGGTAATAAAATTGCAATTACATCTCCTTCTCTGATTCCTAATTTATAGAGAGACGTGGCCATTACATCAATTAATTTGCCCGCTTCTTCATAAGTCATCCAAGTTTCAAGAAACCGCATTATATATTCATTAGGATACTTTTGACGTTGAGTTTCAAAAAATTCACTAAGACTGATTTCCTTGAAATCAACGTTAAATGGCACGCCTTTAGGCCACCATTTATGAAACCATGCTTTTCTTTCGTTAACTTGCCATTTCGTCATTTTCATTACTTTTTTTATCTATTTTTATAAAGAATTCCGGTTTAAAGACTTTAAGTGACTCTGATTTAAAAACTTTATAATTATATTAAAGTATGATTCACCAAGTTTTTATAAATCTTTGGTGATTTTTGTAGAGAATTTAAATTTACCGGGTTCTATACCTTTTAATTCGGCAATTTTATAAAAAATAAGCTGCAAAATAATTATCTCATAAATTGGAGCTAAAAAAGAATCTTTCACATCATAATAGTATCTCATAATCTTTTTCCCATCGTGCAAATTAACCAGATCTTCGTCAAAATCTTGGTTTGTTATGTGGAGCAATTTTTCAAAACTCCATTCTTTTAATTGTTGTATAAATTTGGCATTATAATCTAAATTCGCACCATCTGATGTAAGAAGAATAATTTTGGTATTATCCTTTAAGCATTCGATTCCACCGTGCCGGAAGTTTGATACTGATTGGGCTTCGGAATATGATTTGATAATTTCTTTACAATTTAAAGCTGCTTGATGAGCAGTTACGATTGAAGAACCCCTTGCTAAAATCTCTATGAATTCAAAATCCTCCCCAAAATTAGGAACTACATTTTCCCAAATTTCATTTATTTCTTTTTCATTCTCTAATAGTTTTTGTACTTTCTCAATTAAATTTCTTATATTTTGAACTTCACCTTCACTATTAAAGAATTCTCCAACAATAGTTTTAGACATAATATAAAGTATTAATAAGGTACATACATAGGTAGTTGTTGTTACTGATAATTCTTCGTCGATATTCATAAAAATTTGTAATTCTGTCATATAGGCTAAATAACTATCTGGATCATTTGTAATCCCTATTGTTAATGGCTTCACCTTGATAGAATTAATTTTTCTAAGTAATTCTCTTATTTCTCCTGACTTGCCGGATTGAGAAATGAGAATGATTCCAGTGTCTTTAAAAGATTCTTGCCTTGATTTTGGGAAAGTGTTAAAGAGGAATTCTCCTGCTTCTCGTATCTCTACGGCAATTCCATTTTGATTTAAGAAGTAATAAGGTAAATAGGATGCAATATAACTAGAACCCATCCCTGTAAATATGAGTTTGGTGACTCCACCCTTTTTGATGAAATCTTTGACTTTCAAAAATTGTGGTTTTCCAGCTGAAAGTATATATTGAAAAGTGTTTTCGAGTGCTTTGACTTGAGACAAGATTTCTTTTAGAAACAAATTCATAATTTATTATAAAAAGAAATAAAAGATAAAATTAATTTAATCAACTCAGATACGAGGAAAATATAATGACATGTATACATGGTTTAGATGAAATTAATTGTCCCACTTGTCGATTATTAAGATCTACAATGCCATTCAATGCAATTAATAAACTTGAACATAATGAAAATGATTTTAGGTCAAAAAACTACTTGTTTGAGAAAAATATATCATTAAAAGAGAATTTTTATAAAGATCTTAACAATAAAAAATTAAATAAACCAAACTTCCTTCAACAAATTCCTGAACTGACGAAATTCGGTGAGATTCCAAACTATTCAAACTCTCTTTTTGATGAACGTTTAAGGGTGTCAAAATTTCACGAAAAAGCTCCTAAACCTAAGGTTGAAATTGATAAGCATGAAATAGAGTTAGATTAGAAAAATCTCTTATAAAATTCTATCAAAAGATTCTTATAAATTTAAGAGTAATATTTTTAGTTGTATTTTGAATTATTATAAATGATAAAAATGCAAATCACTTGGCTAAATCACGCAGCTTTTAAGATTAAAACTGATTCAGGTACCCTAATTTATTTAGATCCATATAAGATTAAAGAAGATGAAAAAGCAGATGTAATTATCTCATCTCATACTCATGGGGACCACTTTTCGAAATCTGATATCAAGAAAATATGGAAAGAAAATACGATTTTAATTGGTCCTAAAAGCATAGAGAAGGATTTAAAAAAATTTAATGGAAAAGCTTTAAAGATTGGTGAAAAATTTTCATATAAAGACATTGAGATTGAACTATTTCCAGCTTATACTTTTAAAAAAAGTACTCATCCAAAAAGTAATGAATGGTCGGGCACAATAATAAAATCTGGAGGGAAAATCGTTTATCATGCCGGGGATACCGAGAGGATACCAGAGATGAAAGATTTAGATAGTCGAAATATCACCGTGGCAATGTTACCTTGCGGAGGTACATATACCATGGATTTTGAAGAAGCAACAGATGCAGCTATGGATATAAAACCAGAAATCTTAGTTCCAATGCATACTTGGGGAGCTGATTTAAACGAATTTAAAAAATTGATGAATAACAAGGATCCAAGTATAAAAGTAGAAATTCTTGAAAAAAAATCTCTTGAGATATAAGGTGTAAATGTATGGTTGAAATTACATGGTTAAAACATGCTGCTTTCAAATTAAAGACAGAATCTGGTAAAAATATTTATCTTGATCCGTATCAACTTCCTGACAATCTGGAGAAAGCTGATATAATCATTACTAGCCATGAACACGGAGATCACTTTTCGAAATCTGATATCAAGAAAATATGGAAAGAAGACACGATTTTAATTGGTCCTAAAAGCATAGGGGAAAAATTGAAAGAATTTAACGGTAAGGGATTTGATCTATATAAATCATTTGAGCTTCAAGGAATTAAATTTGAGTTTGTACCAGCATATAATATCAAAAGAATGAGACCGGGGACTAATGAAACATTTCATCCTCAAAATAACAAGTGGGCAGGTTCAATTATCGAGGTTGATGGAAAGATAATATATCACGCGGGAGATACAGAAAGAATTCCAGAAATGAAGGATTTGAGGAAAAGAAATATTGATGTGGCAATGTTACCTTGCGGAGGCACATATACAATGGATTTTAATGAATCAAGCGATGTAGCGGTTGACATAAAGCCCAAAATCGTAATTCCAATGCATAATTGGAAAGAAGATGTCAATAAATATATTAAAATCCTTGCCGATAAGGACCCAGAGATTAAAGTGGAAACTTTAGAGAATAAGATATTAAAAATTTAATGTTAAACTTTTTTTTATTTAAAAAGAATCTTTAATAATAGGAAGTATCATTAAAGTTATATAACTAGAAATTTAAAGAAGTGTGAAAAAGAATGGAATTTAATGACGCACTAAAAGAAAACACATTAATTGCATATATCTCAATGGAAATTGGAGTAGAGAGTAATATCCCAACATATAGTGGAGGTTTAGGAGTCCTATCAGGTGATACTGTAAGGTCAGCTGCAGATTTAGAAATCCCCATGGTAGCAATTTGCTTATGCTACAGTTCAGGTTATTTTTACCAATTATTTAATGAGAAGGGAGAGCAAAAAGAAAAGGAAATCGAATGGAACTTTTTTTATGAATTCGAAAAAGTAGATAATCCAATTAAGATAAAGATTGAGAACAAAGAAGTAATGGTAAGCGCTTGGAGATACCAAGTTATTGGGCAATCTGGTCATATCATTCCTGTATATCTACTAACGACTGATGTGGAAGGTAATGAAGAATGGATGAAGAAGATGACAGGCTCCTTATATGATTCAACATCTCGATGGAATCGAATTGTTCAAGAATTTATTTTAGGAATTGGAGGAGTCAAGTTATTAAAAGCCCAAGGGTACAATAATTTAGAAGTCTATCATCTCAATGAAGGTCATGGTTCTTTTTCGACAGTAGAACTTTATAATGAATTAGGAAATTTAGATGAAGTAAGAGATAAGGTAGTTTTTACTACACATACTCCTGTCCCCGCGGGACACGATCGATTCGATGAAAAATTAGTCAAAAAAGTATTTGAAAATCGATTCCCTACTGAATTGAGAAAACTTGCTGATGACAATGGTGTTCTCAATATGACATTTCTAGGAATGAATGCTTCACGCTATAGAAATGCTGTTTCAAAGAAGCACGGTGAAATATCTAAACAAATGTTTCCCAAAAATAATTTAGATTACATAACTAATGGAATTCATTTGCCATTCTGGATATCAAAACCTATAAGAAAAATGTTTGACAGAAAATGGCCAAATTGGAGAGCTAATCCAAAATTGCTTCAGAATGCCATTGAATTAGATGACTTAGAAGTTTTTGATGCTCACATAGAAAATAAATTCAATTTAATTAATTATCAGAAAGGACATTCATACAACTTGCTCGATGAAGAACTCATAACATTCGGATTTGCCCGTAGATTCGCAACTTATAAACGAGCTATATTAATCTTTCATGATATTGATAGATTGGGAAAAATTTGTCAAGGAGAAGCACAATTTATTTTTGCAGGCAAAGCTCATCCAAAAGATTTACAAGGTAAAGAATATATTAAAAAAATTTATGAATCCGCAGAATATCTTTACGATAATTACAGAGTCAAAGTTGTTTTGATGGAAAACTATAACATGGATTTAGCTCACATGCTTGTTTCTGGTGTAGATGTTTGGTTAAATACCCCTGAAAGGTATCGGGAAGCAAGCGGAACAAGCGGTATGAAAGCTGCATTAAATGGCGTCTTAAATTGTAGCATTTTAGATGGGTGGTGGCTTGAAGGATATCGCATGAATCCTATGGCTGGTTGGGCTATTGGCCCCGATGACTCTAATCCAAAAGATCCTGGAGTATCTAATGATTGGAAACTTGATTCCAACGCTTTTTATGATATATTGGAAAAAGAAATAATTCCGACATACATGAATCATGATGAGTGGCTCTTCCGCTCAAAGAATGCGATCTCATTAGCCAGCTACTTTAATTCCCACAGAATGGTGGAAGATTACGCTGAAAAAGCGTATTTGTTGAAAAAACAAAAACCATGGAAATTTGAAAAATAGCTTTTTGAATATCAAAATTATTTTTTACAATCTAATGCAATAAATGGTCGAATTTTTACAAAATCTTCTTTATTTTGCTTCTTTAAGTAATCTTCGAACACTTGTTTAAATATTGATTCCATCATATCAATTCCAGCAACCAATCCTTCGTTATCTTTAGTTAATAATAACATGTAGCTTGAAGTGGATTCTAAAAGGAAACATCCAGGTTTTAATTCAACATTTCGGTTATCACTTATAATTTTAGTTGCACCAGTGATCGTATTATTATCTGTGAACAAAATAATCATAAATTCATTAGATAATTCTCCCGATAGATAAGAATCTCTTATCCCTGAGGCAAGGAGTGGTGTACCAGTATACTTCTGAAATAAGTACTGCAATCGGTTTAATTCCTTTCTGAATTTATTTTTATTATGAAAAAAGTTTAATTCATTGTTCAAAGCTAAGGGTTCTGCTTCAAGATACTTGATTGAATTTGGATCTTGGCTAAATTCGAATTTTTTTAAATATTCTGACATGCTAAATTTTTTCTCTTAACTATAATTTAAATTAATAAAACTAATGATAAGTCTGTTATTTAACAAAAAGACAGTTTTTATAAAAATTTCTTCTTTATAATAAAAAATTTGATAGTTAAAAACATGAAGCTAGGTAATATTCGGTTAAATAATAATCTCATACTCGCGCCCATGCAAAATATATCTACTAGTCCTTTTAGGAGGTTTTGCAGGCATGTATCAAAAGAAATCGGATTAGTGTGCATACCAATGCTATATACTAAGAGGATTGTACAGAAACCAGAATCGGTAGAAAGTGAATTAATAAAAATTGAAGAAGAACACCCCATTAGTTTACAATTAATTGGATCAGATGTAGTTGATTTAAAAAAGTCCATAGAATTTCTTGAAAGTTATAAGCACGATTTTCTTGACTTAAATGCTGGATGTCCTTCGAAAAGAGCATTAGTTGCTAAAGAAGGAGGATATTTAATGAAAGATTTTAAAACTTTAAATGCCTTGATTAGAACTGCTGTAAAATATTCATCAAAACCAGTGTCTATAAAAATAAGAACCGGTTATTCGGATAATTTTGAAATCAATGATTTTGCTTCAATACTAAATGATAGTAATGTTCAATATATATCAATACATGGAAGAACAGTCAAAGAAAGATTTCAGAATTCCAAAATAGATTACGAATTCATTAAAAAGCTAAAATGTGCATTGAAAATTCCACTCATAGGGAATGGAGATATTTTTTCTCCCTTAAATGCAAAATTCTTTATAGATAACACCGGGGTTGATGGTCTAATGATTGGAAGGGGATGTATCGGGTTTCCAGAAATTTTTTCTCAAATTAATAAATATCTGAATAATATTGAAATTGAACCTTTTCAAAATAATTTGATTAAAATGAAAAGAAATATAAATATTTATGAAGAAATACTCGATGAATTTCTGAATAATGGAGTAGATTTAGGATATCCAAATGATGTATTTAAATTCACTGAATTGTATAGGAATTCTATCTGGCTCTCAAAGGGAATTAAAAATTCTACAGAAATTCGGAAAAATTTATCTAAAACCAAAAATCTTAGAGAGTTAAAAAGAGAGTTTGAAAACATTTTTAATTCAAGTGTTTCGTAATTAACCCTCAGATTTAATTAAATCTTAAAATTCTTTATATTTCTGTAATAATTTTTCAGGGGTAAAGACTCCATGTTCGGTTATAATCCCTGTAACTAATCGGAATGGTGTAATATCAAAGGCATAGTTCAAACACTCGACTTCATTGGGTACTATTTGTACTTTTCCTAGTATATTACTTACTTCTGAACTATCACGTTGTTCAATAGTAACATCATCGATTGTTTCATTAAGAGATAGCGTGGAAGAGGGAACTGCAACGTAAAAAGGTATGTTATTGTCATGAGCCGCTAAGGCAACCAGATAAGTGCCAATTTTATTAAACACAGCATCAGAAGTAACTCGATCAGCACCAACAATAACTATATTTATCTTTCCTAATCGCATTAAAAGTCCTGAAGATGTATCTGTAATTACCTTTACAGGAATTTTGTCATAATTCAATTCATAGGCGGTTAACCTAGCTCCTTGTAATCTAGGTCTAGTTTCATCTGCAATCACAGATATTTTTTTTCCTTCTTCTACAGCTGCCCTAATGGGGGCAAGAGCAGTACCGTATTGAACTGTTGCTAGCGAACCAGCATTGCAATGAGTTAATACAACATCTCCATCATATAATAGAGCAGAACCATATTTTCCGAGACTTTTATTAACGGTAATATCTTCTTGAGCCATTATTTTAGATTCTTCAATTACTAATTCGGAAATTTCTAGTGGATTATCGGGAGATTCACTTATTATTTTCCAAATCCTATTTACTGCCCAAAATAAATTAGATGCTGTAGGTCTTGTATTTCTAATGATGTTTGCGGCTTCTTCCATTGACTTTAGGAATTCTGTTTTAGAGAGATCTTTATATTCAATTGTGGCTAAAGCCATTCCCATTGCAGCGGTCACGCCAATCGCAGGAGCTCCTCGTATTTTCATCACCTTAATTGAATTTGCTACATCTCGAAAATCATCAAATTCCAAGAATTTTAATTCATGAGGTAATAAAGTCTGATCTATCATCTTGACTTTATTATTTATCCATTCAATCGACGGAATCATAGAATATTAAATCTATCCTAGCTTAAAAATGGTATTCAATACCTTTAAATTCAGAAAGGTTCCAAGTAAAAACACATCTTTTTATCATGTAAATTATTACGATCTATTGAAAGAACTCAATTTATATCGCATGACAAATAATAATTTAATTTCATATCTTCAAAAATCATTACCTTGGGAAAGCTTTTTAAATTCAATGAAAGAGTTTGGGTTTTTCGTAATAACAAATACAGCAGAGTTAATTGAAGAAAAAGATGCTGAAAATAAAAATAAGCACGGATTTGGAATGATAATTAGCAATTTAATTCATTCTGGTCCTCTGAGAGACGCTTCATTATTATATTTGTTGCCATACGTGATATTTCGCCCTTTCACAGAGGAACAATTAAAGATTATAGTAAAACAAGCTCGAGATTATAAAATCCCCATCTCATTTTGTTCTGGAAAGACAGGATTATCTGGAGCATATGCTAATTATGCTATTTTAGTAGATTTAATAAACTTACATTCCCTCAAAAATCCGATCACGTTAAATGTAGAGTCTGAAACAGTTACTGTTGAACAAGGCGTTCAGGTATCTGATTTAATCAAACAAGTCCCATATAATACCAATGATGAGTTTATATTTCCGATCCAACCTTCAAGCGCTTATAAATTACCTGTTCGCATTGGAGGGATAATTTCTACAGATGCTAGCGGGATCACTTCGGGCAAACTTGGATCTACCAAAGATTGGATTAAAAATATTAGAATTATGGATCCGGAAGGACATATTGAAGAAATTACACCATTACATCCTCTTTACTCTAAAATCGTCGGAGGAAATGGTTTTTATGGGGTAGTTTTAACCGCGACAATTAAATTATATCGACCTGATAAAAATCTTAGAAGTGCGATAATTTATGGAACAGAAATAAACCAAGCATTTCAAAGCTTACAGAAAATTTTAGATAAAAAAATCTTCCCCTTGATTAGTGAATTCGTCGCATCGCTCGAATTTCTTCCCGGAAAATTTAAGGAATTATCAAACCACTCAATATCATCTCAATTCATTAGATGGGGTACTTTAATTAAAGGGGAAAATGAAACCGTGCAACAATTCATCGATATAATGCAGAAAAATTCAGAATCTTCTTTTATTAACCTAACAGAAGAAGAATTCCAGACATACTTGAAAGAAAGAACCAAATTTGGCTTACTCATTCAAACTGAAGATAATGAAGAATATCTAGGTTTTCCTGGATTTGAGGATATATTATCAGAACCAAAATATCTTCCCGAAATCATACAAAAAATTAATGATATTTTAAAAGAATATAGTTTTCATCCATTAATTTTCACTTATGGACACATTAATTTTCGAAGAGGAAAAGGGTTACTATTACACGTACGACTTCCTGTACCAATCAAGTACTTTTATAGAGAAAATACTGAAAAATCAAAGATAATTTGTGAAACTGTATATGAAGTAATTAATACCTTAAATCTTCAATTCAATATACGATATAAAGCAGAACACAGTGGAGGGCCCTTCAAAATATGGTTAGATCCAAAAGTAAGAACCCAATTAAGGAAGGATATTGAACAAGGTTCAGCATTTCTTAATCCGCATTTAATGATGATTGATCATTTAATAAGAGAAAAGTATAAAATTTCATCAGAGAAAGAATTAAATATTCTTAAAGATAGTATAAAAAAAGATTTGTTTATTTCAGCAATGACATTATATCTTAATTAAATTATATTTATTATAAATTCAAGGTGTAAAAGCAACAATAAGATCTAAATTTTTTAAATCAATGTAGATTTTTCAATTAAAAATGATTTCAAAAAAGTTAAAATTAGTTAAATCTCCAATAATTTCTTGTTCTCGACGAACTGACATCCCAGCATTCTTAATGGAATGGATTATTAAGAGGATCCAAGATGGATTTGTCGATGTTGTTAATCCATTTAACAAAAAACAAGTATCTAGAGTCTCATTGAGCTCAGAACACGTCAAATGTGTTGTTTGGTGGAGTAAAAATTATAATGATTGGATTAGAGCGTATAATGATAATACAGCACTTTTTAATCGATACAAGACTCATGTATTTCACTTTACGATTAATTCTCCATCAGAATTGGAGAGATATGTAAAAATTTCTTTAGAAGAACGTTTTAAACAATTAAAATGGTTAATAGATAAATTTAGTGATAAAGCTATAAATTTTAGATATGACCCTATTATATTTTACAAAAAACAGGGAGAGAACCAGATCTTCAACAATTTAGAGAAATTTAGCGATATTATTGAAAATGTTTCAGCATTAGGTGTAAAAGAAGTCATTTTTTCCTTTGCAACAATTTATCCTAAAGTTAAAAAACGCATGATTTCCAATGGATTTATTCCAATAGATCTCCCCCAGGGAAAAAAAGTAATAGTTCTAAAAAGTTTAATCAAAACTTGCCAAAAATACGACATGCAGATGAAAGCTTGCTGTCAACCAGAATTACTTAGTATAGAAGGCATTGAACAAGCGCATTGTATTGACGCATACAAAATTCAGGATCTAATTGGAGAAGATATCTCTAAAAAGAGAGATACTGGCCAGAGAAAATTTTGTGGCTGTTATAAATCTAAGGATATAGGAGGATATTCTGGTATTTTTCTCTGTAAGCATAAGTGTTTATATTGTTACGCATCTCCTATAAAATCTTAAAATCTTGCTTCAATTAAGATTAGTTGAACTCTACATAAATAAAAAAACAATAGCTTTATTAAACAGTTTAATCAAAGTAGAATTGCAAAATAAATTTAGGAGATTTTTATAAATCAAATAATTAGGTAGAATCTCATGGCAATCGAATTACTTGATATGGTACATGGCATATTCACAATCGTATTTGTAATTATTTCTATAATTACGGGTTTAATCATTGTCGTTAAATATTTTCAGCTAAGAAAAAGCCAATTTTTACTATTTGGATTATTTTGGATTGGTCTAACGACTCCTTGGTGGCCCACAGTAATAATTTTCATACTTGCATTAGCAACTGGCACTTCTATTAGTATACAAGCTTTTATAGTGGTAGGAATTGCGTTTTTACCCATCACGATCACATTGGGATTGATTGCATTCTTGAAAGTCCTGCCAATGAAAAAGAGAAGTAAGAGAATTATACTAATAACTAATATTATCATAAACGCTGCTTATGAAATATACTTTTTTGCTTTTCTATTCATAGATATCTCAATGATCGCTGAAGCGTCAGAAACTTCTCCTTTTATGCTGAACTGGTCAATACCAAGTCAAATATATTTCATTATTAGTTTATTATTTTTCCTATATGTCGGTATTTCATTTTCAGTTGTTTCTATTAAATCAGAAGATAAAACAGTTAAGTTAAAAGGAAAATTTCTTTTGATCGCGTTCCTATCGTTTATAATTGGTACAGTAGTAGATTTTGCTATTCCAACCACTATTGTCTTTGTCATTGCAAGGTTAATCTTGTTAACTAGCACGATAGAATTCTATATCGGTTTAATGTTACCTAAATGGATCAAGGAACTTTTCATAAAATCCTAATTAACCTTTTTTTATTTCATAATTATCTAAGAGTTTTTTAATTATGCTTGATCAAGATCTTCAAGAGTTTTATGATGTAGTGATTGTTGGTGCTGGAAATGGGGGTTTAACAGCAGCAACCCAACTTGCTTTAGAAGGAGTCAGAGTACTCCTTTTAGAACAACACAATTTGCCAGGGGGATTTGCTACTAGTTTTGTTAGAGGTAGGTTTGAATTTGAAGCAACTCTTCATGAATTATGTGATTTTGGACCTCGCGATAATAAGGGTTCAATACGGAAATTATTTGAGAACGACTTAAATCTCGATGTAGAGTTTGTAGAGATACCAGAAGCATTTCGATTAATTTGTACGGATAAAGATAATCCAATTGATATTATTGTACCATTTGGTACCACAAATTTCGTAGAGGCTATTGAGAAAGCCGTTCCTGGAAGTAAAGTTTCACTATTGAACTATTTAAAACTATCTAATGAGATAAATAGAGCAATTTCTTATTTAACCGAATCTCAAGGTAATCCTGAAAAAGAAATTTTATTGAAGAAGTATAAGAATTTCTTAAAATCAGTTCCATACAGCTTAGATGAAGTCAATAATGCATTAAAAATACCTAAAAAAGCACAAGAGATTTTAAATGCTTATTGGATCTATATTGGAATTCCTACAAGTAGAGTAAATTTCACTTTTTATTCAGCAATGCACTATTACTTTCTCACTCGGAAAGCTTATTTTCCAAAATACAGATCACATGATTTTTCTACAGCGATGGAATCTAAAATACAAGAGCATGGTGGAAAAATCCTCTATAACACGAGAGTTGAAAAAGTCATAGTTAAAGATGGAAAAGTCATTGGAGTTCAAACTTCTAAGGGAGATAAGATAAGGACAAATCATGTAATATCAAATGCTTCTCCCACAATACTTTTCAATGATCTAATCTATCCTAAAGAAGAGGTTCCCGATATAGCTTATCAATTTGTTAATGCTCGAAGGCATGCAATTAGTTGTTTTACAGTATATTTGGGATTAAATGCTTCTGCAGAACAGTTAGGTATTTCAAACTATAGTTATCACTTATTTGATACAATGGATACAGAAGAAATCTACAGATCCTTTAACACGTTAAATCCACCTTTAGTACAAGCCACAACTTGTCTGAATAACATAATACCCGATTGTTCCCCTCCAAACACTTCAATGCTAATGATCACTACTTTCTTTTTACCAGGAGTTTGGGATAATGTAAATCCTCAAGACTATTTCAAATTAAAATCTAGAATTGCGAATGATATAATTTCATCCTTTGAGAAGGCACTAGATACATCGATTAAAAAAAATATTGAAGAAATTGAAATTGCAACGCCTCAAACTCTGGCTAGATATACGGGTGCGTTTCGTGGATCTGCTTATGGTTATGAAAGTGATCCCTGGGATTCATTTATCCCGAGACTAATGGCAATGAACGAAGAAAAATATATCCAAGGTTTAGAGATATGTGGTGGTTATTCTTCACAAGGAGTGAGTTATACTAACTCTCTATTATCAGGACAGATATCTGCATTTTTAACTTTACAAAAGATTGAGGAGGAGAACAAATGAAAGAAGAAAATGAAGATTTTAATCTTAGTGTTAAAGGAAATATCAGAGATCTGCTTGCTTTTAAAAATTTAATTTCCAAGAGACGTAAACTGATTCATAAGGCATCAAGTGAACCCATAGAGGAAGATCAAATCAAGTTGCTTTCTAATAGTCTACATCCCTTAAAACAATCATTAGTAATAAGTGAAATTGAAGATGAAACTAAATCGACAAGGACATATCGCCTTATCTCAGACAAAGAAGGCGATTCATTAGCATATTTCAGAGCTGGTCAGTATTTGAGCTTAAAAGTTAAAATAAATGATGTAATTGTTACAAGGCCTTATTCAATAAGCTCCTCTCCGTTAGACTGCTTGAATGGTTTTTATGAAATTACAATTAAAAAAACAGAAGATGGATTTGTAACAAATTATATCTGGGATACTTGGGAAGTAGGAACTAAAATTGAAAGCTCTGGTCCCGAAGGATCATTTTATTTCGAACCGTTAAGGGACGGAAATCATATAGTCGGAATAGCGGGTGGATCGGGGATAACACCATTTAAATCAATAGCTATGGCAATAGTTCAAGGTTTAATTGATACAAAGTTAACGATTTTCTATGGGAGTAGCGAAGAAGAAGATATTATCTTTTTCGATTATTTTAAGAATTTTGAAAGTCAAAATCCTGGTAAATTTAAGTTAATACATGTATTGAGTTGTGAAGAAGTTAATTTAGAGGGATGCGAAAAAGGATTCATTACAGCTGAAATAATTGAGAAATACTTGGATGTGAGTAATTGTTCCTTTTTTATATGTGGTCCTCAAGTAATGTATGATTTTCTCGATGAAGAATTGGAAAAATTTGAGTTACCTCCTAAAAGTATTCGAAGAGAAGTGTACGGTCAAATAAAAGATATTAGCTCTTGTATCGGATATCCTCAAGAATTAATTAACAAAACCTTTTCAATTAAAGTTGAAACTGGAAACTTAGAAACTGAAATTTTGGGTTTAGCTAATGAATCCATCCTTATAGCATTGGAGAAAGCAAAATTAGCACCACCGTCTAGTTGTAGATCGGGTTCATGTGGTTATTGCCGATCGCGATTAGTGTCAGGTGAGATATTTGTAAATCCTCGTGAAGATGGAAGGAGACTTGCTGATAAGAATCGAGGCTTCTTTCATCCTTGTTCTTCATATCCAATTTCAGACATTCATATAATAATGCCTAGATCACCATAAGTAGAACATTCTAAGAGAGAAAACAATATTAATAAATTTGAACCAGTAAAATGAGATTGGAAAAGCTCAAAGATATAAAGTTTATATATCTAACTATGAATATTTACCTTAATTCAAGGAAAAGAGATTATCATTCCGCATTTTAAAAGATGTCGAATAAACTAACGCCAAGAGATATTAATCGATATAAAAAGGAATATATCGGAAAGTTAGCTGTTGCAGCTAAAAAAGCAAGAGAGAGTGGTGATAAACCATTTATTTTTCATTTTCTTACCACACTAAAGTGTAACTGTGATTGTGAAACTTGTCTTTGGAAAGACAATACTGCGAGAGGAGAACTATCACTAAATGAGATTAAAAGAATTTATAAAGAAGCCAAAGATGCTGGGTTTATAATGACAGTTCTTTGGGGCGGAGAGCCAACCCTTCGAAAAGATTTATCAGATATCATTAATTTTATCAAATATGAGGCTGGATTTGCATTTATTGGAATGGTAACCAATGGGTTTTTAATACCAAAACAAATTCATGAGTATGGAAATGATCTAAACTTACTACTGATATCCTTAGATTCCCCATTGAGAGAAGAACATGATCAGATCCGTGGTTTGGATGGTCTTTATGACAAAGTGTTAGAGTCTGTAGACATTATTAAAAAGGAATATCCCCTCATATCTTTGCAATTTAGCTTCTCTATAAGTAAATATAATATACATCGAGTAAAAGAAATGATCGCATTAGGAGATAAACTTGAAGTCCCAGTTGCTTTTAACGTAATTAACACGATTCAGCATTATTCAGATGGTGATGTTGATAAAAAAGGATTACTCTCAGCTAAGGATGAAGAAATAAGTAAAGCCTTCAAAAAAATTTACAATGCTAAGAAAAATGGGTCAAAAATTTTGAACTCAGAAATGTATCTGAAACACTTCATTGATGGGAAAAAGCCATATAATTGTCATGCAAGAAAAGTTTTCATGTATGTTAACTATAATGGCGATATAGAAAACTGTTTGCAATTAGACAAACCAATTGCGAACTTGCGGAACGTATCTGTAAAAGAAGTATTGGAATTACCTCGATTTAAACAGTTTTTGAACCAAGCCGAAAAATGTCAAAGCTGTAATTCTCCAACAATGATTGATACTAGTTACTTTTGGGATGATTTTAGCTTATTAACCAAGTCTGGTGGAATTTCATTTGGTTAAGTGAAGTTAAACTTTTTTAATAGGAAGAAAATCTATAAATAAAATGTGAATGGAACTACATACAATTATAGCAAAATTGGTGATAAAAATCGCAAGAATTTTGAGAGTAGATTTAGATACTAAAAACGTGCAGTTTGAAGATTATACCAGTGATGATGAACATAATCTAATTGGAGGCATGGGCTTAGCAACTGCTATTTTCACTCGAGAGGTAGATCCTAATATAGATCCCTTTGATGCTGGTAACTTATTAATCTTTTCAGTTGGACCGTTTTGTGGTACGGCAATTCCCTTTTGTGGGAGGTTCTTTGTCACTTCAAAGTCACCATTAACAAAAATATTAGGAGAAGCGTCTTCTGGTGGATTTTTTGGGAAGGAACTTAAATCTGCAGGAATAGACCTATTAATCATTAAAGGTAAGAGCCAAAATCCAGTTTTTCTGTGGATTGATGACATGAAAGCGGAAATAAAAGACGCATCGGAATTTTGGGGTAAAGGAACACAAGATACAGATAAAGAAATTAAAAAAATTCTCAATAATGATAAAATTAAAGTAGCTTCAATCGGACCAGCTGGAGAAAATGTAGTAAAATATGCATCGATCATCAATGACAAACATCACGTTGCTGGACGATGTGGAATGGGCGCCATAATGGGCAGTAAAAAATTAAAGGCTATCGCTATTTACGGATCCGGCAAAGCCCCCGTCCATAATAAGGAGCAAGTAAATGAAGCAGCTAAAGAGTTAAGAGAATTATTAAAAAAATCTGCATTAGGAATGGTAATGGCAGATTCAGGAACTCCAGTCCACATTGATTCCATGTATAGTGTAGGAGATGTTATAATTAAGAACTATACTGAAGGAAGATGGATTGGAATCAAACAAATTGGAGCAAAAGCATTACAAGCACGAGGAGAAGTTAAGATGCATGGCTGCTTTAATTGTCCGACGGCTTGTAGAGGATTTGTAGAATATGAGGGAGAGTGGGTAACTCGCCCCGAATATGAAACTTTGGGAATGTTGGGTTCTAATTTGATGGTCAATGATTTAGAGGCATTAATTAAATGGAATTTAATAGTGAATGATCTTGGATTAGATTCTATTAGCTTAGGGGCTTCAATTGGATGTTTTCTTGAATCAATCGAGAGGAAATTGATAGATTTAAACTTAGAAGATTTTAGTTTCACTGAGGAGAACATATGGGGAAATTTGGAATCAATAGAGAAGTTATTTCATAAAATTGCATATCGAGAAGGAATTGGAAATGATTTAGCTGAGGGAGTAAGAAATTTTTGTGAATTAAAGGGGTTACCTGAAGAAATGTCAATGCATGGTAAAGGATTAGAAATTCCTGCTCATGAACCTCGAGCAAATAATATGACCGCATTAGATTATGCTACGACCCCCCGTGGAGCATATCATTGTTATGAACCGATGCATTTGTCTTCCTACATGAATCAAAAAGAAGAAATTGGACTTACGGAAAGAGTGGATAAATTTGGAACGGGGGATGACGTCGTAGAGGCCGTAATTAAGATTCAAGATGCAAGTGAAGCTTACGCTGCTTGTGGAGGGTGTATAT
>CAZWEM010000022.1:0-63108 GCA_964632315.1 uncultured archaeon
TATCTTCAACCCAAATCTTACCATTGAGCTTTTTGATTATATTGCGAACAACAGATAATCCAAACCCCAAACCCTTTCCTCCCTTTTCTCTTTTATGTCCCTTTTTGAAAATAACTTCTTTTTTATCATCTGGTACCCCAATCCCATTGTCTCTCATCTCAATTCGGACATATTTTCGATTTTCAAGGAAAACATTCGAGAATACAACATCTATCTCTATTGGATCACTGTTGTTATATTTTACAGCATTGGTTAGAAGATTCATGAAAATTTCATCAACTAATTCATTTGATAATGCATATACATTCTCTTCTTGAGAGATGACTTGAGCTTCAATAGTTTTATCTTCAAAATCAAATTTGAGGAGCTCGATGGAATCTTCGAGACTTTTTTTAACATTAAGATTTTCAATCGGTAGATCGGTACTCTCAATCTCAGAGAATTTTCTGATATTACGGATCAATTCCTTTCCCTGTTTTAATTGTGTTTCTAAACGAGAAATCAATTCTTCATTTATGACACTTCCTTCTATTTTTGCCAATTCGACTGTACTGCTAATAATTTGAAAGATGTTGCTTATATCGTGGGTAAACAAATCTTTATAAAAATTAGCATTTAAATAAGCTTCACGATAATTGCTCTCTGACTGCCTAAGTTTCTTATATAAAAGAGTTACGGGATCTCTAAATGCAATTTGAATTATTGCTTTATAGAATAAAAAGAATGCAACGATCTTGAATATATGTCCGAAAAAATTTTCAATTCCATACACGCTTATATATGAAGTGAAAAAGATTTCTGATATGATTGTCATTATGATAGCACTAATTATAAATTTCAATATTCTGGATGCAAATTGATCTCGAAAACGATATAAGTAATAAATAGAAAGGCCAAGGATAACTATGATAATATATTCACTAATTCTTTTGAAAGGAGTTAAACCTTGAGATTCAATATAACAAGTTGGGAGGTATTCTAAGAAAATAATTAATATTAAAATGAATGTTACTACGCTATACAGGAAGAATAGCGTACTATAGTTGAAATGTTTATTTATAAATATTGTTGCGAAAATAAGAGAAAGAGCTTGGACGTATCTAGCAGTAATCCATAATTGAGTAGCAAGGTTTGAACCATGCCCCATAAATATCTGCATTCCTTCATATGATAAAGTATGGAATAAATCTATGATTCCAATTGAGAAAAAAGAGATGCTTAGAACTATAAAAAAAGAATTCTCAAGGGTTTTTCTTGCATTCAATCCAATTATAAAAATCATAAATGCGATTATTATACTAAATAGTTCTGCGATAGTGTGAAATATTAAATAACTGTAGAGACTTATTAGATAAGAGTAAAATAGGACTATCCCTAAAATGATATATTGAATTACCGTATTAACCTTAATTTTTCAAATCCTCCAAACATCAAAATTAGAACTTATATATTATTTTAATTTTATTTGTTTTTAAACATTTAATATATTCTTTTTATCGATAATATTTTTTATAAAACTGTAAATAATAAATCTTTTCTATAAACTGTCTTTATAAACTATGAACACGATGATATTAGAGAATTTAGATTTTGAAAAGCAGCATGGTTTAGGAAATGATTATATCATAATTAACAACTTAAAATGGAATATTCCGGAGGAAAAAATGGGTGATCTTGCTTCCATCTTATGTAAAGTACATTACTCTGTAGGAGCAGATGGCTTGTTATTCGCATGTGAGTCCCAAATTTCCGATATAAGGATGAGGATCTTTAATAATGATGGAAGCGAAGCTGAAATGTGTGGGAATGGTATTCGATGTTTTTCTAAATTTGTCTATGAAAATGATATCTGCAAAAAAGAGAATATCACTATTGAAACGTTAAAAGGGATAATTAAAGCCGTACTTAAGATTAAAGGTGAGGAAGTTATTTCGGTTAAAATTGATATGGGATCTCCGATTTTGGATTGCGATGACATTCCTGTAGTTCTTGATGGAATGCAAAATCAGTGCATAAACGAACCAATAATTGCATTGGATAGAATTTATAAATTTACTGCAGTTTCAATGGGAAATCCCCACGCTGTTATTTTTACTGACGAATTGTTGAGTGATGAGGATCTAAATAAATATGGGAGTACAATTCATTCAAATAAAATTTTTCCGCAGAAAACAAATGTTGAATTTATAAAAGTAGAATCTTCTCACGAAGCGATTTTAAGAGTCTTTGAAAGAGGTGTCGGCATAACCAACTCTTGTGGAACAGGATCATGTGCTGCTGTTGTAGCTGGAACTATCTTAGACATTTTCAAGAAAGATGAACCGATTCTAATGCATAATGATGGAGGAGATTTAAAAATTACTTATGATGGAAAAAAAGTGTACATGGAAGGACCAGTTGAAAAAGTCTTTACTGGAATTATTAAACATATAGAAATTTAAGGGTAATACTTATGGATTATGGTCTTTGGTTAGATAGAAAGGGATTAAAATATGAAGATAATGAACTTTATTTCACAGGATTAAAATGTAAAGATATAGCGAATAAGTATGGAACACCCCTTTATGTCATGAATGAAGAGATCATAAGGAAAAGATATCGGGAGTTAAAGGAAACTCTTAATAAAAAATATCAGAAAAATCAAATCCATTTCGCCGTAAAGTCTAATTCCAGTCTTTCTATGTTAAAAATTCTCCAATCAGAGGGATCATACTTCGACTGCACCTCAACAGGTGAGATTTATATTTGCTTGAAGGTTGGAATTTCCCCTGATCATATTATATATACTGGAAACATGTTCACAAACCATGATTTAGAGTTTGCTGTTAAGACGAATGTGCCAATTAATTTAGATAGTATAAGTCAATTGAATCGACTAAATAATATTTATCAGAATTTAAAAAAAGAAAGAGGGATAATTTCATTTAGAATAAATCCCGAGTTTGGGGCGGGTCATCACGTACATACAATTACAGCTGGAAAAGAGATTAAATTCGGAATACTAGAAGATCAAGTCATTGAAGCATATAATTCAGCAAAAACCATGGGATTTACAAAGTTTGGAATCCACCAGCATATTGGATCGGGAATAATAAATCCCATGGATTATAAAAAAGCAGTTGAGAATTTTTTAAGAATTATCGAAAGTTTAGCGACCAAATTAAGTATTAAGTTTGATTTTGTCGATTTCGGAGGAGGTTTAGGAATACCATATCGACCAAGTGATGATCCTTTAGATCTAAATAAGTATAGTGAGTTTGTAATAGATCCTTTCAGAGAATTATTTGAAAATGGTGATTTTGGAAAACCCTATCTCAAGATTGAACCTGGGAGATACATTTCAGCAGAATCTAGCATAATTTTAACTGAAGTGAATACAATTAAAGATAATGGATTCAAGTTATTTGCCGGAGTAGATGCTGGTTTCAATACACTGATACGTCCAGCATTTTATGGCTCATATCATCATATAATTCCTTGTAAACAAAGAATTGGAAAATCTATTTATGATGTTGTTGGTCCTATATGTGAATCGGGAGATATTCTGGGAAAACAGAGAGAGATCTCAAAATTGGAGGAAGGGGATATACTAGCTATTTTAGATGCTGGAGCTTATGGCTATACAATGAGTAGCCCTTACAACAGTCGTCCTAGACCAGCAGAGATTCTTATAAAGAATGGACAGAGTTTTTTAATTCGTGAAGCTGAAAGTTTTGAGGATCTGACCAGGCTTCAGAATATTCCCAATCATCTCAAATAATCCAAAAAGATAAAAACGGGTTTTTCATATAAATTATTGAGATAAAGTTATAAAAAGGGGGATTTTTAAGGCTTGGATACCCTTTAATAATCTCGATGAGGAGTTGGCGTAATGAAACCAGCGAGTAAAACTCCGGTTGATGATATCACTGATCTGCTCTGATCTTTTTTATAATTTTATCTTATCTAATTATAATCCTAACACGTCGTTTGTATCATAAATTCGTGATTCTGAAACCTTAACTATGAATTTAATCGCTTTAATTGCTCCTTCAGCAAAACAATTTCTGCTATGGGCTTGATGTTTAAGTTCAATTCTTTCACCTACCCCAGCAAACAAAACGGTGTGATCTCCTACAATATCACCGGCTCTTATAGAATGTATCCCTATTTCATTTTTTGCCCCAACTTCTCTCTTATTAAAGCCTTTAGATCGTCCATATTTCAGGATTTCATCAGGGTCACTACCTAATGTATTTGATATTTTTTTTGCTATTGTTAAAGCAGTACCAGAAGGAGAATCTTGTTTTCTGTTATGATGTGCTTCAATTACCTCAATGTCCCAATCTGATAGGTATTTAGTCAAGAAGGAAGAAACTTTTAAAAATACATTCATTCCGGTTGCCATATTGGAAGAGATGACAGCTGGGATCTTATAAATTATTAATTCATCTTTCAGAATTTCTAAGAATGATGAGGAAAGAGCCGTTGTTCCAATCACGCATCTTACCCCATTCCTTACGCATATTAGACTATTTACTTCTGTAGCGGAAGCTATTGTAAAATCGACACATACATCCGGTTTTGTATCATTAATTATTTTTTCAAGATTCTTAACATCTTGTATTTTAACTTTATTCTTATCATTTCCACCAACTACTTGCCCTAATTGTTCTCCAATCCTATTTACGTCGCATGCAGCAACTACATCAATGTCTTCATCTTGTAAAGCCATCGATGCAATCAGTTTACTGGTAAACCCAGATGGTCCAAGAATTAGTAATTTTATCATATTATCATCTCCTAAATCAGGTTTAAAGATTTCAATACATCATCAATTTTCTCCTCATTTTCTTTTAAAGGAGGAGTAAGTGGAAGGCGCATTCTTTTGTCCATTATACCCATTTTTTCTGCAGCATATTTCACCGGTCCAGGATTAGTTTCGATAAAGAGAACTTTAAACATATCGTATAGATCGAATTGAATTTCTCTTGCTTTGATCCAATTTCCCTCATTCATTGTAGTAGTGAATTCCACTAATCGTCTTGGCATTATATTCGAAGCTACACTAATTACACCTTTTCCTCCTAACGCCATAATATGATAGGTAAGAGCATCATCACCACTAAAAACAATGAAATCTTCTGGCGTATTTGAGATTAATTTTGTAATTTGATCTATATTTCCACTAGCACACTTCATCCCAATGATATTTTCGTTTTTGCATACGAGTTTTTCTACTGTAGATGGCTCCAAGTTGGTTCCTGTTCTACTTGGAACATTATATAAAAATATTGGTAAAGAGACTGATTCTGCTATTGCTGAAAAATGGTCAATAAGAGAATGTTGAGTTGGTTTATTATAATAAGGGACAACTAACAATAAAACGTCAATCCCCACATTTTCAGCATATTTAGAGAGAGAAATGGACTCTTTTGTTGAATTGCTTCCCGTTCCAGCCATAATGATGCTATTAGATTTATAATTTCGAACTTCATTTACCGCAATATCCATTGCTTGATGATGTTCTTCATGTGACATTGTCGCACTTTCTCCAGTTGTACCCATAGTAAGTATATTACACCCATTATCTAATTGAAATCGTATGAATTCTCGATACTTGGCTTCATCAAGCGTGAGATCTTGTTTAAACGGTGTTATCATTGCTGTTATAACATTTTTAAGGTCTTTAATTTTTGACATATCAATTCTTTTAACAAATTATTAACTTATTTATTGGATATGATATTATATAAGATTTATTACCAATTTCAATCAATTTTAGTTTATTAAGCTATGAAAAATATAAATTATCTTGATAAATTCAAGGGAACATTATTTGGTGTAGCTATAGGGGATACGCTTGGCCAACCATTTGAAGGATGGTTGCGAGAAAGAATTACCTCAAGAGTTCATAATTTTGAGAATTTCTTAAAAACAAATAAAAATATTTTTAAAACTTATACTGATGATACCCAACTCACTCTTCATACTGCTCGTGCATTAATTGAAGGCTCGGGATTCGATTTCGATTATTTAATTAAAGAATATGTAAATTGGTTAGATGATCCTCCAATTGGTCCAGGTTATGGATGCCTTAGTTCAATCCAAAAGTTAAAATATGGAATTTCTTGGCAACAGGCAGCCTCTAATTCTGGAGGTAATGGTACAGTAATGAGAGTTGCCCCAATCGGATTATTTTATTGTAAAGACATTTCAGAATTGAAAAAAGCAGCATATAATTCGAGCATAATAACTCATTCACACCCTGCTGCTTCTGCAGGTGCAATTGTTATTGCTCGAGCCATATCTTATCTAATCGAAATTGATCCATCTAATGGTTTTGATACACATGAGTTCATGAAAATTCTTGTAGAATCCATTTCAAATTCAAATGATTCAATTTGGGATGAATTTATTGAAATATTGAAAAAAGTTGAAAATAGTATTGGTATTTCCCTCGAATCTGGTATTATTAAATTTTCACAAGCAGGAGTAAAATCCCCATATTTCATAGAACAATATTTAGGAAAAGCATTCGTTCATCCTTATGCCATGAGTACGGTTGCTTGTGCGTTATTTATCTTTTTAAGAACTCTCCGATCTTTTGAAAAATGTATTTACGCTTTAGCAGGAGCTGGAGGAGACTCTGATACCGTTGGAGCAGTGGGAGGGAGCCTTACTGGAGCATATTTTGGATTTGAAAACATTTCCAGTGAATTAGTGAACCTTGTGAAGAAAAAGTCGAATATTCTGGAAATTGCTCAGGAACTATATTTCAGATTTGAAGAAAAATATTTAAAAAATCATTTTACAGCACTCAAATAGGTTTCTATCTTTACAGTGCATTTTTCACAAAAAAATGGGGGCTTTTCTTCAATTTTACTAACCGTTGGAGAAAAGTTCATTACACAATGATTTTTGCAATGTTCATTTATAGATAATCCAAAAGTATGTCCTAATTCATGTAATGCCTCTTTTAGCACCCTTAAGTCGAAAAGTGATTTATCTTCTGTCCGATCATAGAGTTTCTCCTTCAGTCTAAAGGTAGAGATTAATGCTACTCCATAAGGTGAATCTTCTAAATATTTTGCACATCCAAAACGAAAATCCACCAGTTTTGAAAAAATATCCCGGTTAATTACTCCCAAAATACGAAAAAGTTTTTTGGACTCAGCATAGACTTTTAATCGATTTAATATATGATCAACATTATATTGCTTTTTAAATTGGTTGTATTCTTTGTATAATAATGGCAGTTCATAAGAAAGGATTTTAACATTCAAATCATATTTTCTGAATGCCCATTTCAGACTTTTTTTTAATTTTAATAATATTGAATCATCAACTGGTCCTATCTTCTGCAGAAATATTATTTTTCTCATAAAAAATAACAATATAAATAAGGTTTCTTAATATAATAGCCTTCAAAATTTTTATTTTTTTAATTAGTGCTTGATTTGCAAAAATTTTTTTAGCTTACTTATTTTTGGTATTTATATCTTTTATAAAATAAAGATAATATTTAACCTACGAAGATTTACCAAGCTCTTTAAAAAAGTATAATTTTGTGATATCCCTTTTACGATTCATAGGGAGGGTGGTCTAGCTTGGTATGATTCCTGGTTTGGGACCAGGTGGTCGGGGGTTCAAATCCCTCCCCTCCCATTCTAAAACTATTAATGAAAATATATATTTCTTTAAAATTCAGAGAAAATCGAGATAATCTGACCAGCTTATACTGAATTTAATGCTTCTTCTGATCCTATATTATTTTCTTCATTAAAAAAAATTTCAGGTATTAATTCTAGAAGTGTAGAATAAAGTGAGATAATAATTGCAGGATTATCTGAAGTGATTTTAAAGTAAGGTAAAAATCTTCTGATTTTGAATACTTGAATTTGATCTTTAAAGAATTTTAATACTTGAAGCATATCTGTTTCGAAGATCTTGTTTCTCTGAATCCAAACAGTAAGCTTATTTTTAACCTTTTTATTACACTTGGATACTCTTAATTTTAATTGCATCCTATTTGATTTCCCAGTATATTTAATTATAGTCTTTTCTACCTCAAAATATAAAAACTGAACTGAAATTTCCCTAAATATCGACTTTAAATTCTCTAATTATCCTAATGAGCTTGTTAGAGTTAGGATTAGGTTTTGGTCTTTCAAAATTTATTTCAATTTGAGGGATCACGCAATTTAGTTGTTCAAAAACAGATTTAATATTCTCTTTAATATTCGAAACGATTTTTTCTTTTTCTAAAATTTCTGATTTCAAGATTATTCTTACTTTAATATCACTAAAACTTTTTTGGACTGCTTGATAATCTTCAATGCTTTCTGAGCTCGAAATGATAGCTCTTCTTATAAAATCAGGAAAGATAGTTTGCAAATTTTCAGAACCTTTCATTTTAGCCCAAAATAAGTCATCAGTTCTTCCTTGTATTGACTCAATTATTCTAAATTGAGAGCCACAGTCACAAGACTCTTCAGAGATAATAATACTATCATCCAATTCGTATCTTATGATAGGTTGGGACTTTTTATTTAAATCAGTGACAATCATTTTATGACATGGTTTTCCTGGTCTTGTTGGATTCCCTTTAGAATCAATAGTTTCAATCCATATTAAATCTTCATTGATATGTAGATTTCCATATTTACAAGGCATCGCAATTGGACCTTCACTACCTTGATAAATTTGAAATACCTTAATGTTAAAAATTTCTTCAATTTCCTTTTTAGCTTCTTTTGTTAGTATTTCAGCATATGATACAATACGTTTCGGATTAATATCCAATTTTCCTTCATTAACCTCTTTTGCCAATTGAATCAATAAAGAAGGGGGAGCAGATAAAATATTTGGTTGGAGATCTTCAAGTTGTTTAATAATATTGTCTAACGAATCAAGCAAGCTGATATAAGTTAATTTTTGGCCAAATTTTGAAACATTAAACGCTGGGGTTGTGATTCGTAAGATGAAAGCCCATTTTATTTTTAAAACACGCGGGAAAGGAAATCTAGCGAAAAATGCAGCTTGAAGATATTTCTCTTCTTGCGGACTTGTGATTACAATGCTTTTATTACCACTTGTTCCTGAAGACATTGCTACATTATATCCTTGGTATCTCTTGGAAAAGTCTCTATTTTTTTCTACTTCTAAACAAAAATTGATAAGATCTTCTTTTTTAAACCCTAAAGTATTGTATCTTGATAGATTTTCCATCATAATTCTTTTATTTACTAATGGCAAATTCCAGACATCATTTTTATCATAACCTTCATAATGTTTATTAAAAAAAGGAGAATTCTGAGATGCAAATTCAACAATCGAACGGGCTTTCCTTAATTGTAGCAGTTCAATTTTGTTTCTATCCATTTTTTTAAACCGATATTTACAAGCTAAAAAAAAGCGAATAAATGAATCTGTTTCATCTTTCATAATTATAGTTATAGATAGCCGATTATTTTATACTTTTTAGGAAAATTATTGCCCTTAAATATAATCTGAGCTTTTCAAAAAATCAATTAAATCCAATACCCGTAATAATAATTATTAATTGTATTCGCACCTGCGATTATTGGATACAACAAGAATAATACAATTAATACCGCCAATCCTAAAGATATTCTTCGCATCTTTTTATTAAAAGATTCATCGAGTATAATTGATAACAAACTGATGATTATGAAAATAGACACGCCATATACACCTAGTTTTGAAATTGTACTAAAAATTGAGATTAGCCATATATTTAGGTACCGATTAAGATCTTGTTGTCTACGAATATCATTATACTCTTCAGAAGTAATCAAGTCTTGATTATAATTATTAGTTACGAGCTGTTTTTCAGCGTTATACCAATTTTGATTGATAGCAAAAAAGGATTCGCATGTGATAAATAAAGCACCAGCGACAAGAGCTAAAATCATCCCAATCTTCAACCGTTTAATTTTGACTTTCTTATTGTAATTGTATCGCTCTTGAACAGAATCTTCATTTTCTCTTGAGAATTTTTCACCCATTATGATTTTCACCTCGTTTTCATTATATCAACCTCAATTTATAAAATTTGCGTAATAAACTAAAAATAGATTGTTATTTGAGGGAAATTTCTATAGAATCTAAAAGAAGATCATCAAATTCAAGAAGCTTTTAAATATTTATTCAATTCTTTGGTTATTTTATTCACTTTTTTATCTTTAATCCAATATCTTATTTTGGAAGAATGTAAGAAATTCTGAATCTTATCATTTAATTCATTTAATTTTTGTCTTTCTTCTTTAGTTAATTGTGGTACCTCTTCCAGTTTCTCTTCTTTTATTTTCTTTATGTATTCTTCAACAGAAGGAATTTCAAATTGCTCCTTTCCCTCAATTAATGCTTTACGTAGTATTAGCTTTATTTGTTTTACCCATCCCTGAACCCATGGATAATTACCTTGTTTTTTTGGTTCAGTTATTTTAATATTTTTTCTATTAACCTTTATCAAATCGTCTGGGCAACTATTCTCACAAGCACCGCAATAAAAGCACTGATCCTCATTACACGCAATTTTCCCATATTTTACAACATCTTCTGCTGTTTCTGGTATGAAGAAAGACTCAACTGGGCAAATATTAACGCATGCTTTGCATCCTTGAGGATCACACTTGTAAAGCATATTTTTTTTTATTATTATTTCTCCTTCAATAGGGCTGTTAATATGGAAACAACTTGTGGGACACTCTTTCTCAATTTTAAAATAATCCTTAATATTGTTTCTTTCTCTCACTCTTAGGCATAATTGGCACACCTCATTCTTTTCATCCTCAATGCACTTGTTCATATCAATTTCGTAAAATTTAGCTATAGAAGGATATTCACTTAAATCGATGTGTCCTTCTGGCTTTAAATTCTCATGAAATGCATCATTAGGGCAAACTATCGCGCATAACATGCAATAACAACATTTTTCATGATCAATTAAGATTTTAGGATTAGACTCATCTATTATGTTTTGAGCAATCTCTGGAATGGGACCAAGCTCTATCGCATCAACTGGGCATACAAGTTGACATAAGCTGCAACCAACGCATTTCTTAATATCATATGTTAATTTTTTATTAACATCTTTATATTTCCAGTTTAAAACTATCTCGTTGTCCTTAATCTCTAAATCTTTTAAAATTTCTTCTTCCTCTTCTGTAGATTTGGATGCCTTAGAAATTGTGAATTACCCCAAACTTGAGTTTATACTAATTATAATATTGAATTATTTTAAAAAATCTTAACCATTATTAGACAAAACTATTAAAGTAAATTTGATTTAATCCTGTCATTTTCAATTCCATATTTTTCACTCTAAAAATGGAGTATTTAGTTTAAATCTTTTCAATATTAACAGGAATTTTTTTTAATGACGGCATCCGAGCTAATGGATCAAGTGGATAAGTACTGGTTAATTCATTAAAGTCAGTAAATTTAGAGAAGTGAATTGGGGCAAAAATGAATCCCTTAGGAACTCGCATTCCTTTTAGGATTTTGATGGGTGATGTAATACTCCCATAGGGGGAATTAATTCTAATTAGAGATTTCTCTTCTAAATTTAAAGCATTCGCATCTGACTCATTTAAGGCAACAAATCCATTTTTCACATTTTTAGAGGTGATCTTACTTCTCAAGGTCATTTCTCCAGTGTTAAATTGCTCATATAATCTATGGGTGACCATCATATATGGAAAATCTTTAGTCGTTTTTGTGTAGGTTGAGGGTAGATCAATTGGAAAAAATCTTGCTCTCCCATCTTTAAAAGAAAATCGTTCAAGGTATAAACGTCTCGAGCCTTTGTTCGTTTCGTTATAAATTGGCCAAAACAATCCTTGAGAATTTTTTAGATGAGAATAAGATGCCCCTCTAAATATAGGAGCAATTTCTCTAATTTCATTCCAAATTTCTTCTGTATTCTTGTAATGCCAATTTTGACCCATAGAATTTGCTAAATTTTGAATGATTTGCCAATCTGGTTTTGCATCTTGAGGAGGATTTACCGCCTTTTCCGTGAATTGGATTCTACGGTGTGCATTTGTCAAGGTTCCTCGTTTTTCACCCAATGCTGCCGCTGGAAATATAACATGGGCGAACTTAGCTGTCTCTGTAAGGAATATATCCTGTACGATTAAAAGATCTAAATTTCGAAACATCCACTTAACAAAAGCTGACTGAGGTTCACTGAGAATAGGATTTTCTCCAATAATGTAGAGTGATTTTACTTTACCATCCAAGATTTTATGAATCATTTCAGTGGCACTTAATCCAGATTTCTTCGGTAAACTAGTATTCCAAAAGCCTTCAAAATGAGCTTGTACGCCATTATCTGATGTTTCATATCCCCCCGGTAAGGTGAAAGGAGAACACCCCATATCTGAGGCACCTTGCACGTTATTTTGACCCCTTAGAGGGACAACTCCAGTTCCTTTTTTGCCAACATTTCCAGTTAATAATGCTAAATTACCTACGGATAGAACCGCTTTAGTTCCATTTGCATGCTGGGTGAGACCCATTCCCCATATAAAGATTGTTCTTTTTTTACTGATTAAATGTGCTATTGATAATAATTGCTCATAAGAAATATTTGATATTTCTTTAACATATTTATCATTGTATAAATTAATCTTTCGTTTTAACCCTTCAAATCCTATTGTTCTTTCCTCAATAAATTTCTGATCATATAGATTATTATCTATTATTATCTTAGATAACCCGTTAAGCCACACTAAATCCGTTCCTGGAGAAGGTTCTATTTTTATATCTGCGTTAGGAAATGTTTCGAAGACGTCTGCGACTATCAGAGTTTTTTTAGTCTTTTTTAATTTATTCCAAACCCCTGGATGTGTAAATCTAGTGTTAGCTCCAATTAGAACAATAATTTCAGCTTCTGCAAAATCATTTAGACATGCTGAAACAGCTCCATAACCGAATTGCATCCTTAAACCAACTTCGCTCGGAGAATGACATAATCTAGCACATTGGTCAACATTATGTGTTTTTAATACGGTTCGGGCAAACTTTTGTGCCAAATAGGCTTCTTCATTCAATATTTTGCCAGATGTTAAGACTCCAATAGATTCCGACCCGTATTTGTTTAAAATTTCTTCCAGTTTTTCAGAAGTCAGTTTTAAAATTTTTTCCCAACTAGCCTCCTTGAATTCATCATCCTCTTTATAAAGTGGCTTTTTTAACCGTTCGGAGTGATTTAACATATCTGGAACTATAAGGCCTTTAATACAAACGAATTTGTCGTTCAAATCAGGATTACGGCCTTTTACGACTACTTTAGTTGGTTTACCATTCTTTAATACCAATTCTGTATTACATCCAACCCCACATATTGGACAAACAATTGGTACATTTATTTCATCGGGGGATTTCGAATCATTCATGAATAATTAACTTCCAATTTCATTTTATATTTCTGTAAAAAAAATATAAATCTTTGATATCAAAATTATAAGTAATGACGAATGCTCAAAAAATCTAGATAAAGTTCAAATTCTTTATTTTAAAAAGATCCAATTTAAAAGAATTTGGTTAAATTGATCTCTATTTTCTAAATTTGATAAATGACCAGCATTTGAGATTATTTCCAAATTCGCATATTCAGCTGCATTATAGACTCGTTTAGCAATTTCAACAGGAGTTATTGAATCATATTCTCCAACGATTATTAAAATAGGTATTTTTGCAGTTTTAATGATATTAAAATTATCTTTGCGTCCTGCCATTCCTAATAATGCGTGAATATAGGAGGTTGCTTTTTGTTTTCTCATTAATTGAAGGATTTTTTCAGCAATCTTCGGATTATTCAATCTTGTATTTTCAGAAGTTATGAGAAAGTATAGACTATTAATATAATCTTTAATCTTATGATCAACTTTTGTTAATCGTTCTATTCTAATTTCGGTTCTTTCATATTCAGGATATGACTGGAGTGATGAAATAATCAATTTTACTGTATTTTTTCTATTTTCTAGTTGATCTTCATTATCAGCAAATGGTTTTGTATCCATTAATATTAAGCCTTCAATGTCATTTGGATATGCAGAAAAATATTCCAATGAGATATATCCTCCCATAGAGCAGCCACCTAAATAAAATCTCTCGATTTGACATCTATCTACCAATTCTTTGATAGCTTCTACATAAGGTATAAGATTTTTTGGTTTGGATTTAAGTATATCACTCTTTCCAAATCCTGGTAAATCAGGGATGAAAATCCTCAACCTTTTATTATTCATAGCGGTTTTATTATATTTATCAATGAACTTTTTCTCATTAAAATTTGAAATAAACATTTCTGAATCAAAAGGAAAAGCATGAATAAGTATGATATTATAATAATCTTCAGCTTGTTTATTGGACTTTGAAAAAAATTCGAAATATGAAACCGAAATCAAGAATCCAGCTTTAGTTTTAATTTCTAATTTCTTCATAATTTTAGCGTATTTGTTATTTCTATTGTATATGAAATCGACTATTTATTCAAATGGGTTATAGGATCTAAAATTTTGAAGAAATCGTAAAATTAAATTGAGTTTTATTCAGTATTAATCTCTAAAATTAGTGTTACATTTAGCAACAAATTTTACTAGTTATTCTCAATTTATGAATAATATTCATAACTTTCCCTATCAAAATCGGGAAGATATTCAATTTTTATACCATCAGGTTTTTGTTCGGGTGGTAGATATTTTAATTCCATTGTTGGTATATATGAACCAATGCCATTTTTGGCTAAAATAACTGCTGGATGATCGGAGTCTTGGAAGATCTCTTCTGTTAGTTTTAAGGTTAAAATTCGACATCTACGCTCATCAATTATTCCTAATGAATGAATATATTCATGTAAGAGTATATGATAAGTATAAGCCCATATAATTTCATAAGGTTGAGTTTCAATAATAAGTTTTAGAGGACTTACATTCATAATAATATCAGTACCCGGATGAAAATGCAATCCACCTACAAAACCACCTTGACTCATACCTAAATCCACCAAACCTAGACTTAATCCCGCACGACGTCGATGATAAACCCTTTTTACATCTTTTCTGACTTTTTCAAAAATTGAAGGGATTTGAGATTTTAATTTATATAAATCCATTTCATCACCTATCTTTAACTAAATTATAAAATCAAAAATCAAAAAACCAGTTATCATCATCTTCATAAAGAAATCCCATTAAACGTGACATATCTTCCAATAATGACCGAACTGAACCAAATCTTTGATTTCTTTGATGATAATCCATATCTAAGAAAATATCATCCATTAATCTATTAATATTAATCTTATTGGAATATTTTTGAGGGTTAAAAAACATTGTAAAAAGGATTTCTTCGGATAAATTATAGATTTCTCGTAAACTCTTCGCTTTAATGTCTTTATCTTTTTCTTTCATCAACTTTTCAAGTTTTTCCTTATATTGACTATTCATTAATTTTTTAATCTCAAAAAGTAGACATTGCTTACGATTCAATTGTTCTCTTCTCTCGTCATCTAAATGAGATATGCTTTTTTCAATTTGAACGATCTGATCACCTAAAAATTTAATTTTTTCATCAGCAGACTGAATTTTTGAATATTGGGGAGCAAAATTCAAATCTTCGAATTGAAGATTACCCATCTCGGTTAAAATTTTTCTTGTATTATACTTAATATTATAATAGTTAGGCGTAATATCTATCCTTACAGAAATATTGCTATTTATCCTAAACTTTCCACCCCTATAGTCATCAGATTCAATATTTTCTATTATCCCTGCATCTGATAATAACTTCAACTGACTATGAATGGCTTGTCTTGATATTCCAATATCATTAGCTAATTCTGGTGGTGAATGAGGGACTTTTGCCAACTTTGACAATATAGCCCTTCTTGTTGGGTTTCCCAACAACTCTAATAAATTATCCAATCCTATTAATTGTTTTTCTAAATTTTCTTCCTCAATTTCCATTAATTACTACACCCCATTTTTTATCTATACATTTCTTCTACACCTTTAGACATGGTATCAAGAACTTTTTTCGCCCTGTCTGCTCCTTTTAATATTTTATCAATTGCTTGGTCTAAATCCTTTCTCTTAATCTTAACATTCCTTAACATCTCGTCATTTAAATCTTCTACTCTCTGATCTAGAGTTTCTATTTTACTGTTAAGTAACGAGATTTTATCATCTTGCTTTAATCTTCTTGCTTCGTTATACTCCTTTCTCAAGTTTTCTATTTGAGAATTTAATTTTGAAATCTCGATCTTTTTTATGTTGACGTCTTCAATTGCATTTCTAATAGTTAGTAAGGTAGCTTCTTCGCTTATTGCTTGAATATCGGCTCCTGTATAGCCGTCTAAAAGTTCCGCCATTTGGTTTAGGTTAACATCTTTATCCAATGGTTTATTCTTAAGATGAATCTTAAATATTTCTTTTCTAGATTCTAAATCTGGCATCAGAATCTCGATGTGTCGTCCAAATCTACCAGAACGTAATAATGCTGGATCTAACATATCTACTCTATTTGTTGCTGCCAATAATACAACATCTTTAAGATCTTCAAGGCCATCCATTTCAGTTAGTAATTGCGATACCACTTGTTCAGTAACTTCTGAACCTGCAAATCTTCCCCTGACACCTGCGATTGCATCTATCTCATCAAAAAAGATTATGCAAGGAGCTGCTGAGCGTGCTTTCCTAAATGTTTCTCTTACTGCTTTTTCACTTTCTCCAACCCATTTTGAGAGAAATTCGGGTCCTTTAACGGAAATGAAATTAATTTCACTTTCATGAGCCAATGCTTTTGCTAATAATGTTTTACCTGTACCAGGTGGACCATATAATAAAATTCCACTTGGAGGTTTTGAATATAAATGAGCATATAATTCTGGATATTTTAAAGGCCATTCGATAACTTCGCGTAATTGTTGTTTTGCATCTTCTAACCCACCAACATCATCCCATGTTTCTTTTGGTTGTTGGATCAAAACTTCTCTCAGAGCTGACGGTTCTATGCTTGTTAAAGCATCAAGAAAATCATCATTTGTTATTTCTAAATCATTCAAAATTTCCATAGGAATTGGTTTATCTAAGTTGATTTTCGGCAAAATCTTCCTTATAGCTAACATCGCGGCTTCTTTTGCCAAAGCTTCAACATCAGCTCCAACAAATCCATGTGTTCTTTCAGCAATTGCCCTTAAATCCACGTTATCCTTTATAGGAATACCACGAGTATGAATTAATAAGATTTCATACCTACCATCAGTATCTGGAACGCCGATTTCAATTTCTCGATCAAATCTTCCTGGTCTTCTAAGAGCAGGATCAATATCATTAACTCGATTAGTAGCACCTATTACAATGATTTCACCTCTTCCTTCTAAACCATCCATCAGTGAAAGTAATTGTGCTACAACTCGGCGTTCCACTTCTCCGGTGACTTCTCCTCTTTTGGGAGCAATTGAATCTAATTCATCAATGAATATAATTGAGGGCGCTTTTTCTTTTGCCTCATCAAAGATTTTCCTTAGATTTTGTTCACTTTGCCCATAAAACTTACTCATAATTTCTGGACCACTAATTGTTATAAAGTGAGCATCAGTTTCATAAGCTACGGCACGAGCCAATAAAGTCTTTCCTGTTCCAGGAGGACCATGAAGTAAAACTCCTTTTGGTGGATCTATCCCAATTCTCTTAAACAATTCTGGATGTCGTATGGGTAATTCGATCATCTCCCTGATTTTTTGAATCTCTTCTTCTAAACCACCAATATCCTCGTAGGATACTCTTTGTTTTTCTAATTGAATTAATTCTTGCTGAGTTTTATCACTAATTTGAATTTCAGTATCTAAATGAATCCTCACAGCATCAGCTTTAGGTGAATAATCTATTACTATTAAATCAATCCTCTTATTTGTAGGAGGAGCATAAAAACTTAAAATATCTTCCTTGGTAACCACTCTATTTTCTAAAAGCCTTGCCAAATCTTGTGATTTTTTCGGTATAATTGTTTCTTTAAGACCAGCGAAAGTGATTTGCCTTGCTAATGCAGCATCGATCTTTCGGATTTCGATTACATCATCTAATGAAGCATTAATGTTTCGTCGTAGAGATGGACCTATACGAATGGTTTCACTTCCTCTATCCTCATTTTTACCCGGATAGAGTAAAGCAGCAGTTCTTTTCTGATTAATCGGATGAGAGATTTCTATTACGTCCCCTGTTTTAAATTGTAATGCTTCTACAATGTCAGGATCTATTCTAACAATCCCTCTTCCAACGTCCTCTTTAAATGCATCCTTTACCTTTAATTTATTCTTATCATCTCTAAAATCTTCTCTCATTTCACTCATATTATCGAATCCCTCAATTTATTTTTATTTTCCTAAATATTATTGTAGCAATACCATTATTAACTTCTAAATTATGATCATCTAAGGATGATTTAAAGGGTAATCTAACTTTTTTTTCAAAAGAACGTATTGAATTTTCAGCAAAAATTTTAGCCTCTTTACCATCTGGACTTAAAGTTAATATAACATGGCCTTTTTCGATTCCAGGAACCTCTAGTAAAATTTCAACATGATCTTCATATTCGTTTATCTCTGTGCGAGGTTCAATTGGGCATTCTCGATCATCATTGCAAGGTTCTAATGATAGTGAACCAAAATCTATTTCTTTATTTCTCGAAACTCTTTTAATTCTTCTTTTAATATTCGGAATATTTCTAATGTTCATTCTTTTTAAGTAATCTTTTATCTTATCCTCATCAACATCTCCTTCTATTCGAATTTCTGGTTCATCCATTCCCTTTTCAAAATGATAGGAGACCTTAAATCCTTTTACATCTGTTTTTCTAGGATCAAAATCTGGATCTCTTATTGATTCGGGCATAAATAAGAAGTCAATATCGAATATATCTGAGTCTATCTTGAAAAATTTCTTAAATTTCTCAATAAAGTCTTTGTACTCATCATCATCATAATTATCTTTCATTTTAATCCCCCTAGGTTTTTTTTGTAAATTTTTTCTTGACAATTAATGAATGATAAAACAACTATAAATATCTTTTGGTTATGTGAAATAATTGTTTACTACCAATTCTTTAGCCTTTTGTTAAAAAATATGACTGAATTTTAATATAAAATCACTTACTTAAAGTACTTAAGTATTATGATATTAAATGTAGGATATGTTCAAACAAACCCACTTTTTGGTATAAAAGAGTTTAATTTTGATCAAGTTAGAATCTTACTAAAAGATATAAAAGCAGATCTCATTGTGTTACCAGAACTTTTTGCTACAGGATATGCATTTAAGTCAAAAGAAGAAGTTGCTAAATTAGCCGAAAGTGTAAATGATACAACTAGTAAATTTTTAAAAGAGTTATCAAATGATACAGAAGCGGTAATTATTGCTGGTTTTGCTGAGAGAGATCATGATAAATTTTATAACTCGTCTTTGGTCGTATATGATGGTCATGTGATTGGTACTTATCGAAAAGTACATCTTTATTTCAAAGAAAAGAAGTGGTTTACATCTGGCGATAAAGTGCCTGGAGTATTTGAAATTAATAACATAAAGATCGGAGTTATGATATGTTTTGATTGGTTTTTTCCCGAGACGATTCGCACGATCGCTCTTCAAGGGGCGAATATAGTTGCTCATCCTTCCAATTTAGTCATGCCATATTGTCAGAGAGCCATGCAAACCTCATCATTAGTAAATCGAGTTTATACAATAACATCTAATAGGATAGGAAGAGAAGCTAGAGGAGACGATAACTTTATTTTTACTGGAGGGAGTCAAGTCACCTCATACAATGGTGATGTACTCTCGTCAGCTCCAAGTGATGAAATAGGAGTAGATATCATAGAGATTGACATTTCAAAAACTCAAGATAAGCATCTAAATCCATACAATGACATCTTTAAAGATAGAAGGCCAAATCTCTATAAATTATGAGAATCTAATAACTTTTCAATTATTTTGGGAAGATTTTTCATTTTTAATACATAATTGGGGTATTGAGGCTCAAATCTTCCATCAATGCAAGCTTGGATGACATTGGCTCCTACTTTATGAGCGGATTCAAGAAATCTTGGATTATCGTCAATTATTATAGCATGTTGGGAATCCAAGTTAAGTTCCTTTAAAATATTTTCATAAAACTCTGCTCCATATTTCCAAGTATTGATTAAATCTGGCCCATAGAATTCCTTGAAGAGGTGCTTAATTCCCATTCCATCCAAATACATCTTTAATTCTTTAGAGACTTCTCCTGATGCAGTATAAAGTGAATAACCTCTTTTATATAAGATTTTAATACTTTTTATAATCCCTGGAATTGCTGATCGAACTTTAGGGATAACATAGCCAACGACATCATCAAATAATTGTTCAATATCTAAATTAGAAGGAACATTTCTTCCTGCTAATTCAAACATCGCGTTCACCCAATTAATCTTATAATTTGCATAAAAATTTAGATAATCATGATATACTTCTTTCCAATCCTTCCAAAAGATATCTATGTATCGAGAGATGACTTGATAATTAATTTCACCCCAGATTTTGGGGTCTCCTCCAAATCTAGAAGAAAAAAATTCACCACAATATTTTTGCCACTGTTTTCCTCTAATTTCGTTGTCATTTAAGACGCCTCCATCGTCAAAGAAGATGAAAATATCTGAATTATTTTGAATTTGCATACTTAAAAATTTTATTGGGAATTTTTTACTTCTTTTATGACATTATACGTCCTATACAACAATTCATAGGCTACTTGAGGTGGATTCCAACCTTTAAGGCCACAATCTGGTCCAACAAATTTTAATCTATCTCCATAATGCTCTATTGCCTTAATTAAATTACTTTTTATAAATTCTTTTGAATCAATTAAACTCATAGTACCTTGAAAGGTTTTTAAATCGTCATAGTGTGTTCCTGCATCCAGCTTTTCAGCTAGAATGCTATTAATATTCGTTCTGGTTATACCCACTCTTATGAATTTATCATGAAGATCTAGTTCTTTCTTAGGGATAACGTTGGAGTGATCTGATGCATATTCACAAGTTAAAACATCTATTTTTTCTGATTGAATAGGTATGTGATATTTAGATAAGGTATGGAGGTGAATTTGTACAATTCCTTTAATATTTTCTACAGTTTTTTCAAAAGTGCTTATTAGTTCATCATCTTGGATATTAAACATATCCACATATCCAAAAGAGGGTTCATCTATCGAAATAACTTTTGAATTTAAATATTTAGTTTCCTTAATTGAATTTTTTAGAAAAGAATTCAGTGATTTCGCAAAATTTAAAGCTATGTCAGGATAAATCGTAAAGCCTAACTTTTTGATATATAACTCAATTGGACCAGTTATACAGATTTTAATTTCGAGTGGTTTGTGGTATCTTTCATAGTAATCTTTAGAAAAATTCTCTAAAACTAGAAGCTCAGGAATCCAAGCTTTTTTTGGATCGATTAAAGAGGTTTGGATTTCATAATCATTTATAGGTTTCAAAAATTGAGTATACATATCCATGTGTTGGGGGTAATTAATTATCTCAACTCCAGCATTTAATTTCAGTTGGAATGATTGGAGAAAAGGATGGATAAAAAAATTGTAAATCCCTCTATTTTCAAAAATATTTGCTCCATTTATTACACCCATATATGCATTCCAATAAAACTGCTTGAATTTTTCTCCATCAATATAGTTAGGGAGTGGAAAACTTCCTACGTCATCAAATTTTGGAAACTCATTCATTTCAAATAGATTTAATTAAAGATTATATTGGATTAGAAAGTGTAGTATTTCTTAATTAAATAATCTAATTTTTTACCATCAATATCAAAATATTGATAAAATAAATCATCGATAATCGAACGGAAATAGTTGATGTCAAATGATTCAATAGCTTTTGAAAATTTATCTCTTTTAATTAACAATATTTCATTAAGCATCTCAAAGATATCATATAACTTTTTTTTTGAGTTTAGATTGACAGAATTTGTGTTTAAAACTAACCATTTTGAGATCTTCTCGATTAGTGGCACTATAGAATCTTTTTTTGTAGTTAAATCTCCAATTATCATTGGAAGAGGTATTTCTTTCTCCAGTTTTGTTTTGCTTCTTTTTAACGTTAAACTCTTAGATTTGAAAATGAATCTTACGACACTTGAATTAAGATAGGCCAAAAGGAAGTAGATATTGTAAGTTTCTTTCTGTATAGGCCATAAAAAATACGTATCAGAAGTAGCATAATATTCACCAGCACAAAACCCAAATACATTCTCTTGGGAGATGAATTTAAAGATAATTTTCGGGTATGAATCATACAGCTCTTCGAGATCTAACAACTTTTTATGACTTTTTTGTTTTATATGGCTACCTCTACGTGGATAGTATATATTTTCGGGATTCTCACTTGCGTTTTTCAATATTTCCTTTAATTGGTTGTTATATTGTTCTAGATAACCAATTAAGTTGGGATATTCTTGATAGGTTTGTTGATTAATTTTTGTATTATTTTTATTAAAATATATTAATAATCCTTCAAGATCCTCTTCATTATACCCATATGCCTTAATCGCACGGCTTTTATATACTTTTTTTATCCTTTTGATTTCCCTCGAGTTTAACTGCTTAAATTGTCCTCCTAGTTTTATAAATACTCCTTTTTCATCGAATACGATATCTTTTCTTTCTTTTAGTATGAAAATGTCATCCTTAATCAGGATTAAACCATTCCGGATTAAAAATTTATCTCCTAGATATTGAACCCTACCACCTTTGTAACACATGCTTTCTATCTTTAGATTCATTTCTTTGACTATATTTGGATAGAGTATATGCCAATTTTGCTTTAATGCAAGATCGTTATTACTCAAAGCGGAAGTATACTTTTTGTACGTAACATCTTTTTTATTAGATATCAGTCTTTCTAAGGCTTTCTTATTATATTGTTCATCTGGTAGGTCTAAAATCGTATTTTTCCCAAAATGAAGGATTTCGATAGGACGATCAATCTTGTTATTTCTTTCATAGGATGTTTTCTTTTGCAATACAAAAATGCAGTTATGTTGACCTTGGGCATCTTTAAATATCCGAAGATTTGATAGATCAATATATTGGACCAGATAACATTCTTTAGTGATATGGGGCTTAAGGAATTTTACTCCTGTTTTTTTAGATTTAGATAACCAATAATTTGTTGTTATAAATGATAGGTAACCTCTAGGTTTTAACTTGAGTATTCCAAGATGAATAAAAAAATAAAATAAATCCATGTTTCCAACAAAATATTTAGATAAGGATGAGTAATTCTTTACTATATCATGAAACAGTTCGGCATTATAATTTTGTCCTAAATATGGTGGATTACCTATTATAATGTCAAATTTCTCCTCAGGTTGAGATCCAAGAAAGTCTTCAAACTTAAAATTAACATTAGGAAATTTAAGTTCCAAATCTTCTTTTAATCCAGAATCTAGTTCATAGGCTGTAATGTTTTTGAAGTTATTTTCAATTAATTTTTCGATAAATATACCTTCGCCCGAAGATGGTTCCAAAATTTTTAGATTTTCTATGCTTTGCTCCCTTTCACCAAGGCTAGACCTCATATTGATTAAATTTTTTACCATAAAATCAGCAATATAACTTGGGGTGAAGATTTGGGCTAGGGTCTTGGAAGATTTAGCATTATTATTTTCTATTACCATCTAAATATAAATTTGGGATGAAAATCTATAAAGTTGTTGTTTAAAAAAAGAATATTAAATTATTCATCGTGATGATGGTGATGATGTCCCGATATGTTAACCGGTTGTAGATTTCCGATTGCCCATCCTACAACTTCATTTAGAGATGGATGGATGACCATAGATTTATAAATCGGCATAAACGAACCTGCTTCTGGACACGCCTTTTCCACTGATGGGATATCTACTCTCCCTCTATAATCGGGTAGTTCACATGTATATCCAGAATTCATCAAGTAAACGAATGGTTGTACTAAAATGGCAGCGTTAGGTCCGATCACGTGAGCACCTAAGATTTTATAGGTTTTATCCACCACCAACTTCACAAACCCATCATCAGGATCATTCTTTTCATACCCCATAGCGAATCCTTTAGCCACACTCGAATAATTTTTGATCGCAATATAAATTTCATACCCTTTTTCTAATGCCTCAGCTTGAGTCATCCCAACATGTCCAATTTGGGGATATGAAAAGATTGCCCAAGGTACAGCCGAATAATCAGCTTCCTTTTTCTCATCGGGAGGCCCAAACATATTATTTACACATAATTCAGCTTCATAGTTCGCCTTATGGCGAAATTGATAAATTCCATTTGCATCACCAATACACCATATATTTTCCTTAGATGTTTCCAAATATTGATTAGTTTTTATCCATCCTCTCTTGTCAATTTCTACTCCCGTATTTTCAACTTTTAACAAATCTGCATTTGAACTCCGTCCGGTAGCTACAAGTATTTCTTCAGCTTGAATCTCAATTTCTTTATCAGTATTCACATTTAGAAGGGTTACAACCTTCATATTTTTCTTAGATTCTACTCTAACTGCTTTATGATTGACATAAACTTGCATGTATCTTTTAAAATTTTCCTCTAAAAATTTACTTACTTCAGGCTCCTCGGTTGTTGCCAGACGTGGAAGCATCTCTACTATTGTTACCTGCGTTCCAGCGGAACTAAATATGTGGGCAAATTCCGAAGCTATGATGCCACCTCCAATTATGATTAGACTTTTCCACGGTTTTTCTGGAAATTTATCCCCAAAAAAGTTTTCATTAGTAATGAAATCCACATCTTTCAGCCCTTCAATAGGAGGAATGAATGAACGCGCTCCAGACGCTAATACGAACTTTTCTCCTTTAAAGTGGCCAATTATGTCTCCCGACTTCACTGATTTTACTTGCATCTCATACTCTCCAATGAATTCCCCAACACCTTTATATAAGTCTAAATTTGATACTTCAGAAAGTCCTTCTTCAATATCATTGCTCTCGTTAATTTGAGACCACATCCTGCGAGATATTAGCTTCCAATCAATATCCTTTGTTTCAAACTTAATCCCCACTTTAGGAGCATGTTCTGATTCCCGAATTAAATCTGCTGGATATACCAATATTTTAGATGGAATACATCCACGAGTTAAACAAGTGCCTCCTATCTTAGTATTCTCAACTAGAGCACAGTCAAGTCCCATTTGTAATCCATAATTCAAAATGCTGAGGGCTGATCCCGACCCCACGATGACCAGGTCATATTTTTTCATAGTTATTCCTTAACGATTCAATCTTGGTTTTAAACATTAAACATATATTTAATTTTTAAATATTTTGTATATAATTTAATAATCTTCATTGATTTGGAAATCAAAATAACATTCTTTTCTCACTACGATACGAATGAGCATGCATCGCGCTTAACTTAGTGGTGTATGGAATACACACTATATTAGATAATAAGCATCAAGCTTAATTACCTAATGTTAGAATACTCAAGTAGAGAAAAATCAGAGATATTACAGCAATTAATATACATAATTGCCCAACGCCATCAATACCCAATTTGACAGCAAGGGTTTTTTTACCTGTTTTTAAATCTACCTCATAATCTCCGACATCTTGGTATGGCACTAAAGCAAATACTAATAGAAAAGCGAATATTACAAAAAAGAGGGTTGAAATTGTGAAGGTCCATCCCTGTGCTAAGAAAACCCATAAAAGTGCCATAGCATATGAAAATGCAGGGGAAGCTTCGTGTCCTAATGGGATTTTTTCTGAGACGTAATTTGAAAAGATGATTACAGGGATTAAAGGGATAAAGATGTAAATAAGTTGCCATGCGAAAAAAAGTTGTAACGTAGCAAATCCTAACGCTATAATTGTAAAAATTCTCCCAACAATTTGTAAGGATTTGATTTTTAATATTCCGTCTCGTATTACCCCCACGCCTCCAGATTCTTTATCATAACCAGCCAACCAGTCTGATGCTTCATCCCGATAATGAACACCAATTCCTGCTGTTATTATGGTGATAAATGAAAAAATAAGCGTAAGAACATCAATAATATTCCCAAGATTATTAACACCGATGATTAAACCTCCAATACCTAAAATTACATACGAAACTAAGAACTTTGGTCTGATAGCTTTAATCCAGCCTATTACTTGTTGTTTTTTAGTTGTCATGATCTATTCAATTATCCTTAAAAAATATCAATCTGGAATACATGATACCAATTGTATTTTTTATTTTACTCCTAATAATTTATAAACATATAATCAAGTAATGTAGTTCTTATATTGCTTCTTAATTATATTATAATAAAAGAGTTTCTTCATATTTACATCTTAAAATGAGTCAAAAAGTAATTATTGTTGGGGCTGGGCCAGTAGGATTATTGTTAGCAAATCTTTTAGGTTCAAAAAATATAGAGACTCTGATATTAGAAAAGGATCTCACGAGGAACGCTTGGTCAAAGGCGATTGGAATTACGCCTCCTTCAATGGAAATATTGAATAAGCTAAGCTTATCTCAAATTTTTATCAAAAATGGAATTATTGGAAAAAGAGCTACATTTTTTGGGAATAAAGTTCGATTAGGATCAATGAAAATTAAAGAAATTAAATCAAAATTTCCATTTGTTCTCTCTTTGCCCCAATATATTACTGAACAAATCTTAGAAAATAATCTAAAAAAATTTCCTTGTGTTACTTTTTTGCGAGGATATAAAGTAGTTGACATAAAGAAACTTGAAAATTCCTATTCAATTAGTTGCCATCATATTGCACAATCTAAGGACGTTAGCTTTCAAGCAGAGATTATATGTGCATGCGATGGTGATAAATCTTTCATCCGAAGTAAATTAAATATAACTTTTTTAGGTTATTATTTCAAGCCTACATTCATTATGGGAGATTATTTTGATACTTTTCCTTTTAATCAAGATGCTGTATTATGGTTTACTAAAAAAGGAAGTGTAGAGTCTTTTCCATTACCAGAAAAGAAAAGAAGATGGATCATTCAAACATATAAGTTTATTGAAAACCCAAAAGTAGGATTTTTTGAAAAAATAATTTTCAAGAGAACTAGTTTTGACTTGAATCGAAGAGATAAAATTTCTGAAAATCCTTTTGGCATTCAAAGATTTTTAGCAAATTCTTATTGGAAAGATAAAGTATTTTTGTGCGGGGATGCAGCTCACACAATGCCTCCGATTGGCGGTCAAGGCATGAATACTGGGTTTGCTGATGCTGAATTTTTAGCAGTAATAATTTACACTTATCTACGTTATCATGAAGTGAATCTCGAATTTCTTGCAGGTAAATATGAATATTATCGAAAGATTGCTGCAAAATCTGCAACTCTAAGAGCTGATTTCGGCATGAGAATTGGGACTGCCCGAAATTCATTATTTTCTTTAATTCGTTCTGCAATTTTAATTATATTACTCCATCTACCAATATCACGCTTAGTTATCCCATTTTTTACAATGACGAATATTCCTTACAATAGACTATTTAAAGTTCTAGATAAAGAGAATATATTTAAATTAGCAACCAAGAAAAATGAAAAAAAAGGTTAATTTGGAAATGCAATACATTTCAATTTCATTCCGATAAGACCAAGTAGCATTGCACATACTACACAGAAAAAGCTAATAATCAGTAAGGGGATCAATATCGTATCGATTGGTAAAAAGAAGCTGATCACTCCTATCGTAATTGCTAGTGCTAAGAAAATCGAACCGATAATCATTTTTTTTACATGTTGAATTGTTATGTATCTCTTGAATCTTATCTTTCCATCAAGAATTCCAGCCATTAAAGTCATATCAACAAAAATTGGAAGCGACACATTAAGTATACCTATGCTATAAAGAATTTGAGTTCTATAGAATGTTGGAAATATCAATGTAAGTATTGTAAGAATAAAGGAAAACGCACTGAATCCTACTGCAAAATGGGTCAATATGGGATGAATTTCAAGATCTAAAATCCTTTTCCGTTTTTCTGCGACTTTTTCTTTATATGGTTCAAAAGCAGTCTTTGGAACACCACAAGCTGGACATTTATCTCCCAATTTACTTTCCTTGATAATGTATCCACAAACCTTGCATCTTAACAATTGTGCCATAATTAGCTATTATACGGTTTCCTTTTATAAAATTATTGCTTTTAAATCTTAGAGTTAATCCTATAACTCAGTTCAAATCTTCTGGAGCATTATTAGTTATCAAAATATTTATCTTGTTTTTGTTTACCTATATAATTAATTTTAGGGGCCAGAGAAGATTGCAGAAAAAAATTGACATATAATATTAAAAAAATAAAAAATTTTAGTTATTTACATTATCTTGAGATTCAGATTCTTCCATATCATCATATCCTATAGAATATAATTTCTCTGCCTTTTCAGGATGATGAGCAGTTACTTTAGATGTGAACCAAAATACTGCAATAACTGTAAATAAAACAATTCCAAATACTATAAAAATACGATCAATTGCTATAGGAGTGGGATTAGTGCTTGCTCCTGGAACAGGCAAGATTCCAAATATCGTGTATGGTGCTCTGGCGGATTCTCTCGTATACCCCATTACGACAACAATGAACATTCCCACAACTCCTGCTAGTATCCCAGCATATCTCGATATTTTCGAGAGACGTCCCCATTCACCTTCTTTCATCTTTTTTAGCATCTTTATATCAATAGCAACAATTAAAATCCCAATAATCATTAACCCCAGTAAAGCGATATATTTGATACCCATAATTCCAAGGGGATTAAAAACAGAATTAGACCCAAATTCAAAGACCTCATCTACTGGTGGATTTCCAATGATGAACCATGATGGTTGCACCAGAAAAAAAGCACAAATCGCACTAAGGATTAGAAACCAGTTGAATAATTTTTTATATTTCGCATTCTCTTCCCGATTAAGGATTTCTTCTTTTCTATCAATGTAGTATACGAGAATAATTAGAAATAGTGCTGATAAAAGAGATACCATGAGTAACATTTCCCATGCTCTAGGACCATGCATCATCATCTGAAAAGCAGGATTCACCGAATAAAAAAGTTGATTCAGATACAATAATCCTAATATTGGTTGAAAAACAAGACCGAATAGCCCCCACATCATACCCCATGAACCAACCCAGTCCCAATATTTCTTGGAGGCAATATCTGGACGATCTTTATAATGAAACATTGCTAATAAGACTATTATAAAGCCAAAAACAGAAATTGCAGCAGCAAAACGATGCCATGTTAAATACCACGTTGTAGGATTAAACCACCATGAAAATAAATCATTTACAGACATTGTAATTAAACCATTACTTGTAAATGTTACTGTGGGAGCTCCTGGGGTTAGCATCCCCGCTGCAACCATATTGATAAATAAGACTTGAAAAAATACTGTGACAGCATAGCCGTATCCAAGAACCTGATGATACTTAGTCTTAATTTTATCCCATGAGAACCAGTATGTATAGAGAAAAAACACTTCCATGAAGAATGTAATTGCTTCGGCGAATAAAGGCCACCAATAAATGTGAAAAATATTTGTAGCAAGATTAGGAACAAGTACAATGAAGAAGAGTACTCCTGCTGTGGCAAATGTGGTTCCTAAACTAAATAACATTACATTAAATAGCGTTATTGATCGAGCTAATCGATTAAATCTACTTGTACCATTTTTAATAAACATGGTTTCAGAGGTTACAGCAACCCAAGATCCTCCTAAATGGAGATTTGCATATAAAACATGCGAGAGCATTACAAAGGCTATAGCTATCGAACGGCCATAAATACCCAACAATTCCTGAATCGGTAAATTTGATTCATACTGCCCGGGAAGATTATCAACAGGGGGCATAACTTGAGTTGAAGATATTAATCCTCCTTGAAGGGGAACAAATACAAATGCTAGTATTATAATGTATATTGTGAAAGCTAGGATAATGATTAATAATTTTTTTTGATTAATTTTGGAAAGCATATTTTCTTTAATGGATGGTTGTTCAAGTTCGTTTTTCATATTGATAACCTCTAAATAATAAAAGATGACATTCTTCTAAATTTAAATCTTTCTGTTAAAATGTCAAAATTCCCCTAATAATTCTTCTATAAATTGGACCCTTATCTTCTTTAGATATGGATGTTCGTTAATTATCCAATAGATTTATAGTTCTATAATCCAAATCTTTATTATTCTAACAAATCTTTTTAATTCATCAATTTACAGCTTAAAGAATATTAAACTAAGAAAGGAAGAAAAAATAGTGGTAGAAGCGATAGATACTCTAGATTTAGTATTCGTTAATAGTTTAATGAAACGGATGATGTTAAAGTATTTTGAAATGATTACATTCAAAAAATTTCTGAAATCCCATGAAATACGTTTAGCAAATAAAACAATTTTGGATGCTGGATGTGGTTCAGGGTATGGATTGCAATTAATTGAAGAAAATTTCCATCCCTCAAATCTTTATGGCTTCGATATTTTGCCCGAGCAAGTTCTCAGAGCTCAAGAAAGAAAATTAGAAGCTAAAATATCTACTGGAAACATCACAAATATAAAATTTCCTTCAGAAATGTTTGATGCGGTATTTGTTTTTACTGTTCTTCATCATATTCCTGATTATCCTCTTGCTTTGAAAGAAATTAGTAGGATTCTAAAACCAGGAGGAGTCCTTTTAATTGATGAACTAAATAAACGGTTAATTGATTTTTTTGATAAATTTCTAGGGGTTAAGCATCCAGAAAAATCGAGATTTGAATGGTCAGAATTATTAAGGGCTATGGATGATGCAGATTTGATAATTCTTTCCAAAAAAACTCTCTTTATTGGATTTGGTTTATTTTTGTGTCAAAAAGGAAAGATTTAAAAATTTAATCTTTAAGTTTAATAATGAACATTCTATCAATAATAAATAAAAAATGAATTAAAAAATATCAAATATTAATTAAATAAAAATTAAAGAGGGATACCATTATTGTTATTTTTTTATGACAAACCCGGTTTTGATGAAGGCTTAGGAACCTTCTTATTAACTCCTTTTATGATGGGAGTTCTTGTTTTAATCTATTTTGCTATTGGAGTAGTGCTAGCATTATGGGTTTATTCAAACGCTAAAAAGAGAAACATGAAATCCCGTAATTGGTTAATAGCAACTATATTCAGTGGTTTCATTGGTTTTCTAGTATATTTAACCATCCGAGACCCTATACAACAACAATAAATACAAGCATCTAAAACGATGAAATTATGACATTGATAATTAAAAGAAGCAAATTTAAATAAGGGATTTTATAAATCAATGTAACGTGATATTAATGGAGAATCGTGGAATCTTTTATACATTTAGAATTTTCTTTATAGGTTTTCTTATAATTAATTTAATAATAATTGCTCCAATCTCAATGAACTTTAAAACGCGAATTCAAATTTTATCTCCAAAGTCGTCCAATTTTTGGATTATCAATCAACAAATACATATAAATAATAACTGGACAGATAGTGTTGCTTCTTATGGCTTTATTACTGGAGCAGGCACTTTAAACAACCCCTATACGATTGAGAATGTAACTATTAAAAATAATTTGAGAGGTTATTCTATTGTTATTGAAAACTCGAACGATTATTTTATGGTGCGAAATTGCACAATTAAGAATTCTGGTTTTTCAGCTACCGATGTTCAAGTAAAAATTATAAATTCATCTAACGGGATTTTAATTAATAATACCATCTCTTCCAATGTAGGCTCAGGAATATACTTAATTCGTAGTTATAACAATTCGGTTTTAGATAATGTAATTGTAAACAATACTCATATTGGCGTTGGATTAAATGAAAGTGATAATAATATTCTTAAAAATAATAAAGTACTATATCATGGCAACGAAACTATAAGTGGATTCGGGATTAGCTTAATACTAAGCAATAATAATAGCATTTCGAAAAACAAGGCATCATATAATACTGCAATTGGAATCCTTTTATATAATAGTAGTTATAATAATATTACTTCAAATTCGGCTCATAAAAATTATCAAGGCATTTTATTAAGTCATGGTTCTAATTATAATAATGTAATTGGCAACGATTTAAGCGGCAATGATTACTGTTATAGCGTGGATAGCGATTCTAAAGGAAATATGCTCACAGATAATTACTGTGGATCGATAGGATTCGAATATTACTTCTTTATTATCATATTCGGGATAGTTTTTATAGCTTCGGTGACGGGGCTGATTATTGTTGTAAGAAAACGTAGAAAAATTAAAAAAGAAGAGAAAAAATTAAGATAAATTTTATCTTAATTATAAAATAAATTAATTTTTATATTCTAATTAGCATTATCGATAACTTCCATGAGCTTTGGGAAGATTCGGGGATAATGAACCGCCATACAATGAATTCCATCAAGTAAATTCTTCTTTCTGAGCTCAGTAATGAATGGTTTGAAGAATTCATAATTAGCTTGATCATACGCTTCTTTCTGCATCTTCTTATCGGTATAATCTTTTTTAATGGATTTCCATCGAGAGAGAATGTCTTTTGGAACACTCACACCTGGAACAAATTCATCGAAACCTTTAGCTATGGCATAGGATTTCATTGGGAATATTCCAAGTAAGACTGGAACTTTATATTTTTTAATTTCAGTTAAAAATTCAATAGTTTTATCTAAGTCATAAACGACTTGGGTTTGAATAAATTCTGCTCCAGCCTCAGCTTTTCTTCCAATCTTTAAAATTTCTGATTCTACAGGGTTAGCATTTGGATTTGCTGCACCCCCTACATGTAAGGTTGGAGGGGCTTCTATCTCGTGACCATTAATTGATCCTTTATCAACCATCTCTCTTACGAGTTTTATTAATGTTGCTGAATCTAGATCGAAAACGGGTTTAGATTCTGGCATATCACCTAATGCAGTATGATCTCCCGTTAAAGAAAGTACATTCCGAATACCTAAAGCATGTGCCCCCATCATCATACCTGCTATACCTAACTTATTGACATCTCTAACTGTTAACTGCCAAATGCATTCTAAATTAGATTCTTTTTGGATAAGGTGGGTTGCTGCCATACTATTAATAGTAACAATTCCTAATGGACTATCAGTTACATTAGCCGCTACTACATAAGGAGCCATTTCCCTTGCTTCTTCAATCGTATGGCTGAGGTCCGTCGTCTTTTCAGGCTCAAGTTCTCCCGTTAAAATGAATTCACCATTTGCAATTTTTTCCCCTAATTTTGAATATACTTTTTTCACTGCCATGATTAATCTACCTCCATACAACTTCTCTTTGATGTCCTGATTCACTCCAATCAACAGGATCACGAAGTTTAGAATAAAGATCTAAACGTCCCAATTCTTTCAATCGTTTATATATCAAAACCCAACCGCAATCTCGCTCATAATTCCCAACCTCGCATTTCCCATCAACCATACCGCCACAAGGGCCATTCATGAGCGATTTCGCACATGTAGTAATTGGACATATTCCACCAGTTTCATTCAAAAGACAATCCCCACACCCACGACATCGCATGTAAAAACGACCGATCCTTTCAGTCATCCCCATAAATTCTGTATTTGTGCCAATAAAAACAGGAATCTGTGGAAATTTTTTCGCAAGCACGTCTGTAATGCTCGCTACTCCTAATCCACAACTTAAAGTTAAGATCGCGTCAGTTTGCTCGAGTTCTTCTTCAATTTGTCTAAAATCTTTTTTCATTACTCTATTATCACATACTTCTTCAGGTACGATTACGGTAGTTATATTAAATCCTTCCGCTTCTAATTTTTCCGCCATTTCTTTAGCTCCTTCCGTACCCCCCGTTTGGCACATAGCAGCACAACTTGCACAAGAAACGATTGTGATATTCTTAGTATGCTTTATTGCGCTTAAGATTTCCTCAAAAGGCTTTTTTGTGGTAATTATTGTCAAGTTTCTTACCTCAATATTGAATTAATCAATGAGACTTATATAGAAAATAAAAATTAAGAACTGCATTAAAAGTTAATTATTAATTTTGATAATTCGTATGACAAATTATCTAAATGCAATGACTAATTCAATAATCATTTGTATAATATTCTTCATAATTTTTAGGTTTTTTAAAATAAAACTAAAAAAAATCGAATATCTAAAAAAGCTAAAATAAGGATATTTTTAAGTCTTGAACCTTGAAAGCTATTTTGAGTCAAAATATTGTTTATAATCCTTACTGGTTGCTTTCCTGACTGAGGATGACAATCCACAATTTTCACAATATTTATTTGAATCCGTAAATGATGAGCAATTTTCACAGAAATACTTGTACGTCTTTTTATAAAGCTTGATTCGTTGTTTAAATTTTTTTTCTACTCTTGATTTAGGTTTAACACGTACATAATAGAAAATGACAATTATTGAGACAAATGCGATTAAAGAGATTATAATTATGATGATAATCATATCTGTTGTTAATAAAGGTAATGTTGTTAACCCTTTGGCATAATAAATATCTAATTCATTATTTCTTCCATCTGTCCACACCACGTGTGGAATGTTATCTTTATCTAATTGTGTGGCAAAATATTCACCTGGTCGCATAAAGTCACTTGAAGTAAATGAATCTGCTATTACAATTTGATCTGAAAAAACTGGTTTATCCCTGCTTGTCCCGTTAAATTGAAGTGTACGATAGTAGGGCCGATAATAACCATTAATTTCGTGGTAATATACAAAGTGAAGTTTTCCTTCAGAATCTATTGTTAAATCAGGGTTCCATTGATTCCCTTGGACAGAAGGATTAATCCGAATTCGATTACTCCATGTCTCACCCCAATCATCAGAATAACGCAAATAAACGTCAAAAGTGTCATAAACTTGATCGTATTTATCCGCCCAGACCAAATAAAGGCGACCAAAAGAGTCAAATTTGATTAATGGGAGTGTAACTTTACCTGGAGATTCAATAGCACTGTAATTTCCATCAACATTAATCATTTTTGGTGGTTCAAATGAAATGCCTTTATCAGTGCTTTTAGAGAAATATATGTTCCCTCCTTCTGGAGGGACCCAACTCCAGGCTACAAAAATATCATTTGAAGCATTCACGTTAATGTAAGGACCCAAGAAATATTGATCTGATCCAATTATAGAGAACTCTTCATAAGAATTACCACGATCCAATGAACGAGCAATTTTAACTGTGGCATTTCCATTTTCATCTAAGTCAACATCATCGTATGCTAAATAAACGATATTATCTTCCCCCACGACAAATGTTTCCTTATCTGCAAAATACGTATTATTTGTAGCTTTTACTGGCATCCAATTAACTCCATTATCATTGCTTTTAGCAACAGTCATTTGACTCAAGTATCCTCCATTCGGGTTGTTGAAATAATTAGCTTCATATTCTAAATAAGCATAATAAAGCGTATCATTATACCAATATAACCAAGGATCCGATTGACGTGTAAATAATCCACCATACATGGGCATGTCATAGGGAGCACTCCATGATGCTCCATTATCAAGAGAACGCACAAAACTTACTCTTGCTCCCCCACCGTAATGTGTTTCTGCATTTTTCCAACCCGCAAATAGAACCCCAGTATCCGAAATAGCCATTGATACTTCAACATGATGTGCATAATTATTATCATCAGTAGATAGTAATATGTTGTTTGAAAAGCCAAGAATTTTCTTCTCGCTAGCTTCATTTAAGGGGAAACTACATGATAGAACTGGATTCAAGGAAACACTCAAAAATGGGACTATAAAAAAAAGACATAAAACTCCATAAAAATAATTTCTCTTACGCATTATAATTTAGGGGTTGTTTTTTCTTAGAAAAACCAAGTAAACTTATATTCTTTATCAACTAATTTTGGTCTTTTTAAGTTTAATTTCAAAAAAAAGAATCTGTTCATCTCATTCTTTAGTAACTTTAATGGAAATTCTTGAACAAAGGCAGTTAATATTATTAAAAGATGGTGAACAATAAAAAGCTAAAATTCACTATTCCACCGATAAGTAAAGCAAGGCTTATTTCTAAGAATGAGATTTGTATAGCGTACTTCCAACTGGTTTGTTTAGCAATAATGATAATTGTAGCAAAACAAGGAATGTATAGCATTGTAACTAGACTAAAAGTGATCATTTGGAAGGGATTCAGCAATTGCGTGATGGTCAAGCCAATATTTTCAGCAAAAATTGCTAGTAATACTAATGTAAGTTCTTTTCTTAAAATTCCATAGATAAGAAATATTCCAGTTACTGCTGGCAAACCTAACCAAAATACTGTAATAGGAGATAAGATGAGATTAACAGGTTCTAATACACGGAACAAGAATAAAACCTCTAAGATGATCCCAAGGATTATAATAATTGGAAGCGCTCTAAAAATAAATTCTTTGGATCTTACCCAAGTTTGTTTAAATATTACCTTGTAATTGGGGGTTCGATATGCATGCATTTCCATTATTAGTTCCGTGCAAGCACCAGGCATTGTTTTATTTAGAATTCGTCCCACAATCAAAATTGTTCCGAAGTTAATAATAAATAAAACTAATACCCATCCGAGGCCCACATATCTCCCAACTAACCCCATAACGACAGTCATTACAGCTGCACATGGAATAAGTGAGGTTAAAGCAATTGAAATCTTCTTTTCTCTTTCAGTCTCCATGATCCTACATCCAGCACAAGCAGGGACATTACAACCAAATCCTAAAACCATTGTAATTACCGTTTTACCGTGTACTCCTAATACATGCATTATTTTATCCATCATAAAGGCGGCTCTAGGGAGATATCCTGAATCTTGTAATAATTCAATAGTAAAGAAAAAAGGTATGACATAGACCAAAACTCCTGATACTGCTCCTATAAATCCCCCCATTGCTCCATCCCATAAAATTTTAACTAAAAGATTAGTATCAGGAAATAATTCATAAACTTGTGCTGTCCACATTGAATATGAATTATTAAGTAAATCGCCTAAATAATTTCCAATTGTGAACGTGAATAAGTAAATCCCCAATAGCACCATAATTAATATAAAATATCCCCAAATAGAATGAGTAGTAAGATGATCAACAATATCAGCAAAGTTCTTCCCTTTTATACCTTCGACTTCTTTTTCTATTAATACTTTTTCAGTTACTTTAATTATATTGTTATAGATCTCCGAAGAGATAATAGTATTAATATCCTCTCCATGTAATTCTTCTAATTCATTTCTCAGAGATTTTATCTTATTAATTACTGGAAAGTTTAACAGCTTTTCAACATAATTAATCAAATTATCATCATTTTCCAATAATTTTATAGCAAGAAACCTAGCGGGATACTGAGATTTAGATTCAAAATCAGAGAGATTATTCAATTCTTCAATTATTATATTTATTTTATCCTCAATTTCCTTTCCAAAAGAGGTCAAATCTGGTGATGGAACACATTTATTCCTATTTTCTACCAAGAATATTGACTCTTCCAGTAGCTTATGAACGCCAACTCCATGGACAGCAACTATAGGAACGACTGGACAATCAAAAAATTGTTTTAATTTCTTGAAATCCAGATCCCTTTTTCTTTTTCTTAGTAAATCCATTTGATTGAATGCAATTATTAAGGGGACTTTCAATTCCAGTAATTGAAGAGTTAAAAATAGGTTCCTTTCCAAGTTGGTGACATCTACTACGTTGATTATGAGATCTACCTCATCAGATACGATATATTCTCTAGATACAATTTCTTCTAAGCTAAATGTAGAGAGAGAATATATTCCGGGCAGATCGACTAAGTTAAAATGATAACCTAAGAATTCTAAGTGCCCTTCCATTCGCTCAACAGTTTTTCCAGGCCAATTTCCCACTGTTTGGGATAAACCCGTAAGTTGGTTAAATATCACAGATTTTCCTACATTAGGATTTCCAGCAAGAGCGATGTTAATTTCATTATCATATTTAACTTTTGATTTTTTATTAGGTGGAGTGTGACAACTCATTACTATTACCGTTGGGATTTATATAAATTAAAAAGATTAAAATTAGCTAATGCAATTATCTTTACAAAGAACCATTATTTTGTTAGCTAAACCACGACCAATAACAAGAGAAGTACCTCTTACGATGATTTCTAAGGGCCCATTCCATGGTGCTGATTTTTTTTTAATAATTTTAGTACCTGGAAATACCCCTAGATGGGCTAATCTTTGTTTAGCTCTATATCCAGCTTGAATCTCTACGACCTCAAGTTGCTCCCCTTTCTCGCAATCAGTCAAACATTTTAAAAGGGGCACGTATTTTTTAGTGTCTTGTTGGATTAACCTATGTCTTCTATGTCTACCATGCATTTTTAGGTTACCTTTCTAGTAAAAATATTGATTGAAACCTTTTAAACTTGTTTGTTATGTCTAATAATGATTATTTTATCTTCGAGGAAAAGGTCAAATGATCATCCTTTTCTTCAATAATAAGCGGGATTATGTAGTTTAAAATTCTCTTATTATGTTATCATGTAATTATAACGAAAAAGAAAGATTATTGATAAAAAAGAATAAAAATTTAATTATTCAAAACGCTATAATAATAGCATGGATGATAAAATTCTTGCAATCGGAACTGCAAGACCCCCGAGCAATGAGCCTAATGAGGTTATTTTCTTGAAATAATCCTTAATATTTTTGGTTACTTTGATGGCCCTCGTTTTTCCTTCAATAATAGTACCGTCTTCTGACATTAAGAATATTTGGATTGTTTGCTCTCCCAATTCTCTTGGCTCTAACGTTAACCATGTAGTATCCCCATTTTCTAGCATATTCGAAAGTACTCCCGCGATATCATCCCCTTCAGAAGAAATAAGTGGAATTGAACTCCCTGGAATGATAAAAGTTCCGCGACCTTCTACATTGATATCAAGTAATACTTCACTTGGATCAAAACCGGGAGCAACAACTTTAAGCTTATATTTTTTGTCTTCAGGTGAGTTATTGTATAAAAACACCATTATATTTAGTTCGCTGTTGACGTAAGTATACTCCTGGGCACTTGAATCCATATATATTGGATCCTTCGCGATTCGTTCAATGTTATCTGCCAACTCTAATTGAAGTCGATCTATTATATTAAAAAAGCCTGGATTGAATTTTCTGATATAATCAAATAATTTATAGATGTCTTTAGTGGAAAAGTACCAAGAATTTTCAATCATCAATCCTTTTTCTATATCAAAATTAATTGAATCTACATTGATTATTTCCTTTAACTCTCGTGTAAATTGTTCAACATTTAAGACATCTTGATAGCGTAAATAATACAAGAAAAGGATCGCCTCAACAGCAAAAGTTATCGGTAATTCTCCTTCTTCTTGCTTTTTCACCTTTTCGACAAAAAGAGGGGTTAACAAGTTATTTACCCCAGCAAGATATTCATCCCATTTCAAATACGTTACAGGATCAAGGTGATCAGCAATAACTTCAGCAAAAAAGTTATCCAAAAAGATTTGGTGGGTTGTGGGCTTATAAAACTCTTGTAAGCCATTTACGTCGTGAATATTCAAGTTCAAGCTGCGAATTAAAAGTGCCAATCCAAAACCTACTAAAGCAAAACCAATAGCAGCAAATCCCAATTCTAAAAAACCAGGAACTAACACCATAAGGAGGAATAAAATCAGCGAGACAATGCAAATCAAGCTAATGAATTTTAAGAGATTAGTCACTCTTTTTACACTATTAAAAAGTAAATCGAATCCATCCAAGGAATCAATTGGCCTCCCTCTTTGACGCTCAAAATTTAAACGTAGTTTTAAGGATTTTTCAGTCGTGATTGCCCCATTGATTAGTATCAATGAATTTATACCATAGATTAAGAGAACCACTATAAATACTATCTGTAAAGTAGCATCTAAAATAGTATATTCCAATATGGTTAGCACAGCCATTACTACTAAAACGAGTGGTAGTATATAGAGTAATAACTTACCCCACTTTGTCATATAATTAACTAATTTTCCCTGTCTTCGCTCTTTTTTAATCACTCTATGGAATTGCTTTTCTAAATCTCGTTCCATGTCAAATTACCTTTTAAAAATATAAATATCGTATAAATTGAAATATAGACTTGATGCTTAAATTATTATTGAAAATTTAAAAATTAAATTAGAGATTAATTTGATTTGATCTCTTTTTTTTTATCAAGAATCTTAGTAAAAAGTTCATCTTCATTTTCAGGAGGGATATAAACATCCAGCTTTTTTATTAGTTGGATGGCTTCTTCCGGACAACTCGCGACACAATTTCCACATCCAATGCATCTTCTTTTATTTACCTTAGAGATATCATTTTTCATCTTAATTGCTTCAATTTGACACTTTTCTAGGCAAATACCACATCCCACGCAACTATCCTCATCAATTTCTGCAAAATAATTAGTAGAAAAAAAGTCAATGGGTTTGGGAAACTCTTTCAAATTGGTTAAAATTCCACAACAACATCCACAACAACTGCAGATGAATTTCGGATCTTTGATATTTTCTGCCTGAAAAACCAATCCCTCCTCTTGATTTTTGCGTAAGGTTTCAAGAGCTTCTTCACGACTCACTTGCCGACCCCATCCTTCACTAACATACATCTCAGCCATCTCACCCATTCCAAAGCACGTTTCTAAGCGAGATGTTACTTTACACGTTTCTCCTCCCATTTTATGAGCTTTCCGACAAATGCATTCCATTAAAGCAAAAGGACCATTTGAATTGCTTATAATATTTTCTAATTCTTCATACGAAGGTAACCCATATTCTGGAGAAATACTTGTTTCCACTGGAACTGTTCTGAATTGTGAAATTTTTGTTCCAAATAATTCTATTCCAAATTCTTTCCCCGCATACTCACTTATATCTTCTAAAAATTCTGGAGTAAGCCTTTTCAACTGATATTCATACATTCCAATAACAAGATAAGCATTTGCATAATGCTTTTCTCCATCAACATTTCTATAATGTATCGCTCCCTTGCTAACCATAATGTCTAATCTTTCTTTTAACTCTGAAACACTCATCTTCGTTTTGGATTTTTCATATATCTTATCTAATGGTTCAAATTTATCCGTCAAATATGTAGCTATCAAAGCTTCTTCAGGATCGAATAAATGTTTTAAAATTCGAATATCAGCTCCCGATTTAGATGCAGGAAATCCAATAGGATATTTATCGAGATGTTCACGTAAATTTATATACAATTTTTCTGAATTTAATTTAGATTCCAAAGTATTCTACCCTTCTATTTATTAAAATTGCGAATATTAATTAAGATACCCCAATTTTTAACATTTTTCTAATTTATGATACTGCAAGTTTATTAAAAATAAATATTTGAAAATTATTTTATTACGAATTCTATAGGATTATCCATTTCAGATAAATTTAATTTTATTATTTGTTTAATAACTATAATTTTTTCCGATTTTTTTTCAATTTTGATCATTAAAAAATTAACAAATTTTCGATTATGTTGACTTTTTTCAAATATTTAATTCTTATTATTTTTATTTTTTAGTCAAAAAAAGTGCAAAAAAAGTCATATTACGAATTCTTCATAAACTCGAAATGATAAATATGGGATTTAATTCCCCGTATAATTGAGAAATCCGGAATTCGTCATTTCTTTTCTCAAATGAGTCGACTTTTCAAAATTACGCTTGAAATCGTAGATTCCGTGAAGGAATTTATCCCAATACATTTAAATATCAATCTGTTCATTCATAATTTAATAATAAAAAATTAAAGAGTGATTAAAAAAATGTCAATATTAAAACTTCAAGAAAAAATTTCTGTATTACCAGATGAAAAAGTCCGAGAGGTCTATGCTTCAGCAAGCAAATTAAGTTTAGATACTATAGAAGAATTAGCTCCTTCATTATTGAGAATATGTTTAGCATCTGAAGGTAAATTAAAAAATGAATTAGGCAGGGTAATTTTCCATCTTCAAAAGACTGAGAGATTGAATACTCGAATTGGTGTTGAAAAATTGCTCCATGGCGCCTTGAAAGTAAATGCAAAAGCAACTTTTAAGCTATTAGAAGATTCTGATGATGATGCCAAAAACCTTTCAAGCGAAATAAAAAACCTTTTACAAGAATAATTAATTTTTTCTATAATTCTTCCTTTTTTAATTGTTTGCATTTTCGAGATTTATATCTTATAATTTAAGAGATAACATCATAGAACTTGCTTTTATAACTTTTCTGAACTTGCTAAAATTGCTTTTATGCCATTTCGATGAAATTCAACAAGTTCAGGGAGACTTGATATGATTGCCATCGGGGTTTTGACTGGTAAAGGTATTTTAAAAAAACTCTTATTATCATCAATTAAAATGATGCCAAAAATTTCATTTAGACGTAATGCAATGCCTTTCAAGATTCTAAAAGAATGATCCTCAAACTGATCGGGAGATAATGTATTTTCAATATTTATGAGAACTTGTTTAATAATTTCAAATGCAGGCGTTTTAAGTTTATAAAATGCTATATTATGTGGTTCTGTAACCTCCATTTCAAGATTTTCGTTAAACAAGATAAATTTAATGTCAATATCCTTACTTCTTTGAGCAAGCAAGGAGAAAATACGCTTATCATAATAAATTTGGGGAAAAAAAGAAGTAAAGGATTTTTTAGCAGAATTAATAAGTGTGAAAATGTAATCCTTGAGTTGTTTTTCTCCAGCAACACCCATAAAGGGAATATCCTCGGCTTCTTCTGTATTATATAATTTATCAATTACTTCCAAGCAATTTTTTGTTTTTTCTTGAACTGATTTAGAATAATCCAATAATATTTCTTGTATTGCTTCCTTTGACTTTATCATATATAATTTCTTCTTCCTATGAATTATGTTAATTAATCCCTTTTGATTTAACTTGACAGTAGTTTCATAGATCTTAGGTTGAGGGACTCCACTATATTTATGAATTTCCCGAGCACTTAAAACATTATATTTGATTAGTGACTCAAGAATTTGTGCTTCATACTGGGTGAAATCTAGTTCTTCAAGGAGTTCAAATAAACGATCCATTATTTAATTCATAATCTTTTAATAATACTTACTACTTAAGTAGTATAATATTTTAATTTATGCGTTATCAAAAAATGATAGAATCAATTTCATCTAACTCAAATAAAAACGATATAATCATCGAATTCAACAAGGTGTTTAAAAAATATCCAAATGTAATGGCCTTAGAAGATATATCATTCAAGATAAAAAAGGGTGAAATTTTTTGCTTAATTGGTCCTAATGGAGCGGGTAAGTCAACGACGGTTAAATTAATAACTGGACAAATTGCAACAACAAATGGAAGAGTATATGTTAATGAAAAAGATCCCATTAAAAATAGAAAAGAACTTCTAGGCATTTTTGGATTAGTACCACAAGAAATCGCATTATATACTGAATTAACTGGAAGGGAAAATTTAGAGTTCCATGGATGCTTATATAACCTCTCAAAAGAAATCATGAATCAAAAGATAGATCAATTGTTAGAATTAGCAGGATTAGCTAACCGTCAAAAAGATCTGGTAAAAACTTATTCCGGTGGGATGAAACGAAGGTTGCAATTAATTCGAGCATTGTTACATGAACCGGATATTGTAATTTTGGACGAACCTACATTGGGAGTAGATGTTCAATCGCGGAATGCAATCCATAATTACATACGAGAATTACCATCTAAAGGTAAAACCGTAGTATTAACTACTAACTATATGGAAGAAGCAGAACGACTTGCTGATAGGGTAGTAATATTGGATGGTAAAATCATTGAAGGTCCTGGAAGGGTTTTAGAGATTCAGGAATCTGTTTTTCCAAATTCAATAATAGAATTTAAAATACAGCATGATCTGCTAAAAGATGATTTTATCAATAAATTTCTGGTAGAAAATTTAAGTGGAAACATAATTTCAGAGAAAAATGTAAGCGATACGCATATTTTACTCCAAATTGTTTTTAATACCCCAAAGATTGATTACATTTTTAGTGAATTTATTTCATATATTAAAGCTCATGGTATAAAAATTGAAGAATTCACGTTAAAAAGACCAAATTTAGAAGATGTATTTTTAAAACTAACAGGAAAAGAATTTAGAGAGTGAAATCAATGAGAGATCGTATGCGCAACCAAATTAAGGTTTGGCTTTCTAATTTTGCTGCAATCATCAGAAAAGATCTAATCTCTACAAAAAGAGTGAAAAAATACTTTTTCTCTGCCGTTATTCCTCCTCTTGTCATACTAATCATGTTTACAGCATTCTTACAGGTTAGTAATCCGGAGACATATACTGTAATGGTTGTAGATGAAGACAACACGCACTTATCTGGAGTTATGAAAGGTTATCTCGGAAATATTACCAGTGAATTTGCACCGTGGTTTGAAGTGGTAAATGTACGTTCCTATAACGAATCGCTAAAATTACTACAAGATTATAGATATTTGGGCCTAATTTACATACCGGCAGGTTTTCAAAGTAATATAACATCAGGTATACCAGGTTTAAAAGGAACAATTTTTCTAATTGTTCAAAATATCAATAATGATTATGTTAAAAATTATATGCAAAGATTAGATGAAGCAGTGCTGACTTTTAATCAAAATTTACATTTATCCCCTGGTTCTGTAGATGATTTCAAAATTAATCTTGATTTACATTATGCTATCGATCAACCAGTAAGTAGTCTGAAAATGATAACTTTAGGGGTTTTATCGATATATGGAATCATATGTGGAATGCTTTTTGGAGCCTTAAACATTGCAAAAGAATTTGAAGATCTTACCATAATTGAAATTGCTAATAGCCCCGTAAGTCGAACAGCATTTCTCGCTTCAAAACAGTTAATTGCGGTGTTACTTGGGGGAATAATTTTTTTAATTTTTGCTATATTGATGTTTATATTAACTCAGATTCAATTTCGGGGGAGCTTCTTAATTATAGCTCTCGCTTTTACCTTATCTACATTGATTCATTCTGGTATTGGTTGTTTAATCGGATTAAAGTTAAAAAAAACAATGCCAGTTATCTTAACATGCATTATAACTTCAATGTTATTATGGTTTTTTTCTGGGGGATTTGCACCATTAAAAATTTTAGGTGATACCGTGGTTTTTGTTTCTCGGTTTTTCCCTTCAACATATTGGACAGAAATTCTAGTTAGTGAGACTTTGTTTCCAATAACCTCCTACTTACTTCCACGCATTACAATTTTAATAATTCTTTGCATAGCTATCACATTAATCTCATGGTACATCATCTCAAAGGAGGGATTTAAACAATGAGCAGATTCAAAAAACTTTCGATCAGCTTAATTGCTAAAGAAATAATGAAAAATCTCAAAATTATGATTCGGGGTCCTTCACGTACAATTCTCATTACTTGTTTAGTTTTTCCTTTAATTTATCTCACGTTCATGACGTTAATCTTTGGAAGCATAAATTTCAATTTCCCAATTGCTGTTGTTCTCCCAAATTTCAACACAGATGCTGAAGTTCAAGACGCCTTAAATTCAAACTCAATTCCCAATACGCAAGAATTTCTGAATTATTTAAATAATAATAGCTATGTCGGTGACACAATTGTGAAGAGTCACGTAGTAGCAATAGGATCCTCTTTACATGAATATGAGGATAAATTGAAAACGCAAGAAATTTCCTTAATCGTGAGATTACCTTCAGGATTTGAAAATTCAATTGCCCAACTTAAAAATGGTACCTGGTCAAATGGTCAAGTAAACATCGAATTATGGATTTTAAACATACATGAAGATTACCAAAAGAATATTTATTTTGGATTCGAAAGGAAATTAAAAGCATACTATGATAATATTTTAACTAATGAAACAGAAATTTCTTATATTTATAGAGATGCAGTGTCAGATCGCAATACTTTTCCGCGAATGTGGACTATCGGTTCTGGAGGATTAGTATATTTATGTTTATCAACTTCAATGATTATTGGAGCTTCCTTTATTTTTAATGAAAAAAATGAGCTCATGAGACAAGAATTAGCTATTGCTTCGATTAAAAATCAAGCGTTAACTTACACTGGAAAAATTTTTGCAACTTTACTTTTGACTATAGCCATCAACTTTACAATAGGGAGTATTGTTATATTTTTCTGGGTAGGATTGCCAATGCCTGCTGATTTTTTAGGTTTTATTCTGATCACCATTGCAACAGTTTCAATTGGAGCACTTTTCGGATCTCTTTTAGGAGCTCTAATCCCCGAACAAGTTTTTACAGTTCCAATTGCTGCGTTCATCGGTTTAGCCACATTATTTCTATGTGGCGGATTTACAGACATCGAGTTATTTGATCCTACATTAAGAATGATTGTACAATGGATTCCATTTACTTATTCATATAGTATCTTCAAGAGTAGCATATTAACAGGGGCATTTCCACCGATATTCTATATAATTAGTCTAATAGCATATATCATAATCTTTGCTTTCTCAGGATGGTATTTCTATAAAAGGTTTGTCATCAAATCTAAATAAATTCCTTACTTTTTATTTTCTATATGTTCTTTTAGTTATTCTACTCTACCCAATTTTAACATTAACTAAACCATACCTGGTTAATTGTTTCTTAAATCAATTAGCTTTAAATAAATACTTCATGCGATATAAGAATAAACTATATTATAATTGAATCACGTTGATTTATTATGGAGGAGAAAGATAAATCTTCATCTGATGATCTTGAAAAAGCGTGGACCTATTACGAGAAGATTCGAGAATCTCTAACAGGCTTATATGAAATTCTCAGTATGAGTATGGATGAAAATAACATCTTTTATCAGTGTGCAGTAGATAATTTAGAGAATCTAAAAGATACAATATTGGATTTGCTAAAACAAGATTATAATCCCAAAGAAATCCAAAAAAAGTTAAGAGATTTGGAGTTTAATATTAAGAAAAGTTTATTTTTTGAAAAAGACAAAGAAGGGTTAGAATAATCCTAAAGTGGAGATTTAGAAAAAAAATCATTCTATTACCATTTGGATTGAAATCTTTTTATAATTTTGGTTCATTGGAATAATTAACCCACCAAGATTTCATAATTATATTCATAAAAGCCGGTTACTAAGCAAATTTTTTGTCTATTTACAATTAATAAAATAACTGATTTTGAAATACATTCGGACAAGAATTAGTGCAAAATAATAAAATAAAAATCATTTTATTCCTTTTCTAATAATAGGAAAGTGGGGATTAAAGTTGACAAAATTCAAGTATGAGACGAATGTAATAGAAAACATCATGCAAATTAAAATTGATGTTCCTTACAATGTGAAATTCGTGTGTTTATATTTGTTTGAATTGAACGGCAAAAGGATATTAATTGATTCCGGAATGAACTTACAAAATTGGGATCAATCATTTTATTCGAGTTTAGATCAGTTAGGAATTAGTGTAAATGAAATTGACTACTGTATAATCACGCATATTCATACAGATCACATCGGAATGATTAAAAAACTTAAAGAGAAAAATGGGAATTTGAAAATTTTAATGCATGATGTTGCATATCGCATCCTTAAATGGGAAAAAGATGAAGCAAATCAAGAACAATTCAAAAAGGAAGCTCAAGATGCTGCGAATCTTATGATTAAATATGGGATATCTAAAGAACAAGGAAAACTGGTTTATAATTTCTTTACTCTGTGGCCTCGATATATAGAATATCAAGAACCTGATCAAATAATTCACGATGGCGATATTTTCTTAGATAATTTAGAGGTAATTTGGACACCGGGCCATAGTTTTGGCCATATCTGTATTTTTAATAAGGAAAATAAGTATTTATTTTCAGGAGATCATATTCTTTCCCGAATCAGCCCCCATATCGGGGCATATGTAATGAATCCAGACTTAAGACGAGAATATGAAGGATCTCATTTTGATAATATCTTAGCTCATTATATAAATTCATTAGACAAAATAGACAAGTTAAATCCTAAAATCATCTTTCCGGCTCATCAAGAAATAATATATAATCCACATGAAAGAATACAGGAAATTAAAGCACATCACGAAAATAGACTTAGCGAAATTTTAGAAACGATAAAATCAAACGAGTTAACAGCTTTTGAAATATCTCAAATTCATTTTGGTAAAAACCTGGATCAGATAAACTCATATCTCGCTTTAAGTGAAGTACTTAGTCATCTCATTTATTTGGAGCAGAATGGTAAAGTCATAAAATCTGAAAAGGATGGAATATATTATTTTAAAGCAATCTAATTAATATTCATTTTTCTCGACGAAGAATTTTTTATTTTATATACTATTCCGATTAATGAAATAATAGCACCTACCATCCCGCCTAATAAAAAAGTAAATAGGTCAGACCAAATAAACGTCTTATAGAACATAGTTATTCCCAGAATGATAAATCCAATTAAGATTCTAAGGAGATATTTTTTATCAACTATGAATAAATAATGTATCAAATAGAAAAAGAGAATTATTGCATGACCGCTGAAAGGTATCAGTAAAGTATAACGAGTGAGAGCGATCAATCCAACTAGTATGCATTGAATTAAGAGTAAATATGACTTTTTTCTCTCTTTCTTTATCCAAAGCCAGCAAATTTCACCTAACAATATTCCATAAGTAAAAAATACAGGGATCATATAAATGGGGGGCGTTCGGAGATTTAGAGTTTCAATTGTTGTATTGACGAGAGGATATCCAATAATTGTGAAATATAGGAGTGCAAGTAAAGTTAGAATGAGTCCTGAACCGTAAATCACTAACCATTCGTTTGTTTTCATAATATTCATACCATTGTAATTAACTTTTCTGGATCTAATAGTCTATTACCTAAATATATGAAAAAAAGCCATAATAAGGAAATCAATAAGGTTAGAAACGATATAGAAACAGCATTTATGAAGGAGGGGTTAAAGATTTGGATTATTATTATTCCTAAAACAGGCGTGATTAATGCACCGCTAATGCTTTGAGCACTCTTCATATCCTTGGCACGAGAGCTTATGATCACGCTAATTTGGATATTTAATAATGCCCAGAATGGGGCTAATAAAAATCCAGTAAGCAAGATTGAAGGGTCCGTAAAAAAAAGGATATTTCCCTCTAAATATGGAACTATCATAACGTTAATAATAATTCCTAACGTGATAAAACACGCAAAGCTAATAAGTATTGAAGGGACAAATGATGCTAACACTTTTCCTAATATTAATTCTGTTTTATTTATCGGTAAAAGTAAAACGCTTTCCATAGTTTTCCTCTCTTTTTCACCAGCAAATGAATCGGATGAGATAATTATTGGCATCATCCCTGGGATGAATAAAAATAATGGAAGCACCAACATTTTTATAACCATTATCGCTCCTGCTAATGCATCATTATACTGAGGAGGAATATTGTATAATCCTCTAAGAGTAGCAGGATCCCCAAACTCACTTATAAAGCCACTTGGATCGACGATAATTCCAATTAACATAAAAATTGGAAGCAAAACCGTAAAAATTATCGGAAAGACACTCATAATTGCTAAGATTTCCTTCCTTTTAACAGAAGTTTTCCAGTCTTTCTTCATTATTCTGATGCTGTTTTTTAATTCCATGTAAATCACTCCTTACCTTCACCCATTAATTTTAAATATATATCTTCAAGGGAATGGACAGTTCGTTTAATTTCTAAAATATTTGCATTCTGCAATACTAATTCTTTCACAATTTTCGGTGTGACTTCATTAACATCATCAGAATAAAAGTAGATTACATTATCATCAATTCGAAAACGCTTAACATAATTCATATTTGTCAAAATTTCATCTAAATTATTTGGTAGGGGTTCTTTAAGAGTACATATCATTTCTTGAGTTTCCCAAAGTTCTTTTCCTAAGTCACTTGGTTTTCCAATTCGCTTTATTTTTCCAGAATCAAGGATCGCAACTCGGTCACATACTTTCTGGACCTCTTCTAAGTTATGGCTATTGATGAATATAGTTCTATCTTCACTTTTAAGTCCTAAAATTAGATTTCTAACTTGTACCGAAGCAGCAGGATCAAGTCCGGCTGTAGGCTCGTCGAAGAATAGTATTTCAGGTTCGTGTAAAATTGTCCTAGCAATCGCTAATCTCTGTTTTTGCCCTTTAGAGAGTTTTCCAGCTTTCATGTTCTTTCGTTCTTTTAATCCCATTTCTTCTAATACCGTATCAATTCTATTATTTAAATCAGTAAGATTGAAAAAACTTCCATAAAATTGCAAATTCTCGTATAAGGTGAGATTTTCATAATTCCCATGATTTTCAGTCAAAAATCCTAAGTTTTTTCTTATTTGATGAGCGTCTGAACTAGTCACCTCTCTATTTTTGATTACTATTCTGCCAGTATTTGGTCTTAAAACGCCAGCAATACAACGTATGGCAGTTGTCTTTCCAGCACCATTAGGACCTAATAATCCAAATATCTCGCCTTTCGTAACCTTTAAAGATATACCTCCTAAAGCCCAAATTTCTCTATTATCTTCAGCATGTTTCCACTTTTTATTGAAAAATACTTTAGATACATTTTCTAATTGTATGACTGATTCCATGAGCATAAGTTCTTCATTGATTAGATCTAATCTAAATAAGAGTTCGTTTATTATAAATTGCATCTAAATTGTATCTGACACATCATTTGAATCTTATTAATGAAAAATAATATAGCTCTATTGCCTAAAACGTGAATAGTTGTAAAAGAAGGTTTCAAATTTATAAAAATAAATAAAGGTACCTATTAGCCTTTAACCGGGCCTTTAATTGGCTTCAGAACAACACACACCCTTTCCACGGATTTCACATCGCTCCGTCCGCGAAAATTTTCAACCAGAGCATCCAGTTCGGTGATCTCTGGTACATTAACTTTTATTAAAACGCCGCATTGCCCCGCTAAGAAATAAACTTCCTCGCATTGGGGAATGATTTGAGTTTCTCTTAGTAATTCTTTAATTTCAGATTCATTTCGAGGAATTAGTGTAATGAATGCATAAATACAGCGCTCTTCCTCTCTACAAATTTTAATCGTGAATTTTTCAATGACTCCCTCTCTTTGAAGTTTGTCAACCCTTTTTCTCACCGTGGATTCAGATAAATCAACGTGTGCAGAAATGCTTCCGTACGTTCTCCTCGAATCTTCGATGAGTAATTCTAATATTTTTTTATCTTTCTCATCCAAATTTTTCATTTTGGCTCGTACTCTCCTTTCTTATTAATCATATTAAAAAAAATTTTAATTTTTAAAAACAAAAAAAATTATTTTATTGATGGCATTTTAATTTCAAGTCACTTTTTCGACGTATTTTGGATAATCTTTCAGTAGAGGGTCGAATAATCTTTCATATTCTACAGCCATACAATGTATACCTGCTGCTTTCGTAGTCTTCCTGATTTCCTTGATAAATGGTTCGAAAAATTCTATATTAATTTTATCTAAGGCTGCATACTTTCCTTGCTTGTTTCCCTTGTTATCCTTTTCTGCTTTTTTAAGCGCCTTTAGTAGATCTTTTGGAACGCTAACACCGGGAATATAATTATCGAAATACCAAGCGATTCCATGGGATTTTAATGGAAAAACCCCGAGAAGCACTGGAACATTGAATTGTTCTAAATCTTTTAAGAAATCTTTGGCTTGATCAATATCAAACGCAGTTTGGGTTTGAATGAAATCAACCCCTTGTTCTACTTTTCTTCCAACCTTAAGGATTTCTGGTTCACGTGGATTGCTATTTGGATTGGCTACACATCCGAAGTTCATCTCTATCTTGCCACCTAGAAGTTCATTGCCTTCATAATCTGTTCCCTCATCAATCATGATCGAAAGCATTTCGCAGAACTGAGTACTATCGATATCGTACACAGGACGCCCCTTTTTGTGGTCCCCAAGAGCTGTATGATCACCAGTTAGAGTTAGGATGTTTTTCAAACCCAAAACGGCTCCAGCGACAACATCTCCAAAAAGAGCTACGCGATTCCTATCTCTAACAGTGACTTGCCACACCGCTTCAATACCCACTTTATCTTGAATAAGATAACTAGGGGCTAATGATGACATGTATGCATCTCCTTGAGGACCATCGGTCACGTTAGCAGCAACGATTTTACCCGTTTTCTTCATTTCTTCTGCTGAGTGAAATATCTCACCAAGATCGAGTATTTTTTTCGGCTCTAGCTCCCCTGTGAAGACGAAATGTCCCGCTTCAATTGCTTTACATAATTTACTAAAAGCTGGTCTTTTTGCCATTTTAATCTTTCGCCTCCTCAACTTCTTTTTCGTTAGTATATTCTTTATAAATTGGAATATAACCAGGACTCGTAGAAGTACGATAATCCCTAGGACCTCTATACTTCTTGAAAAGATCTAACCTATCAAATTCTTTTAATCGTTTCCAAATATTAACCCACGCACAGGGAATAGTGTATCCTCCGACCTCACACATTCCATCAACCATTCCTCCGCAAGGGCCATTACTTAAATGTTTAGCACATCCAGCTCGGGGACAAACGCCACCAGTTTCACCTATCACGCAATCCCCACATTCTTCACAATACTCTATGAAGTAGTTCTCACCATTGTTTTGAACTCCTCCAAAATGGCTATTTTGAGCCGGAAATGTCAAAATTTTGGGTAGGACTTTGTTTAACATCACCACTCCTAAACCACAAGCCAGAGAGATGATGGCATTGTATTTCTCTACATGAGGGCCAACCGTAGTTGCTGCGATCCTATCATCGCATTGCCGTAAAACGGTTATTGCCTTCCAAGTTAAATCCTTTCCTTGAGTTCTTGCTTTTAATTCGAGAAGTTGCCCAAGAACTTTCGCTTCGTTAAGAGATCGTGGCGGTTGCACGCATCCATCACAGCCCGCGATTAAAATTCTATCGTAGTCTTTTACCATCTCATAAATTTCATCAATATCTTTCAATTGAGTTATAATCATATTACTTTAACTCCATTTTCCTTTTTTTCTCAAATTTCATTTTAATTTATTTCACTAAAAAATCTAATTTAGGTTGTTAATTTCTCAATTAACTTTTTTGGTTTCACACTTCTATTAGTTAAACTTAAATCTTCTAACTCTACTCCTAGTGCAATTGCCATTATTTCCGCTAAATAAAGAACAGGAATGTCTAACTCTTTATTTTTATTTCGTGCGATTATCTTTTCTTTTCTATCGTATTGAGTTGTACAAGCAGGACAAACTGCGATTAACGCATCCACTTCTTCTTCAAGTTCGCAAAGCTCAGTCATTTTTTGTTCTACTAAATTTTCCCCGATTTCTTCCTGAAGTCGAGCACAATAACCGCAACATTCAAGCTTCGTAGCAAAATCAATTGTTTTCGCTCCAAGAGCTTTTAAGATTCGATCAATAGTCTCTGGACGTTCTGGATGATCAAATTGCATAATCTTGCTCGGTCTTATAAGATGACAGCCATAATGAACCGCTAGATTTAGGTCATCAAGGGGTCTTACCGTTAAACTTTTTAATTTATCTAGCCATTCAGGTTGGCTGAAAAGCTCTACAAAATGGAAAACTTTTGTCTTACCAGTATAATGATAGTCGATTTTTTTTAAAATTCCGTTTATCTTATTAAGATATTCCTTATCCTCTGCCAGTAACACGCTAACCGTTTTTAAGGTTTCATAACATCCCGAACAAATCGTTAGGATATTTAAACCCATTTTCTCAGCAATAGCTAGATTTCGGGCTCCTAAGGTGACCCAAGTATCCATGTTTAAGGATTGCAATGATACAGGTTCTGGACAACAACTTACACCTTCCATTTCCTTAAGTTTAACATCCAAGATTCCTGCGACATCTCTAAAAGCTTTCTCCAAATGAGGAAGTTTCAGAGGTATTGTACAGCCTAAAAATAATGCATATTCCATTTTTACTTATCCTCCTTTTTTTTTGCTAGACCACCTAGTCCTGTTTCATCAATTATAAACCTAATTTCATCAAGATTTGGAGGAACTAGCTCGGGTAAGCCCATTCTTGTTCTCCTTCTGTCGATGTTTGTTTTTAAACCCCCAGTATAAGGTACAACATATCCATTTTCATAGATAGTAACGACTGTACCAGAATATTCTTTTGGAATTTTACCCTCTTTAACAGCTAAATTTCTTAGGAGGGCTAAAATAAAGGAATAATCTACATTCTTTGGACATCTTTCGGTACATCTATGACATAATGAACATGTCCATATGGCGTTACTATTGAGAACTTCTTTTCTGAGCCCTAATAAGCAAGAAGCAACCACTCTGTGAGGCTGTAAATCGACATATTCGGTTACGGTACAACCTGAACTACAAACACCACATTGAATGCATTTCAATAAGGATTTAGCACCTACTTTCTGGCTAATTTCGTATCTAAAAGCATGATCTAACTCACTGGCATTTTTCTTTACCATTTCTGTCATATTTTAGGCACCCTCCACTGCTTTTTCTTTCTTTTTTTCAATTTTATCACCAGTTTTGGCTAATGGCCCAAGTTTTTTGACTTGTTCTACAAATTCAGTAACCACTTGAGAAAATCGCTTTCCTTCACTTGCTGAAATCCATTCAAGTCGATATCTATCGGGATTAATACCAACTTTATCCAATAGTTCATGAATTTCATTAAATCTTCTTTGCATATCATAATTCCCTTCAAGATAATGACAATCCCCAATATGGCACCCTCCTATCAAAACTCCATCTGCACCTTCTAAAAATGCTTGTAAAATGAAATGTTTGGGAATTCTTCCAGTGCACATCACCCGAATTGGTCTAATATTTGTTGGATATTGAAATCTACTTACTCCACATGTATCTGCTCCTGCATAACTGCACCAATTGCATAAAAATGCAACAATTCGAGGTCGCTCATCAACAAAATCTCCCTTAACCGCTTCTCTTATCATGGGATCTATTTGCTCATCCGCAAAATGACTCATTGTTATAGCCCCAGCAGGACAAGCTGCGGAACAATCTCCACATCCCTTGCATAATAATGGATTAGATTCTGATACTAATATATCATTATCAAAGTTGACCCCAATAGCACCAAAATTGCAAACTTCTTCACATTTCTGACAACCGATGCATAAGGCAGGATTCACTACAGAAACTAAAGGTTCATTTTCAACTTCACCCGAAATTAGAGGAATTAATGCGTGAGCTGCTGCACCACGCCCTTGCGAAATTGAATCCGCAATTCCCTTCGGTCCGTGACATGTTCCAGCTAAATAAATCCCATCGGTTGCAAAATCAACAGGTCTTAACTTAACATGGGCTTCCAAGAAGTAACCATTTTGATCACGCGCGCATTTAATTTGCTCTCCTAGCTTCTGGGTATCAAAAGGTATTAAAGGAGTTGAAAGAACCACTTTATCTGCTGGTATTGTGAGATCTATTTGAGTTAATATGTCTTTAACGTTAATATTTAATTTTCCATCAACTACTTCTAAATCTGGATATTCATTAAATCTAATGTAATTAACATCTTCACGAGCTTTCCAATAAAATTGTTCTTCATCGGTTCCTACCCTGATATCCCGATATAATACGTAGATTATCGAATTAGGATAATTTTCTCTAACATATAGAGCATGTCGAATAGATTCTGAACAACAAATTAAAGAACAATAGGTTACACCATTTCCTCCTTCTGGTTGTCTGGAACCAACGCAATGTATGAAAACAAGGGTTTCACCATCTTTTAAATCATTGTTTCTTAATTTTTCTGAAAGCTCTAACTGTGTCATTACATTTTCATTCTTTCCATACTGATACCAACCTTCTGGTTTATACTCATAAGCACCCGTAGCAGTAATAATCACTCCCACGTTTAGGTTTCCAATTTTATCATCTTTATTGTTCCTTACAGTAACCTTAAAATCGCCAATAGAACCCTTAATATCATCAATTTCAGAATTTAAATAAGTAGATATATTTTTATAACTACTATATTCTTTCAATTTCTCTCCTAAAAATTGATTAGCATCGATCCTATCGAAGTTAATTTTATAGATTTGATTTAATTGGCCTCCAAGTTTATCTTCTTTTTCTACAAGGTGCACTTTAAAACCTTTTTTAGCAATTTCGATGGCAGAGCTCATTCCTGCTATCCCACCACCAACAACTAGTGCTTCGGGAATTACATCTCCTTTAATCTTGAATTCTGGCTTTTGAGCGGCTACTCTAGCTACACCCATTCTAATCAAATCCTTCGCTTTATCAGTCGCACGTGGATTATCATGCATGTGTACCCAAGAATCTAACTCTCGAATACTCACAAAATTAAAAAGATATTCATTTAAACCAGCTTCTCTAATTGTCTTCTGGAATAATGGTTCGTGAGTTCTTGGAGTGCAAGCAGCAACTACAACCCGATTGAGATTTAACTCTTCAATTTTTTCCTTGATGATATCTTGAGTCAATTGCGAACAACTATACTTGTTTTCCATTGAAAAAACTACATTTGGAAGGGTTTTCGAATATTTAACTAAGTCTGGTACATCCAAATATCCTGCTATGTTTATTCCACATCGACAAATGAATACACCAATTCGTGGTTGCTCAGTAGACTTTATTTCTTTAAGGGGAGGCAATTCCACTTTAGTCTCTTCAGCACTCAAAGGAACTGCGTGAGAAGCGGCTAAGGCAGCAGCACCTCCCGCTTTCGCGACTGAATTTGCTATGTCATCAGGAGATTGACAAGACCCGGTAACATAGATACCCTCCTTAGTCGATCTTAAATCTTCTGTTGAATCGATAGTTTTAAAAAAACCTAATTCATTTCTTTGAATTCCCAAGAGTTTTGCTAAACTTTCAGAATCAACACGAGGAGTAACAGCATTCGCTAGTACTACTAAATCGAATTCCTTAGTTTCCACTTCACCTGTATCAAGGTTTGCTGCTTTGACATATAGATTATGATTTTCAGGATTTTCGCGGACATCACCCGGTATTCCATGATGATAATGAAGATTATATTCATTTTGAGCCCTTACTATGAATTCTTCTTGATTTTTCCCTATAACTCGAATATCATTATAAAAGATACTTACATTCGTATCAGGGGCATGCTCTCTCGTTACTACTCCCTCTTTTGCCATATACATACAGCAAAATTTAGAACAGTAAGCGCATAAATCTTCATTTCGCGATCCCACGCAAGCAACAAAAGCAATCTCGTGAGCATGCTTTTTATCTGATGGTTTCAGTAATTCTCCTCCAGTTGGTCCAGATGCACTTAATAATCGTTCATATTGCATTGCAGTTATGACATTTGGATACTCTCCATAATGATATCGATCCAACACAGAAGGATCTAATAGATCAATTCCAGTTGCAACGACAATCGATGCAACATTGTATTCAGTAATTTCATCCTTGTCATCCCAATTTATAGCTCCTGCCTCACACTCCTTTTCACATAATTGACAAGCTCCCTTTGTGAGATAAAGGCATTTTTCTGAATCAATTACCGCTTTCCTTGGCACAGCCTGTGGAAAAGGAATGTAGATTGCCGTACGATTTCCCATCCCTTCCTCAAATTCAGAAGGGATTTTTTTCATAGGACACTTTTCTGAGCAAGCTCCACATCCCGTACAAGCATCCCAATTGACATACCTCGCTTTCTTTTTCACTTTTACCTTGAAATTTCCTGCCTTACCACTTACACTTTCTACTTCTGAGTAAGCAAGAAGTTCGATATTAGGATGTCTGGAAGACTCAACCATCTTTGGAGCCAATATGCATATGCTACAATCAAGAGTTGGGAATGTTTTATCAAGTTGTGCCATTCTCCCTCCGACTGATGATGTTTTTTCAACTAAAATCACTTTATATCCTTGATCAGCTAACGTTAACGAAGTTTCTATACCTGATATACCTGCTCCTATTACCATAATATTACTATTTGGCATTTTTCTTCAGATTTTATTTTTCTAATTGATTTTTAAAATAAATTTTTGGTTATTTATGCAATTATTTTATAATTTAGGGGATGGCTCAGAAATCGAAACAATAATGATCCATTTCCCCCAAAAACCAAATATTTATTATAGTTGTGTAAAAAACATTTATAAAATTTTCTCTTAATGACGATTTGTGAAAATTTATGATCAAAAAAATCAAGTTTTAGTCAAACAATGATCTTAATTAAGAAGAAAATGTTATTTTTGGACAATAAAAGTATTGATCCTTTGAATCGGCAATCGATGAATGTTTTGGGATTTAAGGTGCTAAAAATATTGGATATTGTTTCAATCACTTTAAACGTGTTTTAAATCATTTATAGCTATTTCCTTTTTTCACCGTGAAAAACAGTTAAAATAGTTCAATTTGTTCGCGCGAAAACGTGACCGCATCAAGATCCAGTCAAGATTTAAAAGCATGTATTAATATTTATTATATACTAAAGCGTGGAAATACAGTTTAGTCTTAGGAAACCCTTATTAATACGGGTTATAGGGTTATTTTTGTATCACCTTGGACAGTATTAGCAAAGCTATTTTACGGGGAATAAAAACGATTCATATTATATGGATATTAAATGAATTCTAAAATGAAAGAAGGCAATAAAATCATAACCAATAAATAATTCTCTTAGATCTCGACAAAATTGTATTTGAAAACAAGTACTTTGAGAGTGAAATTATCGTGAAGATATGTGTATGTGGTCCTTTAAAATGTGGAAAATCCAGTTTCATTAATTACTTTGATGATAAAGCATTAAATGTTGAAGCACGAGCACGAGACAATAATTATTATACCATTGGGATGGATCTTGGAATAGTAAAGTTAAATGGATTTGACGTGTTCCTTTTCGGCACTCCAGGTTTGTTGAGGTTTAATGTCATGAGAGATGTGATTGTTCAAGGAACAGACGGAATTATCTTCATTTTCGATGCTGCTCATCCTGAGAAAGATGAAGATGGCATTGTAATATTAAACGCCATAAGAAAGTCATTATTTCCAGAAACACCTATAGTTTATTTAGCAAATAAACAAGATGTAGCTGGAGCTCGACATCCAGAGGTTGTACGTTCACAAAATTATTTACACCAAGATGCAGTCATGTTTGCTACAAGTACTCGCACGGGGGAAAACTTGGATGAGGCATTAAAATATATAGTAAATCAGATCTATGATAATTATTCAGCGCTTTTAAAAATCTTAAGCCAATATGAAGAAGACATTGAAGGTTTGGCTGAAGAATTGCAGAAAGATAAAATAGAGATGAGAGATCTCTTGAACAATCTTGAAATTAAAAGGTTTATTGATATTGATCGGTTTAACAAGACTTATAAGGTTCGTGAAGGTATGAAAATGATAATGTAATTTGAGATATTCAGTGGATTTTTGAGAATTCTTCTGGATTAACTATATTTTTATTAAAAATCTTCAATAATTGTTTCAATTCTGATCTTTGATGATATAAGATATTCCAAAAGAACTCTGGAATGTTTTTTTCAGTTTTGTACAATTTTTCCATCCGATCTAATTTATTTAGTAAATTATCCACTCGTAAAGAAAATTGTTCTAAATAATCGTTTTTATTATAATCTTTTCCTAATTCAGTTTTAAATAATTCTTTTAAATCTTTAAAGAGTGGTATATAACCTATTGGAGTTTTGATTGCATGATATTCATTACGTGTTCGTCCCTCTGCCCAGATTAACCAAATTTTTTTGTCTAAAATCCCGTTCAAATATTTTCCTTTTTTATTTTTTAGAAAGTAATTTGTTGCAAATACTATAGGACAATGAGTCAGTCGATCTCCAAACTTCTTATGATTTAGGAGATATTTTCCTAATGGAATTACTAAAAAATCTAAATTAGCCATTGGGTTAGCTTTTCTTACTCCTACAGTTCCTAATGTCGCAGAAGTTGTTTCTGATTCAATAGTTGCCCCTAAAAAGATTCCATGCTCCCAATTTAAACTTTCTACAACTGGGGGCATAGTATCAGAATCTCTACCCCCATAAAATATTCCATGTAACGGAACACCTTTGGGATCCTCTAACTTTGGGTCGACATTAGCTAATTCACTTAAGCGAATAGTATATCGAGCATTTGTGTGAGCATGTGGTATTAGGTTTCCAGCGTCATCAGTTTTACCCAAAAACCAGTCTCCAGAATGATTAGATCCTTTGGTGGGTAAATCCTTACCCATTCCTAACCAATATGGTTCATTATCATTGATTAAAACGTTTGAAAAAATAGTTTCTCTTGGAGTAGTGAGGGCTTCATATATTACTGGATCATCCTTGGGATTCACGTCTTTAATTATCCCAAAGATTCCTTTTTCTATATTAGCAGCATGGGCATATCCATCCTCAAAAGCTCGTAGATAGGCAATATCATCACCAACAATCAATTGTCCTGGTAACATAGCCGTAGATGTTTTACCACAAGCACTTGGATAAGCCCCCGCGAAATAAGTTATCCGATTTTTGCCTTGTGGACATGCTCCCATAATGAAATAATGTTCGGTTAGCCAATCTTCATTATTTGCTTTATGAATGGCAAGTCTCAAGGCTAACTTCTTAAGACCTAATGAATTTCCAGCATATTGATTATTAACAGATAATACACGATTTTCTTTTAAATCTATATAAATCCTTCTATTCTTAACATTTTTCGAAACGGGCGGATCACCATAAAGTTCTCCAGCAGAATGAATAAAGTAAAAGAAATCATTTGAACCTTTAAGGTTTATAAATTCTTGATAACCTGTTCTATACAACAGATCCTCTGAATGAGCTACATAAAAAGAATCTGTTAGTTGAAGGGCACAAATAGTAAACTCTGAATTTTTAGGACCTAAACAAAAAAACCTTACCAGGCATTCTTTTCCTTCCATACAACCATTCATAATTTCAAGGATCTCATTGAGTCCTTTTTTACGATCAAGAGTGTTGATCCAAGGACTAGCATACTCACCTTCAGTTATTAATAATTGAGTATTTTCTTTATCCCTCGCTTGATCATAGAAGCCATCAAAATGAATTGTATGGCCTTTCAGCTTTAATTCTGTTTCTTCATTAAGTTCAATAGCCTTTCTCCGCACATATTCTATGTCTTCATTTTCGTCAGAAATTACTGTTAATTTGTCCGGTTTGCATAACTTAGTAAAAGTATATATAATTTCAAATAGCTGATTATTATCAAGTTTCCCTAGTTTTTCGAAATCAGACTTAGTAAGAATTTTGTCATCAATGAAATGTTCAATTTCTTGTAAATAATTCATTAAAACCAATTTTATTATTTTTAAGGCATGAAAAGATAAGTGTAAGAAGGAACTATTAATTTTTAAAACTTCCGAGGGGATAAAATTGGGAAAACTCAGATAACGTTTAGTAATTAGCTGTTAATAAAAATAAAATTCAAAAATAAAAGAGAAAAATTAATTTATGTTCTAAATCTAATCTGATCTTGAACGGCCTTTAGCATTGATTATTCTATCTACTCTTAAGATTAGGTTTGCTAATTCGCTTCCAGATTTAATAATATGATTCACTAAAGCAGCAGGTTCTACTATTCCTTTTTCGAAATTATTTCCAATTGTATTTGAAAGTGTATCGATTCCTACCCATTTATCGTCATCTGTTTTATGAGCGGCTTTTAGAGCTGTCATTTGTTCAATCTCATCTAAACCCGCATTTTTAATCAGAGTCTTAGGAATTTCCTCTAGTGCTAAGGCAAATGCGTTAACGGCTAATTGTTCTTTTCCACTAATTTGATTTGCATATTCTCTGAGTCGTTTTGCAAGTTCTATGTAGATAGCACCACCACCTGCAACTACTTTTTTTGTGTCAATAAGCTTAGCAATTACGGAAAGAACGTCATTAAGTGTAATCTCAGCCGTGCTTAGAATCTTTTCTAGACCTCCCTTAAGTAAGATTGAAACGGATTTCGGATTTTTACAGCCTAAAAATAGTGTATAGTCATCGGTAGCTAGTTTTTGGAATTTAACACTGTCAGCATAACCCAAATCGTCTTCAGTTAAAGACTTCAAGTCATCAACTCTTTTTGCCCCTGTAGCTTTTGTTACTGCTTTAATGTCATCGTCGCTTAAACTTTTAATTGCAGCAATACCTTCCCTTGCCAAAAAAGCACCAAATTTATCTGATATATCTTGGCTATTAACAATGAAGTTAACTCCTAAGTCCTTGAAGACTTGTAAGAAACTTAGTAAAGTATCCTCTTCTTGATCTAGGAATTTCTGTATATCTGCTGGGTTTGAAATCCTAATTTGAGCATCAAATTCAGTTTTAGAAATGTCTAATTTCTTTCGTATAACCGCTATTTTCGCATTTTTAATTACATCTGGCATACTTGAACTTACTTTTTCTTTTTTAATATATACGCCATTAATTAACTCGGAATCATTGAGAGACTTTCCAGGAGCTTTAACGATTTTTACGTTTGCAACCTTCGAAAAAGTATCTCCATCCTCTCCTCTAATTGCATTAACTGCTCTAAGTGCCAAGTCTGAGAAAAAGTCTTTTAACCCAACAACATCTTTTGAGTTCATAGCTGTTACTGCGGCATTTTTAAGTATTTGGTTATCTCCTTCGGAGATTTCTTCTGCAATCTCATTAATAATAGCAAGTGCTTTATTGGCGGCAAGTCTATATCCGTGAGTAATTGGTTTTGGATGAATATTTTGTTCTATTAGTTCTAAAGCGTTAGCTAAAAGTTGAGCCGAGAAAATAACTGCAGAAGTGGTTCCATCACCAATTTCCTCGTCTATGGATTTCGCGATGTTTACCATCATATTTGCTGCAACATTCTCGATATCTAAATTTTTTAAGATTTCTGCTCCATCATTAGTAATTGTTATATCGCCCATACCATCAACTAGCATTTTATTCATTCCCATAGGTCCTAAAGTTGATCTCACGGTTTCGGTTATTGCCATCATCGCGTTAATATTTTGCATCCTAGCTTCTTTTTCTTTTGTTTCTTCAGTTCCTTCCTT
>CAZWEM010000023.1:0-61794 GCA_964632315.1 uncultured archaeon
CTGAAAAAAAAGTATATATTATTCCGTGTAGCGGAATTGGAAAAGTTTTTGGAAGTATAGGCCGTGAAACTACGTATATAGTCGTAAATGAATTAGCAAGAGATAAGGCAGAACTGGAATGTTTACCACTAATTGTGAAAGGTAAAAAAGAAGTAATCGAAAAATTAAAAGAAAATAAGATAATTGCTATCGATGGATGTCCTTTAAAATGTTCCTACAACAATTTGATGGAACAAGTTGGAAAAGTCGATGCTCAATTTATGACTACTAATATCGTAAAGGATAATCGAGAATTAAAACCAGAACCTTCAATAATGCCCATAGGAGAAAATACAAAAATTCTGTCCCGAAAATTAGCAGAACAAGTATCTCAGAAAGTTGAGGAATTACTTGAAAAAGAAGGAGAGGAGGATAAATGAAGAAGAAAGTAGGAATTATTGCGTGTAGTGGAGAAAAATTGGTTGGTGGAACTCTAAGCAGAGCCGCCGCGAGAATCGTAGTAGAGAAGTTGCGACCGAATAGTACAATCGTTTTATGTGAGCCTTTATTTGCAGCTGGAGGTTTGGAACGCCATGGTGGGCAAGAAGAGAGAAATTTTGCAAAAGAGCACCCCACTATCACCATCGAAGGATGTGAAGAAGAATGTTCCAAAATTGCTGTAGAAAAGTATAGCGGACCAGCTGCAGCGACGATTCGAGTCGATGAAATTTTAAAAGCACACCCTGAACTGATTCCTGATTCTCGGGAAGATTTAGGAGAAGATGGAAGAAAATTAGTGGAAATTATTGCGGATGAAATAGCAAAAAAAGTAGATGAGTTATTTGTCAGCACTTAATTTTAATTCAAAAAGAAGGGTGAATTATTATGTTAAAATATTTAGAAAAAAAAAGAGATATCATTAAAAATTTTCTACCCTCTTGGTTTGCAGTCATAATGGGTTTTGGAATTATAATTAGCTCGTCAATGGCTTATTCTTCGATGATTTCATATCTTCAGTATTTTGCTAATGTTTTGGCTTATATAAATATTGCATTGTTCGTTATATTACTCATTCCGTGGATTTTAAGATGGATTTTTTATACAAAGAACGCAATGGCTGATTTTAAGCATCCAATTATGACTAATTTTTATCCTACGATAACAATTGCAACAATGATTATTGCGTTGAATCTGCAAATGATTGGTGTTCCGATGAATATAACTTTGTGGATCTGGTTTGCAGGTGCAATAGGTACAATTTTTTTAAGCATCTCGATTCCCTTAATGATTTTTAATAATCACGAAATTGCATTACACCACGTAAATCCTTCATGGTTTATTCCTCCCGTTGGATTAATAGCAATCCCATTGTTTGGATATCCATTTCTATCATTGACAATGGGAATTTTAAATCAAATAGTTTTACTCCTTAATTATTTTGGTCTGGGAGCAGGAATTATGCTATATATATCGCTTCTTACAATAACGCTTCATAGATTTATCACTCATCCTCCCTTACCTAATGTACTTGCACCAACAATATGGATTGGACTCGGTCCTATCGGCGCTGGTATTGTTGCACTTTTAAATTTAATAGGAAGATCTACTTTCGTAACTATTAAAGAACCATTTAATGTATTTTCCCTTTTATTCTGGGGATTTGGACTTTGGTGGGCAATTCTTACGTTTATAATGACATTATATTACGCTAAAAAACTCAAATTACCGTATTCATTATCATGGTGGGCTTTCATTTTTCCGTTTGGGGTTTTTGTGGTATCGAGTCATATGATTGGTGTCATTTTTCCGTCAATCGCAATTATAGACGGAATTGGCTTTGTATTTTACTTGTTATTATTGATATTGTGGCTAATTACTTTAATTATGACCTTGAAAAGTGGGTTTACCGGTAAAGTTTTTATTCGAGAATCGCTGCAAGACACAAAATAAGATTTGTCATATTATGAGTTAAAATAATTCTGAAACACAAAAATGCCAACAATGCAATAAGAAAAGTTAAATGAATGGATAATATTGCTTAAACATATTTATATATTTTATAAATTTTTCATTGGCTAATTCATAATGAGTAAAATAACCTTTCTTAATCCCTCTAATCAAGCCCTCATTCTCAAGCAGTTTCAAATGGTGTGAAATAGAAGACTGTGATTTATCCAAAATTGCTTCTAACTCAGATACGCAGTAATCTTTCTGCATTAATAATTTTAAAATATTTAACCGATTTTCATTACCAAGAACGTTAAAAAGTCGCCCTAAGCATGTTGTATTTCTATCTTTTACAAGATTCTTTCCTAACTGTTGTAAATTTTGAAAGTATGATTCTAAATCTATATCAACTAAATTCACACACATTTCAAGACTATTGATAATCTCTTTTTTTCTTTCTTCTTTCATATTTAAAATAAAATCTTCTTATGTTAGATTAATAATATAAAGGAATTACATTAATAAAAATTTGTCTAAATCCATGAATATGAAGCTAAATCGATAAATTTAAATTTAAAAAAATTTTCCTATTCTTAAACATTATATAATCTGATATTTATGAATGAAGAAGAAAAAATAGAATTTAAAAGCTGTAATCATCTTGATCATAAAATATATGAAGATTTAGGAATGTTAGAAAGTAGAGCGATGAAAAGGGCTAAAAAGGGTTTTAGAAACGATTAAAAGCACTGAGCCTGCTAAACGGCTCTCATTTTTGAATAAGTATCTTACACTCTGGATTTTTATTGCTATGGCAATAGGTATTTTACTAGCATTTTTTTTACCGAGTTTTGAGTACATTCTTTCACAGTATCAAGTGGGTTATACAAACATTCCAATAGCAATCGGGTTAATTCTAATGATGTATCCACCATTAGCTAAAGTTCATTATGAAGAATTAAATGATGTATTCAAGGATAAAAAAGTTTTAAGTTTAGCTTTAATTCAAAATTGGTTAATAGGGCCATTTTTGATGTTTATACTAGCCGTAATTTTTCTTGGGGGGTATCCTGAATACATGATTGGTGTAATTTTAATCGGTCTTGCCAGATGCATAGCAATGGTCATTGTATGGAATGATTTAGCGGGAGGAAGCCGTGAGTACGCAGCAGGGTTAGTAGCATTTAACAGCATATTTCAGGTGCTTTTTTATAGTATTTATGCTTGGTTTTTTATAACCTTATTACCACATTTACTCGGACTCCAATCGAATATTTTGAATATAGGGATTGGGTTGATCGCAGAAACTGTTTTTATTTATTTAGGAATCCCTTTTATCTTAGGATTTCTAACCCGTAAAATATTAATTAAAGTAAAAGGAACTGAATGGTATTCTACAAAATTTCTTCCAAAAATTACTCCAATTACTTTAATAGCTCTTTTATTCACCATTGTTGTAATGTTTGGATTAAAAGGGGGGCAAATTATTACAATTCCATTGGATGTATTAAGGATTGCAATCCCTCTAATTATTTACTTTATATTAATGTTCCTAATCAGTTTCGCAATGAGTAAAAAATTAGGGGCGGATTATAAAAAGTCTACTAGTTTATCGTTTACAGCTGCAAGTAATAATTTTGAGCTTTCACTTGCAATAGCTATTTCGATATTTGGGTTAGGATCGGGCATTGCTTTTGCTGCGGTAATTGGCCCTTTAATTGAAGTTCCAGTCATGATATCATTAGTAAACGTAGCAAATTATTTCAAAAAGAAATTTTTTATGAGATCATAAAAATCATAATCTTTTCCATAGAAACGAAAATAGTTATAAAATGAGGGAAAATTTTAAAGGCGACTTGCAGAAGCAATTTTTTCATCAAAAAAGCATTTCTTCAACCTAATTTGTGTTGATATGCTTTTTTTAACCTACAGTAGAAAAGTAATAGATCGCATTCGATTAAATTCCTATAATCGAGCTAGTATTTTTATATTCTTTGAGCACCATATTACTGATAGTCTTAGTAACCCACTGTTTTTCATTGATTTCACGAATAAAATCATGTACATTTTCTGGTTCTTTAAATCGGCAGATCAAGGCAGCCGACTGCTCTCCCGTAGTATGAAAGATAGAACATACTTCTGGTTTTTCTCTTAAACTTTCCAAAATATCAGATGTATGCTTACCATCAATCTGAACTCTGATTAAAAATGTAAATTTGTACCCTAGTTTAATATTATTCAATTTAAGAGTATAACCTTCAATAATCTCACTTGCTTCCAATTTATTGATTCGATTATGGATGGTTCCTATTGAGATTCCAAGTTCATCTTGAATCTCTCGATATGAAGTTTTTGCATTTTCTTGTAAAATACGAATGATATCCCTATCAATATCATCTAAATCTTTTTCTTTTTTCATGAGTTAGACCCTATATACTAAGTTTACCAAGACAATATACTTTAAATTTTGAAAAATATTTAAAACTTGTTTTTGATAGATGAAAAAATTGCTATTAATATCGAATTTTCTTCAATTTTTTTAAATATGTGATTAAGTTTATTCTTACTGAATTTTTTTCTATTGCTAAATGAGATAAACTAATGGAAAAGATCAAGCGTAAATTTTATTAAAATTTTTTATGGTGCTTATCTTTATATAAATATCAATTTGGAATTATTAAGATTTTTAGAAAAACTTAAAGTGAGCTAAAAAGATGCCTGAATTTATCGTTACTCCTTGGGAGGTTTCTGGTGAAATTGATTACGATCAAATCATAAAAGAATTTGGAATTGAACCGATTGATCAAAAATTATTGATAGAAATGAAGCAAATTACAAAAGAGATTCATCCATTCCTAACCAGGAAAATCTTTTTTGCTCATCGAGATTTCAAATGGATCTTAGATGAATATAAAGAAGGAAATCCATTTTATCTTTACACAGGAAGAGGTCCTTCTGGAAGTGTTCATCTTGGACATGTAATGCCTTGGTTGTTCACTAAGTGGCTTCAAGACAAGTTTAATGTGGAGTTATGGTTCCAATTAACGGATGATGAAAAATTCCTATTTAATCAATCACTTTCATATGAAGAGGCTTATAATTATTCCTATGACAACGCTTTGGACATTATCGCATTAGGTTTTGATCCAAAAAAGACCTTTATTTTTTCTGATATTGATCTAGCTGGTATACTCTATCAAAATGCTTTGAAAATTGCGAAAAAGATAACCTTCTCTACCATTAAAGCTACTTTTGGTTTAGATAATAGTTCGAATATCGGGCAAATATTTTATACAAGTATTCAGACTGTTCCAGCTATACTTAAATCTTTGATCGATGAGAAAAATGTACCTTGCTTGATTCCCCACGCAGTCGATCAAGACCCACATTTTAGGTTATCTAGAGATGTTCTACCAAAACTCGGATATTATAAACCCGCTTCGATCCAATGCATTTTCCTTCCAAGCCTCCAACAAGGAGGGAAGATGTCAGCATCAATAGAAAATACTGCAATATTTACTAAAGATACGCCAAAGGAAGTAAAAAGAAAAGTAAATAACGCATTTACAGGAGGTCAGCCCAGTGCAAAACTCCAGAGAGAGCTAGGCGGGAATCCATCCGTTTGCTCTGTCTTCAAGTATCATTTTATGCTCTTTACTTTAGATGATGAAGAAATTAAAAAAATCGAATCAAGATGTCGAAGTGGATCTCTTTTGTGTGGAGAGTGTAAAAATAATCTAACCCAGAAGATAAATGCTTTTCTTAAAACGCATCAAGAAGAGAGGGAGAAGGCTAAAGATAGGATTGATGAATTTTTAATTAAAGAGAAATTGGATTTAAAGGAAATTGTTCAAGAAAAATTGAAAAAATTATAAAAAGTTGAAAGGATTATTTTTTAGGTTTTAATTAATGACTCCAAAATATCACTGACATTGACGAGAAAGTCAGAAAACTTCTCAAGAAAATCCTTTTTATTATTTTCGTGTAAAATTACTGATATGAAAAAAGAATGATTATATATCTCAATTTTATGTAAGTATGATAATAATTCATTTCTAATCAATCTAAAGTTTGAATTTACCTCATACGATTCTTTTTGGATCCTTTTAAGAAGAATTAGATGTTCCTTAATCCCTTCCAAAAACTCAGTATATATCTCAGGCTCTATAGTATTGTTATAAAATTCACTTAGGATAATTCCATTTTTGTCGAATATAATTAGAGATTTACTATTAAATTCTTCTAAATATTCCTCTAAAAGTTCAGAAAGCTCGAAAAATTTTTCATCAAAAACAGAGAGCCCATAAGAAATCATTTGAACAATTGACATTACGTCATATATTGATGTCAATTGATAAAGTATTTTAAATGTTGGATATTTATTGCTTATCAAATTCCTTAAAGCATCAATGTCGTTTAAGAGATTCTCATTAGATCTTATATCCGGATCATATTTATGAAATGCCATAATCACTGGGATTTCAATTTTATTTTTCATGAAATGATTTAAAATAAGATCTAGGTAATTCAATGAAGCTTCTTCTCGTTCTTTATCTTGAATATCAATTAGGTATAACAAAAGATCTGTTCCAGCAAAATAGAGATCTTTTTTAGCCTGATAAATTTCTCGGTATTTTTCTTGTCCTCCCATATCCCAAAAAACTACTTTATTTGTAAGGAATTCCATCATATGATATTCCACTCTGATGGTAGGTGCGAGAGACATAATATCTTTACTAAAGTCATACTTTTTATCCAAAACTTTTAATATAGAGGTCTTTCCAGCATTATCTAAACCAGCAATAATGATCTTGATCAATTCTTCCATAAAATTCACATAATTTGATTAAAATTTAACTATTTTAACCTTATTTTCTTAAATGGTTTAATATCAAGTAAAATTCATTATTTTTAACCTTATGTTCTTCGAAATTCAAGTGAAAAGAAAGATATGATTCTGGTAATATTCTGATGATAATTGCGGCTCATGTAAATGATATTCCAATTTTAAAGTAACTTATGTTTTGGGTATATTAATGAATGTTCTTGATGGTGGTGATTGGGTTGTATAATGATATAAATAGATTTCTCGAATATTTAACATATCAAACAAATCTAAATAATAAAAGTGAAAATTTCTTCAAAAAAATACCATTTTTAGAATCTCAACTAAAGGAAAAAAGTAATAAGATTGAAGTTATGATTGAGGAGTTCGAAGACGTTAGAAGAAGAGATATATATGGTTTAATTGTTCAGGAGTTTACAGAAATATTAGAAAGAAAGGGATAAAATTATTCCCCGATAACTTGACAATAGATTGTCCTTCTTCTAGGCTTCTCATCAAACTCACAAAAAATAATTTGCTGCCACGTTCCCAATATCAATTTTTTATTTGTAAAAGGAAATGTTTGAGATGTTTTAATTAAAAAACTCCTTAGATGACCAGAACCATTATGATCATGCCAAGTTTTATGATGTGCATATTCTCTTGAATAAGGGAGAATGTTCTCTAAAAATTCTTCTATATCATATTTTATCAATCCCGGTTCATACTCCACTGTGGATATTGCACCTGTGGAACCTGCAACATGAACATTCACAAGTCCATCAGTTATTTGGCTATCTTTTACCGCTTTCTGGACCTGTGGAGTTATATCAATCAAATCACATTGAGTTTTTGTTTGAATGTCAAAGGAAAATAATTTAACAGTCATTTTCATATGTTCATTTTTTAATTTTGAAAGAGATAATTATAATTATTTGATAAGGTTTATTAGAAAATTTCAGTAACAATTAAAGCTAAAATTAAGGAATTATTTTAATCAAATGATACTAACATGAAAGATCGATTGAAAGAATTCTTAAAGAAAATACATGACCCTAAAAATAAGATACCTGAATATGCAACCATAATCGTAAGACCAGGTAAGAAGTTAATTGATTTTAAGATCAAGAAAGAGCCAGAAAATATTTTAAGGGTAATTGCTCATGAGGAAAAGAGAAAGGGCTGGTTCATCCATTCATTTCACATTCCCATCAAAAATTTAGGTTTACCTCCAGATTCAAAAGATAAAGATATACTTTTTAATTTAACCAATCCTGGAAATATTGCGAACAGTGAAACTAAAAGTTTTGTCGAAGATATCCTCAGAAAATACATTGAAATCTTACCTGAGAAGAAAAAACACTATTTTAAAACTCAGAGGTTTAAGAAAAAGAAGGAATTTCAAACAGGAGTTAAACTAAAAGGATTTTAATCACTTTTTCTTGTTATAAGAACTCCATTTAATGAATTTTGCATGAGTTGTTGAAAAAAGATCATTGTCTCAAGGGCATTCCATCTAAATTGAAAAATTCTTCTTTTTTCGGTTTTCTCTCTCGATAAGGATTTTCAATATCATTAATTTTCCTTGCAAATGTTATGTATCCAGTATGGCCAATCATTCGTACTTGAGGCCTGGTTGCGTTTTTTTTGACTTGCATCGTTCTTTTAAGTAATTCATAAGTGTTAATTTCTATGAACTCATTCTTTTTTAGTTTAAAATGGGTTTTTTTTACTTGTTCAATAGTAGGAGAGAATGATACAAAAATTCCACTTAATTTGAGATAGTTCCTGATTTTCTCAATTGCCTCCCAAGGTTGAGGCATATCCAGTATAATGACATCTATATTTGAATGATCTAAACTCTCAGAAACAATATCTCCATAATTAATAGATACATAATCCGATAATTTTGTTTGCTCCACATTTTTTCGAGCAAGTTTCAGATTTTTTTCTTCAATATCATATGAAAAGACATGTCCATTAGGGCGAATAATAGTTCCTAAAATACAAGTTAATGCTCCTGAACCACATCCCGCCTCTATTATTTTAGTTCCAGGTTTTATACCTGCATACATAATGATTAGTCCAGCATCTTCGGGATAAATAATTTGCGTCTTTCTCTGCATATGCAAAATATAATCAGAGGCTAGAGGTTCTAATACATAGAATTTATATCCTTGAGTTTCGTAAGGTTTTGAGAAAATAACCCTTCCATAAGGTTTTCCAATAATATCATCGTGATTTACGATTCCTTTATGAGAATGAAATTCACCGCCATGTTTAACTTGTAAGAGCCATCTTCTCCTTTCATCAAATACTAAAAATACAAAATCGTATTCAGAAACTATTTTTTGATTCATAAGAAACTTAAACGACCACTTGTTATTTAAGAGATATAAACAATAAAAAGGTATTATTAGATTAATTCTTTTATATATGAGAAGATCAAGATGAAATTAGTCTATGGAAATTTGACAATTATGTAAATTCTTACCAAAAATATAAAATATATGGTAAATTGAAATAATTAACATTATTATATCGATTTTCTTTAAAATTACTCGATTAAGTATTTATTCATGAGTAAAGAAAAAAATTCTGAGTTTCAACATTCTGGAAATTCATTTAAGGACATACAACTTCAAATAGAAGAGTTCAGACAAAAAAGAGACAATCTAAATCAGAAAACGAAAGTATATATAAATGAGCTTCAAGAAATTGATAATGAAATTGAAAAGTTACTCAAGGTTTCAAGGGAAAACTATAAAAAGAAAAGAGATTACTGGAATAAAAAAGTTAAGCAGTTAAAAGAAAAGAAAATTGAATACAAAGATATGTTAGAAGCTGTTATTGAAGAAAGGAAAAATATTAATAAGAATAACAGACTTGGAAATGATAACAAATCGTTTGTATCAATTAAACAAATTGAAAGGAAGATTGAAAATTTAGAAAGACGGATAGAAACCGAGAACTTGGATATTTCTGAAGAAAATATTATTGTTGATAAAATCAAAGAATTAGCGGAAATCAAGCAGGAATTTTTAGCCGAACAAAAAAATACGGATTATTTTAAAATTGAACGTAAGATTCAAATTATTAAGATTAATCTGAATAAAATTTATGAACAACTTACTAAATGGTCAAATAAATCACAGAAATATCATTCCAAACTTCAAGAAGTCTATGATAAAATAAATAGTTTAAAGGAGAAAAAGAAACACATTGAAGAGGATCTCATAGAGAATAAAAAATTAGCGGATAAATATCACGATCAATTTTTACAGGTCATGAATAAGAGAAAAAAAGTCTCTAGAGGGAAGAAAGGATATCGAAGTTCTAAAAGAAATAGACCCAATTTCTCTTATAATAGAAAGAAAAATGATGAGTTAGAAAAGCTTAAGCAGGACAAATTAGCTACTGCTCTAGAAAAGCAAAAAGCTGGCAAAAAATTAAATTTGTATGAAGCTCGACTAATTTTAGAATCATCAGATAGATGATAAAGTAATTTAATTATTGCTATTTTGATACATTTTTTCGCCATTGTCTTCGAAGATATAGAATTACTTTAAGAGGCTTATTTTGTATCTAAATAGAATTTTGAAAGAGAATGACATAATGTTTAAAAAAATTGGCTTTTTATTATTTTACAATCTCAAAAATAAAAATTAATTGATTGAATTTGAAAAAGAAAGTAGCAGAAATTCGAGATCTTTTAATGGAACATAATGATTGGTTTGGCAAATCAATACCATTAATTGCCTCAGAAAATATTACAAGTCATGCGGTAGATGAAGCTTGTGCTTCAGATTTTAGTCACCGATATGCTGAGGGATGGGCGGGAGAAAGAGTATATGCTGGATGTCGCTATATTGATAAGGTCGAGGAAATTTGTATGGAATTGGCTAAAGAATATTTTAAATCCAATTTCGCCGATGTTCGACCTATTTCTGGAGTTGTTGCCAATCTACAAATGTACAACACGTTTACTTCCGATAATAACGGTAAGATGTGTTGCATGTCAATTATTAGAGGAGGACACATTTCTCATGGTCCAAGATTTGCTAAAAGTGGTAGAGAGATTTTTGGTACGGCAGGAACCACAAGAGGATTGAATATAGAATATCTTGCATTTGATAACGATGAAATGAATTTGGATATTGATGGCTCTGCAAAAATTATCAGAGAATTCGAACCTGAATTGGTTCTTTTTGGTGGATCAGTATTTCTGTTTCCTCATCCCGTTAAAGAACTTTCTGAAGTTGCTAAAGAAGTTGGGGCTTCTGTCGGATATGATGGAGCCCATGTTGCTGGTTTAATCGGTTCGGGGTACTTTCAGGATCCTTTGAGAGAAGGAGCTGATGCTATGACAATGAGTACTCATAAAACTCTTCCAGGCCCTCAGCATGGTACCCTTGTCTCAAATAGGGAAGATTTAATTGAAAGATTTAAGTCTTCTGCTTTTCCTGCTTTACTTTCAAACCATCATCTACATAATGTAGCAGGATTAGCAATTGCACTAGCAGAAATGCTTGAATTTGGGAAAGATTATCATAAACAAGTGATCGAAAATGCAAAAACTCTAGGTCAAGCTCTTAATGAAAGAGGATTGTCAGTTTTGATGGAGCACAAGGGATTTACGGAATCACATCAAATCCTTGTTGATATTGTGGAACATGAAAAGTCTATTGGACTTGGGGGAGACATTGAAAAATTATTGGAAACTGGTAATATTATTTTAAATAGAAACTTAATTCCACGCGATTTAGCTGAAAGGAGACATTATCAAAATCCAGGCGGTTTACGTATTGGAACTTCTGAAGTGACTAGACTCGGTATGGGTAAGAGTGAGATGCAAGATATTGCAGAATTCATGAAAAATATTATAATTGATAAAAAAGATCCTAAAATTGTAGCAAAAGAAGTTGCAGAATTTAGAAAAGATTTCCGGCAAATTAAGTATTGTTTTGATTCCAAAAGCAAAGCATATGAATATTTGAAATTCTATTAATTTTTTCCTCTATTTTTTTAAAAAGAAACAGAAAAATTTATCTAAAATTACATATTCTCATAAATATTCATTTTAAAATTAAAATGATGATATATTATGAGTTCACTTAATCTGGATGTGATCGGGCAAGATGATCATAAAATTGTTTTTGTCGTAGAGGGAGTATCAATTGAAATGATAAATGCTTTAAGGCGAATTCTTCTAACAGAAATTCCAGTTATGGCTATTGATGAAGTAATTATTCTGAAGAATGATAGCCCTTTATATGATGAGATTATCGCCCACCGATTAGGTTTAATACCTCTCAAGACCGATTTAGAAACGTATAATCTACCCGAAGAATGTGAGTGTTCTGGATACGGTTGTCCATTATGTCAAGTCTCATTAACGTGTGAGATTAGTAATGATTCAAACGCTCCGATGGATATCTATTCAGGTGATCTGAAATCAAATGATCCAAAAATCATCCCCGTAGACCCTAAAATTCCTATTGTTAAGATCGATAAAAATGACAAGGTAATCATAGAAGCATACGCAATATTAGGGACGGCAAAAGATCATGCAAAATGGCAAGCCATTTCAAATGTTGCATATCGGAATTATCCAGTAATTAATTTCAGTGACTCAGATATAGAAGAGAAAGAAGAGAAAGAACTAATTGTAAAAATGTGTCCAGAATCTTTGTACTTTATAGATAATAAAGGCGTTTTGAAACTTAAAGAAGATTACTGGAAGAGATGCACATTGTGCAAATCTTGTGAAAATAACTCTGAAGGAAAGATTAAGGTCTCCGAAAAAGATAATACCTATATATTTACCGTCGAAAGTGATGGAGTTCTCCCATTTAATGTTTTATTTGAAAAAACATTTGAAATTTTTAATGAAAAAATCGACGAATTTATTACTAAATTAGAAACTCTCAAGATAGAATCTTAATCAATCGCAAATTTATTAAAATATAACATATTTAAGAGAATATATTTAGAACGCTATATGATACGAGTGAATAGAAGATGAGTCACAAAGTCGCTGGACCAAGCAACTATTATTATCGGAAGCTAATTAGAGATCTATGGAAGACTAAACGAAGAATTTGGAAAAAGGTATCAAAGAAAATATCTGGATCAAGAAATAATAGAATAGAAGCAAATTTATATCGAATAAATAAAAAAACGGACGAAAATGAGGTTATTATAGTTCCGGGAAAAGTCTTAGGTATTGGGGATCTTAATCATAAAATAACAATTGCTTGCTTGGAATGTTCTGAACCGGCACAAGAAAAAATTGAAAAATCGGGTTCCACCTTACTATCAATAGAGGATTTGTTAGAACAGAATCCAGAAGGAAAAAATGTGAGAATTTTTTATTAGAAGATAATGGAGATACAAAATGGAAGATTACCAAATTATTGATGCAACAGACAAGATATTAGGGCGCTTTTGTAGTCAAATAGCAAAGAGAGCATTATTAGGAGAACATATTGTTATCATTAATGCAAAAGATGCAATAATAAGTGGTGGAAAAGGAAGTACTCATGAAAAATATTTAGAACGATTAAATGTTAGTACTGCTACGAACCCAAGACGAGGCCCGTTTTGGTCACGTAGACCAGATACTTTAATGAGACAAACCATAAAAAAAATGCTTCCTCGGAAAAAACTACGAGGAAAAGAAGCTTTAAAAAGAGTTCATATATATATTGAAGATATTCCTGAACGATTTAAATATAGATACCAAAAGTTGACACCTTCTGAAATTCCTCATTCTGATAAAAAACGTCTCTCGTATTATAATAAGTTCATCACTCTTGAAGATTTATGTGTCCGAATTGGATGGAATAAGAAAGATATTGAAGCATGATTATTATGTCAGAAAAGTCTAAACATATTCAGTCTTCTGGTAAAAGGAAAACGGCAATCGCTAGAGCCAGACTCAGATATCCCGCAAAAGGAGGTGTGAAGATTAACAACATCCCCCTTGAAATTTACGAACCACAATTAGCCCGAATGAGAATTCGAGAAGTTTTGGAAATTGCAAATCATCCAAAACTTGAAAAATGTGATATACAAGTGAAAGTAAAAGGAGGGGGAAAAATGAGTCAAACAGATGCTGTTAGAATAGCTTTAGCAAAATCAATTACGAAATTTTTAGGAACAAAGTCAATAGAAAGACTTTTTCGTAATTATGATGAAGCTTTGCTTTCAGGAGACTCCAGAAGAACAGAGCCAAAACATTTTGGTGGAAAGAAGGCAAGGGCTCGGCGCCAAAAATCCTTTAGATGAACTAAAATTCTTTAATTTTAATACTTGCTCCTAATTCTAATAGATCAGTTATAAATCCAGGATAAGAATCATTTATTATTTCTACTTGTTTTATTTCGGAATATGACTTTGCAAATAGAGCAGCAATGATAAGGGCCATAGCAATTCGATGATCGTTGTCGTGTTCAATTTTAATTCCGTTTATATTGGCACAGTGGTGTACGATTAACTCATCATTTTTCTCTTCAACTTTAATTCCCATCTTAGACATCTCTCTTGCCATTACCTCAATCCTGTCACTTTCCTTGTATCTTAGATTTGAAGCATTATATAACCTCGTAGATCCTTTAGAAAAAGCACCTATGATAGCTAAAATTGGAAATAAATCGGGGATCTCTCTAACATCTATTTCAATCCCCGTTAGAGGATGTTTATGGATGTTCCCATGTATCAAGAGTGAGTGTGATTTTGTAAATTCTTCAATTTTAGCACCCATATGTCTTAAAATGGCGATAAAATCTTGATCTCCTTGAGGTTTTAAAAAATCTATATTATTGATTTTTATTACTGAATCTAATGGAGAGAGCACTGCTAATGCAATGATGAATGAAATTGAAGAAAAATCCCCTGGTATTTGATATTCTACTGCTGAATATTGTTGATTTAAAGGAATGCAATAATTAAATAGTTTATTCTCTATCTCATTTTCATACACTTTAATCCCAAACGCCTTTAATACATCTAAACTAATTTTAATATAGGGATATGAGACTATAGGAGTAGTCACTTCAATGTTGATCTCTCTTTCCTTTGTAGATTTAATTAAGGGACAAATAAAAAGTAGAGAAGAGATAAATTGAGAGCTAATATTACCCGGAATTTTTATCGGTTTACAAATAAATTTCTCCCTGTTAATTATTAATGATTGATCAGAGAGTTCAAAGCTTATACCTAACGGTTCGAGAGATTTTAAAAAAGGTGCAATTGGTCTTTTTTTTTGAAAAAATTCTCCTCTTAATTGTAAAATCCCGTCATATATTAAAGAAAATGCTGTAAAGAATCGTATTGTTGTACCCGAATTTTTACAATTTAAAATCTTCTTATTTTTATTTTGAAGAACTACACTTTTATCAATTAGATACTCATTTGCATCAATCTTTTTTAAATGAGCTCCCAAAGATACTAGAACATCAATAGTAACCTTTACATCTCCCTCATCAATCGGATTCAGAATATGTGAAACCCCACTTGAAAGACTTCCAGCGATAAATGCTCGATGTGAATAACTTTTTGAACCTGGCGCAGTAATTTCACCACAGAATTGACTCGTGGGATAAATTTGCAATCTCATTTTAAATTAACCTTTCTTAACAACTATTAATTTTCATAAAAGATTAAAGTAATTATATTAATTTTCATTTTAATCTGGTGAAGTCAATTTGTGTTCGAACACTTTTGGAAGGATTTTTAAGATAACTAGTTTTGGAGAAAGCCATGGGATAGTTATTGGAGTGATTATTGATGGGGTTCCAGCTGGGTTCCCTATCAAAGAGATTGAGATTCAAAAAGATCTCGATAGAAGAAAACCGGGTTTTTCAAATCTAACCTCATCCAGAAAGGAAGCTGATAAAGTAAAAATTTTGTCAGGTATCTTAAATGGAAGAGCAACTGGAGCGCCTATATGTTTAATGATAGAAAATCAAGATCAAATTTCTTCTGATTATGAAAAAATAAAAAATTTTTTAAGACCATCTCACGCAGATTATTCAGCTTTAAAGAAGTATGGAGGTTTTGCTGACCAACGAGGTTCTGGAAGATTCTCGGGAAGAATAACTGCTAGTTTTGTAATGGCTGGAGCCATCGCAAGGCAATTACTTTTAAATTATGGGATTAAAATATTTGCATATACCAAAAGAATTGGAGAAGTTGAGGATCCAAACGATTATTCAAATCAAAAAATTGACTCACTTAATCAAATTAGAGCAAAATCAGAAATTAAAAGCGTTAACCAAGAGATTTCTAATCTGATGGTGAAATCAATTGAATCTGTAAAAGTTCAAAAGGATTCGATAGGAGGAATAGTTACTTGTATTGTTAAAGGAGTGCCTCCAGGTATTGGAGATCCGATTTTTAATAGTTTAGAATCTATTTTAAGTAAAGCAATTTTTTCGATACCTGCTGTTAGGGGTATTGAATTTGGAGCAGGATTTAAAGCCGCAACCATGAAAGGGTCTGAACACAATGATCCTTGGATAATCATGAATAATGAGATAAAAACTTCAAAAAATGATTCTGGAGGTATAATTGGAGGAATTTCAATAGGTATGCCGGTTGTTTTTAATGTAGTTTTCAAACCACCATCTAGTATTGGGATTTCTCAAAAATCCATAAATTATGATAAGATGGAACCTGAGATTTTTCAAATAAAGGGAAGGCATGACCCATGCATCATCCCAAGAGCAGTTAGCGTTGTAGAGGCAATGACAGCGATAGTTTTAACTGATTTCTTGATGGTTGATGGCCTAATTCCGCAGATATTTCATAATTAAGAGAGTTTTTTATCATGAAAAGAATAATTAAAGCCATATTAGTTGGAGCAGGTAATAGAGGGATGACCGTCTATGGCCAATATGCATTGAATTTTAAGGATAAGTTAAAATTTATAGCGGTCGCAGAACCTATAAAGACGAGAAGAATAAAATTCGCGTCAATCCATAATATTTCGTCTGATATGTGTTTTGAAAGTTGGGAACAAATATTAAATAAAGAAAAATTAGCTGACGTTGCGTTTATATGTACTCAAGATCAAATGCATGTTGAACCTACTGTTAAAGCTCTTGAAAAAGGATACGATGTACTACTTGAAAAACCAATGGCTCATAACCTTGAAGGATGCATTAAAATTATTAAAAAAGTTGAGGAAACAGGAAGAATTCTAGGTATTGCTCACGTCCTACGCTATACTGACTTCTTCTCAACAATTTATAATGTGATTAATGAAGGGTTGCTTGGAAAAGTTGTAAACATTAGTCATAGGGAAAATGTTAGCTGGTATCATATGGCACATAGTTTTGTACGTGGTAATTGGAGAAATTCAGAGGATTCTTCCCCGATGATACTCGCTAAATGTTGTCATGATTTAGATTTATTATATTGGATGGTGGGAGAAAAACCAGAAAAAATCAGTTCCTTTGGAGGATTAATGCATTTTCGAAAAGCGAATATGCCAGAAGGAGCTCCAAAATATTGTGTAGAGGGATGTCCAATAGAAAAATCTTGTCTTTATTATGCACCACGAATATATATTGATATTGAACCAATTGTGCAAATTTTAAAATATAGCAATAATCATTTTCTTAAATTTGTAGCAAATTTAAGGAAGAACCATAAAAAAACTCTAAAATTCCTATCCTCATTGATCCCAGCACTTAAAAGGTTAATCTTCTGGAAAGAATGGCCTGTTGAACCGATATTCTCAGGACAACCAGAAGAGAGGGAGGGTGATTATTCAGAACAGGCAAAATATCAAATACTTAGTAGAAGTAAATATGGTAAATGCGTGTATAAATGTGATAACGATGTTGTTGATCATCAAGTTGTCAACATTGAGTTTGAAAATGGAGTGACTGCTAATTTGATAATGCATGGATTTAGTGAAAGAGAAGGTAGAACCCTAAGAATTGATGGAACGAGAGCAACTTTAATTGGTAAGTTTAGAGATTCCGCTCAAAAAATTACTCTCTATGATCATTTTACAGGTTTAAGTAAAATAATTTTTACTCAAGAATTGACGATGGATGCTTCAGGTCATGGTGGGGGGGATTTTTTACTTATAGATGCATTCATAGAAACATTATTAGATCCATCAGTAAAAGAACCTCTCACAAATGCCCGAGAGACTTTAGAAAGTCACTTAATGGCATTTGCAGCTGAAGGTTCTCGTCTAGGTCAAAAGATCATAAATATGAAAGATTTTAGAAAGAAATCAGATGATTCATAACCAATTTAATTTGATAAGTTTTAATATCTAAATCATCATTTATAGTATTATATCGTGAAAAAAATGAGTACATAATGGACAGAAAAATTGATACCTCTAAAGATTTTCTTGCTTTTTATAAGAAAAAAGGAGATTATCTTGTCGAACTATCAGAAAACCATTTTAAAAATAAGGAATTTCAAAAAACTTTAGAGTTACTAAATCAAGCCTATTCTATGTATATCAAATGTAATGCCATTGATGATGCAGAAAGTACTAAAAAGAGGTATTTAGAAGTAAAAAAAAATTATTTGAACAAAGAAAACTCACAATAAACTGATTTAAATGGAAATTGGAGAATTAATGAAAAAAGCCACTATTTTTCATGGCCATATTTGTCCAGGAATAGCTATTGGTGTTTTAGTTGCAAAATATGCCTTGGATCATGGTTTTGAGCATTCTCCCGATGAAGAGCTCGTTGCTGTTGTTGAAAATAGCAATTGTAGTGTAGATGCCCTTCAAGCAATATTATCTACTACATACGGAAAAGGAAATTTGATTCACCGGGATTATGGAAAAAATAATTATACTATTTATAGTAGAAGGAAACAAGAAGCATTTAGAATGTCTTTGAAAAAAAATGCTATTGACAAAAACCTATCTAGAGATCAAAGAGTTAAAGCATTATTGGCATCGAAACCTGAAGATATTTTTAAAATACACAAAGTGGAATATGATCCTCCCCCCATGGCCCAAATAGAGGAATCTATTCCATGTGAGATGTGTGATGAATTGACAATGAGTTCTAGAATCATGGAATATCAAGGAAAAAAAGTGTGTATCTCTTGCTATAAGGAAATTAGAAAATAAATACTGAGAATCTTGATTTCTGAAAAAATTTCCGGTGCTGGACCTTTTTATTATAAAGGGAATAAGTTAGGTGTGTTATTACTACATGGGGGAGGGGGAGGAACAGCGGTTGACTTAAAACCAATCGCTGAAGATCTATATAAAAAAAGTGGTTTTACTATAAAAGTTCCATTACTCCCAGGTTATGGAACTTCCCCAACCAATTTGAGTAAAATTCAAATTTCTGATTGGTTAAATGCAGTGTTGAGGGAATTTGAATCCCTAAAAGATACTTGTGATCAAGTGATTGTTGGGGGTCATTCTATGGGAGGAGTTTTAGCATTTTTATTGGCGAGTGAGAGTATGGTTGATGGATTATTTTCTATTTCCACTCCAATCGCGATAAAAGGATTTTTACCAAAACTTGTTCCTATTTTAAATCTTCTTATAAAATACCATTCCATTGATTCCGATAAGCTAAGAGAGGAGACTAATTACGAGTGGATAGGATATGATGAAATACCGTTGAACATAGTTCCTAAAATTAGAAAATTAATCAAAATTATGAAAAGAAAATTAGGCAAGATTAAGTGTCCAGTTATTTTGTTTCAAGGGAAATTAGATGATCAAATTAAAGAAAATAGTATGGAATATATCTTTGAACACGTTAGTTCAAAAATCAAATATAAAATTTGGCTACAAAATAATCAGCATTCCATTCTAAAATGTCCAGATCATAATATAATTATTAGAGAGTTAAATGAATTTATTATCAAAAACATTTGGAACCATTAAAAATAAAAACGTAAATAATATACATGGAATTAACATATAATGAGGAAAGTAAAGTATATTTCCTTTATTTAATAAGTATAAAATGTTGATACATCGTAAATTATGAAAAACACAATATTGATTATAGAACTAGATAAATGAGCAGTCATGATAAAAGAAGTTGAAGTAGGTAATACATTATTAGTAAAGGGCCCTACACGAGTAATTTTAAAGGAAGGAAAAGTTGAGGTTTTTGGAAAAATCTTAAAACCCCAAAAAGATGAGGAAAGTAATACATTAATCGTGCCAAGTGCAAATGTCTTTCCATTATATTCATTAGAAGATACCAAGGTTGAAATCTATACAAGTAATGAGGAAAACCTTCATATCGTTGAAGAGAAAACGATTAGTGAAGAATGGGAAAAAATCAAGGATAAAGTAATAGAACAAATTCGTAAAAATGGAGAAGGTTTTCCTTTAAAGATCATGGTGTTAGGAATTAGCAGCGGTAAATCAACTCTAATAAAATATTTAGCAAATAATATTTTTCGAGAAGGTCTAAAAGCAGGTTACCTTGATTCTGATTTAGGTCAACAAACCATGTATTTACCCACCACTTTAAATATTGGAGAATTGAAAGATTACATCATTACAAATGAGACTATAGAACCTGAAGGTACTATTTTTATTGGAAGTACCTTCCCAAAATCAAATTTCAAGTTTATTGTTGCACATTCTTGTAATAAATTGATAGAGAATTATGTCAAAAATCATAAAGAAGTCAATGCTATATTAATAGATAGTGATGGTTGGATAAAAACAGAAGCAGGCATCATATATAAGAATTTTTTCATTGATGTCGTTGATCCAGATATTTTAATTATATTTTATGATGATTCAATCGAAGAGTTAAAAAGTATCGAAGAGCATGCATCTAAATCCAAAAAAAGGAAGATCTATGTTATAAAGGAGCATAATAAATATTTCTATGAAAAAGATAAGGATGAGCGCAGATTTTTGCGACAGAGCCAATTTGCCAAAATCTTAGAAAATTTTAGGAAGATATCAATTCCACTAGATGGTATTAAATTTGTTAAAAATGAATATGACAAGGAAGCTAATAAAATTGTGGAAAAGGAAATAGATGTAAGAGATTTAGTGAATTTACCTTATCATTATGTTATTATATCTTTACTAACTAAGGATTCTAAGTTAATCAAGATAGGGTTACTATTTGTTATCAATTTAGAAAAGAATTATGTCTTACTTTACTCTGATTTGAATTTTAAGGAGCAAATAAAAGTAAAGAAAATTCTTCTTGGTAGTTTACGGTTAAGTACAAAAGGGAATCATCAAGGTTATTTGTACCTATAACTAATTTAATTTTTTATTTACAATTGAAGTAATTTAGGCTAAGCTAAAGTGGGATTAAAGATTTCAGAATCATCTAATATCGAACATTTCTTATGAAGATATTTCTTTTGAAAACCATAAAATTTTCCATTTATAATATTACCTAATGTGAATTCAAAAATATCTTCCATTTCATCTAATTCTATTTTTCTTTTGCAAGATAAGCAATAAATACTAGTCACCTCTAAGTAGACCCTTATCTTTTTTATAATCTAGATTATATAAACTCAACATATAAGATCCTTAATTCATTAGAAACTTTATAGAAGCTCCCTGCAAAATTAGTTCATTTTTTTTCAAATTATGACCACCCTTGTTCAAGATCAATTGATTTTTATGTGGAAGATCTAAAGCATCTCGATTTTCTATAAAATTTTTTAGTTTAATGATTCTATCGTTCTTACAATGAACAAGTAATACTCTTTTAGATAATTGTTGCCATTTTTCCTCACTAGAAATGTCTTTTGTTTTTTTGATTTGAAACAATGGAGAGATCTTTTCATTTTCGTTTTTCTTGGGAAGCAATTTCACTCCCTTAATTAAATAGCTTAATAATACAATTATATTATATCTGGGTAAATTTTTACGATAATTTGACATAGCTGAAATTGCTATTATCTTTTCTATTCGTTCATCTGAGAACCCACCGCAAAGAATTGTTAATGCTCCAATACTAAATCCAATAGTAAATTTTCTCTTTTGTTGTAATACAGGATCCTTGTTTATCCAATTGACTATAATTTTAAAATCATTTATTCTAGCTAAGAAATCTCCCTTTTTTCCCACATTTTTCGAAATGCCAGTGCCTCTTGCATCGTAAATGAAGATCAAATAACCTAAACGAACAAAAGGGATATAAAAGCTTTGAAGAGATTCTTTGGTATCAGAAAAACCGTGAGCTATGATAATGAGAGAATTGATTTCTTGAGTTTTTTTTAGATTTTTAGATTTAATGAGTAAGGCAGCTATTTCCTTCTTTTTCTTTTTCCCTTTTTCAACTTCAACCTTTATTTTAGATATCTGAATATCATCAATTTCAATTGGAACCCATCTTTCATACCAAAAATCCCTAAAAGTAAAATATATCTCGAAAGGTGTAAAAATTATGAGAAAAGTGGTTAAAGATAGAAAAAAACAAGGAAGAAATGGATTTCCAAAAGTATTATAATTAACATTCCATATGAGAATGCTCACTAAAATTGAAAAGTAAATTACTATTGCTCGCTTGGTATTTTTACTTAAAATAAAACCACCTTTTGAAAATAAAAAAAAATTAAAAAAAATTATGGCTTGTCTGGTTTTGGACAGCCGTGGTCCTTAGCTATTTGACAATCTCTCTTGCTTTTAAGCCCAGGACACGGTTTACATTTTACTTCTCTTAACATTTTAACTACTTCGTCTATCTCCATCCCAAATTCTTCATCCTCAGTCTCATCTGCAAGCATTTCATCTTCAATTTCATTAAGATCATAATCTACGTCCTCATCTAAATTATCAGATTCATCATATAAATCGAGTATTTCTTCCCCATCTTCATCTACCTTACCAATAGGTACCTCATCTTCATCTGGGACAGCTGCTGGTTTTTTTTTCTTAGCCATATCATTCACATTAATAAATGAATTCACAATTAGATTCTATAGGTTTAAGTTATCATAATATAATTTAAATTATATTTTTTTTGCTTAAATTCAAATAAACAATCTAGTGTGTTGTTTTAGTTAGTGTTATTAAAAGGATTAGTTAAATTTTGAATCTCTAATAAAAGATTCTCATTACTGGTGCAGACTTTATAAAAGTCATAAATTTTATTAAAAGTGTCTTTAAGTTCATCCAATTTGTAGAATTGATACTTGATAGAGTTAAATCTTGGTAAAAAATACTTAAATTCGATTTTAGGAAATAAGTGTTCAGAATTCAACATTTTATTAATCTTCCCATTCTTTAAACAATCAAAATAAATGGAATCTACCAAACAGTTAGAAAGTCTTTTAAAAAAACCTATTAAATTTGAAATCTTATTAACTTTAAAATTTAGGTTATGGTTTAATTTGAGTTCATATTGCATCTGAGATAGAAATTGCATTATTTTTCCCATATGACCCAATGAATTTGGTATAGAAGACGGTAGGGGCAAGCGTTTAAGAAAACTGCCATTATATCTCAAATAACCTCCCGCCATATGAAGGGTACCATAAAGTCCATTAAAAATTCTGTTCATGATTTTAGAATTTAAAATTGTCAATAGAGAGAAGTATTGATTAGTAGAGAATGAGGGAACAATAATCGAATACAATCCCGTTAAATTAGTGTACAGCCCAGGATCATAAACTGCTGTAAGTTCAGTGGCTATTTCTCTTACCAAGAGCTTTTCTGAGACAAGTTTAGGCCAAATTTGACTGAATTTGGGATTGTAAGGGAAATAGGCTAATTTTAATTTTTGCTTTGCTATTCTTATTCCTTTTTCAAATTTTATATGAAATTTTCCTACATTTCCAGTGCCCAAAATAATTAAATCTTTATCATTATTACTCTGATTTTGAATCAAGTCAAAATTTTTAGCCCAATTAATGAATCCAAATGGACGATATATTACAACAAGTTCTCTAAAAATAGTGGATAAATTTTCATATTTGCCGCAAATGTCATTTATAAGTTGTAAATCTGAAGTGATTGGTATTACATTGGCAGGATAATTTTTTAGATCATTTTGAGCTATTTTGAAGACTTTCATTTTTTCTAAATTCAATTTTTGATTCTCATCCTCTAAATCTGTAATCTTGATTAAGATATTTGAATCAAGGGATTTTTTAGAAAGAGATATGATTACCGGATAAGTAGCTGTTTTTTTAAATAAAGAGAGTGAAGAAACATCAATTATCTCTAATATTTGGGACTCTGTTATTATCTTCTGCCTTATCTTTTTACCATAATCTGCTGCTAAAAATTTATTTGTGATAAGAAAAGATAAATAACCGGACTGATGATTAAGAATATCTAGTGATTTTTCAACAAATAATATTGATAAATCGTATAAACCAAAAGCGGTATTGAATATTTTTAGCTTCTTCTTGTAGCTAATGTCTTTAATTTTCTTATTTTCTACATATGGAGGATTCCCAATAATAATATTAAATTCTTTTATCTCAAAATTCAATAAGAAATCTTGATTCCAGAGATTAAATTTTAAGTTCAAGGAATTAGATATTTTAATCAATTGCTTTTTAATTGTCTCTATTCTTAATTCATTATCTTTTTCAATTTCTAGATCCCTTAGATACCACTCTAATAACCTTAATTTTGAGATTAACATAGCAGAATGATCAATTTCAACACCAAAAATATTATTATTAATTATGAGTCTCTTGAGATCCTTCTCAAGAAAGTCAGGTTTTAAAATTTTAAATATATTTAATAGGTTCTTGGCGACGGCTAATAAAAATCTTCCTGAGCCACAACTTGGATCTAAAACTTTAATAGAAGCAAATATTTCCCAGATCTCTTTTTTATTATCTATGTCCGTGGTTTTCAGAATTTCTATGATTTTATTAAAAGGATATGATTTATCGTAATTTTTAGAGAAACACTGATTTATAATGTCGATCAGATAAACTTTAATAATATTTTTAGTCATGTAATCGGCTATTTTTAAAGGCGTGTATACAGTTCCATTTTGTTGTCGGTTGAAATTAGAGTTTAATTTTTTGTTTTCCAAAACCTGTAATATTTCTTTTAATTGGTAAGAATTATTAGATTTCGATAAGTTCTTCATTTGATAGCCTAATTAGAAAAGTGAATAGTTAAAAATTAATTAAATAACTAACTAAAAATAGTGTTTTTAAATATTATATTTTTGCTTGATATTTGATGGACGACACTTTCATAAAATTAATAATTGAGAACCCTAGAAAAATTGCAAAATTAGAGTTTTCTGAAATTCAAAAGATATTGCATAAAGCCAGAAAGATCTTAGAAAATGAAAATCTGGTTTTAAATTTAAATATCGAAGAGGAAGAAGGATTTTGTTATGTTATTGGAGATATACATGGTAATTTGAATTCATTGCTTTACTTTATTGATAAAATAAATACAACTAAACCAAAAAAAGTAGTATTTCTTGGAGATATCGTTGACAGAGGAGCAAATCAGCTAGAATGTTTAATCTTGGTTTTAGTCATGAAAATTATTTCACAACATCAAATATTTTTAATTAGGGGAAATCATGAAACTCTTGAAATGAACAGAGCTTATGGGTTTTATCAAGAATTTGCCAATAAATTTCATCACTATGATTGGTTCAATGAAATTCTATCGTTATATGATGTTTTACCCATTTGTGCTACAATAGATCGCTCAATCTTATGTGTTCATGGAGGGATTCCAACAGATTTTTCAGTATTAAATAAAATAAATAATCTAAAAACTTATGATTCAAGAGAAATATATGAAAGTAATGGAGATGCTTTATTTCAGATGATGTGGAATGATCCTAAAGAAGATTTAAAGGGATTTTCTCAGAGTTTTAGGGGTAAGGATATCTACTTCTTTGGAAAAGATGTTTTCAATGATTTTATGAAAACAAATAATTTCGAGTTTTTAATTAGATCTCATGAATGCTTTCCAGAAGGATTTAGATGGTTTTTTAATAAGAGGTTATTATCAATTTTTTCTTCGGCAAACTATAGAGGGTCTAATCAAGCCTCCTTTGCTATTATAAAAAATCACCAAATATTTCCAGAAAATATTATTAATTTATAAGAGTTCTGGGTCTAATGCTAGTAAGGGTCTATTTCGGTCTAATTTTTATAAAGAAAGATTTATTACATTAATTCTGATGCGTCAGGTTTAATGAATAATAAATTATTACCACGAATGAAAATTTCATTGTATTTAGCTACAGGGGCAGAATCCATGATTTCAACAGCATCTTCTAAGATCATATTCATGTACGCATCAATTTCTTTTAATAACCCTTTATACTCTGTTCCATCTTTGAGACGCAATATAATAGTTGAATTTTGAGCGGCTTGAAGAATATTTAATGGGTTTTTTGACCGTTGATTGTTTTTTTCCATTATAAATCTATATTTCTTATATGATTATATTAATATTAATAAAAACGATATCTTAAAGAAAAACTTTTTTGAATTAAAACCTTATTATCAGAAATATAAGGCAAATAATAACTTTTAATTTAAAGTTCACAAATTTGAAAAGGGATAAAAAAAAGAAGATCATTGAAAGATATAATAATTCTTCTCAATTTTATGATAAAAGGTATAATTTAATCCAAAGAGAAAAATTTGAATTTTTTTTAAGTCAATTCGATTACTTTGAGAAATATATATTAGATGCTGGATGCGGCACAGGGTTAATATATGAATTTATCTCTTTAAGTGAAAAAAAGGTTAGAAATAGATTCATTTCCATTGATATTTCAATAAATATGCTTAAAAAGCTGAAAAATAAACAAAAAATTTTGAAAAATAAACTTTCAATATCACCGATTTTATCTGATATTGAAAATATACCAATAAGAAACAATATAATTGATGGGATTATTTCATTCACCTCCTTTCAAAACCTTGGGGATGTTAAAAAGGGTTTTTTAGAATTAGTTAGGGTTTCAAAATTAGGAACAGAAATTAATCTATCTATTTTGAAGAAGGATAAACGTATAGATTCATTTGTGGCATTTATTAAACCTTTTTTTTATGACTTTTACAAGTCTACTAATGAGAACTTAGAAGATGCTTTTATCAAAGGAAAATTATCTAAATAAATGTCATAAATTCATTTATAAAAGCTTTCCAAAATATCTTCTACGTCACTTACAATATTGAACTTTTTTTCAAAATAATTACAAATATTCCTTATATCTCTTTCTAATATAGATTTGGCATTAGGATGATCACTAGATATTGATTGTAACCAATCAATTATGAGAATGTTTCCCTTCTCATCCATAACTATGTTAAATTCACCTAGATCTCCGTGAACTAATTTAACTTTTTGGAAGATCTTCTTCATCTGCTTTAATATTTTATTAAAAATCTTTTTTGGTTTTTGAATTTCTTTGAAGTAAACTAATTCTTTACCTCTTAAATAATTCATAACAATCATATGTCTATTATATGCAATTGGTCGAGGAGTATCTAATTTGAGTTGATATATTTTTTCTAATGCTTCAAATTCTTTTTTTGCTGCTAATCTATTAACATAGAGCCATGAAATATGACCTCTATTACCAACTATATCTCTTAGATTTTTTATGTTTTTGAAACTTGTTCTCCCCATTCGATAGATTTTCAATGCAAGAACATTTTCATCGTCATCCATACAACTATATACATCAGATTCTTTTCCTTTTCCTATGAGTGGTCCTAATTGACTAATAACATTCATTTCCACAAGAGAATGAAGAGCTAATACATCATACCCAATAGAATTAAGTGTATATCCTATTTCATAGGATGAAGAATCTCTGATTATCAAATCGGATTTATGAACTTTTTTTAATCGGTAAAGGGTTTCTTCCATTGGATATCGAGCATAAAATCTAATGTTATTTAAGGTCACATATTCTGATCTTTTCATCCCGAGTTCAATTGCCATTAATATTCTAATGTCCTCCTTTTCGAGATCTATTAGTAGTTTTCCAGCTTCAACCATACTATTAATTTTTAATTTTAAGATATAAAAAATTTATTACAGAGTAATTATATGGGAAAAAACTAAAATTTCCCTTCTATTAGAAGATGAATTTTCTATAAGTTTTTATGAAGTATATTAATTTAATGATAGAAGGAAGAAAGTATACCATTGTAGATAATGTTAATAACATCAGAAAAAATAGGATGTCTATTCTCTTAATCAAATAGGTCAATAAATCAGATCCAGATTGAAATAAGAAAAGAAAAATTCCTTGCTGTAAGTAAATTATCATACTGATACTGATGATTAAACCAATACTAGATAATATAATTGCTTTTACTTCATACTCATAGATACTTAGGGCAAGTAGAAAACCTAAACAAATACTTATTGTAATTAGTAAAATTTTTGAAACGTATAACCACTGTTGATAAGAATCTGCGGAAATGATAATATTTTCACTGGAACTCGGCTGAATAATCACACTCCAAAGATTAATCAAATAAATACCGAATGTGATCAAGATAATTAACGAGATAATTACATAAATCCTTATCGATACGAAATGCGTGAATTGATATAGCTCCAAGTTCCTTTCTATCTCCACAGATTCCAAAAGCGTGTTCAATTTTTCCTTTATATATATTGGAATATCATTTTTAAGAAGAACGAGTTCGAAATCCTGAAAAGAAGATAAAAGATTATTTAATGATTTAATTCCCTTTTCTAGAGAATAATTTGAGCTTTTTGGACCCTTCCATAAAAATATTTTTTTTGTATTGTCATCGAATATCGCACAAATATCGTGAAAGAGTAATTCATGCTGCTCCTCAATCCAATCATCATTATTAGAGTTATATCTATAGGTTCTAAGCATGATAATTCAAAATTAAAACTTCATAACTTATTTAATTTTTAGTTTAAGATGGAATAAAAAATAAATTATTTATTGATTCTTTCCTGAATCTCAATCCATAAGTCATTAATATAAGATTTATAATTATTAAGATCCTTTTCAGAGATGGAATTGAACCTTTTTTGAGCTTTTAAATATAATTCAATTGGTTTTCGCTTATCTGGATTAAGAAATTTCTTACTATCTCTTGATAGATTAAATTTCCCTTCAATAACTTCATACAAAGGCCAAAATCCCGTTTGAACGGCTAATCTTCCTATTTCTATAGATTTAGAGGGATCATAACCCCAACCAGGTGGACAAGGAGCTAGGATGTGTATATATTTTGGTCCTAAAATCGATTTAGCAGTAGTAAATTTCTCATATAAATCTAAAGGAAAGGATGAAATTGCTGTTGCTACATAGGGGATCCCGTGAGCCTCTAAAATTTTAGCCATATTCTTTTTAGATCCAGTTTTCCCATCAGGAGTTGTAGTGCTAAAAGCACCAGGGGGAGTACTTCCACTTCTTTGGACTCCCGTATTCATATAGGCTTCGTTATCATAACACGCAAAAATGAAGTTTGTGCCTCTTTCAACTGCTCCGCTTAAGCTTTGAATTCCAATATCCACTGTTCCTCCATCACCAGCAAAAGCAACTACGTTGATATCTTTTTCCAGCCCTTTATCTTCAAGTGAAGCTACGATCCCAGAAGCAGAAGCGCCCGTAGTTGCGAAAGGAGTGTGAAGCACTGAAACTTTAGTAGTACAAAAACCTTGCATTCCATGGAGCACAGTAAGACAGCTTGCGGGTACAGTTATAATTGTATTTGGGCCTAACGCTTTCAAAGCGATCCTATATATTAAAGCCATAGAGCATCCTGCACATGCTCTTGTACCAGGAAAAATAAATTCTTCCTCTGGTAATTCCATTACATTTACCATTTTTTAGTCACCTTTATAAAAATTTGATTCGTCATAATTTTCTAGCTCTGTAAGATTCAATCCTAAAAACTCAGTTTCATATGAAATTTCACCTTTTTTTTCAGCTTCAATAGTTCTTTGGACTCCTTCTATTATATGATTTGTTGTAACATCTCTCCCTCCTAATCCTACTATGAATCCCTTTAAGAATGGAGGATTTTTTAACCCATAGAGAGCGGATTTTAATTCATAATCCAAAACACCTTCATAACCATAACCAATATCTCTATCAAATACGACAATGGTATCTTTATCCTTAAGAAATTCTCTTAAATATTTAGCAGGATAAGGTCTAAACATTTTTAGACTCACCAATCCCACTTTTAGTCCCTTTGCTCGAAGTTTTGAAATTGCTACTCTTGCTTGGGCAGCAACAGACCCCATAGCATAAATTATTATATCAGCATCATTAATTTTATAGGTTTTAAAGATTCCATTTCCATAATTTCGTCCAAATTTCACCGCAAAATCATCATGTACTTCCTTAATTACTTCGACAGAATTTTCTAATGCTTTTTGTAGGGCATATCGATATTCAAAATAACCAGGAACTATGCCTTCTTTTCCTCTATTTCTAATATGAGGCGTTGTAACTGGGTCAATTCCTTTCACTTTGGAAATGTCTGAAAGATTAATATGATGTTTTAGAGGTGGTAGAAATTCATCAATATCTTGTTGATTTTCCAAAATAACGGGCATCATCGTATGACTTAATATATATCCATCATAGGAAACAATGGTAGGAAGATATAATCGAGGATCTTCGGCAATCTTAAATGCTTGAATATTAGTGTCATATATCTCTTGATTATCTTCGCAGAATAATTGAATCCATCCAACATCTCTAATAGTCATAAAATCTTGATGGTCAGTCCAGACACTCCATGGGGCACCTGTTGCTCTAGTTGCTAAGTTTATAACTATTGGTAATCTGTTTCCAGATGCCCAGGGTAACATTTCATACATAAGCATTAGTCCATGTGATGAAGTGGCAGTCCCGACTCGAGAACCTGTTGCTGATGCTGCACAACAAACCGCTAAAGCTGAATGCTCAGATTCAACTTTTACGAATCTTGCATTTAGTTCTCCTTTAGAAATGAATTCTGCTATTTTTTCGACAACAGGACTTTGAGGAGTAATTGGATATGCAGATATAACTCCAACCCTTGCTTGCTTCAAAGCATAAGCAGCAGCATAATTTCCAGTTAAGATTTTTGCAGCGTTAAAAGATCTTGGAGCATTTTTTACTTGATTCATTCAATTTCTACCTCTTCCATTTTTATTGCTTTTACAGGGCATTCCTCCATGCAAATCCCACACCCTTTACAATATTCTAGATCTATTTGAGGGGGGATAGTGCGTGAGACAACAGCTTCTGGACAGTATAACCAACAATTGAAACAACTTGGTTTACCAGATCTTGCGGGTATGCATTTTTCCAAATCTATGACTGGTTTTTTAGAACTCCAAGTACCAGTTTTTCCAGCTTCTCCTTTTACTGCCTTTTGAACTGAACCCAATATTTTTTGATAATCTTTTTTCACGTTAGTCATAGGTCTCACATTCTTTAATCAAAAAAGTCCGATATTAGACTAAATACCCATTGAAATAAAATTCTTCTCATTTCTTATCATAGGAAATTTTTGAGTTAATGTTATTATTATGTAATAATTCAATAAAAAATCAAAAATTCACAAAGAATTTTATAAAAAAAAAATCTTGTTTAATTTTAAGAAAGATATAGCAGAAAAAACACTTGGGGATTAAATATGGATTATAATAGAGAGGAAATCAGAAAAAAGTTTAAAGAACTATTTGAACATTCATTACAATTGATATACGTGAATGATTTAAATGGCAATATTCTTGACGCTAATGACATCACGCTTTTGACTCTTGGTTATGAAAGGGAGGATATTGGAAGGATATCCTTCATTGACTTAGTTGATCAGGAAGATCTAATAAAAGCCTATCAGGTTACAAAAGAAATAAGGAAAACGGGAAAGCAATCTAAGATGAGTGAATATAAGATCAAGACAAAGGATGGGAATTACATATATATTGAGACTTATGGCATACCTTTAGAAAAAGAGGGAAAAGTTTTCGCTATCTTAGGAATTGCTAACAATATCACTCAGAAAAAAATTGCAGAGCAAAAGCTTAAAGATTCAGAAGAAATGTTTCGTGCGATATATAAAGAAGGCCCAATTCCAGCCTATACTTGGCAAAAATTGGGGGAAGACTTCCTTTTAATTGATTTTAATAATGAAGCAGATAAATTAAGTTTAGGAAACGTAAAAAATTACATTGGAGAAAAAGCATCGAAGATCTATGAAGATAGGCCAGATATGTTTAATTATCTTAAAAAATGCATGAGTGATAAAATCCATTTAACTGCAAAATACACATATAAATTCGAATTAGCAGAAGAAGAGAAGTTTATTTTGGCAAATTATGGGTATGTAAATCCAAATTTAGTAATTGAACACGCAGAGGATATAACTGAAATTAAACGAACTGAAGAGAAACTTAGAGAATCAGAATTAAAATATAGGAACATGATCAATAATTTAGATGTGGGATTTTATCAAGTAACCCTTGATGGTAAGATGATCAATCATAATAGGGCGCATAATATCATATTGGGTTATGATCCGAATGAGACTTTAGTTGGGAAAAATGTGAGGATTTTTTGGCAACATCCCGAACAACGCGATATATATTTAGCTCAAATACTCGAGAAAGGAAATGCAAGAAACTATGAATGCCATGCTATTACAAAAGGAGGAAAAAAGATAGTAGTAGAATTGAACTCCCATCTTATATATGATAAAGATGGAAAAGCAATTCAGATTGATGGTACGTTTAAAGATATAACAGAAAAATATGTATTAAGTGAGAAATTAAAACAATCAGAAGAAAAGTTTCGAGATTTATATGAAAATACTCCATTGGGCATTCTTTTAATAAATGCTCGAGGGATCATTGTTGACTGTAATAAAACCATTGAACAAATAGCAGCTTATAATAAAGATGAACTCATTGGTAAGAAATTTTTCGAATTAAACATCATTCACCCTGAAAGTGCCTCAAACATATTATCTTTATTTAAACGCTTTTTAAAAGGAGAAGAACTTCATCGTATTGACTTTAGGCTATTTAAAAAGAATAAGGAAATTATTTGGATTAATCTACAAGCTTCTTTAATCGATATTGGAAAGGAATCCTATGTTCAAGCTATTTTTAGTGACATTACTGCAGCTAAAGAAGCTGAGTTTTTAGTAAATGAAGAGGTTAAAAAGTTAAAGGAATTAGACAAAATACGAAAAAATCTCATTTCAAGAGTGTCACACGAACTTAAAACCCCACTCGTTTCTATTATGGGAGGCACAGAACTTCTACAGACTCTTTATAAAGAAAATTTTGAACTAGAACAGCTCGAACTCCTAGAAATGATAGCTAAGGGCGGAAAAAGACTTAAATTATTGATTGACAGTCTTATAGATATTTCAAAAATTGAATATGACAGATTTCGATTACATAAAGAACTCGAAGATCTATCCGAAATTGTGAAGGATAGTATCAGGGAATTATCTTATTTGATTAAAGAAAGAAAACTTAACATAACTGTTTCGATTCCGGATAGCTTACTGATAAATTTAGATAAAATTCGTATTGAACAGGTTATTATTAACTTGCTTTCGAATGCTATAAAAAATACTAAACCTAACGGTAGAATTGAGGTCATTTTACAGAAAAAAAGCACCACAGCAAGTTTGATTGTTTCGGATGATGGAATAGGACTAACTGATAATGAAATGGATCTCCTCTTCACTCGATTTGGGAAAATTGAAAGATTTGGTGAGGGATTTGAATATCTTGATATTCAGGGAACTGGATTAGGTCTATTCATCTCAAAAGAGATTGTTGAGTTACATAATGGAGATATAAAGGCAGAATCAGAAGGAAGAAATAGGGGAAGCCGATTTATAGTGAAACTTCCGTTAGAGTAAGTCTTATAAGATTTTTGCCATCTTATAGCCTTTTTCGATTAACTCATAATTTAATAATCCTATTTTTTCTCCAAGTTTTTCTATTACTACCTTTCGTAAGTTCTCGAGCGTTAATTCTGGTAAAGCCTTAGATAACAAACCAAGAATTGGAGTATTTATCACGGGATTGCCATCAATAGTCAAACCTTTTTCAAGAGCTAAGTTACTAATATCAGCAACGATGATTTTAACCTGTGGTTTGATTTGAAATTTGTCTAAAAATTCCTTAGGTTCTTTATTAGAATTTATAATAAAAGTCCCATCAGGTTTGAGAGAAAGAGCAACTTCAGGATCAAGGACAGATTCGTCAAAAACAATTAAGATATCAGGATGTTCAATCTGAGCACGATCCCATATCTTGTGCGAATGTGATAATTTTGCGTAAGCTTGAACTGGTGCTCCTCTCCTCTCAGCACCAAAGGAAGGATAAGCGTGCACATCTAAAAAATTACCACTCATATATGCTGCTTCTGCTATTATCTCACATGCAGTAACTGCGCCTTGACCTCCTCTTCCTAGCATAATAATACTGATGATGTCATTGGTTTCTTCTGTCTCTGTCATATCTTCTCAATAAGGAGTATAATTCATCTAAATTTAGGTTCTTCATTTATATGAAGGTATCATATTCATATAAAATTTTTCTAACAGATTGTCCTTATTAGAAGTTTAAGTATTAGTGAAATAAGAAGCAAGTTTTTTATTTAATCTTCCAATTTAGATATTAGTTATAAAGGAGTAAAGTTTAGAAATGAAAAAAGAAACGGGTCAATTTGATGGGAGAGAAAATAAACAACTTTTTTATCAAAATTGGCTTCCAGAATCAGATAATATTAAAGCATACATAATAGCACTTCATGGATGGGGGTCTCATTCTGACAGAATGAAGATTCCCGCGGAGTATTTCGTGGATAATGGATACGGGATTTATAGTTTTGATTTAAGGGGTCATTGGAGAAATAGTTATAATTCTCCGGGACATATTGATAGTATGGATCATTTACAAAAAGATATAGTACTTTTTATGGATTTGGTGCGACAAAAGGCAATTGATCGTAAGATATTTTTGATGGGTCACGGTTTTGGAGGATTAATTAGCCTTATGTTTGCTATTGAACATCCTGGTTTATCAGGTGTCATTGTTACATCTCCATTGCTACGTTGGAATAATGAAATGACATTTACAAAAAAAATTGCAAAAAAAGTTTCTCGACCGCTCTCAAAACTTTCCCCATCAAAGACAATTCCTTTAGAAATAAATCAAAATTATCTTACAAGTGATCTGAAACTTTTAAGAAAGTATATCTCTGATAAAAATAAAACAAAACAAATTTCATTGATAACTGCTGCTGAAATTGATCGTTCTATGAAATGGGTATTAGGAAATGCAAGAAACCTAATTTGTCCGATATTCATACTACAAGCGGGAAATGATAATATTGTTGATCCAAATGTGGTAAAAAAGTTTTATGATAAACTTGAAGGTCAAGATAAAAGGTTTAAGCAATATGATGAGTTTCTTCATGAACTTTTAAATGAAAAAGGAAGAGCTGAAGTTTACAGGGATATTTATGTATGGCTTGAAAAGCATTTATGACTACCTTAAGCTTTACTTTTAAAGAATTAGTTTGGAATTTAAGATTTGAACATTTTTTATTTATTCAACGTTTTAAAGTCTTCAAGAACTTTACTGAATAAAGATGAATGAGTACAATTTAGATTCTTTTCTTTCAAGTTTATTTGAGTGGATTGAAGGATTTGTTGTTCCAGGAAATTCTGGATTATTTTCAGTGAAAAGGAATAGTAAAAAGGTCACTCTGTATGGATTAACAGATATGGTATTTAATCTTACAATACCAAAAAAATTGCAAGCTTATTTATATACTCATTCGGAATTAGACTTAGATCATTGGATAAATGCGATTCAGAGTTTTCAAGATCCTAAAACAGGTTGGTTTAGGGAACGTGGTTTTAATTTTGGATTTCATTTTAAGGAACATAGTACAGCTTTCGCAATAGCTGCATTGAAATTATTAAATGCAGAACCTAACTTTGAACTTCGATACAAGAGTAAATTAATTACTAAAAGAAAAGTTAGGAATTGGTTAAGGAGGGCTCCAGAATGGGGTCTTTTATTTTGGCCAGGATCACATAGAGGAGGGGGTTTGGGAGCAATTTTTGCGACATTAGGGGAGGATTCTTATCCAAATGAAAACTTTTTTAATTGGTATTTTGATTGGCTTGATGAACATGCAGATCCGGGTGTTGGTTTCTGGAGGATCGGATGGAATCAAAAGTTAAAAAAACGCATAACAAAACATGAGTTAGGTGGATCCATTCATTACTATTGGATATACAACTTTTTGAAAAGACCAATTCCTTATCCCGAAAGAGTTATAGATTCAACTTTAAGTCTTCAAAACGAATTAGGTCTATGGGATAAAGATGTATCTTATTGTATTGATCTTGATGCGGTTTTTGCTTTATTAAGATCTCTAGGGCAAACTAATCGGTATAGAAAAAATGATATTGAAAATGCTATTATAAAATATTTAGATTATACCATTACTACCTTAAATGATAAAAAATTTCTATTTAGATGTTACGATAATACTCACAGGTTAACTGGATGCTTAGAAGCAATAGCTGAAATTCAAAAATACATGCCCCACTTATTTAATTTAAAGGATCATTGGATTGAAACATTAGATATAACCCCTTGGATCTAATTGAAATGATGGTTATTAAATCCGTAATAATTAGAATTAATTCTTATGAATTAATTTAGGTACTCTAAGTATATTTATTTTTAAAAAAAATGACTTAACTCATGAAAAGTTCTGATTCATCTGATGATCTTCAAATGAAAGATCTCACTCCCATGATGAAACACTGGTTCAGTGTGAAGCAAAGATATAAAGAAAAATATCCAGATCATTTGATCGCATATAGGATGGGAGACTTTTATGAATTTTTTTATGATGATGCAATTAATGTCTCGAATTTACTTGGAATCACGCTTACAAGAAGAAAAATTGGAAATGATTCTTATCCTCTTGCAGGAATTCCTCATCATGCTGGAAGTTATATAAAAAACTTAGTTAGTTTAGGACAGACTGTCGTTGTCGTCGATCAATTAGAAGATCCATCCACTGTAAAAGGAAGGATTGTAAAGAGAGGGGTTGTTAGAATCCTCTCTCCCGGAACCATCATAGAATCTGATTTACTGAAATCTTCAGAAAATAATTATCTTTGCTCAATAGTAAAAAGCAAAATGGGATATGGTGTAGCGTTTACTGATATTTCTACTGGAGAATTTCTAACAACAGAATTTCTTTCAGAAGATTCTGATTCCTTGGAAAAATTGTTAAGTATATTTTCGCAGTTTGATCCAGTGGAAGTACTTATACCTTCTGAACTCAAAGAGGATGAGAAACTTTTTATTTTACTTAACGATCTTAATGACGCATTAATCAAACCTTATGAAGACTTAGTTTTTACATTCGATAATGCTTACAATACTATAATACATCACTTTAAGCTGTCTAATCTAGAAGGATTTGGATTAGAAGGAAAAGAGCTCGCAATAAGATCCAGTGGAGGATTACTTGCCTTTTTAAAAGAAGCTCAACGAGATATTCTTCCAAATATCTTTAAAATTATGTTGATACAAGAAAAAAATGTTTTGCACTTAGATTATATCACACAAAGAAACTTAGAATTAGTAAACTCTCTCTGGGAAAAAGGAAAAGATACAACTCTTTTCTCAATCTTTAATTTAACTCATACTCCCATGGGAACCAGATTACTTAAAAAGATAATTCTTCAGCCATTAACAAATATTGAAGAAATTAATAGGCGCCTCAACATTGTTCAAAAGTTCCGAGACGATGTCTTTCTACGTTCCGATTTAAGAGAAGAATTGAAAGTCATTGGAGATTTGGAAAGATACATCAACCGTATCACCTATTCTAATAGTTCAAATGCTAGAGATTTGGTGCATGTTAAAAATTCTTTGGATAAAATTCCAAAATTAAAAAATTTATTAGTAAAAACGGAAATCGATGAAATCGCCCAGTTTGTTGATAAAATTAACGAATTTAGAGAAATAAGAAGCCTTATCGAAGTATCAATCAAAGAAGAGCCTCCAACTACCATAAAAGAAGGAAATCTTATAAAATTTGGATTCAATGAGAAGGTTGATGCACTAAGAGATATAATGCAAAACAGTAAAAAATACATTCTAGATTATGAACAGAAACAAAAAAGAAGATGGAATTTAAATTCAGGTCTTAAAGTAGGTCATAATAATATTTTAGGTTACTATATTCAAATAACACTAAATTCCCTCCGAAACATTCCAGAAATACCCAAGGATTACGTTGAAAGACAAACTCTAAAAAATGCTAAAAGATATACCACCGAAGAATTAAAGAAGTTGGAAGAAAAAATTGTTGCTGCTGAAGAAGAAATAAATGATCTTGAATATGAAATTTTTTGTACGGTTAGAGAAAGAGTTTCAAGTGAAATTACCCCTATTTTAGAAACAGCGCGTAATATCGCATTTATTGATGTTTTAGCATCATTCGCGGAATTGGCTGAAAGAAACAACTACACCCGCCCAAAAGTTTCTAATCATAATAAAATAATTATTAAGGAAGGAAGACATCCTGTTGTTGAACAAATTAACTTCACGGATACATTCATTTCTAATGATTGTTATTTAGATACTGAAAAAGAACAAATTTTAATCATTACTGGACCTAACATGTCGGGAAAGAGCACTTATTTACGCCAAGTCGCACTGATATGTATCATTGCCCAAATGGGATGTTTTGTCCCGGCAAAATACGCAGAGATTGGTATAGTTGATAAGATATTCACAAGGATCGGTGCTTCAGATGATTTAGCGAGAAAGCTTAGTACATTTATGATAGAGATGACTGAAACAGCCAAAATTCTTAATAATGCTACCCCAAAAAGCTTGATTATAATTGATGAATTAGGTAGAGGGACGAGTACGAGTGATGGGCAGAGTATTGCGATGGCAACCCTAGAAAAGATTCATGAAATAAAAGCAAAAACATTATTTAGCACGCATTATCATCAATTGACCGAATTACAGCTACCACGCATCAAAAACTATCATTTGGATATAATTGAAAATGACGATGGAAGCATTAATTTCGTGAGGAAGCTGAGAGAAGGAAGTACAGACAAATCATATGGGATACATGTAGCAAGATTGGCCGGTATACCCGATGATGTGATCATTCGAGCTTTTGAAATTCTTGATCAGTTGGATCAAACTGACCCATTTAAAGCAATCATTAAAAATAATGGAAACACAGAAAGTTCTGAAAAATACTATGATAAATTTATAGAAGAAAAAAAGAAAAAATTAGATAAGATTAATCAAGAATTTAATCTAAAGCTAAATGAATTGACTAAATGTGAAGAAAATCTTCAAACTAAAGAAACTGAATTAGGAAAAAAAAGTTATGAGATTGAAGAATTAAAGAAACAATTAAATTTATTAACTCAACAACGAGAATCTCTTAATGTTAAGAATTCAAGGCCAAAGAAGAAAAAAACAATCCAAACAACGTTCTTTAAACCCCAAATAATAAAAGAGAAGCAAATTGATGAGCAATTAGATAATTTAATAACTAAATTGAAAGACTTGGAATTAGAGACTTTGACACCCGTTGACGCTATGAAAAAGTTGATTGAATTCAAAGAAGATTTCGAAAAATTAAAGTGAAGGCAAAAAATTCGGGATAATAAAAACGATAGTGGTAATATATGCATAATAAACAGCAAAACCCGTGATAATGACCGTCCTAATTATTCTTTTCCTTTTCCCTTCATCAAAATGTTCCATGTAAAATATGTATAAGAAACTTATATACAGTAAATGAGAAGGTTGAAGTGCTTTCCACGTTATTGGATCAAAAATGGTTAACCCTACAATACCTGGATCACTATGCCCCCAATTATCAAGCATCTGAATTAAGTAATCAGGAAAAATAATATAAGGTAAGCATATCAATAAAAATGGAATTATGTAATAGTAAAGTTCTTTGAGTTTTATCTTTTTACTCAATAAAAGAAATGGGATGAACAAAATCGCATTAATCTTGAATGTAGCTAACGTAAAAAAAATTCCTGATGCCCATTTTTTATCTTTTTCTAAAAATTCATATGAAAGAAATAAAAACAAAAGAATGAGAAAATTGGAATTACCATACCACATATCTATTATAAATCCAATTAAAAAAAATACATAGAAATTTCTTAAATCCAATGCATTTTCAAATTTCTTAAGGCACTTAAGACATACGTATATAATGATTCCACCACTTAAAATATTCCAAATAGTTACACTTATTGCGAACGGTATACTCATAGCGAACGGAATTAATTCCATTGGAAAAAAAATGAAGTACCATCCCATCGAGAAAAAAATGAAGTACCAAAAGTACAAATAATAAGGGGGCCATCCCGGAACATAAGGGGGGACTGGAATAGCATTATAGAAGTTTATCAATCCATTTTTTGAAAAACCTTCTAAAAGCAATGCGAAATCAACGTCCTTACTTTGTTCGATGAATAATGGGAATTCTACAAAAAATTTTAAGAATCTCATAATTATGTTAAACAGAACTACAGAGATAATTATTACAATGAGATATTTTTTAGCTTTCTCCGTTCTCGGTCCAGTAACCATATTTGATCAATTTATGTTTAGAAGATTATAAGACTTTTAATTTATACAAATATAAAAGAATTTCTTAGCCTTTTCAGTGTATAATAAATTATTGGGATTGAAATATACTTCTGGATTGCTATTTAAAATTATTTAAACCTTGATAGTCTATTAATTTAAATATTGCCTTCATTTGATTTATTATACTGAATATCATTATTTATTTCATACATTCATGAAACCAAAAATCCAAAAAATAATAGATGCTGAAAAGATTGCTGCTGGTGAGGTTATAGAACGTCCAGCAAATATAATTAAAGAATTAGTAGAAAACAGCATTGATGCTAACGCTAATGAAATTAAAGTCATCGTAAAGGATGCTGGGAAGTCATTGATTCAAGTAATAGACAATGGCTCTGGCATTCCTCCAAATGAATTAGAAATTGCTTTTCATAGACATACGAGCAGTAAAATAAGAACAATCGATGATTTATATCACCTCCTCACGTTGGGATTTAGAGGAGAGGCATTAGCGAGCATTTCTGCCATTAGTGAGGTAGAAATTACCTCTAAAGTGCAGGAAAATGTAAAAGGGCGGAAATTGACTCTTAAAGGGGGGAAGATAGTCGATGATAGAACTTTGTCATCTCCAATTGGTACAAATATTATAGTAAAGAATTTATTCTTTAATACGCCCGCAAGAAAAAAATTCCTTAAAAAGGATTCAACTGAACTTGGGCATATCACGGACATAATTCAAAGATATGCTCTTGCATATCCGGAAAAGCATTTTGTTTACTTGCATAATGATCTGAGCATTTTGAATTGTCCTTTGTCTAACGATTTGAAGACCACTGTTTTTCATATATATGGTAAAAAAATTGCGATGAATTCGTACGATTTGAATTTCGAGGAGGAGGGTTTAAAATTGAAAGGTTTACTTGGAAGCTCCAACAACGTAAAGAAAAATCGCTCTCATTCTAGCTTTTTCATTAATAAGAGATACATCATTAGTGATCTTCTTTATAGAGCAGTAAAAGATGCATATAAAGGGATTTTAATGATTGGGACCTTTCCTTTCTTTGTTTTGAATCTTGAGGTTGACCCTGCGATTGTAGATTTCAATGTTCATCCTAAAAAATTAGAAGTGAGATTTGAGGATGAAGAGTTCATTTATAACAAGGTTTATTATATTGTTAGAAAATTTGTTGAAACTGAATTTATGAAAAAAGAAATTGATGGATCTTCTACAGATCTCAGTAATTTCATTAAAGTTCCAACTAAATCAAATACTCAACCAGGAATAACTGAAGATGAGCAAAAAAATGAAAATAATTCTAAAGATTGGGTACAATTAAAAATCTCAGATAATATTGGCGAAGAACTAAACTCTAATGAAAGCTTAATAAGAGAAAAACGCATTAAAGCCGCGAATTTCCCTAGTTTAAGATTAATTTCAAACACAGGTCAACTAAGCAATAAGATATATATCGTTTTAGAGGGCACCAGTTTAAACGGAGAGAAAGGCATGTATATTTTAGACCAACATGCTGCTTCAGAACGAATAACAAAAGAATATTTCGAAAAATTATACAAATCCACAAAACAATATAAGCAAAAATTAATAAAACCATTAAAAATCGAAGTATCTCCTAGTGAAAAATATTTCTTAATATCTGAAATTGAGCAAATCAAGAAATTGGGATTTTCCTTTGAACATTTTGGAGGAAATAGTTTCATTTTGCGTGAAATTCCAGTTATTATTAAGAAAGTTCCAGACGTTAATATAATAAATGAAATTGTGAGTGATATTACAGAGATCGGTAAAGATAAGAGTTTTTCAGCGGTGAAGGAGCAGATCATAAATTATTTGGCTTGTCACAAAAGTATTCGCGGGGGAGATAACTTAAAGCTACAAGATATTCGTGATCTTTTAACAGATTTATCTAAAATGAATGACCCTTATCATTGTGCTCATGGAAGACCTACTCTAAAGTTTATTTCGTTTAAAGAACTTGATAAGCTCTTCAAGCGAGTTGTTTAACTAATGGACAAAATTATAAATAATTAGCATACTAATATTCTGAGGATGACAAAATAAACAGATTCCTATGAGAATAGAACATTCCCAAAATTGAAGCCGACGATAAGAAACTAAAATACAATATCTTATCCAGAATAGCAGATTTAGAGATTGTGGCTCGAATGGCTATGATGATTGGTAATTATGAAGAAGCGATTAGAAACTCTGAAAAGATAAAACTCTTGTCTATTGTGGGGGATTTGTCTCACTATATAAATGCACAACAAGTATTCTTAAATGAAATTGCCTATAAAGTTCATAAGGAGTATACAACTAAGGAAATTAATGATGTAGGAAATGGAATAAGAAAAATATATGAGATTTTAATAAAAGCTGAGAAAATAAAGGAAGCATATTATATTTTAGAAGAGTTTAAAGAAAAATATATTGACATCCCTTATTTTAATACATTTCCTTTGATTCAGGAAATACTTGATATGGATACCCGATTATGTATGAAATACCAACTATCGTTAGATGAGGGTGTAAATAGTTCTGAAAAACAGGAGATTCATAATTTGGATGACGATATAGAAGAAATCAAGAAGTCTCTGATAAAAGTTTAAAAATACTTAAATCAATAATATCTTATGCTTTAGAAAATGCTATTGCTTCGATCCCCTGTATTCCATCAGCTTTTCCAATTATTTCTTCCAAACGATCTGTCCCGCCCCATTCCTCAGGATACCTGATCCGAAGTCTTGATTTTTTAAGTCCAAATGCAACGGGCATTATATCATAGTGTTCTAAAGTACAAGTATCTGGAAGTAAAGTTTTTATGTTCCGAACAAAATTCTCAAAATCGACATCAATATCCTCTGGTATTACATCTATTAAAGCCACAAATTCTCCCATAAAATCTCCTCATTATATTTTGTTGCAATTTTTTTATGGTCCCTCAAATTCGCACTTCAAACATTTGTAAGTATTTCCCATAATTCGACATCGCTCACATCGCCAAATAGTGACATCTCCACATTGTGGACAAGGAAACTTAACTGCGTTTTCATAAGGGGTTATTGGTTTACTACATGAGAAGCATATTTGCTTTTTAAAACTTGACATGATAGCTAAATTTGTTTATCTACAATGGATAATCAAATGCCCTATAGCTTTAATTGTTTTCGGTTCTAGTATATATAAGGTTAAAATGTAGATTTAAGAAAAAACTTAATTAAATTTTAAATTTATAAACAACATAATGTATTTATAACTCAATACAAAAAAATGGTTACAAATGCCAGAAAATAAAGTAAAGAAATATTTCTCTCTTATAGAGGCGTGGGCGTGGTGTGATATTTGTAAAGAAATGGTATCTCTTAGATTAGATAAAAAAGAAATCATTGATGGTTTGAAAATGGGGATATATACTAAAGAATTCAAGCATTCAAACCCATATCCAGATTTAGATGACACAGATGATACTTCCGGCCAAGAACACACCATTTATATCTATATCAATGATAATTATGATATTACTGGCGTTAAATCATTTTTTGGGGACTCCCCAAGAATGGCAGACATAGGTGGAGAAGCAGGAGGGGAAGTGTTCATTCCTATAGTAGTTAAAGATGTACCTGAAATGAGCGTGCATCTAGGCATGTTGACAATGGAAGAATACAAATTATTAAAAGTATGTGATGGTATGTGTACTGTTGATGATGTTTCTCAAATTGTTCAGAAATCTAAAGAAGAAGTAAATGAAATGCTAGATAGGATGAGAAAAAAAGGGTTAGTAAAAGTTATAAAAAGAACAAATGCATAAATTTCTATTCTAATTTTGTAAATTTTATTTGAGATTATTATTTCTTATTAAATAATGGTATTACAAAATATCAAATTAATTATTTTAGGTGTCTTATACGTCTAAAGAGGATTTTGATAAGTTTGTGGATGAGTTACAAAAGGAAATTGTAAATAATGAAATTAAAGATTTTAATGAATATATCGTTGAATTATTTCATCACCCAAGAAACTGGGGCAAACCACCATTAGAAGATGTGTCAGTATCGGAAAAATATCAAGGACCTTGTGGAGATACAATGGAATTCTTTTTAAAAATAAAAGATGATTATATTCAAAAAGCGAACTTTTATACTGATGGGTGTGGAGCTACTGTAGCTGCTGGGAGTCAAATGACACTTTTAGTAGAAGGAAAAACCTTAGATTTTGTTAAAACTATCCAACCAAGAGATTTAGATAATGCTTTAAAAGGTTTACCAGGAGATCATAAACATTGTGCAGAGTTAAGTGTTAATGCCATTAAAAAAGCTATTGAAAAATATAAACTGAAAGTATAGAAAGAGTTTAATGGAAACTAAATCTGAACCAGAATTTCCCTTATTATATATTCAGAAGTAATACCATCCATTATTCCGTTTTTAAGAAATCGAAAATTATTAATTTCAATGTTCTTCTCTATGAGTTCTCCGTTTCTAAAAAAGATTAATAATGGGACTGTTGAAACCTTTAATATCTGAGATAATTGAGGGTAAGTGTCTATGTCTATAATAATGAATTTAAACAAGTCTTGTTTTTCAAGTTTTTTAAGAACTAATTCTAATTTTCTACAGGAATTACACCATCTTGAACTTACTTGTATTATTACTAATCCATTCTTAGGGCAAGTTATTCCAATCTTTTTTAATTCATCAATGTTCAATTTTCTTTCCATCCTATAAGGATTTAAAAAAATTTAAAAAAAAAATTATTCTTCTTTTTCCATATCTTCAATTCTTTTTGATATGTCGCTTAATGCGCTTTTTATTCCTTCCATTTCAGATTCTAAATAGTCCTTTTCTTGTTTTAACATTGTGATTTGATCTGTTTTCGCTATAGGACTTACTGGAACATATCTGGGAGGGTTTAATGCATAGGGTTCATAATACGGATCTCTATACCCTCCCCATCTCCCATATCCTCGACCTCGACCACGCCCCCAGCCACGACCCAAACCCATGCCATAACCTCTTGTGTAACCAGGAGTGGGGTATCCAGCACAATATCCAAGACCTCTTCCTGTCATTGGACCTCTTCCAGCAGGTCCTGTTCTATCTCCACCAGGCATTTTTTTATATCATCTCCATTTTATTGATTTATTTTAAATATGAATAATTATTCATAAAATGAATATGAAATAAACTATTTAAATATTAAGAATAATAATTCGAATAATTATTAGTATATTTATGAAAGAATAATTTTTTTTCCTTCTTGATAACCAAGTCTTAATGCTTTGATGTTTAAATCTGCATCTCTTAACCATTCTTTAATGACTTCTTCATAATGCTCAATTTCAATGAATGGTAGTTTTCCAGTGGGTAATGCAAAGCCAAGCATAAAAATATTTAGTTGTTGATTTGTTTGAAATTGCTTTAAACATAATTCAGTAGCATTAATAGAATAGACTTTCTTGGAATATGAATTTAAAATTTCAAGTATTTTGTTTAGTGGTGGATATACTTCTAAATCCGCAGTGATCATTACTCCTGGGATGGTCCGGTTATTTAATACAAACGATGTCTTATTTGAGGCAAAAATCCCACGCCTTAAGGATTCAACTGGTTCAAGACAAATATAAAGATCAGCATCTCCATAGCATATTAATGGAGATTGCAAGTTCTTTCGTTCGTTTTCAAATACTTTCTTTTGATATCTTATATGACTTGAAATTGCACCTTCTCGTTGGGCTAAACCATGCATTTCAGAGCCAAAATTTCTTTCAATTCCCGCTTTTTGAGAAGCAAATTCTATCAATCTTTTCAATGTAATTACACCTTGACCCGCTGTTCCAGCGATCACGACGTTAATGATATCTGTTTCTCTAAACATTTCGGAAAGGAACCTCCTCTTCTAACAAATTTATTGTTGATTTATGAATTGCACCATTTGGACAGATATGATAACAAACTCCGCATTTTATACATCGATCCTCATCAATTTGCATAGTTTCATATCCTTCCACTTCCACTCTTCTAATAGCTGGACAACTTAAAATCCTACTACATTCATGACACATCTGACATCCAGTAATTTGATAAATTACTTCTTGTACTTTTCTTCCTTGATTACGAATGTATCGTATTTGATCCATTCTATGCCTATGTGCTTGCAAACCACATTCTCTTTTTACGATAATTACTTTTAATCCTTTTGTATCTAAAGCTTCCTTAATCGTTCTGGTCAATTTTTTAGGATCATAAGAATCTTCCACGCGTAACCAAGGTACACCTAGTGCCCTGCAAACTTTTTCAATTGAAAAGTCCTTATTAATTAAATATCTAAGTACATCGTTTTGGTGACCTGTCATGGCAGTCCAAGAATTGTCGAATATAATAAGCAAAACATTTGAATCGTAACCTATTGCTTCTGCCAATGGAGATAACCCAGTATGAAAAAAAGTGGAATCACCAATCATTGCGAGGACTTTTTGTTCTGTTTTTGTAGACATTCCTATTGCTGCACTTAAGCCTCCTGACATGCATATAATTAAGTCGCTACATTGCTGTGGAGGGAAAAAAGACATAACATAACACCCAATGTCACCACAAACTACTGTGTTTTCTAATTGATTCGTTGCTTTTAGAATGGAATATAATGTAGCACGTTCAGGGCAACCAGCACAGAATGTTGGAAATCTACTAGGTATAATCTTTTTATAGGAATTAAAAGATTTTATAGCATCTTGCATCGTTTTTTTTGGAGAGACTCCATAAATTGTAGCAAGTTTATCTGCTACCAATCCAGTAGAAAATTCATTTGATTTCGGAAAGTACTTACTGCCTAATACTTCGAGGCTAAATCTATTAAAATGCGCAATTTCAGAAACTTTTGTTTCTAAAAATGGTTCTAATTCTTCGATGACTATTACTTTATCCAAATTTTGAATGAAGTCCGTAATTTCTTTATAATCTAGAGGGTAGATCATTCCTAATTTTAGAATAGGAACGTTATAGAGATTCAATTGGTTTAAAGCTTCCATTGTGTATCCAAAAGGCATTCCACTAGTAATTATTCCGATCTTATTATCTCCATCGTATACCTTGTTCAAATTTAATCCTGGAATTGCACTTCTTAACCTTTCAATTCGTTCATAAAGTCTGATATGATTGTTAATAGCATGAGGGGGCAAAGAATTAAATTTTGGTATGTTTCTGATGAATTCCCCTTTAATTTTACCTTTTTTAAGGGGATCAAGATTAACGTAACCTCTTGAATGTGCACTTCTTGTTGAGGTTCGCAAGTTTATAACAAGATCATATTCTTCAGATAATTCAAAAGCTAATTTAGTCCAATCCTTGCATTCTTGGGGAGTGTGTGGCTCAATTGTAGGTAAATGAAGCATCCAAGCATAAAATCGCTCATTTTGTTCTTGATGTGAACCTAATGACCCAGGATCTGAACCAACTCCTATAACCATACCACCCGGGTTAGGACCATTTAGTGCGATTACGCTTAGAGCGTCCGATGCCACATTCAATCCGACATGCTTCATAGGGTTAAAGGATCTACAGCCCGTCCAAGCTGCTCCAGCACAGGACGAGGTTGCCACGGCTTCATTAACAGCCCATTGATGCACTAAGTATTCTCCTATTTCTGGATTTCCTCGTATAATTTGATGAAAATATTCACCAATATCGCTTGTAGGGGTTCCAGGATATTGAGAGACATATGAAACTCCAGCTTCCAAGCAGCCTCTCACGATTGCCTCATTTCCAAGCATCAATACTTTTCCTGATTCTTTAACGAACCTTGTATCTTTTTCCAATGAAAGCTTCACTTGGTTTTAATTCATTTATAGATAGATCTATGAAAAATAGATTTACCAAAAAAATCTTATGCTTAACACAAAAAAGATATTCAAGATAAAATCTATTGTCTGTTTTTGGTATCAAAGAAGTCTCTTATGAAAGAAAAATAAATAATATAATGAATCATATTAGATTTTAATATGTCTGATCAAAAGGTATATTATAAAAATTGGCCAGAAGAGATACCGAAAGAAGTAAATATCCCAGATATCACGCTTGTAGACTCCCTCGAGAACACAGCTAGGAAATTTCCTAATAATATTGCAACTTATTTTATGGGATTTGAACTTACCTACTCTCAGTTATTAGATGTTGTATATAGAGCTGCAACAAAACTACATGAGCTCGGGATAAGGAAAGGAGATTGTGTTGCAATTCAATATACAAATAACCCTGCTTTTATTGCCTATTTCTATGGAATTTTAAAGTTGGGGGCAGTTGTAACATCTCTATCTCCATTATTCAAAAGCCTCGAAGCAAAGAGGCAGTTAAATGACAGTGAAGCTCGAATATATTTGGGCTGGGAAGGCTTTTCTGGAATTATAGATCCTATCATTGAAGAAACGACAGTGGAACATTATTTTTATACTAATTTAGCACCATACCTATCTCCGGATCCTATGGCACCTCCAGAATTTGAAATGGGAGGTCCTGCAACCTTTGAAGATATTCTTAGGAATACCAGCCCAAACCCTCCTAAAGTGATAATAGATCCTGATGATCTAGCAATGTTACAATATACAGGGGGCACTACAGGTTTTCCTAAAGGCGCGATGTTAACACATAGAAACATAATATCAAATTGCCAACAAGTTGGTTCGTGGATGGTTGGAACTAAGGAAGGTGAAGAAGTCCTTCTAGGAGCATTACCTTTTTATCATATCTATCTGGTTACTGGTATGAATATTGCTATAAATAAGGGTTGGAAGATTGCTTGCGTTTTCAATCCTCGAGAAGCTCATGAGGTGATTGAAGTAATTGAAAACTCTAAGGCATCAATTTTTCCAGGAATTGCAACCCTATTTAACAATTTAAATAACTATGAGCACGTTACAGATCACGATTTGTCAAGCATAAAATATTGCTTGAGTGGAGCTGCTCCATTGCCTGAAGATGTAAGGATAAAGTTCGAAGAAGTAAGCGGTGCGAAAGTAAGAGAAGCATATGGACTAACTGAAATGTCCCCTGCTACTACGGCAAATCCATTTGTCGGTATGACGAAACCCGGTACTGTTGGAATTCCTTTTCCGAATACGGAAGTAAAAATATGTGATAATAACGGCATTATTTTGGGGATTGGCGAGGTAGGAGAATTAGTAGTAAGAGGGCCCCAGATGATGAAAGGATATTATAAAAGAGAGAATGAAACCAGGGATACAATTCGAGATGGGTGGCTATGGACAGGAGACCTTGCGGTAATGGATAAGGATGGATATATTACTATTAAAGAAAGAATAAAGAACATGATTAAATATAAGGGTCATGGAGTGTATCCATTGGAAGTGGAGGATTTACTTTATAACAATAAGGCTATCCTTGAAGCCGGAGTAATTGGAGTTCCAGATCCAGAAGTTGGAGAAAATATAAAAGCATTTATTGTTTTGAAGGAGGAATACAAAGGAAAAGTAAGTAGTGATGAGATTATTGAATGGTCAAAAAAAAATATGGGATACGATAAATATCCCCGAATAATTGAGTTTATTGACGAGATCCCCAAGACCACTGTTGGAAAAGTGTATCATCTTGAATTAAGAAAAATGGAAAATGAACGAATACAATAAGTTATCATCAAGCATTCTTTTTTTTTTAAAAATCCCTAATTACTTTCAGATTTAATTGTGACCTCATATTTGGATTCATCCCATTTTTTTTGGTCTATCCAATAAAATGTAAAACTCAATTTTGTAATTGCTTTTAATTCTTTTGTTGATATGTCAACATAAAAAATGCCTAAACCAGTATCTTTCGTCTCAGTTTCGTTATAAGTTTTCCAATCATCAGATGACCACTTAATTTTAACTTTAGCCCATGATTCAATCCTTAAAATTTCTCCTGATTTCATCTGTTGGCATTTATGATTAAATTTCCATACATTTAGCTTACTTGGATGTCTTTCATCAATATATCTATGCTCAGTTTGCGAAGGCATATCAAAAATCCTATTCTCTTCTATAGATCTTACTAGTTTTACATATTCCGAATGTGCCCATACCAATGGCATTGCCGAACCTGCAGGACGTCCTTTAAATAAACCTTTTTGAGGAATATCTTCATCATCCCAGACTTGTTCTGGAATTAGTCCTCCTGGTCCAGTTTGACGCTCTATAACTTTTAAAAGTTCTCTAGCCTGATCAATGTTTCCTTTAGCAAGTTCGTAATGAGCACGTTCACCGCAAAGTAATGGCCATCCCCTTCCAATTCCCGTACCATCAAAAGGATCTCCATTCGAATGTTCCCCATATCCGTCCTCATTATAGCGATGCCATAGGGGTCCTGTATCAGTTTCAGTTTTTAATAAAGAGTCAATTACTTTCACAGTGTTAACAATTCTTGGGTCATCAGGAGCTCGCAATCCAAAACGTACTAATGCTAAAGCATCGGGACTTACTATATACTTAAAGGGAGCCTTGCTTTCTCCAGGTGGTCTGTTCTTGATTGGTACATAGCCATTCTTAGGAGAAGTACCATCTGCAACATCTGGCGGGCCAATACGAACGTAATAACCCTCTACACCTACTTTTTTACTAAGATCTGTATCTTTGACGTAAGTCCACTTTTCAATATTCGAATTCCAATAGTCTGCTAATTCAATTAAATAATCAGCGATTCTATGTTCTCCCTGTTCTCTGGCAAACTCTGCCCCTAACAGAAGAGCTGCAATTTCAACGGCTAAAGTAAAAGGAGAATAACCTGGATCCTCCTCCCATCTGTCTTGTTGAGAAACAGGACCATTACGGGCTAAAAATCCTACTGCCTTTTTTATAGTGGACCAAATAGGAACGTTTTTGAGGTATCTATCTCTCTTTAAGGTATTTGCAAGTAAGATTGGAAAGGCAGTTTCATCCATTTGAATCCCATGATAATATTCATTACCATCCAACCACATATTTTGGGGCCAATGTCCATCCTCATCTTGAGTACTCATTAAGTATAACATTATCTGTAATGCTTCTTCTATAGCTCCTACAGCAAGAAGCCCTCCTGAAGTTTCAACGAGATCACGTGGCCATACCAAATGATAACCACCTAAATCATCGTCACCTTTCGCAAAACCCCATGGAATTGATAAACTGGCAATTGAGCCATCAGAGAAACGTTTATCCATATGAGTCTTCATGACCATAATACTTAAACGATAAAGATCGATTTTACTTGTTCTTCCATTATTTAAATCTTTACATCCTTGTTGAAATTCAAGCCATGGAGATTTAAAATCAGTGATAGTTTTATCAAAATCATCAAACAAAGTTGAACGTGCGATCTGTCCTGCTTCAGCGGGATTATGCCCAAATCCTATAACTAAAAAGAAGACTCCCTTAGTTGCTTGTAAATCAATTTGACCAGTTAAAACTATATTTCCACTCGATGCTTTTGGATATTGATGGGACAATTTACTTTCTTTCTTGATTTCTTGCCAGCCGTCACTCACGCCATAAAAGCCACAACTCGCGTTGATAAAAGGAGTAGAGCAAGATAAGGCTAATACAACATCTTCTCTTTGAGCATAGAGCATTTGAACCCCTTTATAATCACCCACCCAACTATCATTGTCAGAACCATGATTCTTAACATGAGGATTTAGGATTGTATACATTTGATAATCATCCAACTTTCCTTTAAGAGGAGTGAATTTTACCTTTAACAGAAGAGCATCCTTTCTTGGATCAGTTAAAATAGTCTTCTCGATTACATATTTTTTTTGATTTGATTTATTTTTGATTTGATAAACAGGTACTCCAGGTTCTATCGTGCTGATTTCATGTTCACAATCACTTTTTTCTTCTTCAAATAGACCGAATTTGTCCGTTATTATAAATTGAAAATCCCGAATGTTAGCATTATCAATACGGGGGTAATATACCTCATTGATAATTCCCTCAGATAAAGTATACCAAACCAAGCTACCCCTTGAGATAGATGTCCCTATCCCATCTTTTTTACTTGAAGTCCAATGAGGTTCATGACCAGGATGCCCTGGAGCTTCTTTTTTTGAATTTTGATTTTCTTTCATTATAGATCATCTCCCTAATTCTCGAGGATGTTTTCCGCCACGCCAATGCTCTTCTATTTCTTCTAAAGTTCTTCCTTTCGTTTCGGGTACATAAGTGTATGTGAAAATTAATGCTATTATGCCCACAGCACCATAAAGCCAAAATGTTCCCGCTCTCCCTAGTAATTGGATTAATATTAAAAATGTTAAAGCAATAACTAAATTTGATCCCCAATTGGCTTCTGTAACTATACTCATCGCAAGACCTCTCACTTTCAGTGGATATATCTCTGATATTAATAACCAAAAAACAGGTCCTAATCCTATAGCAAAAAAACCTACATAGGCCATTAAAATTGCTGCTGCTAGGGTTCCTAACTCATTTAAAAGACTTGGTAAGAAGAACACAATTCCAAGCATTATTAACGTTCCACTCATCCCAGCTAAGCCAATTAATAACAACTTTCGTCTTCCAATACGATCTAATAAAAAAATAGCAACAATAGTAAAGCCCACGTTAACAAATCCGACCACAAAAGTTGCAAAAATTGCTGCTGCAGAAGAATGAAATCCAGCAAATTCAAAAATTGTTGGAGCATAATATATTACTGTGTTTATTCCAGTTACCTGCTGAAATATTGCTAATAGTACTCCAACTATCATTGCAGGTTTTATTAAAGGATTAAAAAGTTCCTTCCATCCTGCTTTTTGTTTGCTTAAACTGGTAATTATTTCGTCAAGTTCATCTTCTACATCACTTCTCTTACGAATCTTTATCAATGTTGAGCGGGCTTTATCTTTTTTGCCCTCATTAACAAGCCATCGTGGACTACGAGGCATAAAAGACATAGAAATAAGTAATATTACTGCAGGTATAGCCGCTAAACCAAGCATGTATCGCCAGCCATTTATAGGCGCAAGAGCATAATCAACTCCGTAAGAAATAACGATTCCGACAGTTATGAATAATTGGTTGAAGGTAACTAATGAACCCCGGATCTTTGGCGGTGATAATTCGGATATATATAATGGTGCGATAAATGATGCCATTCCTATGGCGATTCCTACAATAATTCTTCCAATGATTAAAGTAATTATTTCTGGAGCTAATGAAGTCCCGATAGCTCCTGCAGCAAAAATAATAGAAGCGACTATAATCATTTTTCGCCGTCCAAATCGATCTGCCATTGATCCACCCATAAAAGCTCCAATGATTGCTCCGATCAATACTGCACTTACTACTATTCCTTGAATTAATGACGAAAGAGAAAATTCTTGTTTAATAAACAGAATTGCTCCAGATATTACTCCAGTATCATATCCAAATAACATTCCACTTATCCCAGATATTATTGCAATTATGTAAATTCCACTATTAGAAAATTTTGATTTTTTAATTTTATTCACCAAAAAACACTTTATGCAACTCTATTTAGATCACATATATAATGCTTGGGCTAAAAAATTATTAGCTTCACTTTAATAGCTTGGTAAAGTAACAAGTCCAGATTATTCATTTGAATTATCTCGTTATATGCAAGATGAGAAAAAATACTCTAGATTGCCCAAATCAAATCGTTCAGTAGAGAGTTTTATAAGTGGAGGTTTTTTTGACTTAAATTTATACTTATCTCAATATGATGGGTGGTTGGACCTTAGGAGATAATAAATCTTGGTCAAAATGTCATTTCGATAATAAAAATTAAAAGTTAAAAATCCGTTTCTTTCTATTTTTTAAAACATGTATTAGATTATTAGTTATTAGTCATTTGTTCAGTGAGCACTTTCTTTTTAAATCATTAGAATTGCTTTATTTAATTCTATTTTGTATTAAATCTTATTATGACTGAAATTGCGACATTTGGTGCGGGATGTTTTTGGGGAGTAGAACAAAAGTTCGGTAAAGTTAAAGGTGTTTTAGATACTGTAGTGGGTTATACTGGAGGTAAAATGGAAAATCCTACTTATAAAGACGTATGTACTGATAAATCTGGTCATGCTGAAGTAGTAAGAGTCACATTTGATCCTGCAATTGTATCATATGAAGAACTCTTGGAGTATTTCTGGGATATGCATAACCCAACGACCCTAAATCGCCAGGGTTGGGATGTAGGTACTCAGTATAGATCCGCAGTGTTTTATCATAACAATGAACAGAAAGAAGCTGCCTTGAAGTTAAAGGAAAAATTAGACAAAGCGGGTAAGTACAAAAATCCAATTGTAACTGAAATAGTGCCTGCTGGTAATTTTTATCGAGCTGAGGAATACCACCAGAAATATTATGAAAAGAATAAAAAATCGATATTTTCGATTTAGGTTTTTAATTTATCAAGAATGTTTTTTCTAATAAATCATATTTATTTTAACGATTGTAATTTTGATATTAATTTATCTCTATGCTGATCCCAAGCTTTTTCAACTTTTTCGTCTATTTTTGCTCGTAATTCAGGAGTTATAGGTTCATCCATTTTGCATCCTAAATGAATTTGATCAGTTAATAGATTTATTCTTTATAAAATAGCTAATTTCGAAATCGATTTTAAAAATGAAGTTATAAAATTCTATTTCTTGATGAAAGTTCCATTTTGATACTCTCGAAAAGCTGTAATCAGTTCTTCTTGAGTATTCATTACTATTGGACCCCTCCACGCTACAGGTTCTCCTATCGGGTTTCCTGAAACGAGAAGGAATCGAACATGACTCTTTTCTGTACTAATAATTACTTCATCACCATCTTCATACAGAATTAAATCGCCCACATGTTTAACCTTTTCTTTATTTTCATCAAAATATCCTTCTCCTTCAAAAATGTATGCAAAAACGGTGTGCCCGTTTTTAACTTCATGTTTGAACACCCCACCATTTTCAATATGAACATCTAAATATTCAGGATCAGTGACAATATCTTTGACTGGTCCAGTTATGCCACTTACTTTCCCACTTACCACTTTTACTGTGGTTTGATCATCAAGATGAACTACTGGTATTTGTTCTTCTTTAACGTCTCTATACCTTGGTTCCATCATTTTATGAGAAGCCGGGAGGTTCGCCCATAACTGAAAGCCCATCATATATCCTTCTGTCTTTTGAGGCATTTCTTGATGTATGATTCCGCATCCTGCAGTCATCCACTGACAATCTCCAGAATTTATTACTCCTTCATTTCCCATTGAATCCCCGTGAGCTACTTTTCCTTTAATCATATACGTAATGGTCTCAATCCCTCTATGGGGATGCCATGGAAAGCCAGCTAAGTAATCATTGGGATTATCTGAACCAAAATGATCTAAAAGTAAAAAAGGGTCAAATAAAGGTACTTCGTTATATCCAAACGCTCTTTTCAATCGAACACCAGCACCTTCTAAAGTAGGTCTGCTTTTTAATGTTAATTTTATTTTTCGTATCATTTCTTTTTCACCTTTATTTTTATATCTCGCTTAATTGATATTAAAGTCAGTATTATAAAAGTTTTGAAAAAATTATTAAAGATTAATAATTCAAAATAAGTTCTAATTTAGAGTTTATAGATTTTCATCTTCCTTACCTTCTAATCATAACCACTTAATAAAATGACTTATTAACCTTTCCATCCTAATGGGTTTATGCTAAACCATCGGTTAATAGATCCTCCAAGAACGCCTTCTGAGTTTATCAAATCTGCTTCTGATTTCTTGAAAAGACATGCACAAGGAAAAAAAGTGTTTTGTGCACTTTCAGGAGGAGTTGACAGTTCTGCTACTTATTTAATTCTTAAGGAGGCAGAGATTGACGTGCTTCCAGTATTTATCGATCATGGATTAATGCGAATAATTCGTGGTATAGAAGAAAGGGAATACATAAAGAAAATCTTCCCAGATGTTAAGATAATCGATATTAGAACGGAGTTTTTACCTCAAATTTATGGTGAAGAAGACGCTGAAAGGAAGCGTAAATTATTCAAAAAAGCTTATTCTGATACGATCAGTAAGGTCATTAAGGATGAACATTGTGATTTACTAGCAGATGGAACAATTTTACCTGATATCGAGGAAAGTTTTGGGGTTCAAATCACGGATTTGAAGGAGACGATGAGTCTTGAAGACGAACAATCATTAATGGACAAGTATAAAAAAGGATTTGTGAAAAGCCAACATAATTTAGACATAGAATATGATGTACAAGCTACTCTTCAGCCAGTTGCAAGTTTAACCAAACCTGAAGTACGAAATATCTTAGAATATTTTGGCATGCCACTTGAGCAAATATATAGAAAAGCATTCCCAGGGCCTGCGCTTTCAGCAAGGATAATTGGTTCAGTTACTCCAGAAAATCTTTCATTCGAGAAAAAAGTCCATGATGTCGTGGAATCTTCAATTGAAGATTATTACAGTGAAAACCATGGTAAACCAATGATCATAAACGAAAAGGGTGAACAGGAACCGTTTCAAGCGTTCGCAGCGATTACTACTGACGTTTTGCTTCGGAAAGTAACCGGGATAATAGAAGGTCAAAGGACATATGAAGTACCCCTTATAATAAGAGGAGAATGGGATTTTGAAAAACTTACTCGTTTTGCTTCACAAATTAAAGGATATGCACGAGCACTTTATGAACTACACGAGAGCCATCAAGGAATATTTGATGTCATTATTAGGTCAATCAATAGCATTGATGCCCGAACTGCTAGTGTAACAAATCTACCGCTTAGTTTAATCGAGGAGATCAAATATAAACTGTTGGAATACCATGATACTAAAAATATATATTTTGATATCACTCCAAAACCACCTGCTACTATAGAATATGTCTAAGACAATAGTTTTGGTTAAATTTACTTAATCTTAAGAATAGAATATGTTCCTATGGCTATTGCAACTACTTCATCATTGTTTTTGACTTCTGATTCAAGTACTGCTATCTTTTTTCCTTTATGTAACACTTGAGTAGCGCAGATAAGAGTCCCAAATTTTACTGGCTTGAAATAATTAATTTTCAGTTCAATTGTAGTGCAGGATTCATCATTTTCTAACAGAGAATATAATGCTGCCCCCATTCCAGTGTCTGCCATTGAATAGATTACACCGCCATGAAGGACTTCATGGGGATTAAATAATTTAGCATCAACTTCAAGAGAACAGAGGGTAAAACCCTTTCTCAATTCAGTAAAGTTAAGACCAATTAATTCACCAAACGGATGAAACCCTTTTGATTGTTTTGGAAATTGTTTCTTCATGGTAAATATTATATGGCAAGGTTAAAATAGATTATTCTCAATTAGGAGGCTAAAGGGGAAAGCTTCTTTTTTAGAATCAATTGCACGAGTTTCGTGAATGCTTGGTCGATATCGGCACGGTTTCTGATTTGGCATTCTAGAAAACCATCCAATCCATGTGTTTCAGCCATTTGAACTCCCTCATCAATTGAAACTTGAATCTCTTCTTCATTCTCTGGAGTAATTCCTATCGCTATTAAAGGAAAACTGACTTGTTTATGGATTGTATTCTTAATTAGAGTGATCCATTGTTCTATAGATTCAGTAGTCCGTTTGTTATCCATATCATATACAAAAAATCCCCCACTTGCTCCACGTACATACATTGGAATGAGAGATTGGAACCGTTTTTCAGAAGAAAAATCCCATATTTGAAATTTTACTCTTATATCATCAATTTCAATTATTTTCACTTCAAAATCTACACCTATAGTTAATTTAGTTTCTGACTCAAAATCATTGCTAAATTGATCTCCTAATTTTGGTTTTTCTTTTGAATCACCTAATAATACGATTTTAAACATGTAATCAATAGATTCTTCAGGTCCCTCTTCCTGATAATGAAAATAGTTAACTTTCTTTTTCATCTGGATCTTATCTTTCCTATCTTTCCTCCGTTTACTAAATATTCTCATTTTAAATTTCAAAAAATGCATCTGTTGGATTATGAATATAAAAAATTAGTATTTGTTATAATATATAAATTTTCCAGCGGTATTTAAATTCAAAATACTATCTTAAATTTAGTAATAAAATAGTGAATTAAAATAGTGTGAAAAAATTTACATCTTATCGATTAATTTGAACAGTACAATGAGCATCTGTTCAGGATCACCTTCATATTTGAACACGCCATCCTCGAGCTCGCCTTCTATGCCTTCCGCTACTAACTCATATATAAAATTCTCTGCAAACTTATCAGATTTTTGAAGTACTTGGGCTAACTTGTCAATTGGAATGCTTTTCTGTAACTTGACCATCCCCCTAATTCTTTTCTTGATTAGTTCCTTATCAGGTGATATTACTTGCTTGACCTTTCTTTCAACCGTCTTTCCAGAAGTTTGGACCGCTTTTTCTAATTTATCTCCCCATCTTTCCATTTTTTGACCCCATTGATCTAACTTATCCGGATCTCCAATGTTATCCTTCACGAACTTCATTGATTTTCTTACGAGTTCGGATACTGAGGAACCCAACTGATCACCCCAGGTCCGCCACTCATTGCTTAAATCCTCTGGAACAGAAATGTTAATCCTACGTTGAGCTCTTCGAGCATACTTTTCTGCTTTTTGTCGTGCTTTTTCTGCTTTTTCTCTCGCTTTAACCGCTTTCTCCCGAAGCTTGTAAATCTTTTCATTAATTTTTTCATGCATTTCTCGCTCTTTTTCATAAATTTCTCGCTGTCCCTCATCTGTTGTTTCTCTTAAGCGACTTTCTAATTCTCTATATTCCTCGTAGGTGTCTTCTAATTCTTCGCGTAAATCCTCAATTTCTTCCTCTAACTCCTCTGAATACTCGTTATTTAACTTCTCAGTATAGTCATTGATCTTATCTCGTATCTGTTCTAACTTTCTCTCTTTTTCCCTTATTTCTCCTTCAATTTCGCGCTTCTCTTCCTCTAAGTCATCTCGTGCTTCTTTAATCTCTTCCTGAAATTCATCTCTCATCTCCCGTAACTCCTCATCCTCTTCATACTCATCAAACGGATCTGTCATTCTTACCACTTCTTTTTGCTTTTCTAATTTTAGTTTTAATATTTTTTTATTCTATATTTTGTTTTTATTGATTTTTCATAATTTTGAAAAAATTATAGTTTCATTTTGAATACTCGAATTAACGCCTGATGTATCCAGTCGTTAAAACCTTACCAAACGCTTTACATTTCACATTTTCAAGTCTTTTCATATCCATATCTCATCACTCTTTTTCTTTTTTTTGGGTTTTTTTATTCTTTTTTTCTTAATTTGGAATTGTAAAATCTTTTTTTTTGTTATCTTTCTTATTAGTTTGATGTTTTAAAAAATTGAAAGAAAATTTAATAATTAATTATTCTATAGATTAAATTCTTGTTCTTTAACTCATTTAATCGTTCAATACCATTATTTATTTTATATCGGCTCATTTCTCTTCACTCCATTTTTTTTTATTTTTTTTGGTTGTGTATATTTTTTGTTTCTAATTTTATAATATACACATCAATATTTAAATGTTTGTGTATTGATGTGTAGTAGATTATTAAAAGGAGATTAAAATGCTTCTAGTCTATAGAAACGAGTGTGTATAGCGTTTTTTCTGATCTATTAATCCTTATAAAATAGATAATGAAACGAAAATAATCAAGTCAAATTTATTTGATTACACACCAGTGTGTAAATTAATGAATAATATTAATTATTACGATATTTCAGTTTGGACTGGTAATTTCATAAACTAAATTATTACTAAGGAAATCGTATAAAAACTATAGGACTGACTAAGCAAATATCTTTTCAAGAATTGCCTTATTTGCTGGAATAATTCTATTATCTATAGGTTTAACGAAAAGCCTATTCTAAAATTATTAATTTTTTTTTTCATATTATTATATTAAATACCAACTAGTGATTATTTGATATGGAAAATAGTAAAAATCAAGAAATAAAGGAGTTAATTACTCGATATCTTCGACCAGATGAAAAAATACTATGGTACCAACATAAAAGGCAAAATTTAGCAGGTGGTATTTACAAGATATTTACATTATTAATCGGTAGTTTTGTATTTGTTCCCATCATTATCCTGCTCGCAATGCTTACCTCGAACCCGATTACTCTACCAATAGTTCTTTTTGGCGTTTATATCCCTATAATGGCGATAAGTTTTTCCTATAATATTATAGTATATCTCACGAGAAAAAAGCGGTTAAACTTAAATTACGCACAATTAAGAAATTATGAAATACTCGATGTGTTAACAAGTCAAAGGTATATAAAAAGAGATTATAAATTCGAATACGAAGAAAAGGATATGGATGAACATTTTGAAAATGAAGCAGTTAAGAGAGAAAAAGATTTAGTTTATGTTGATCGAAATCGCATTGACCATATCGGAGTCAATCATTTTTGGAATGGTGTTTTTTTCTTTGTTAACCAATTAGATTATTCTTATTTAAGAATTTTTTTTGAAACTAAAAATGAGATGGATTCTTTCGTACAAATCATGAATGATACCTTTTTACTTGAATTAGTAGAAGTGAAAGACCAACTTGCATTTAAATACAAGGTTATTAAATAGAGGCAAACAGATTTTTAATATTGTTAAGACAAAGTAAAAAACTTAACATTGAAAATTTAGTAAAAAATTAGATCACATGAGGTTAGAAAGCTTTGTTGATTTCACATTTAAAACTTCACATATAAATTAGTTAATTAAATTAAAATAAAGGTTATGGGAAGGATATATTTTTAGAAAAGCTTTAGGAACGTTATTTTACTCTTGTAAGATTACTTGAGCCAGAAACTTACTGATAGAGGAAGCATATCACCGCGAGCATAATGAAACCGGCGACAAATATAAGCGTATAGAGTTTATTTCCCTTATCTATTCCTTCCTCATCCATCAAGTGATTATCTCGCATGGCTAATATATGAATCTATTATAAGTGTAATTGGTGGTATTTCAGGATTAGCTATAGGAATTTATTCTCTTCAATTAATTCCAACGGTGGAAGGTAGATTTCTATTTGCAAAAATCTTAGGACTAATATTTTTAATCATTGGTTCAATTATGATGGGGATTGGTTATTCGATGCTTTAAATTTATATATTTTTTTTTTATTAAAACTTTAAAAATAAAACAAAAGGTTATCTAAAATTAAAATAAGAGTTCCAAGTTATAGCATTTTTTGGGGAGGAATGATGCAATCGCAAGAAACCATAGAATTTGATTGCCCCGGAAAAGGGACGAAAGCGGAACCCTACCTTATCACTCCTGAAACTCATCCTCCAAAGATTTTTAGAATATACGAGTTGAAAAAGCATGTTTTAATTAAAGACGTCAAGATAGGAGGTTTAATGTTAGTTAAATGTGAAAATTTTTCTTTAATTGGTTCAGAGTTCGGTGCTATTGGTCTA
>CAZWEM010000024.1:0-58443 GCA_964632315.1 uncultured archaeon
CATCCAGAGAATCGGTAAATAGAACGCAAGGAATTTTAAGCTGATACTGCTAATTGCACTACTGGTGACGAAATCAATGGTATAATCGATTTTCTCTTGTTCATTATCATCACTCATTTATTATCTCCCTCCTTATGTGATTTATGATTTACCCATAAATCTTTAGCTTTTTTCAAATCATCTTCTGAAACATCTAAATATTTCTGAATCCTTTTCTTGAATATTCGCCTTAACGGAGTTCCAAAATAATAATCATCTCCTTTCAACTTGTTATACTTTGTGGCACCTGTCATGGGTAAAATTCCTGCATTGTTTCCAATTTCTACTCCTGGAGCAATGCAATTAAAGGCTGATGCTGCTACGTTATCTCCGATGTTAATTTTAAAATATGAAATATTTCCAAATATTCCTTCTACTGCATGAGAGCTTATAGCACCATTTACCCCAAAATAACAGTTTTTACCCATTTTAACGAACCGATCTCCTCCAAATTGCTCTTCTATAACAGAATTTTTTCCGATTGAATTGCATCCTACTAAATTATATAACCATCTGATTAACCAAGGAAATGGCCCTCGTAATATCGCGTTTTTAGGATATTTGATCATGAAAGATCGAATATGATAGAAATTTTGCGTCTTGCTTGGAATATTCCGGGGGATTATGCCTGATTTAGAGGGAGATCTTTTCTCAGTAATGCTCCAGTGCCATTTTGTGATTAGTCCCATGAATAAAATGTGCAGTAAATAAGCAGCAACTATGACGATCGGTAACATAATTGAAGCAATTAACGAATCAATTCTGGTAAATAATGCCAAAAAATTATCAATTTTAAGGAAATATGGTAGATAGAATAACATGATATAACTCATCAATAAAATAATGGGAAGTATTAAAGATCCGATGTAAATAATAAAGAAAGATAGCATGTACCAATGATATTGGAGGTTAATTTCTTCTTTCACTGGTTCTTCAATATTGTCTTCGACCATTTTTGTCTTCTCTTAAATCTATATTTAACAATCTATAGATCTATATTTAAAATTCTATAGGTAATGAATTATAAAGAAAAAAAACTTTAGTAGTTTATTTTTTTGTTATTCATCTAAACTCTATAATAATCTTATCAGATTCAAGATTTTTATAAAAACATATAAAAATTCATCCTAAACTATTTTTATTAATTCAGATAATGGAAATAATAATGCCTATTTTTGATTTTGATCGAGATACTCAACGATTTTTTGAGAAGATTCAGTTTGATTCAACAAATTTTCAATGGAAAAATTGGTTAGAATTCTCTTCCACTGAAGAATATAAAGATTTCTTATTGAACAATTCAAGATTGAATTTTATTAACGATCTTTGGAAGAAACTTGAGGAGAGAGAAACTAATTCGGTTGATTTTTCTGTGAAACTCGAAGAATGTATCAATAATTATTCTACAAATTTTCCTCTATTTCTATGCCACAGTTCAGGCACTACGAATATAGATTTATCAGCATTGAAATGGTTTCACATGTCATCAGATGTAATAGATCGATATTGGGCTCCTGGAATGAATGCAATTTTTGGATCGAGTGGGTTAGATTCAAGAAAGTCTGCCATAATTTTTGTTCCTTCAAGATTAAAGATGGATGGGATACAAAATTTAAATGACAAGACATATTGTTGTCTTTATTCATCAGAATTTTCTCAACGAATAATGTTATCTACAGTCAAGCCAGATTCATATCTCATAAATGAATATAAGAACTCAAAACATTTAGCAATTATTTCACAGATGTTATCAATGGAAAATATTGCAGTGATTTCTGCTCCAGCAATAACAATCCTAGGTTGGGCTAATCGTGAAAAACTTAAAGCGGGCATTCAGAAGTCATTAGCAACTATTCAAAATTTCCCTCAAACCCAAGCTCTAGAAGTTTTAGTGAAGATGGTTGAAAATGAAGGTTTGAATACGGCTACAAATAATATCCAAAAAAAATTGTCAGAAAGGCTTCAAAAAGCCACGATCATTTTCAGCATTAGCTCTCTTTCAAAATCAAATTGGGATTTAATAAGAAAGTTTATGAACTGGGAGGAGAGAAAAGAAAAATTTACTAATTTATATGTTGCGTCAGAAGTGGGGCCGATTGCGTCAAGTTTAGGAGATTTTGAAGTATCTCGATCGAATTTAATGTATATTTTTCCTCTATTTTTACCAATGCTAAAATATAGAAATAAAATTGAATTCATATCGCATTCTAGTTTTAAAACGGGAAAATTACTCATTTCGAAAACCGAGAAAGAAAAACCACTTTTAAATATTAATATTGGAGACGTCATATCTGTTGAAAAACAAGACAATTTACCATTGATAAATGGAAAAATCTTAAGGAACAGTTTTAAATTAAAGTATCCAATCAAGTTAAATGAGTCAATTAAAACACCTCAAAATTATTCACTATTTGCTGGTGATTTTTTTGAATGTAAAAATTTTGACTTAATTGAACCCCGTAACCTGATTCATTGTCTAAACGAGAAATTGAAGAGTAATATTGATTCAATAGTATTTTTAATCTCAAATAATGAAGAAAATTCACAAAAACAGTTGATAATTCCAGCTGATTATGATAAATTTAAAGAACAGATTTTTTTTGAATGCATATCTTCCGATTCCCTTGTTAGAGAAATTAAGAGCAAGAATGTCAGTATAACATTAGATTCAGATAATTTAGTTCAATATTTAGAGGATCGAGAAATAATTTTGGAGAAAGTTCGAAAAGGAACTTTGCCCAAGGGTATCTTAAAAAAATGGCCTCTTTACGTGATAATACCTCAGAAGTAAATTAAAAAAAATAAAAAAGAAGGATTAAGGAAATAGAGCTAATATTATTGCTGCAATTATGAAACCAACTAAGTAAAAACCGTACTCAAGAAAGAATAATTTCACTCCTCTGTCATTAAAGTTATTCTGATTGATTGCAATAGTTGCGACAAATCCTATCCAAATAAAAATGCTTAAAAGTAAAGCGGAAGCTATATCATTCATCCCTGTTAGATCCATCATCAATTCTATGAACAATACCGTGACAAAACTAGTGGGGATCATTATGATTGTATCTCGAATGATTTTCGACTTTGGTTCACTTTCTTTACCAACTAATCTAAGCCATAAATTTCCGAAAGCAAAAGGAAAATACCAGAGAAAATGAATAATAAAATACACTATTGCAGCTATACTTACAGCTAACCAGTTAATCATTATTGCCATTTTTTATATTACCTTATATTTATTGATTAATAGGATTTTATGCCATATTTATTGATTATTCGTTTAAAATATAAATTTTGAAGTTTTTTGAACACCTATTTAAGCAATTCGTAATGATTAATTAATCTTATTGCTTCTAATGCACTTTTTTCTTTATCTTTTATTTCAAGCATGATATCAAAATCAAAATTTTCGGTTTTTTTTAAAAAAACTTTAAAATGTGAGATATCGATATTATCAGCGTGCCTTGGCTTTCCTTTTATCGGATGCTCTGAGCTGTAATGGATAATCGGAGGTCCATCATCAGGTGACCAAGTTTTTATAAAAAGATTAAACGCTTCTTCAAGAGATTCCCCTGAATTCAAGCATTCGTGATGATATACATCAAAAACAACTGGAATCCCTGTTTTTTCATTGATGAATAAGCAATCGGCTAGTTTGTAGCTTTTTTCATCATTTTCTATAATTAATCGATCCTTAATCCGATCTGATAAATTATTATATCTCTCGATAAATCGTTGCCTACTTCGTAATTTATCCCCATAGACGCCTCCAACATGAATCTGCACTTTAGCCGTTTCATTGAGAGCTATGAGATCAAGAACATCGACGTGATATTCTAGTTCTTTGATACTATTTTCAAAAACTTTTTCATTCGGAGAGTTTAACACAGTATATTGTCCGGGGTGCATACTTATCCTCATTTTATTTTCTTTTATAAAATTGCCAATCTCAATTAACTTTTCCTTGAAATACCCTTGCCAATCAAATTCCATGATAGGATGACTCGCAAATGGAACCAAATCAGATGTAACTCTAAAGAAATATATTTTATTCTGTTTATTGTACTCGAGAATTTGCTTGAGGCATAGCAAATTACCTTCTACGGTTTGAATTAATTTTTCTTCCGAATAATTCTTTAAGCGAAAAGTCCTGCTACTCCTACAAGTAAGGCTCAAATTAATACAGGGATATCCTATTTTCATTTATCTTGCATCTAGTTTCAAATTTAGTATTTTTACTTAGAAAATAAAAAAGAGAAGATTATCTTTATTCTTTCTTGGGAAGCCAAGGAAAAAATTTAGGAGTTCTTCGTTTATAAGCCGTATATTCATTGTTTCCTTCAAACCGTTTATCAAGTAGCCTCACTCCCGATACCTTGATGATCATAAAAGTAATATATGCTGGTCCGAAAAATGTGATAAATCCAAATGGAACTCCTATCGCAATTGCATACAAGCCCCACCATTGTGTCACTTCTCCAAAGTAGTTTGGATGTTGGGTGTATTTCCACACTCCCTTGTCCATCACCCTTCCTTTATTTTCGGGATTTTGAAGAAAATGATATAATGACCAATCCCCTATCGTTTCAAAAAGAAAACCGACTACCCAAATGAAAGTACCTAATAACAGAAGTATAATGTAAAAATATTCAGCACCAGTTGCGAATGACCCTTCAACAACCGAGGGAGGTTCGCTAATAATTACAAACCATGAGGGAATATCAACAATAAATATCACCAGTCCTTGAAAAAGATATATTCTTAATAGACTTTTTAGAACTATATTGGTTTTCCATCTCTCGCGCATTGCCACATATCTATAATCTTCTGGTTTTCCATGATTACGGATGTAGACATAACTAGCTAACCTTATTGCCCAGATTAAAACTAAAATAGTTACTACTATTTTTTGTAAGGAGGTGGTTCCAGTTAGTATTAAATTAGTAATCAAAGCTGTAAAAGATACGACGAAATATCCTGGTCCATAAAAAATATCCATGACTCCGTTATTTTTTTTAATTGTGCCCACGATAAATGCTATTATTAAGTAAATTATGAGACTTAAAGCAGCAGTACCGATAGTTAGAAGCATTATTTCAATATTTACCATTTTTTACGCACTTATTATTTATTAATTGAATTATGAGTTTAAGAGGGTAAGTATAGATTTAAAATTAAAGTTTATAAATTGTTAATTCAAGATGAATTAAAAATTTGCACTCAGTTTGTTCTTTAAAAGCATCTAACATTATCTTACTTGGCTTTCGACATAATTTCGACATATATAGCTTTGAAATGTTATAAATTGAAAGAATTAAAAATTAAAATCAAGAATTCTTTATCTTTAATGGATCTAATCGAAATAAGGCATCCAAGAGTGTTGGAAATTAATCAATATGGTAATAAAAGTGAAGGATAAATTTATATTACAAGTAATAATTAAATATAAGGTAGGTTAAGGCTAATTAAAATAATACTATCAAAATAAATTTATTAAACCGTAAATAACCCATCATTTGTGAAAAAAATGACAGATAACTCTTTTTCATTAGCAGATCTTTATCCCAAATTCGTTATCAACTCGAAGGGAGAAAAGAAAAAATTTGATGAAATGAACATCGCGAAGATTCTCAACAAGGAAACGGGATTGGACATGAATGTGGCCGTGGAAGTCTCAGAAGATGTCATTAGAACGATCATTGGTCTCGGCATGGATGAAATTACCACTAATTACATTCGAGAACTTGTCTGTGTTGAACTTACTCAAAGGGGCCTAAACAAGTATCGAAACCTATTTGCACGAGCTATTAATTTAGAAAACATATCTTTCAAGCTAAATGAGGACTTTTTAGAAAAATATAAGGAAAGTAGGCCTTCATGGGGGCCCTTAGGTTATATCACCTATAAAAGAACTTATGCTCGAATCATAGAAGGAGAGAACCGCAAAGAGGAGTTTTGGGAAACCATACGACGTGTTGTAGAAGGATGTTATTCCGTCCAGAAAGAACATTGTATCAAATTGAGTCTTCCTTGGAGTGACAAAAAAGCTCAGAAATCTGCTCAAATCATGTTTGAAAAAATTTGGAACTTCAAATTTCTCCCTCCAGGAAGAGGTTTATGGATGATGGGAACGGAATTTGTTGCCAAGAATGGATCAATGTCATTAAATAATTGTGGATTTGCTTCAACAAATGATATTGATCTAAAATATTCAAAGGCATTTTGTTTCGTTATGGATGCCTTAATGCTTGGCGTGGGAGTTGGATTTGATACAAAAGGAGCAGGAAAGATTAAAGTTCAAAATCCAACAGCTGGTACGTTTGATTTTGAAATTCCTGATTCGAGAGAAGGGTGGGTAGATGCCCTCCGATTGATGTTGGAAGCATTTTTCTTAGGAAAACAAGTACCTACTTATGATTTCTCTAAAATACGGCCAGCTGGTCAACCCATACGTGGATTCGGAGGCATTGCATCTGGACCCGGACCTCTAAAGGAGATGTTGATCGACATTCAAAAAATTTTAAGAGCTCGTATTGGAAGAGAACTGACTTCGGTTGATATCGTAGATATCATGAACTTGATTGGTCGATGCGTAGTGGCGGGGAACGTTCGAAGATCAGCTGAAATAGCATTAGGAGATCCGACAGATTATGAATTCGTGATATGCAAGCAAGATCAAGAAAAGTTATACTCACACCGCTGGGCAAGTAATAATTCCGTGTTTGCAGTTAAAGGTTTGGATTATTCTTTTATTGCAAAACAAATAGCAGTGAATGGGGAACCAGGAGTTTTTTGGTTGGAAAATGCCCAAGCTTATTCGAGGATGGGAGATAAACCCGATTATAAGGATAAAAAAGTTGCAGGAGTTAACCCATGCGGAGAACAAAGTCTGGAATCATTCGAACTTTGTTGCCTCGTCGAGACATTTCCCTCGCGACACGAGTCTTATGAAGAGTATCAAGAAACTTTAAAGTATGCTTATTTGTATGCAAAAAGTGTTACTTTGGTAAATACTCATTGGAAAGAAACAAATGCTGTCATGCTGAAGAACAGAAGAATGGGCATATCACAAACTGGAATAATAGAAGCATTTGTCAAACAAGGTAGAAGGAACATATTAGAATGGTGTGATAAAGCATATAATTACCTGCAAGGTTTAGACGAGGAATATTCAAACTGGTTATGCATTCCTCGAAGTATTAAATTAACTACGGTTAAACCCTCTGGATCGGTTAGCTTGCTTCCTGGAGTTACTCCTGGGATTCACTATCCACACAGTCAATACTACATCCGAAGAATTCGATTATCAAAAAACTCGGATCTCATCGAACCAATTAAGAAAGCGGGGTATCACGTGGAAGAGGATGCTTATAGTCCAAATACCGTCGTAGCTGAATTTCCAGTACATGAAAAATATTTCGATCGCTCCAAGAATGATGTGTCGATATGGGAACAAGCTCAGAATGCCGCGGATTATCAAAAGTATTGGAGCGATAATCAAGTATCTATCACCATTACCTTTAATCCTCAAGAAGCGGATCAAATTCAACACGTCCTTGAATGTTACGAGGATAAATTAAAAAGCGCAAGTTTCTTGCCTAATAAGGACCATGGATACAAACAAGCTCCTTATGAGCAAATTACCAAGGAACAATATGAAAAGATGATGGAAGGGATCCAACCTCTATTTTTAGGTGAAACAAAGGATCGAGCAATAGGTGAGCGATATTGCGATTCAGATAAATGTGCTGTAGAATTCTCGAATGAACTTTAATAAACCCTAATCTTTTTTGAAAATTAAAATATATCTCCAGCTCTTAAATCTGGATAAAAATTCAATTTTGATGTATTCAGGAAATCTACTCTTAATGAGCTTGAATTAAGGTATCCAACATTACCTTTAATTTCTGCCAGTCTGACTCTGCTAAGGATGCTTCAGCAATATATAAAGTCCTGGTAAAGACAGTGTCTGACATGCTTCTTCTCATTCCCATTAAAACTCCTACTCGCTCAGCGGGGTTCGTCGCTCTTAATAAATATGGAATAAAGTATTCTCGTAGCTCTGGAGTTGGCTTTTGTGACATGTTACTTAATATTTCCATGAGTGCCTCGTCATCCAACATCCCCCAGAGGATGGGATTTGCTCCCAATTCTTCATCCTGCATGTGAGAAAAGTATTCTGAGACAAACGTATTATAGCGTTTTGTGAACTTAGTCATCTCCTGTTGTTTCTCTGCAGCCTCCGAATCCGCTTCTAAAAATTCCTTAAAAGCTTCTTTGAAAAAGTCCGCATCTTTCTCGAATTTTTCGTGAGCTTGTTTTAATTTCTGGTGAAATGCCTTATCTTTTTTTAACAAATGAGGAAATATGAATTCTTCCTCTCCTTGAGCATGAACGTGTAATATATCCCAAAGATATCCCAACTTTTCTTCTAAAGCCGTTAATGCTGAAGAATTCTTTACATCTGATTTTCCTAAATCATACATGAGTTCGGTCATTAAAGAACGTATCCCTTTGTGAAGAGATCCGTATACATCAAATCTTGGTTGAACCATTTTTCAAAAATCACATAATTGTAAGTTTGTATCATGTATTATTCCCATTATTTATATAAAGATGACTTTTAATTTTAATAACCAGACACTTAATTTACATTCAGAATTTATCATAGTTCGAAAAGTCGAAGTCGTTCCACATGATCCAGAGTGGAAAAAAATGTATGAGAGTGAATCTATATTTCTAAAATCGATTTTTAAAAATGAAATAATTACCATTCACCATATTGGGAGCACGGTTATTCCGAATATTAGTGCTAAACCTATTATTGATATTATAATTGAAGTCAAAGATATAAATAAAGTCGATAAATATAATAAAAAAATGATTGAACAAGGATATATTCCTAAAGGGGAAGCCGGTATTCCTAAACGAAGGTTTTTTATAAAAGGAAGTGAAAAATTTAGAATTTTTCATGTTCATGTGTTCCAAGATGGAGATGCTGAAATAATCCGCCTTTTAAAATTTAGAGATTATATGGTTACTCATCCAAAAGAGGCCCAAGCATATAGTCAACTTAAAGAAAATCTTGCACAAGAATACCCCGAAAATATTGAAGGATATATTGAGGGAAAAGATGCTTTTATAAAAAATATAGATAAAAAGGCAAGAATTTGGAAATAACAATGACTTACTAAGAAAATTAGGTACAATATTAATTTATGATTGTTCTCTATCAAACTTTATACGTGAATCTATATTAAATTCTTTTAATAATCATTTTGGCGTATGAAAATATGAGTCTAATTATGAAAATAGGTTATCTATTTAGCCCTTTTATAAGATTGGGTAATTTTTTTAAAAGGATCATTTCTCGTTCCATTAAATATTTTAATAAACTAAAACCATCTGATACAACTTTCGAACTTGGTTCATGGAATAATGATCCTTTAGTTCAAACGAAATACGGAATGTTATTAGGGAATTCAAATAAAAATTCGTGGAGTTGGAAGGGAATTCCCTATGCTACACCTCCAGTAGGTTCTCTCCGTTGGAAAGCACCACTTAACCCTTCTCCATGGATCGGAATCCATAAAGCTAAAAGGTTTGGAAATTCTGCTGCGCAATATATGTTCATTATGGGACCGATCGGCTCAGAAGATTGTCTCTACCTCAATATTTGGCGTCCCAAGACTTCAGAAACAAAGTTACCCGTCTATTTCTACATTCATGGAGGAGGAAACTCAATTGGGACATCAGCAGAAAAAGCTTATTATGGTAATGCGGTAAGCGAAAAATCAAATTTGTTATATGTCTCAGTTAATTACCGACTTGGAGCAATGGGTTGGTTTTTACATCCAGCGGTAACAAATATGGGTTCTCTTGAAGATAAGAGTGGAAATTTTGGAACTTTAGATCTGGTTAAGGCCTTAGAATGGGTTCGAGATAATATTGAAGCATTTGGGGGTGATCCTGATAATGTCACAATTGCTGGTGAATCAGGAGGAGGTTTTAACGTTCTCTCGCTCCTTATTTCCCCTTCCGCAAAAGATTTGTTCCATCACGCTGTCATTGAGAGTGCATTGTCTTTAATTTGGAGTACTATTTCTGCAGAATCTCAAAGTGAAGCTCTTCTCATTAATCTTCTCATTAAAGACCGAAAAGCTAAGGATCAAGAAGATGCACAAAATATCATCAATATAATGCCAGAAAATGATATAAATGAATATTTCCGCTCAAAAACTCCCTTTCAAATTACTAAAAGCATCCCTACGATGGATTTTGGAATGGCTAACTGGCATACTATTTTCACGGATGGTACCGTAATACCAAAAGAAGGTTATGCTATATTTTCTACTGGAAACTGGGCAAATAAAGTACCTGTAATTATAGGTTGTAACAAGGACGAATCAAAGCTATTTGGTTATTTCAGGTCAGATCCTCCCAAAAATTCACGAGAATATGGCCTAATTTGGGGTTATAGTTCTCAGCTTTGGCGAATGAGCGGGCTTGATTCCGTAGTATCTCAGATTGCTTTAAATAGTGCTGTAAACATTTATGCGTATCGATTTGATTGGGGAAGTCCAAATAGTGATGGTATTAGCGTGCTTCCAAGAGATTTAGGACGTAATTTGGGAGCTCATCACGCTGCTGAGATCCCATTCTTCTTGGGGATGGGAATAGGTTCCATGGCTATATTGATTGGAAAAACCCACACAAAACATAATCGACTTGGTAGAGACAAATTAAAGGATTTATGTATGACTTATCTTGCCAATTTCGCAAGAACAGGAAATCCAAATGGAAATGGATTACCTAATTGGCCAATTTGGATAAATACTGAAGGTAAAGAGAAAATCTTGGTTCTTGATGCAAACCACGATGAGTTAAGAATTTCTTATTTAACAGATATAATTACAGTAAAGAAAGTTCTTGATCACATTAAATCTGAGCTTGTGGAACCGGAACTTGGAAAAATACTCTCTGAACTTGATGCTGTTATACCTTTTAGAGATGTTGAGCAAGGAAAAAATATTTAATAAGATTTTTTTTCTAAAGCTAATAAATCTAAAATTTAAACCTTCAATGATATACTATAAATTATATTAAAAAGAATCGAAATTATTAATTGGAATAAGAAAATAATAATGTGATTAACTTATACCGAAAAAAGAGGATATAATATCATTAAAGAAACAACAGATTGTCAAAGCTGGTGAAGTATTAGGAAAAGCTTTAAAAGACGATCCTGTATCAATTCATGTCATCCCAAATAAAGAAAAAAGGCATGAAAGTATAAAACACGTATTCCAGTTTACTACTTGTATGGGGCTACGATACGGTGAAGTACATGCCACTTCAACGAATTTAGAAGGCGTGGGAGTATGGATTTTCTTTGATGCATATAAGGAATATATTTTTGGAAATTTTCTATGCTCTTTCAAAGCTAAGATGTGGAAAGTAGGAGCAGAAGCAGGAAAACTAATCAAACCAATTACGGAAGTTCATGAGAAAATGCATAATAAGTATGCTTCGGGAAAGCACTGGTATTTACAAACTCTTGGAGTAGACCCAGAATATCAAGGAAAAGGATATGGTACTTTGCTCATGAACTATATGATTGATAAGATTGACCAGGATCCTTTACCAGTATTCCTCGAAACTTCCACGAAAAAAAATGTAAAATTCTATAAGAAATTCGGCTTTAAGGCAATGGAAGAAGCTATTGCAGAAGGTACGGACGTGAAACAGTTTTTTATGGTACGTCCCCAAAAATTTAATTCTCTTAATTGAAAAAGTTGAGATGGTATCAATAATGAAAATATTTTTTTCATTAATTAAACCATTGTTAATTCATTTTTATAATCCAGAGAATAAAAATTTAAAAGTACAAACACTTGTTTATAACTAAAAAGAATTTCAAGAAGAAAAACATATATACTTGTTTTAAGAAATTATTGTTATATATCCTCAAATTACACAAAAAATTGAATATTATGAGTGAAGACGACCCTAATGAAGAACTAGAAAAGATGGCTGATGAGAAAGCAAAAAAACCTCGAAAGAGATCAACCCCTAGAAAGGTTCCAGAAGGTAAGAAGAAAGTAAAAAAATCGAAGGTAAAAGCTCCAGAAGAATCGGTCGAAAAGATCGTTCATAAAACGATCCTGGTCAATTTCTGGAGGACAAGGCTTCATGACGAGGAGCTTGGGATACATCAACAGTTAAAGTACCAAGCAAAAACACGTTGGTATTCCAAGAATTTCGATATGGAAGGAGAAATTGAAGTTGATGGAGAAAAGAAGTACATCATTGCGTATAATAAGGATGATTGGCACGAAAAACCTATAGAAGAGAAACGCTTGGTTTGTAGATATTTCACCATTATGGAAGAATCCATGGATTCCCTTCCTAAAGGAGGAAATTTTAAAGGAGGTGTAGAATTAAGCGTTGCTCATTCATTGATTCAAAGCTATGAGATAAGACATCCTGCTCCTGTCTTTTTCTTTCAAATTCCAGGAATTATTTATTTAATTAAACTTGTAAGAAGTTGGCGCTGGATAGGTACTCGTTGGAACTTCGCACTTCTTCCAGAAGACAAAGATGATGAATTCCAAATAGTGACCGCTAGAGGGGTGGTTGGTCCAGGACGAAACTATAAGATACGCATTGGTAAGAAATTAATTGCAAGAGTAGACGGTCATCCGATTCAAAAGGAGTTCAAGATCGAGATCTATGACAAAGTTTACGCTAAAGATTCAACTTTTGTTAAGTACATGACACTCTTTGGAATGGCTTGCAACTTCATGAATGACGCAATCAAACAAGTTAAGCGCTTGCATAAGAAAATGAAGTCGACTGGCTCATCCACATACAAACCTCCGCGTACAGAATTAACGCTATTCAGAAATCCTCGCATGATGAGGAGATAATCAAAAATAAAAACTAATATTTCTTTTTCTACTTTTAATTTACTGTTTGATTTTTCATAAGGCATAAAGAGAAAAATACTAAAAATTAAATAAAAAAATATTAATCGGCATTTTATTATCCTAAATATTTCTTTTTCCAAGCTTGGTATCCTTTGGTTTGTTTACCTCGATAAATCGCTCTTTTACCTATCTGCTTCTCATAAACTTCCATTAACTCATCTTCTTCCATTGCTTTAAGCTGCTCTCTCTTAATTTCTTGCTCGATTTCCTCTTCTTCTTCGATCCTTTTCACGCGCTTTAGAACGGCATATACGCCATGGTTCCACAAGACGAATCCTAAGTATATTAACAAAATGATGATGAACAGGAATATGCCCACAGTTAAGATCCATTCTCCAGGATTAAATTCTGTAATTATGTAAATCCATAAATTAGCGACAAGACTCCAGAAAAACGATGGTAATATGTATACTACTAGAGTGATTAAAAACATGTAAATTACGATAAGGGTGACCGCGATCAATAATCTCAATGTCGTGTAATCTTCATATTTTTTCGCCAGTACGCGGTCCTTAAACAGTCTTCTACACAGTTTTAAGATACCACCACGGAATAACGTGTAAAACAAGACCAATAAGAATAGATGGCCTGCTATTATTCCAATTATAATTAAAGCCCCAATACCAGGACCAAGGGCTAGAATATCGTCCATTCTTCCTGTTTCTAATAACCAACCAATTAGCGTAAGCCATATGCCTAGAATGGTTATTATAGATGCAATAATGATTCCATAATAAATCGATTTAGCAATCCTGATATCCCATGTGGAATATTCGTCAAGAGGATCGGGTGCTCTCTCTGGAGCTCTTCTCGGTTTTCTTGGCATTTTTTTTACTCCTTGTAAATAATTAATTCCTTTTAGATTATTTGAATGTTCTTTTTATTTAAATATTATCAACATCCGAGTTAATAAAAATTAGGTTTTTAAAGGACATCAATGCAAATTCATTTTGAAATATTGAATCAAAATCCAGAAAGTTCAAGGTTTAGAGCTTTGATCCACAATAAGGACATCGTTTTTCGCTAGAAGAAATATCTTCTCCACAGAAAGGGCAAAATGTATCATCAATTTTCTCGGTCTTGTCTGATTCTCCTTCTCTCTTTACTGATTTCGGTTTTTTCTTTGCAGCTTCTGCTTTCTTTCCAGCTTTCTTGAGAATTTTTTCCTTCGGGGTTTTTGGTTCTTCTTCTTTTTCAGTCTCAAAATGTTCCTTTGAGAATTTTAGCTTCGTGAAACAGGTTGGACAATAAATTTTTGGCTTGTTGGCTAATACGATTAGGTATATTATTGCACCAATTCCCACGGTCGCGATGCTAAGCAAAACCCATAGCACTTTATGAAACGTTTTTATAGGTTTTCGACTTGGAGTTTCCACTTCTTTTTTACAAACTGTACAGTAGGCATATTTTGTCATTCGTGAATCAACAATTTATTAGCTGTTCTTAATAGGTAATTTTAATTTAAACCTTCTTTTAAATCTAAGCTTGCTTTATATGATTTAACTTAAAGATATAACCTTTTTAGAATCCGTGCATTATAAGATCATGATGGAAAATTCTTTTTACATCGAAACCTACGGTTGCACCATGAATAAAGCTGATTCTCGTATAATGTCAACCTTATTAAAAGAATCTAATTACACTGAAACATCAATAGATAAAGCTGAGTTCATTATCATTAATACTTGTGGAGTAAAACAACAGACTGAAAACAAGATTAAGCAACGTTTAGAAGAAATTCACGTAAACTACACCGAATCACAAAATAAGCATGTAATAATTACGGGATGTTTACCTCATATCTCCAAAAATTACATTGAGATACTAAAGAAAATTATTCCAAGTTACGCAGCAATTATTGACTTGGATAACATTAATGAAATTGTCCAAATTCTAAAAAAAGTTAAAAAAGAAAAAAATAATTTCATCCTATATTCACAAGAATCAATCGATAAATCAAAAATCCTTATAGATTTACCAAAAGGAAAATTAACGGGGATCTTATCGATTTCCGAAGGATGTGAAGGAAATTGTACTTATTGTTGCGTGAAGAATGCTCGTAAGGCACTTCACACGTATAATCCCGTATCTATCCTAAAAAATGCAAAACACCAATTAAATCAAGGAGCGAAACAATTGTTTCTCACATCTCAAGATTGTAGTACTTATCGTCATGAAAACTCAAATCTTGCCGATCTAATAAGGAAGATCCATCAAATTCCTACAGAATTCTTCCTAAGAATGGGAATGCTCAATCCAAAGTTTCTTTTGGATGAGTTCGATCAATTAATTAGCATTTTTTCATTAGAAAAAGTGTATAAACTCCTTCATATACCGATTCAGTCTGGAAGTAATCGAGTTCTACAGAAAATGAACAGAAACTATAAGATCGAAAAAATCAGAACAAAGATTCAATCTCTCAGAGAAAAATTTCCTTCATTGTCAATATCCACTGACATAATATGTGGGTTTCCCGAAGAAAGTGAGAGGGATTTTGAAGAAACAATGGAGTTCATAGAATGGCTAAAACCGGGCATTTTGAATATCTCTAAATTTACGGTGCGTCCGGGAACAAAAGCTAAATACATGAAGCAAGTAGATAGCCGAGAAATTAAAGAGCGCTCAATTAGATTATCAAAACTTTTTAGAGATTACTTAATTGACATAAATCAAAAATGGATAGGTTGGAAAGGGAAGATTTTGATTTTACACGAAGGAAATAATGAAAATCAAGCATTTGGGAGAAACTTTGCTTATAAGAATGTATTTCTTGATGATTATTCTGGATCCTTTGGTTCTTTTGCTGAGGGAAGAATATATGATGTAGATGGCTTTAATTTATTTGCCCATCTAATTTGAACATTCTTTAAGCATAAAGAAATGACTATTAAATTAATATTCCTTGCATATTCAATTAACATCACTAGGTTTTTATATCTCATAAAAGTGGAAATTAAATTTAATGAAAACAAATACTCAGATATGAAAAAAATATATAAAATCCTAATTTGGGTTTTAGTGTTAGTTCTATTAATATTTGGTTTTAATTATCTACCGATTGACGTTTGGGTAGGAACGACACGATATGTAATATGGGATACTTATTTGTTTCCAATTATCGTGAATATCATAGTGTACATCATAAGAACAATTCTATTGGGAATAGTAAACAAAGCTATGAAGGGTAAAGTTTTACGTTTCCTCTTTTCAATTGTAATAAATTTCACGTGGATTGGAATTCTATTGGGGTATTTATTCCTCATCGCCACCGATTACGCATTAGCTATAGTTTCTTTCTTAATAGTCGCAGTCTCATTGACTCTTCGAAATAGAATCAATAATATCGTGTCTGGGGCCATGATCATCATTAATGAAGGTTTTGAAGTTGGTGATCTCATTGAAACTAATGGAGTTCAAGGTATCGTTGAAGATATTTCCCTTAATTACACGCAAATTAGGCAATTCAATGGTATAATCACTATATTACCCAATCAAATGGTATTCAATTCTACGATAACAAAATTTACGAATAAAATCACTACTGAGGAAGAACACATTTTAAGTGAAGAAGCTGGCTTTCTTGAAAGATATGGTGATAAGTTAACTCGAATCATTTCAAAAGGTAAAAAATTGACGCGATATATAAAAATTATTGAAATTCGTCCTAATATCGATCCAGAAAAGCTAGATGAATTGCTTGATATAGTATTTGACAAATATGAACCATTGATGGGATATCGACCAATATTTTATGTAAATAAGACCACTTTTGAGAGATGTAGTATCACTTTACAATTAATAGGAGAAGATCCAAATCTGATTGTTCTCTATGCAAACTCCTTCTTGAGGGATATTCTATATAGACTCTATAGTGATGAGGTATTTGAAAATTGGACTGGTGAATTACCAATGGATCTGAAATTAACAAAAAATCAAGCTGGTGATGCGTGAATGTCATTTACTAATAATATATTCTTAGACTTAATCATTGTGGCTATTTTAATCGTCATTATATTGGTTATTAATAATATAGTTATTTTTTTAGTTAAAAGAGCTAAAAAAATGCCTAAAAAACGAAAATTGATAGTCAAGTTTTTGATGAGACTAATTTCTATACTAATAATAATATTTTTATTAATTGAAGGGTTACCATTTACCATACCTACTGAATTTATGGCAATAATCACTAGTTCATTGAGTGTTGCGATAGCTTTCGCATCTAGTGGCATGTTTGAAAACCTGGTTTCAGGGCTTGCCTTGATAATCCTTAATCCCTTTGAGCTTAATGACATTGTTAGTATAGGAAACGCATTTGGAGCTGTGAGAGATATCAAATTAACTAAGACCGTGATTGAAACATTTGATAATCTTTTCATACAAATATCTAATTCGGATGTGATTTCAGCTAAAATTGTGAAATTTTCATTGAAACTCGAAAATATAAAAGATTTCTTGCAATTTAAAGAAAAAGTACATCAAGCAGAACAAGAAGGATTTCCGCCAATTGAAGTAGAGGATTTAAAAGAAAACCAAGAGCTAAAATTAAAAAAGGTGTTTGATTCTGCATTTAAAAGAACAAAAAGCCCCAAAATCCACAGTTATACTTTTACCATGGAATTTGGTTTTCCTCAATTCAGAAAAAAGCTTGAGGAAGTAAACCAACTATGCAATAAATACGAAGAGAAATTCGGATTTAAACCAAGATATCACATTTCTGGTTTAGATCACAATATCGTTGTAAATTTTCGCTTAATTACTTTTGATTCGGATAATTTCTTCAAGTATCAACCAGAGTTTGCTAAGATGATTTATGCGATCGTTCGTAATTAATCTCTTTTTTTTAATTATTGTAAAAATCAAATAAATCATAATTTATTTAAGATTAAATTTTGTTAAGAAGTCGTTTAAACGAGATCTATGGAATTTTAATCCAAGATCATCAGGGTTCTCGCCAAATGCTAATGCCATCAATTCGGTTAAGTATAAAATCGGAATCTTAAATTCAGTATTTGCTTGTGCGCTCGCTTTTTTCTGATTCGAGTCCATTTGTTGAAAGCATGCTGGACATACAACTATGAACGCTTCTGCACCTGCGGCAATTGCGCTGTTAAACTTGTTTGCCAAAACTTGCATTGAAGGCTCTTCTTCTGTATTTCCAACTCCAGCACCACAACATAACATTTCTTCTTCATAATCAACAGGGATTGCGCCAGTTGCTGCTACAAGTTCCCTTAGTTTAACGGGTTCCATTGGATCGTCAGTTTGCATTACTTCCGAAGGCCTGTTGTAGTGACAGCCAGTATGACACGCAACTTTCAAATTAGAGAGATCTTTTACCAAGTTCTCTTTAATTTTCTCTGCTCCAACGTCATATAAGACTTCTACAAAATGTTTAACGTTGATACTTCCCTTGAATTCGCGCTTTAATTGTCTCAAAATGCCATTTATATTATCCTTCAATTCATCATCATTCTTTAACTCATGATTAACCATTTTAAGCGTTTGAAAACAACCATTGCACAGGGATACTATATCTTTTCCCTCTTCTTCTGCAATCGTGAGATTTCGAGCTCCCATTGCCAACCAACTCTCATGATCCACGGCATTAAAACCAACGGGATCTGGACAGCATGCAAATTCGGCATCAGAGGTTTTGATTCCAAGTTTATCAAACACCTTACGAGCACTCGCTTCTATGAATGGAATCCTATTTCCTATGGTACAACCGGGGAACATCTTAAACTCTTCAGCTTTCGCCATAATTTTTCCTCAATTTAATGTTATTTACTAGATATATTAATTTCTAATTATATAAAATTCAAACGATATTAATTATTCTTTTTTCATTTTATCATGATACCTGTGTCCTAACGTGCTATCTGCTAATGTAAATCGATTAAACAATCCTGCGGGATCTTTGATTGCTTTAGCCACTTCGCTTGGATCTTTTTCAGCACATAAGGATCCTAACGTGCTAATGAATTTTGCTCCTTGTTCCTTTATCCCTGGGGGTGGACCATAACATCCAAGACATGGGGCGTTAGCTTTATTTGGGCAAATTGTACCGCAACCAGCTTGAGTTACTGGACCTAAACAGATATAACCTTGTTCTAAAAAACACGTGTCCATATTAGGTAATCCTTCATAATCTCGTTTAAGATCTACAGGGACCTTATCGGCAACATCTCGATTGCAATGGCTACAGACTGTTTTAGTGCTAAATTTGAAGTTGGGATCATTTTTCAATAGAAAGAGGCATAAGCCGAGTATTTCATCAATACTTTCATTTCCTGAAACATTCACATCAAGAACGAGTTTAGGACCTATTTCTGTCTCAACTTCTTTAACCTCAAAGCTATCTGGTTCATATGCCAATTTCTGTAAAATATCACCCCTAAAATAAAAATTCGTGATATTTGAAGCACCTAAAGATACATCTAGAAAGTGTTGTATCCAAGCTGCATTTTGAGCATCAAGGGTATCGATTTCGTATAGCATTTCTTTCAATTTGGAATATTTTGGACCAGGTTTATTCGTTGTTTTATAACACCCATAACAGATATCTCCATCATGAGGGCACATTAGGTCGCATCCAGCTGCTGTAACCGACCCAAAACATAAGAGACCGTTATCCAATAAGCATCCTTCTTTTAATAACTTACAATTGTCACATACTGATTTAGATCTATCTTGAGATTCGGGGCCTTCTCCAACGAGCGTGAGAAGATAAGAAATTGCACCAACGATGTTGTCAGTCGTAGGTGGACAACCTGGGATGAAAACATCGACATCAATTATATTTTTCACATTAACTATAAATTCTTCAATCCCAGGAACGTGTTCTTTTGGTTCTTGTGGCTCTTTATCAGTTATTGACTCAACTTCCATAAATTTACGCTTGATTAAATCTTCTTTATCATATAAATTAGCCAATCCTTTTACACTACCATAACAAGCACAAGCGCCGATCGCAACAATCACCTTGCATTTTTTTCGCATTAATTTGGCATTTTCCGTGTCTTGCTTTGTTCTAGCGACTCCCTCTATAAATCCAACCACAATACTTCCATCCTCTCTCTCTTCCAAAGATTGATGTTTATAATCAACGACAGCTGGCCAATAAACAATATCCAAGGCAGGGAGAATTGGTAAAAGATTTAAATGCGCATTAAGAAGCGATTGGTGGCACCCCCAGCACGAGGATAATTGCATGAACGCTACTGGAACCGGAATAATTCTATCACCATTTCTTTACAAATTTTAAATGTTTTTCTATTGATAAAGTGAATATGAAATTTATTAAAAACTTGTTGTTCAATAACGAAAAGACTCACGATTATAGCATTTGATAACGGTGAAGAAATAGAAAAAATATAAATTGATAAAATAGTTGTTATTCAATTGTTTCGCCACATTGAAAACACAAATTCGAATTGCTTGGGATTTCTGCTCCACATTCTGGACAAAATTTAGTTTCCAGTGTCATTGAATCTTGAACTTCAGTTTCTTGTATTTTTAATTTCTTTGGTTTTTTTACTTTTTTAATACTTGCTTTTCCTATAATTGCGATGGTGACTCCAATGAAATTTATTCCAGAATTATAGGTAAATTGATTATAAAGTTGATTTATAATCGTATCGAAAGAAGATCCAAAAGATAAGCCAGTAAAATTAATAATTTGGGTTAGGACCCATATAATCAAGGCAATCAATCCAAAAGTTAAACCAACCCATATAACGAACTTCCCTATTCTCATCAATCCAAGTAAAATAAGGATAGCACCAGCAATTATTGCCCACCCACCTGTATCGGCAATGAATTGAATGACATCCATGATAGAATTAGCTAATATATGCCAATCAGAAGATATATTCGCAATTACCCACGAATGGATAAATTCAAAAACTCCTATACTGCCAATCGCACGCCCAATGACCATGAGCGTACCACCAACAAGTAACAAAATAATTCCAGTTTTGTGTTTCATAATAGATCGTTCCTTATGATCATAAATTCGCGATTTTTATTAGATAACTAATTAGTAATTTAAATTTGATAAATATATTTGTATCGCGTTTAACAGACATTCATAAAGATAGTCTTCACTTTTACATGATAATGCGATCGGGACGAGTATAAATATTCATTTTACTACCTCTTACGAAACCTATTAAAGTTTGCCCATAAGCAAATGCAAAATTTATTCCAGATTCTATAGCCGCTGATAATGAGGCGATTAATGGTATCTTAGCTCTTATAGCCTTCAAAACGGAATCCCCCGTTAATCTACCCGTAGTAGTTAAAAAAGTACGCTCAAAATCAATATCTTTCATGAACAGCTCTCCAATTACTTTATCTATGGCATTATGGCGACCAATATCTTCTTTAACTCCTAAAATATTGCCATCAAGATCAAAGATCGCTGCGCCATGACAACCCCCTGTCTTACGAAATAGTTGAGTTTCTGTTTGCATTTTTATCATTGAATCAAAAATGATCTTTTTTTTGAGCTGAATATTATTACCTGCTATGTCAGATCCCTCAGCATCAATAATTTTCTCTTTGATAATGTTTCTCCATGGAGAAGGGATCCCGCATGTAGTATCTATTACTCTACTTACAGAATTTAACTTGAAAATCTCTGATTTAATTTCTAATTGATCTTTCATGTTAAGATTTATTTTACTTTTATCTTCTTCCACGTCAATGTGTTTAATCTCAGTATAAGAATTAATAATCCCTATTGAAAATAAGAATCCAACTGCTAGTTCTTTCAGATCACTTGGCAAGCAAATGATACTTGCAATAGGATTTGAGTTAATAATAATATCAACAGAACTCTCTACTAAGACAGTGTCAATATCCTCATATTTTTGGTCCTTAAGAATTCGCGTGATTTTTACTTTGCGTTCATACATATTCAAGTTCAATTAGAATTTACTATCTTCTATACTTAACCAATTTCTTTTATAAAATGATAAAAAAAACCAAAAAAAATAGCTAAAAAAAGTTAAGAACGATTAAATTGCAACATAAAGTCGACCATTGGTTTCTTTGCTTACCGAATGATCTCCACTATATTCCGCAAATTTACCGCTTAATTTTTCTCCATTCGGAAGTAATACTTCATTTACTTCGCCCATCTTTTTATATGAAGGGAGTATTCTACTCACTTTGCCTTTAATAACAATAGTTCCTCGAGATTGATCCGCTCCAGCACAACGATCTACATCCCCTTCCACAACAATCGTTCCACCATGATTGTGTATTCCTAAGAATGAGTCAGCGCTTCCACAATATAAAGTAGGCCACTTATTTGAAGGTTTCGAACTTTTTGCCCATAACATTGATTCAATACCAACTCTCCCCTTTACTCTAATTATTCCATTTTTCATTCCCTGCCAATAACCACGATATGCAGATCCAACGTAATGACCTGCATCTCCATTAATCTCTAATTCTCCTCCCTCTAACATGGCACCTGCCCAATCATCAGCATTTCCGTTTACTATGATCTTTCCACTCTTCATATGATTACCAACATGCATGCCGACGTTTGAGTTTATCTCTATCTCTCCTCCATTCATCATTTCTCCGATTCTTTTCACTTTAGAGAGATTTCCATCGATTACAATCTTAAGGTTTTTAGGATCATCATCAGATTTACCAGAAACGGAAAAAAAGTCTCCAATACTCAGTAACTCTTTACTATGATAGATCGGAAGCTTTTTTATGTCTGCTAATGTCTTACCAGCAAAATTATTTGGAGTGATGCTTTCTGCTTCTAATGGAAATTCTGGTTGCTTCTTTAACTTTAATTTTATCTCTGCCATTTTACTCACCCAATTTCTCCTTTACTTTTTCGAGTAAACGCTCTAAAATATCATGATCTGAGAGGCATTCTCCCGGAGCATCCTTTACTTTGCGTAATCTTAAAGGTACCTTGTCCATCCTGTAAGCAGTTCCCTCACATTCAATACCTGCAAATGCTGGTGGTAAAATGATATCCGCATATGCAGAAGTGGGAGTTTCGTGAGGTTCGATGACGATTAAAGGATGCTTAAATAAATTTTTAACTGCAGGTGCTGGAAAATTGCTTGCTGGATCTGATGCTACGATTAGTGCAGCATCTACCTCATTTTTCATTAATAAATCGACTGAAGAGAATTCACCAGGATTATATCGTGGATAACCTTTGGAGAAATCAATGGAGTACCCAAAACCCGTATTCCACGTAAAAACTTGGTTTGCTCCGGCCACATTATAGTGCCCTCTCATGGGGCATAATAGAAATTTTGTATGATCATTCAATTCCCTCACGAGACAGATTGCAGCATCAACATTCCTGTGATGAGCAAGTGATTGTGTTAATCCCATACCAAAAAATATGACTCCATAGTTACATGATTTTAATTTTTCTGCTAATTTTACAATATCTTCTTTTTTAACGCCTGAAATTTCCTTTTCATCAAGATCCACCTCACGCAATGTAGCCCTAATTGCATTTACTAATTCATAATCTTCATTAGGATTTACAGGAATATACAAATCAGCAATTTGAGCTGTATTCGTGTTTCGAGGATCCACTACTATTATATACCTGTCATTTCTTCCATCTTTCCTGAAATATCCTCGAACAAATTGGCTATAACGACCTAAATGTCGAGGGTGGGCATGAACAGGATTGCATCCCCAAAAAACAACTAAATCAGCCCTATTTTTATATTCTCCAAGGGTTGATAATGGAGCACCGACATCTTGGATGGCCAATAGAGATGGCCCATGACAGACTGAAGCGGTATTATCCAGAATCGAACCAAGAATTTCAGCAAGTTCGACTCCTTTTCCCTGTGCTTCACATTCGGTACTAGAAAAACCATATAATAACGGTCTTTTTGCTTTTACTAAGATGTCTGCAGCTTTATCCAAGGCTTCATCCCATGAGACTTCCTTGAATTCTCCTTTTACTCTTATTCTTGGTTTTTCAAATCGATGCTTGCTTGGGTTTGATGAAAACATTTTTTTCGTACCAATTTGGCAAGCATTGCGTACTTCAACAATCTTATTATCAGATACATCTATTTCGAGGTCGTCACATAGAGTTACGTTTAAAATCCGTTGGGGATTTTAATTTCCGCAAAATGGACAACACACGTCATAGACTGTCTTTATTTTTCTTTCAACCATTTTTATGCCTCCTTTAACATTCCTATTAACTCGATTGCACCAAGGACCTTTCCGTCTTTAACTACTTCTACTTTTGCTTTCATTCCCTTATAAGTGGGGGTACCACAAGATTGTGAGTCTGGATTTACTACTTGGTTTGCCCAAGGACCCATTGGGATGAAAATTATTCCTGGGTGAGGGCCCTCTTCCGAAATTGTAGAATAAACCATTACTTCACCATAATCAGTAATAACTTTTACTGGAGTCCCCGGTAAGCAATCTAGTTTTTTAAAATCATCTCTATCAAATGCACATATAGCTGCGGCACGAACATTTTCCATCGTAGCTTTTCCTCCCTCTAATGCGACACCTTGATTTATGGTACGTCCAGTTAATAGGATTAAATTATTTAAACTCATTTCTTAGCCTCCTCCTTTTTACTCCATCGCACTTTTTTAAATCTTGCAATTAATGGAGGCCAGAAAAGTTCACTAAACTCTCCAGAAGTATTCACATCAATAATTTTAAGTTGCAAAGCTCCTGTGGGACATGCGTTATCACAAGCACCACATGCCACGCAAGCGTCAGGATCCACCACTTCGACATTTTTAGACATTTCCCAGCCGTGTTCTGGCCTTTTAGCGATTTCTATCGTTCCAGAAGGACAAACCTCAGCACATGAACCACATCCCTTAGCACATTCTTCATCTATTACAGATACCTCAGCTTTAGCATATTGTTTTGCTATTCTGTCATTTTTTAACATTCTTGTCTCAAATTCAAGTTTGGGAACAACTTTGTTTTCTACAATGGGGATATCTGCTAAGTTGATGGTTTCTCCATCCTTTTTAAGGGTAAGAGCAGAAAAAGGACACATTACAACACAAGTGCCACAAAACACACACTTTTTAGGGTCATAGACCTCAGGAATGATATCTGAAGTTTCAGGAAACCTGCGACTTGCACCGACAGGACCACGAGAAATGGCTTCCTTAGGGCAAACACGAGCGCATGTTCCACAGCCAACGCATTTTTCTCTATTCAGAATCAGTTCCAAACTTTGAGTAAGAAACTGTACTTTAATATGCTCTTCAACATCAGTTATATTTCTTGAAATTTTTGGAAATGACATTTTTATGCTTCCTCCATGCATTCAATTCTTATGGCGACTTGTGGACATGACTTTACACATACACCACATCCATCGCAATTATAATCTCTATCAGTTAAATAGATTGGTCTTGCCATTCCGTTTTGTACAAGAATGACAGCATTTTTTTCGTTCAAATAACTACTTTTTCTTAATTGATTAAAATTAATGGGACATGAGACCACACAAACATTGCAGCCCGTACACGTGTTATGATTAATCTTCAATTTAAAAATTTGCATTTAGTTTCCCTCCTTCTTAATTGGATTAGGACCAAGTTCCTTTAGAATATGCACGAATTCTTCAACTGTTTCTGTTAATTCCGCTCCTTCAGATGCCGAAATTTGAGTATAGTACACTCTTTTCGGATTGATCCCATATTGTTCTAGATACTTATCCAGTAGAGCCATCTTGCCAAAAGTTTTATAATTACCAGTTACATAATGGCAGTCTCCTTTATGGCAATGACTCACTAAAACACCATCTGCACCATTCACTAGAGCATCTAAGATAAATTGGGGTTCTACCCTCCCACCACACATTACTCTCATTATTCGTAAGTTAGCAGGACGCTGCATCCTTGATGTCCCAGCTTGGTCTGCCCCAGCATATGTACACCAGTTACAGAATATACCAAGAATGTATGGATTAAACTCACTTTTAGTTTCATTCATGCTTTTTCAGTTTTAATTCCAGTTATCTTATTTAATTAAACTATGTAATAAACTTAATTTTTAGAACGTAGATTTCTATAAAAAATTTAGTACTTCTTTTATTTTGTTATTCCAATTCTATTTTAATGTATTTCTTTTGTAACTTTATCATAGCATCTAATATTTTTTTTGCTTGTGAAGTGCTGTTTATAACGGGATCGGCAAGTAATGCTTGTAATGCAATTTTCTTTGATTTAGTAAAGATTGTTTCAACAACAAGGTCTTGCACAGAAGCTTGAGTACGAAGTAAAGCTGCTAAGCCTCTTGGATATTCACCCAGTTTTATTGCATGTATACCATTTCTATTAACTATGGCAGGGCATTCTACTACCAGATCTTTTGGAAGATTTGTTATGACACCATCATTAGGTAAATTTACAGATAGTTCTTCATGATTATCGTCGTTTATAATCCCTTCAATTATAGGAATTGCTCGCTCACCATCTGGTTTCACGAGCTTATCTCCCTTTCCACGTTCGATAGTTCTTTTAATCCTCTTGAGATTTTTAGCTAAATATATCTCATAGGATTCCCAAAATTCGCGTCCAAGAGGCAAATCTGCTACTTCCCATGCCCATGACATGTATTCTCCATAATGATTATCTGTTGTATAAGGTAAATAATCATAAGTTTCTAAGATATATTTAATGAGAGATACATCAGTGCCATTACTCATCCTTTGCAGTACTGCTGGTCCTTTTTTACGAATTTCTGGATAAGCATCATCTCCTGATTCTCGATAGGTTGCTTCTAAAACAACTCCAAAATGATTCAGACCTCCCGCTTTATATTTAATTTTTGAACTTTCTCCAAATATTCTTGATAGATAAATTTCAGCATTCGCAATTTCATGACATAAACCAACAAATTTTTGATTAGGAAATCTCCGCTTTATGGCTAAACAAATTCTGCTCATTGGGTTGGAATAATTTATAAAAAGTGCTTTGGGACAAATTTTCTGAATATCCTCACAAATGTCTAAAATTGGAGGAATCACTCTTAATGAATGAAATAATCCCCCAGGTCCTCCATTTTCTCCGGTGATTTGTGAGCTGCCCCACATCATTGGAAATTCAAAATCCCATCTAAGAATTTTAAACCTTGGAGGTATTTCTATAGCATTGATGATATATGTTGCATTTTTAAGTGCTTTTTTTCTATCAACAGAAAATTCAATTGTGAAATCAAGATTATTTTTTTCTACAACAGAACTACATGCCTGAGTTGCTAAGGCTAGATTTTCATCATTAATATCATGAAGACAAATCGTTGATCCTTTAAGCACTTCACTATTAATGATGCTTCCTACAGATCCTAATCCAAATTGTAAGGATCCTGCTCCTATTATTACAATTCTTTGGTTATTCATTTTTTATCATTTTTGAATTTTTCTTATGCCTTTTTACTCAAGAGATTAACCACTTTTATTTTGTTTAATCGATACTTTTCTCAAAAGCTCGAATCTTTTGAAATTTAAAAATATAATAATTAAATTTATATTATACATCAGTACATTTCAAAATAAATTGTTTATCAAAAATAGAAAAAAGAAATTCAAATAGATGATAATAATTTGAAGAACGATGTATTTACTTTTTTAGTTGGTGGAAAAGCTGGAGAAGGGGTTAAGAAAGCGGGCTCTGTTGCTGCACACATGTTTTCACGCTTAGGTCGCCATATATTTCAATTAGATGATTACATGAGCTTAATAAGGGGTGGCCATAACTTTGCAGCTGTTAGTACTGCACCAAGATGGATAAGTAGTCAGTATCTAAATGCTAACCTAGTAATCAATTTTGATAAACGAAGTTATGAGACTCATGTGGATGATATTGCTGAGGATGGATTAGTCATATTCAATTCGGATGAACAAGAAGATGTTAAGGGAATAGGTGTCCCATTAACGTCCGAAGCAGAGAAGTATCCCATGAAAGAATTGATGCTAGGAGTTGGAGCAGTTGCAATATTAGCTTCAACAATTGGTCTAAAGAAGGAAGAAATGAACCAAATAATTAAAAGTGAATATCCAAGTGGAATCGAAAATAATATTAAATTTGCAGATAGGATTCTTGAGATTGTAAAAGACGAATGCGAGAACAAATTTCCGTTAGAGAGAGGAGATAAGGAACGGAAAATATTAACCGGGAATCAGACAATAAGTTTAGGGGCAATAGCTGGTGGTTTGAATGTCTATTATGGATACCCCATGACGCCAGCATCCTCAATATTACATTTTCTTGCCAGTCAAGCACCTGAGTATGGATTGGCTGTAGTTCATCCAGAGAGCGAATTAGCAGTAATTAACCTTGCCATTGGATCAGCATTCACGGGAGCAAGAACAATGGTGGGTACGAGTGGGGGAGGCTATGCATTGATGACAGAGGGATATTCCTTAGCTGGTATGAGTGAAGCCCCAGTATTGATTGTTTTGTCCCAAAGACCTGGTCCTGCAACTGGGGTGCCTACATATACAGAACAAGCAGACTTATCATTTGCATTAAATACTGGGCATGGTGATTTTTTACGGATAGTAGCGTCTCCTGGAACAATTGAAGAGGCATACTTTTTAACAGCCGAAATGTTGGATATAGTTTGGAAGTTTCAAACTCCTGGCATTTTGCTTACTGAAAAGCATTTATCAGAAAGCAGCATGACGATCGATATTGATGCGAATAAAGCAAAATGGGCAGAACCAAGGCTTCATCAGAATGGAAAATATAAAAGATACTTAGAAACCGATGATGGAGTATCTCCATTGTTATTTCCTATATCTGATGAAATAATAAAGTGGAATTCTTATGAACATGACGAACTGGGAATAACGACTGAGAATCCAACGTTAGTGTCTAAAATGCATTCTAAAAGGAATCGAAAGGTCAATTCATTCATTGATTACATGAAAAAAGAACTAAAGACAGTTAATATTGTACGCGGGGAGCATCCAACTAACGTATTTACCTATGGTTCCACTTACATGAGTGTTATGGAAGCGTGTAAATATGGAGATTTAAATCCAACAATTGTTCAACCTATTTATTTAAGACCTTTACCAAATTGGGACTTGGAAGAATTTATCAATCAAGATAACATCGTTGTGGAGCAGAGTGTCTCGGGTCAATTTACATCTCTATTAAAAGAAAAAGCTGATCTACAAATAAGACAAACAATCAAACAATACGATGGAAGACCCTTTGATCCCATAGTATTATCTCAAAAACTTAAGGAGGTGCTTCAGTAATATGGAGGAATTAAAAACCGGGGCTGAAATAACGTGGTGTCCTGGTTGTGGAAACTTTGCAATTAAGACCGCAGTCCAAAAAGCTGTACTTCAATTAGAGGAAAAAGGAAATAATAGAAATAACGTGATGATCACTGCTGGTATTGGGTGTCATGCTAAGATTTTTGATTACCTTAACTTGAGTGGACTATATGGATTGCATGGTCGAAATAGTTCGAATGCTGAGGGAATGAAAATTGCTAATCCCGATTTGAATGTACTCAGTTTCTCTGGAGATGGCAATGGTTTAGGTGAAGGACTTGAGCACACTCTATTTGCTGCAAAGCGCAATCAAGATATAACGATCATTTTACACAATAATAGCGTATATGCGCTTACAACTGGTCAATTTTCTCCGTTAACAGAAAAGGGTTGGGAAGGTCCATCTACCCCAAGAGGAAGTTTCGAAACACCATTCAATGCAATTTCATTGTTGATTGAAGCTGGTGCTACTTTTGTCGCTAGGTGTTTTTCAGGTCAAGTAACACATTTAACAGAGACTTTAGTCAAGGCTATTGAGCATAAAGGTTTTTCCTTTATCGAAGTGTTACAACCAGCAATACCCTATCACGAATGGAAAGAATATAGGGATAATGTTGAATTTTTAGACGAAAAGCCTAAAACAAAAGAAGACGCATTAAAAGTCGCTAGGGATTCAAATCGATTTACTTTAGGAGTGTTTTATCAAGAGGATAAAAAGCCTTATCATAAAGCTTTATACGGAGATCTTAACCCTGTCGTGAATAGTCCTTCTAGAGATGAAAGGTTAAATAAAATACGAAAATTTCTTGAACCTTAAAATCTTATGAAAAATATGGACTTAAAAAGTCTTTTCAAACCAAAGACAATGGCAGTTGTGGGTATCAGCAAAAAAAACCCCCTAAGCCCTGGAAGGATCATTTTCATTAAAAATGTGTTTGAAATGCAAGTTGAAACATATGGAATTCATCCTGAGGGTGGAGAAATAGAAGGTGTTGAGCTTTATAGGAGCTTAAAGGAATTACCAAAAACTCCCGATGTTTTAGTAATTGCGATACCTGCCAAAGCTACATTAGATTATGTTCAACAATGTGCCGATTACGAAATTCCGGGTTGCATAATCATCAGTGGTGGATTTGCAGAAATTGGGGGAGAAGGAATAACACGTCAAAAAAACCTTGTTCAAATTGCCACGGACAATGATATAGCAATTCTTGGTCCCAATTGCATTGGAGTTTATTCACCACCGTTATTAGATACCATATTTATGCCAACAGAACGCATCACACGTCCACCCAAAGGCTCAGTTGCATTAATTAGCCAAAGTGGTGGAGTACTCGTTGATCAATTTTTCCATAAATTTAATCAATTTAACATAGGGGTTTCTACTGCAGTTTCAATTGGAAATCGAGCGGTAGTAGATGAAGCAATGCTTTTAGAATATTTTAGCAAGTATGATGACGAAACGACCAATATTGCGTTTTATTTGGAAGCATTTAAACCATCAAAAAGTAGAGAATTTCTTAAATTGGCAAAGCATTCGAAAGACGACGTTATCTTGTATTTCGGAGGGTTATCTGATAAAGGAAAAAAAGCAACTCAATCTCATACAGCAAGTCTATCTGGCGATGCAAAAGTTCTCCAAGCAGCTTTAAAGCAAAACTTAATTATACAGCCATTAACTGAACTTGAGTTATTAACTGATTTAAAGTTATTGGATGTTTTATCTCGTAGGAAAAAGCCATTCGACCCAAATAGTGTTATAGATGGTAACGTCGCTATATTATCATTGTCTGGAGGCCATGGAGTTATTTGCGCGGATCTATTGAAAGAATACGGATTGAAAGCAGTTGATTTTACCGAAGAAGAACAGCAAGAAATGAGAGAATTAGTAAATCCGACAGCAAAAGACATAGCATCATTTGGAAATCCCATAGATCTTACAGGATCCGCTAAAGATGAGGATTTAGAAAACATGATCACATATTTATCAAAAATCGAAAGAATTGAGTGTATAATCGTTTTAATCTTGCCATATACTCCATCAATTTCATTCCAGATTGGAAGAAGAATTGCTAATACTGTTACGTTTACAAGGAAAGCGTTAGTTTGCTTTATTCCTTACATACCAAAATATGGTACCATAACAGAAGCTTTAGAGTTGTCTAACATTCCTGTTTTTCACAGTATAGAAGAAGCAGTAGTAGGGGTTTCGATGCTAAAAAAGAAGAGTCGAATTTTGAAAGTTAAAGAAAAACTATCGTAGAAACTAAAATTATTTTAGTTAAATCTTTTTTTAAAAGTATCTCAGTAACTTTTTAAAAGATTTTAGAGTTTTTAATTGAATCTCGTGATCTAAAATTAAAGGTAAGCAGAAATCCTTATTTCTTTTAAGAATTAGATTTAAATAAGGAAAAAAAATAAGAGTGCTTAGATTAAATTCTTTTAAATAGCCAGTTTTTACCAAAAGAAAATTAAAAGGAGGAATAGATTTGACAGATTTAAAAGTTGTTAAAAGGGATGGAAGTATCGTCGATTTTGACGCTAAAAAAGTATATGATGCGTGTATATCAGCGGGAGCAACAAAAAAGATTGCTGAAGAAGTCATGAATTCCGTAGTTGAAGATTTGCATCATATTAAAAGCGAAACTATTAGACGAAGAATTCTTAAAAGATTAAAAAAACTGGATAAAGAAGTCGCAGATAACTTGATAAAGTATGATATTGAACATCCAAGATATAATGAAGATGAATTTCTAAAATTTTAAAGACGTGAAAAGATTTCATTCAAAGAAATAGTGTTATATTTGCTGATAATAATATGGTCAATTTCGATATTATTTTTTGAGATTATTGGATATTATTCATATCTCATGGTTGCAAATGTGATTATCGCAACTGTCTTCTCGGCTCTAATTGCGTACAATGGTCTCGTGAATTCTCATGCATCAAATTGGTTTAGAGGACTTACGGGATTACTTGAAATCATATTAGGATTTGTTATAATATTTATTGATTTCAACTTAACCTCTATAGGGATTTTGTGGTTGCTTGGAGCTGAATTAATTGGATTGAGTTTTGCTAGTGTTCTAAAGGGGAGGTCTTCGGAGACAGGAGCAGCTTCCACAAAAAGGCCTGATACATTTGATCCAGAACCTTCACCTGAACCAAATCCTTTTTAATTCCTTTATGAAATGGATCTTTTTTTTATATATTATGATAATAACTCTATAGAATTTAAGCATATATTCGATATACTCATAAAATTTTATGCTTTTACCCAAAATCTAACCTAGTTGATTTTATAGATATAATAGATAAAATTTTTAAAGATTTTTTTATGATACATTTATAAATTCAAATAAATAGAGGTGAAACTTTGACCTTAGGAAAGCTACCAATCATTCTTTCAAGGATTAGTAAGGAAGATCTTGATAAACAAATACTTAGAACGGGAATTTTAGCAGAGTTGGATGCAATAAATTTATATGAACAAATGGCTAATATGACTGAAAATGAGGCGCTTAAACAAGTTCTATTGGATGTAGCAAAAGAAGAGAAAGAACATGTCGGTGAATTTCAATATCTTTTATTGGAACATGATACTCAACAAGCAGAAATGCTAGAAAATGGAAAGAATGAAGTTAAAGAAATGTTAGGCGAAAAATAATTAATTATCTTTTTTGTTTTATTTATTTATAGGAATTTAATCGTGATTCATATGATAACCCAATTAACCTTTGACTTATTGATTTTGACGATTATTTTAGGGTTTATAGGAGGCCTTTTTGATAATTCCTTTGGGATGGGATATGGATTACTCACTCCAATATTTTTCTCCTTAGGATTTTCACTACTAGTTATTGTTCCAACATTATTATTGTCTCAAGCGATCACTGGATTTTCGGGAGCGATTTTTCATCTTCTATTTAAAAATGTAGATTTTAAAACAGTAAAGTCAAAAGAGAGTAAAGTTGCTATTCTATTTACTTTTACAGGAATTTTAGGAATTATTTTTGCTTTACTTTTTATCATCAGCTTTCCAGTGATCGTTATGAATCTCTATTTAGGATTAATGATGATTTCAGTGGGACTTATAGTATTATTTAATCTCAGTCTAGTTGATTCCTGGAAGAGATTATACTTCATTGCGGCAATTGCTGGTTTTAATAAAGCTATATCAGGTGGAGGTTATGGTACTTTAGTCACTAGTGGACAGTTAATGACTGGGTCCAAGGTACGCAACTCTATCGGAGCGACACAATTATCTGAAGCGATCCTCTCAATATTGAGTTATATACTTTATATTTCTAGTTTGATCGATTTTTCAGAAACTATATTGACTATTCAGTTATCTTTAATTATGATTATCTCTGGTGTAGCTGCTTCCCCGATTGGGGCATTGATTGCAAAAAAATTAAAGGAAGAAACGGCTCGTAAGGTTGTTGGGATCCTTTCAGTAAGTTTAGGTGCAATAAGTTTGATAAGAATTTTCACGATTGGCATATTCTAAATTACTAAAATCATATAAAATTAGGATAAAAAGACTGAACGGGAATATTTTATAATATTCCCATTTCTTGAAAAATTAAACTGCTGTGCATCCCCTCTATTAATTCTTCATACATTGCGACAAGATATGATATATAAATATTCGGATCTTTGAAAAAAATAAAAAATAGACAAAGTTTTGAGATTAAAAATTAGGAATTAAACATTTATATCGATGCGAAAGATTTAAGTTCTTTAATTCTCGATCTCAATGTTACTTCTGAAATTCCCGTTACTTTACAAATTTCTTTTTGAGTTCGTGGTTGATTTACTTGTTGTGCACAAAGATATAGGGCTGCTGCGGCGAATCCTTTTGGATCTTTTCCACTAGTTCTCATTCCTTGTGTTTTGCAGCGATCAATCAATTCTAAGGCAATATTTTGGCATTCCATTGATAATTTTAATTCTTTATGATGTCTGATTATAAATTTATTTGAAGAAATTATTTTTGGTTTGACTTCAATTAAAGGAAGGATTTCTTCATGTATAGCTTTGAAATTCTTCATTAAATCTTTCGGAGTGATTTGAGCAGCATCACATATTTCCTCAACAGATCTAGCTAATTTATAGATCTTTATAGCTGTATAAAAGGAAGCTGCTAAAATATTATCAATACCTCTTCCTAAAGTCAATTTTTTCTTTACAGATAACGTATATATCTTATAAGCTTCTTGTGTTGCGTGAGTAGGTAAATCTAACTTACTTGCTAGTATCTTGAATTTGGGTAATGCTATCCATAAATTTCTCTCTAAACTAGTTCGCAGACCCCTATTTATTTTTGCAAGTCTATGAAATTTATTATAAGAATCAGGAGACAAGTCATTTCCTTTTCCATCTTTATATGAGTTAAAAATCGTTCGAGGACCAATAGGGGTTAAAACTTTTTCATTTTGACGTCGAGTATTTTTCTCATATATCGAATAATTACCTTTAGGTAATTCCCTAACTATTGGTGAAATAATTGTGCCACAATTCGAACAAACATTAAAACCATCTTTTTCAATAAGATTTTGGCTCACGCAACAATTCTCAAGGCTCTCAGTGTCTTCAATAATCGGTCTCCATTTAGTAATTGATTTTACATAGGTCATTTCTATTTTATTCCTCTTTTTATCTAAAATTTTCTTTTATCCTTTTTGCTTTCAGTGTAAAAGGCAGTCACACTCTTCTTTTTCAAAATCTAAGGGAACAACAAAATCTTTTAAAAAATCAGTGATCATCTGGATTGAGATATTGCTAATAAATGGTTTTGATCTGAAATGATAGTTTACAATCTTATCGAGATCCTCTATTTTATCGCTGACAAGTAAGATAAAAAAGTTATTAATTCCACTTAATCGAAATGTTTGAATCATGTAAGGACATTTAGAAATGATATCATAAACCTTATCTGGATCTTTTGTTTGAAGCTCAACGATTCCGAAAAATAGATCAATTTTGCTCAAATTGAAACCTGCTCTATAGGTCAAAGCACCTGATTCTTCTAACCGCTTGATTCGCATACCAACAGTAGGTTGACTGCGTTTTACATATTCTGCGATTTTTGTATGGGTAATATTTGGCTTTTTTTGAACAACTTCAACAATTTTTTTATCAATTTCATCCAAGGACAAATTTTTACTTAACATTTCTATTCTTCTCTAATAATTTTTTATTATGCTATATTATGACTTCGTGATATTTAAATATTTCAGTATTGTGATATCATATTGATCAATCAGGCTAGGGACCTTAAAAATCGGGTTTTATTTAACAAAATTGAAAATTCTGAGCGATTAAGGGGCATACAATTGAAAATTAAAATGATATTCATTAACTTATTGAGTTTAATTTATGAGAATTAGTAAATAATTGATCTTTTAGCTTGGAATTGTCGGTATAAAAAAATATTATATTATATAAGCGAATAAATTAAATTTTCAGTTTAAACCACTAAAAGTATGAGAACAGTAGAGTTAGCTTCAACAGGGGAACAAATACCAGTGATAGGTCAAGGACTTTGGGGTGTCTCAAGGTTAAAAAGCCTTTTTTCAGGTAAATCATATTATAATGAAATAAAGTCTGCATTAAAAAAAGGCATTGAACTGGGGTTAACACACTTGGATACTGCTGAGATTTATGGATTTGGTAAAGCAGAAGGAGTATTAGGTGATGTAATTAGGAATTATTCCCGTGATGATCTTTTTATCACCACAAAACTCTTCCCATTTCACCTTAGAAAAAAATCGATGAAAAATGCATTAAAAAAGAGTCTTCGGAGGTTAGGTCTTGACTATGTTGATCTGTATCTAATCCATTGGCCTTCAAAAATCATACCTATCGAAAAAGAAATGGCTGTGCTTGAAGATTTAGTCAAAAAAGGATGGACTCGCTATATTGGAGTCAGTAATTTTAGCGTAGAACAATTTAAAACCGCACAAGAGGCTCTTAAAAAAGAAGAGTTGGTGAACAATCAACTCCACATTAATATCACAAATCAAAAACACATTCACGATTCGTTACCTTACTATAAGAAAAATAATATTACTGTTACAGCATATAGCCCTCTTGGTCATGGTGGTTTCTCAGAATTAAGTGGTGATATTAAGAATAAGTTAGAGGAAATTTCCAAACGCTATGATGCTAGTATTCAACAGATAGCAATTGCGTGGCTAATTAACCATGAGAATATCATAACCATTCCTAAGGCTTTTAATATTGATCACATCGTTGATAATTCAAAAGCAGCAGATATTAACCTTTCACTCGAAGATATCGAAAGCTTTTATAAATTTAAGTAAAACAAATCTGTTTTTTACTCAATTTAATTTTACACACTCAAAAATTCCAGTTGATATTTAAAATTGTGGCTTAAAATATAGATAAATGAGATAATCTTGAAAACATGGAGTTTTTCAACTATTTCCTTTTGATCATCGCAAGAAGTAACAATAAATAGAAAAAAAAGTTATAAATCTTAGTTAAACACATGTTTTAAATGTAAAAAAATCTAAGTATAATAATGATTGACACAAATTCGAATTTGAAGAAACGCAAAGAGAGAAAAAACTTAAAAGCACTTCAACCCGATTATCCACTTGTTGCAATTGGAGCATCTGCTGGTGGATTAGATGCTTTTGAACATTTTTTCACAAATTTATCTTCAGATGGTAAAATGAGTTATGTATTGATAACTCATTTAGATCCCACACATGAAAGTTCTTTAGACGAATTAATAAGCCGATATACAGATTTAGAAGTAAAAACCGCTCAAGATGGGATGAAAGTCACTCCAAATACGATTTTTATACTCCCTCCTAATAGAACGATGAGCATCTCAGAAGGTATTTTGTTTCTTAAAGAACCCACCAAACCACGTGGACAAAGATTACCGATTGACCATTTCTTTCGTTCTTTAGCTATCGATCAAAAAGAAAATGCGATTGGAATTATATTTTCTGGTACTGGTAGTGATGGTACTTTAGGATTACGAGAAATTAAGGGTGTAGGAGGTTTAGCAATTGTTCAGGACCCTGATTCTGCAAATTATAAAGGAATGCCCCAAAGTGCAATTCAAAACGTTAGAGTCGATATAATCGGAACTCCGGTAGAAATTGCTAATTTGCTCTTGAAATATAGAGAAAATCTTGGGAAAATTCAATCAGCAAAAAAGAATATCGAAGTTGAAAGGGCTTTAGCAGACATTTTTCACAGTTTAAAATCCAATTATGGGCAAGATTTTTCGATGTATAAGCCTAGCACAATTAATCGAAGAATTGAAAGGCGAATGATAGTGAGGCAAATTCCTGATATTTCTGATTATGCTAATTTTATATTAGAAAATCAAGAAGAACTTGATCTACTTTTCCGAGAGCTACTAATTGGAGTTACCAATTTCTTTCGAGATAAGAAAGCATTTGCAAAATTCAAATCTGAAGTCATTCCATTTTTAATTAGAAATAAACAAATAAACGATACTTTAAGAGTTTGGGTTCCTGCGTGTTCTACAGGAGAAGAAGCATACTCAATTGCTATTATTTTACTGGAAAAAACGAAACTTTATAAAAAAAACTTGAAAATACAGATTTTTGCTACAGATGTAGATAAAGACGCAGTAGAAAAAGCTAGAATTGGTAAATATCCAGATAATATAATAGCAGACATCGATTCTGATCTTCTCGTGAGATATTTTGATCAAGTTGATAATATTTACGAAATTAAGAAAAAAGTAAGGGATAAAATAGTATTTGCTGTTCAAAATGTAATAAGAGATCCGCCTTTTTCAAAGATAGATCTGATTTCATGTAGGAATTTACTTATCTATCTCACAGCTGAGATTCAAAAAAAATTACTTGCATTATTTCACTATACATTAAATCCTGATGGGATCTTGTTTTTAGGTTCTTCTGAATCACTTGGCTCTATGTCAGATATATTTGATCCTATAGATCGTAAATATAAAATATTCAAGAAAAAAGAAATTCCATCATATAAAATGGATGAGATATCCATATTTCCGCCATTGTTTGATCGTTTTAAAGTCAAGAAGTTTGAAACTGGGAGAGATGTAGTGACGCTTGGATTAGAAGAGTTGATGCACACAGAATTATTAAATGCATTTTCTCCTCCTAGTGTTATTGTTGATGATAAAAATAGGATATTGTACTTTCACGGTCAAACCAATAAATTTTTTAGCCCTCCAGAAGGTTTTGCGAAAATGGATTTAATTTCAATGGCTAAAGATCCATTAAAAGTGGAATTATCAACTTCAATACGTAAAGCAAGATTAAAAAAAGAAGATGTGAAGGTAAAGAATATTCAGATTAATGAAAATGGGGATAATGTGAATATCGATTTAATAATACACCCAATATTGGAACCACGCTCAATGAGAGACTTAATGATGATAGCGTTCAAGGAAGTCCCATTGGAGTCAAAGGAGCAAGACTTTTTGACCACAAAAACTGGTGAAGATTTAATTGATTCACGAATAAAATATTTAGAAGAGGAATTAGAATCTACCAAGAAACATTTGCAAAGTACAATCGAGGAACTAGAAACATCTAATGAAGAGTTGAAATCAACAAATGAAGAACTACAGTCCTCCAATGAGGAACTCCAGAGTACTAATGAGGAATTGCAAACCTCAAAAGAAGAGCTTCAATCCATAAATGAAGAATTAATTGCAGTAAATACTGAATTAGAAGAAAAGATCCAAGAATTATCCAAGGCTAATAATGATCTGTCTAATCTAATGAAGAACTCAAAAATAGCTATTGTCTTTCTTAATCCAGATTTAACCATTAAACGCTTTACACCCGAATTCAGTAAGATTTTCAACGTTATTGAGTCAGATCTAGGACGTCCAATCTCACATATCGTTTCTAATTTAAAACATGCAACCCTTACTGAAGATATAAGAGAAATATTACAAAATTTAGGGATTTTAGAAAAAGAAGTCCAAACCATTGATGAAAACTGGTATAAGATGAAAATCTCACCCTACTTAACTGATGATAAAAAAATTGAGGGAGTAGTATTAACATTTTCGGAGATCACCATGCAAAAAAAAGCTACTGAAGAAATAGAATTTTACCGAGATCTCCTTGTTCATGAAATTAATAACATCTTTCAAGTATTCTCTTCCAGTATTGAAATGATAAAAGATCGAATTGATACTAATGAAGAGATAGATCATTCCTTTACCATTATTAGCAAAAATATTACCAGAGCAAGAAAGTTAATTAAAAATGTCCAAAAGATAGAAGAAATGTCAGATACTCCAGTTTACTTAGAACCTATTAATTTCCTCCCGATTTTAAATGATGTAAAAAATCATATCACTGAAATTGAGGAAAAAGACAGTCAAGCTGAAATTAAAATCGAAAATTTGTTAGATTCAGATACTATATTCATAGAGGGTGATGCTTTAATGAGCGATTTACTAGAAAATATTATTCTAAATAGCATCCGTCACAATGATAACCCGCTTGCTGAAATTTCAATTAAACTTTCTGGAATAACTAAAAATAACACAGATTATCTAAAATTAGAATTTATTGACAATGGAATTGGGATTCCAGATCAATTAAAAGAAAACGTGTTCCAACGTTTATATTATAAACGAAAGAAAGGGATTGGGATTGGTTTGTCCGTAGTAAAGAGAATTGTAGAACGATATGAAGGAGATATATGGGTGGAAGATAGGGTGGAAGGAGATCATAAACAAGGGTCTAAATTTATCGTATTATTGCCAATGAGTTCTTAAAGCTTGTTCTGACCAAAAATTCACTAATAATTTTTATATCTCTCAAATTATCATTGAAAACTGGGTTTTAATGAGGTAAAATCCTTTAGGAATAAATACTCATTTCTAAAGTTATTAGCTTGAGGAGAATTGAATAATATTTGTCTTAAGTAATTTCCAATAGAAATTTTAATCAATTGGAACGATTACAATTCCCTGGTTTTTCTGAATAGTAAAATTAAGCTTTCCTTTAAGATAATTATTTCCTTGATATTTAATGATTTCAATTGTTCGATATCCTCCTTTTAATGGATTTTGGAGTTTGATGATACTATCACTTGTTTTATTAATTATTTCGGAATGTATTTTTTTTAGAATTTCACCATCGATTTCATCAATAATAAGCGAGGTTACGGAATATGAATTTAACCACGATTTTAGTTGCAAAATGCCCTTTTTGATAGTTTCGATATCTGGATACTTACTAAATAAAACACTTAATGAATCCATAACAATTCTTTTTGCTTTTATTTTTCTTACTGCCATTTGAATTTGAAGTAGTAACCCACCTAAATCAAAATCCCCACTAATTTCAAAATCATCTTTAAAATGAGAAGATACATCAATAAACTCCCATAATCCTTGATTCACATGCTCTGAGATGTCCCATCCTAATTCTTTTGTCTTACTTATAACCGTTTCCTGATTTTCATCAAGAGTGATAAACACACCTGGCTCGTTAGATATGAGAATTCCCCTTATGAGAAATTGCACCCCAAAAATTGTTTTACCACTCCTTGGAGGGCCCATAACAACAGTTAATTTCTTTTCTGGTATCCCTTTTTTACAAAATTTATCAAATCCTTCAATTCCAATAGGAATTTTTGACATAATAAAATCCTTAGAGTTTTTATGCTTCACTATTTATTTGTAATAAAGAACTAATCTCCAGAGTGGAGAGATCTCCTACGATCTGTTTTGAAGGTTTTGGTAAATATTTAATCAATAATGGTGTGGCTATAATGCTTAATGATTTAGCAATTTTAGGATTTTCTTTAAGATCCAATATAGTTAAATTACATTCATGCCCTTTACAGACTTTTTCTAAATTTTCCATTGTTTTAATAGATTTAGAGCAGTTTTTATCCATCACGAATAATAAAAATGAAAACTTCGTCATTTAATTTAAAAAAAACCTACTATGAAATTTTATTACTTAATAACTCATCAAAAAGATAGGATTATAAATCTTTAGGCTAATATTTTAAAGAATAAAAAATATGCCTAAATCAATATAAGATTTCGATGATCTTAGTCCAATAATTCTTAAATGACAAGATATTTTTATTTAATGAGTTTCTGCTTTTTATTTCTCGGCTAAATTCCCTAAATATTTCTTTTATTCTAAGAGAGTTCAAATAAGTGATAGATCTTGTAATTACAGCTAGCATGTATATTTTTTTCCCTTGACGCTCATTTGAGCAAGAATACGAATCTAAAAATAAGAAACAACTTCTTTCAATATTTTTAAGATTTAAAAGTAAACTTTCACTCGCTGATATTGAATCATGACCATAAATTAAATTTGCGGCATGAAATAATTGTACTGTGATTTTATCGATGGGGAGAGTTATTTTTCGTTTGCTGGGATACGTTTTTTTATTAACTGGTCCTAATTTATCATCCCAAACTGCATGAATCAAGTAGGTATCTTTGATTAATTTATCTTTAGTGCTCTCTGTTTGAATAGGTACCTGTATGTCAACCGTTTTTTCAAAATGGTCATAAACTTGTCCAGATAATTGTTTTTCATTTAATTTTTCATGAATGATTCTAATCAAATCCTCTTCTTCTATGGGTTTTACAAGGAATTCATCTGCCCCTAATTCTTTTGCATAATCAATATCCTTTGGCATTGAAAGTGCAGTCAAGAAAATGAAGGGTACTTGAGAATATTTAGGATTTGATGAAATTTTCTTTAAAAATTCATACCCATCTATTTCGGGCATCATGATATCACTAATGATTATATCAGGTAAATAACCTTCACTCGAGAGTATCTTGAGTGCTTCATTGCCATTTTTAGCCGAAGCTACCTCAAAATCATGATCTTCTAAAATTAAATGAAAATTGAATAACAAATCTTGATTATCTTCTACAAGCATTACCTTTTTGAGTCCATTCTTCATTATTCCCACCAATATTTTTCTAACTTATACGAGAATTTGGCAAAACAATTGAAAACGTTGTTCCTCGATCTAAATTTCTTTTAGCATGGATCTTTCCACCATGCATTTGTATTATTGTTTTAGCGATAGAAAGTCCCAATCCAATATCTTCGATATGAGCGACCCTTTTAGAGCGATAAAAGCGTTCAAAAAGATGAGATAGATCTTCATCATTGATTCCAATTCCATGATCCACAAATTCGATTATAAGTTCATTAACATTTTTCTCATTAAGACGGTTAAAATTGGAATTCACAATTATTTCTGAATCTCTTTTTGAATATTTAATCGCATTATCTATGAGAATTTGAAAGACCTGTTTTATCTTATTTTTATCAGCATTTACTTTAATATTTTTATTTATGTTGTCTACTATCTTTATATTTTTCTCTTTTGCCAAGGGTTCCATAGATTCAATTGATTCAGATATTTCATTACTAAGTGAAAATCTTTCTATGTTTAAATTAATGCTACTATCATTTAATTGAGTAAAAGTTACCAAACCTTTAATTAAATCATCAATTGATTTAAGATTTCGATATACTCCATTAAATATCTTTTTTTCCAATTCAGAATTTATTCTTTCTCTATTTCTCTCGAGATATTTTAATGACATTTGTATGACCGATAATGGAGTTCGTAATTGATGAATGATATTTGAGACAAACTTCTCAAATTTTTTTTCAGTTGCTTTTAGCTTGGTGATATCTGTACCATAAATGTTTACGTATTCTGAACTCTTGATCGGAATTATCGTCAATAAATACTTATGAGACTTTCTATCGATTTCAATTGTTTTTACTTTATCTTTTAATAATGCTTGATTAGTTACTTTCTGAATAACTTCTGGGAGAGATTTTTTCTCATTTAACAAAAAAATTTTTTTAGCTCTTTCATTAGCAAAAAGAATCTTTCCTTTTGATAATCGAAGTATTGGAGCGGGATTTTCTGAAGGAAATTTACCAAGATCTAATAATTGATTGTTTCTTATTTCCAATAACTCCTCAAGATGGTCTTTATATTCTTCTAATTCTCTCTCATTTTTTTTGAGGTCGCTAATATCTGAAAATATTAATCCTAAATTCTCATTGCATCTAAATGCTTTCGCAATTAAAGTGCGTGGTCCAAATTTTTCATTTGTAGTGATTTCATCTAAAATCAATGGATGTCCAGTTTCTAAAACATGCTTGTATAAGTTGAATCTTTCTGTTTCTTCAATTCCCGGTACTAATTCAGTGATATTTTTTCCTATTAAATCCTTTTTGGACAAATCTGGAAAAAAATCACTCATCAAACTCTTATTAGCATCGACAAAGTTGAGATTTGAATCATAAAGGACGAATCCATCGATACTTTCTTCCCAAAAATTAGCATACTTAATCTCAAATTGAGAAAAGCTACTCATATCTAAAATAGTACCAGATATTTCTTCGATATCTCCTGTTGAACTAAATCTTGGAATTCCAACAATTGTAATGAATTTCGAATTACCATCTTTATTGATCATATGATGATTTTGAACGAACGGAGCTTTATTGGAGGTTATTTTCGAAAATAATATTTGAAATAGGTCTGAATTTTGAGAGTGAATAAGATTCATAAAGAAATGGGAGTTATCGATTGCAGAAAAATCAATGGAATCTTTTTTTAAATCCCATTTCCATTGACCTACAATATAAATATTTTTTTCATCTTTATAATCTCTATTGGAGGATATGCTGTTTTTCATCATTAAGTGGTCTTCTTTTGTTAGTAATTGTCATATATTTATACCTTATGATCCTTAGTATAACAATTGAATAGACAACAGAAAATATGAACAATTTAACTTATTTCATTAAAGTTTTATCAAAAACAGTATAAATAGTTGAGGTGAAGATTTCAAAATAGATGTCATCAGGAATAAGTTGTTTTATCCTATAACTTAATTGTTCAATTGTTTTTTCATCAATATCAGGTCTTAAATCTTCTAAATCCGGATCATGTTTATGAATGAAAATTGTTATGTCTAAATTACCCCCAAATCTTTCAATTTTTTCAATGATGCTTTTAAAATAATCCAATGCTAAATCATATCGCTCTTTATCTTGAATATCAATAACGTAAACTATTTTATATGCTTCCTTTAAATATTTTTCAAAATTATCTAAATAGTCTTCTCGATATACTTTTTGACCGCCTAAATCCCAAATACTATATCTTGAACCATTGATTTCATGCTGTATTATGTCCGCACCGAGAGTAGGGTTAAGTGAGATATAATCAAGGAGATTCGTCTTTCCAATTAGATTTAGTACAATAGATGTTTTGCCACTATTATCCAATCCCATAACAAGAATTTTGGAAGAGGAATTTTCATCTGTGCTACTCATAAATTTCTAACCTGATTACTATTTTAGACAAATTAGAATACTTTTTCAATATCATCCATTTTCCGTAAATTTTCAAGTCTTTTTTTTTCTAGATCTAACACGAAAGAAGCACTATAGGACAGGAATTTGAGGATATCATAATTTTTTAGAGTGTAATACTTGATATTCTCAATTTTTTCCGAACTTAGAATGCCGGTTTTTATAAGTTCATTTACTTTTTGAGATGCATGAGCTTGGCTTATATCCAATTCCTCTTGAATTTCTTTTGAATTTTTTTTATTATTCTTGAGTAATTTAATAAGATCAATCTTTACGGGATCTGCTAAAGATTTTAAGAAATCCGCAAGTAAATTTTCAAGTCTTTTTTTTTCTAGATCTAACACGAAAGAAGCACTATAGGACAGGAATTTGAGGATATCATAATTTTTTAGAGTGTAATACTTGATATTCTCAATTTTTTCCGAACTTAGAATGCCGGTTTTTATAAGTTCATTTACTTTTTGAGATGCATGAGCTTGGCTTATATCCAATTCCTCTTGAATTTCTTTTGAATTTTTTTTATTATTCTTGAGTAATTTAATAAGATCAATCTTTACGGGATCTGCTAAAGATTTTAAGAAATCCGCAATATAATCTGATAAAGTACTCATACCATCTATTCCCTTCCTATTTGAAGATATAACCATTGAAATATTTAAATATTTTATCTATAAATATTCGGATTATTTTTTTTGTCATATAATCTTTACAAACTTACTTTTTATAAGATTTAAACACTAAATTTATAATTCAGATATATAAATAGAGGAAAGAAATGAAAAATTTAAATCTAGAAAAGATGGAAAATTCTCAAAAAAGAGAAGGTCCGTTATTACTGATTATAATGGATGGAATAGGATTACGAAAGAATTCTGAGGGTAATGCATTGAAAGCCGCTGATACAGAATATCTTGATGGGTTAATTAAAGGGGCAAAAAATAGCAATTTATATGCCGAATTATACGCCCATGGTACATTTGTTGGATTACCGAGTGATAGTATAATGGGAAACAGCGAAGTGGGACATAATGCTATTGGAGCAGGAAGAGTTGTTGAACAAAGATCTACATTAACTAAAAATGCAATAAAGTCTGGAAATTTATTTAATGGAACAAAATGGAAGCAATTAATTAGCCAGATCAATAAAAATAATTCTACCCTTCATTTTATCGGATTATTATCAGATGGATATGTCCATTCTCACATCTCTCACTTGATTGGATTACTTGAAGGTTCTAAAAAAGATCAAATAAAAAGCGTTCGGATCCATACATTGTTAGACGGTAGGGATGTCCCTCCTCGTTCCGCTTTAATATATGTAAAGCAATTAAATAAACAACTCGAAAAAATTAATAAAGATTCAGGATTTGATTATCGAATTGCTTCGGGTGGTGGAAGAATGCGGGTCACTATGGATCGCTATAATTCAGATTGGAAAGTCGTTAAGCGAGGTTGGGATGCTCACGTGTGTGGCATTCCAGAAAAAGGAGAGAATTATGAAGGATATTTTACTTCTGCAAAAAAAGCCATACAAAAAGCTAGAAAAATTTATCCCGAAAGTAATGATCAGTATCTACCGTCTTTTGTAATCACAAACAATGAAGGTACTCCAATTGGAAAAATGGAAAATAATGATAGCGTAATATTCTTTAATTTTAGAGGAGATAGAGCAATTGAAATTTCAAGAGCATTTGATGAAGAGGGGTTTTCAGAATTTGCAAAAGCCTGCAATCCAAAGGTTTTCTACTATGGAATGATGCTATATGATGATAAATTAGGCATACCTGAAAAATACTTTCTGGAACCACCTAAAATACATGACACTTTGACCTCTTACTTGTGTACGGAAAATGTAAAGCAATTCTCAATCGCAGAAACACATAAATTTGGCCATATCAAGTACTTCTTTTTAGGAAATAGAGACAAGAGTCCGTGTCCTGATTTAGATAAATACGTGGAAATAAAATCAGAACCATCTGAACAAATTGAATCTCACCCGAAAATGAAGGCTTATGAAGTAAAAGACAAATTATTAGAGGTATTAGATGCAAATCAATATCAATTTTTACGAGTTAATTTCGCAAATGGTGATATGGTTGGACATACGGGAAATTTTAATTCAGCCGTAATAGCAGCAGAAACAGTAAATGATTGCATTAAAGAATTGGTAGAAAAAGTAAAAGAGTTAAAAGGTACAGCAATAATTACAGGTGATCATGGAAATCTTGAAGATATGAAAGATTTTGAGACTTCACATACATTAAATAAGGTGATGTTTCTTATTATTGATTCAAAATCCAAGGTAAATTATACTATAAAAAAAGACATCGATAAACCGGGTTTAGGAAATATAGCTGCAACCATTTTAAATCTTCTGGGATATAAAAAGCCACCCAGCTTTTTACCTTCATTGATAGAATTTTACACATAATGGGACAGAAATATCAAATCTTAAACCTTGAAGGGTATTATATTCATTTCGGATTGATATTTTTGAAAAATTTTATTTATGAATTCTCTTTCATCTGTATTCCAAGGATGAAAGGAAGGTTTTAAAAAATCTTTTACTCTAAAGGACAAGCCCTTGACTAATCCTTTTTTTCCAAAAATAAAATTAAATAAGTTGAGACGTAATCGCGATCCAAATTTCCTATCTTTCTTTAAGAGATACCTCATGCGAATAAAAACACTATATATGAGGTCAATAGTGACAAAAAGAAATCCAAACATTCGAATTAGATAACTACCAGAAACATTTTGAAATAAATCAAAACAAACGCTTTTATGTTCTATTTCTTCCATGGCATGATATAATAATAGACCTTTAAACTCCAGAGGGAAATTAATGAGAATGTTAGGTTTAACATGGGTGAATAAATAGGCAAGAGAAGCAGTATAATGTTCTGCCGCAGCAGTTATTGCTAATCTTACTACTGTAGGGAAATGTTTACGAGAAAAAATTCTGAAGCGTCTTAATCGATTATCATAGGTTTTTAATTTCTTATACCCTAATTGAATAAGTGCATCCGTCCATTTTATGTGTTGACGACTATGTAACGCTTCTTGACGTATAAAATTCTTTAAATCTGACCGAAATTGAGCACTCATTTTTCCTTTTTTCATGAGGATGCTAGCTCCATCCAACGCAGCTTGAATAAAAAGCTTTTCCCCCTCTGGAAAGGTTGCTTGGAAAGCATTGAAAAAATGTGTCAACATAGGACTATTTTCTGCCCAATATCTGTTTTTATTTAGTGGATGAGCATAATCAAAATTAACTTTCCTCACGATTAATTCTAAATTTTTTGGTCTTATTTTTTGTTTATAAATCATCTTCCTTCATAAGATTATATTTATTAATTTTTATCTTTACTTTCTTCAGGATCTATTGAATTTTGAGAACTTGATTGATTATTTAAACTTAAAATCAAAGATGGAGTAGATAAATCAATTTTTTTATCTCTACAAGAAAAAAACACAGCTTTTCGTAAGTTATGATTAAACTTAGGAATAATTTTACTGTTATTGATGTAGACTAACAATCGATACTTTACAGCAAAATTTAAAAAGTCGTAGATATCAACTCGAGGTTCTGGAAATTCAAGAATATTTTGGAGCTTAGCCGCAGCATCTAATAATGCTTCCTCAACTAATTTAGGTTCAACATCATAACCAGCTGTTATGAAGACTTCTCTTCGAAGTATCCTGTTTTTACCATAATTTAGAATTTTTCCTTTTAACAGTTGTTGGTTAGGTATTGAGATTATTACTCCATCAATGTCTTTTAACATGGTAAATACTAATTTAATTTCGACAACATCGGCTAATCTATCGTCATACATTACTCTATCCCCAACCTCAAATGGCTTACTGATTACAATAATTAACCCTGCAATAAAGTTTCCTATAGTGTTCATTGCTGCGAATCCAATGATTGTACCTCCCGCTACGGTGAAAATTCCAGCTAATGTCCCAAATGCTTCAATAAAAATAACGGATAAAGATATTAAAATAAAAATGTATAAGAGGATTCTCATTAAACTTAAAATATTTTTCCTCGTTGGTTTATCTATTCTTTCTTTTCGTTCTAAACGTCTAACCTGTTTCTTTAAAATAATATAAATGATATATGCTATAACTACAACGATTATTGCCATCAAAATTGGAAAGAAATGAACTTCTATCCAAGTAAATATGTCATTGAGAATATTTTCCAAAATATTTTGATATAACATGGTCTGAAAACACTCCTTCTTTAAAACTCAAAATCTGCCCCAATTTCAAGAAATTTTGCATCAATTTCCTGTTCATTCAGAAATTTAACTAATTTCTTTCCCATTTCTTCCTGTCCTGGGTCAAAATGATAAGGAAAAACGATTTTTGGATAGATTTCATTCAAAAATTTGAGATAATCTCCATAAAACTCTTCGAAACTAGCAATAAAGCAATAATCAACTTGACTTACCAAATTCATAAGACTTTTTGAAAAAACCGCTGAGTCTGCCGTGTGAAGTAATGTGATGTCTCCCTTTTTTATTAAATACGCAAAACAATTCTCAGTTTTGTAGCATTTAATTTTATATGGCGTAATGGAAAGATCTTCTAATTCTATTACTTCTTCGTCTTTTACAACCTTTATCTCTAATTTTTCTCTCATAATTTTTGGCGCATAAATCTTCAGCTTTTCTGCAGCGTATTTGTTTCTTATCTCAGAGATTTTTTCCATATTTGCGTGATCAGAATGTTCATGAGTGAGAAAAATAGTTTTGATCCCATTTTCTGGAGAGACAAAATAATTGGGGTCTATGATTATATGATCGTTAATATCAATAAGTTCAATACAAGATCTTCCTAAAAACCTAATTTTCGTCATATTTTAAACCAAATTTACTAATTTTTCTTTAAAATACTTGTGTCATTGAATTTTAAAATCTTTCTATTTTAGATTATATATATTCTCAATACGAAGTCTTCAAATTCAAGTTATAGCAAAAGGTTCAATTAGAGAATCAAAACAAAAGGAATTAATTTCATGGTTTCAGTTAAGAAAAAAGCTTAATGGTTCAATTAGAACTGAATATATTTTAATCATTAAATTTAAATTGTTGATTTAATCTTTAAGAAGAAAAAAGAGTCTGAATCGAATTTAAAATGAAAGTTAATAAAAATGAAATAGTGATTGAAGATCCATCAGTTCAAATAGATGAAAATGCAACGATCATCTTTGGTTTTGCTGGAGTAGGATTGATTGGGCCCATAATCACTAATACGTTAATCGATCAAATTGAAGATCTTAAACAAATAGGGTTTGTTACATCCACCGAACTTCCACCAATCGCGGTTTTTTATGATGGAGTGCTTAAGCACCCGTTCCGTTTATATTATAGTAAAGAAAAAAATCTCATAGTTGGTATATGTGAAGTACCATTTGAAACTAATTCAGCTTACGATGGATTAAGTGAATTGATGTGTAAATGGGCTTTATCCGAAGATGTAAAGGCAAAGGAATTCTTAATATTTCAGGGGATTCTAAAACGGGAAATGATTGATGAACATCACGTGTATTATGCTGCTGAAGAACATAAAGTTGAGTTTTTAGAAAATTTCGATATTCAAAAACTAAAGCAGGGGATAATATATGGAGCGGAAGCAACTTTTCTAAATCGAGCTTTATCCAATAAAATTGATGCTTTTGCTTTATTTACAGAGGTAACACGATATCCCACTCCTGAGGGTGCCGCTGCTATCATAGAAAAAATGAATCAAATATTTAATCTTAACATTGATACTACGAAATTGATTGAAGAAGGTAAAAAAATTAAAAACAAAATGCTTGAAATGGCTGAAAAAGCACAAGAATACCAGAGAAAACAACTTCGAGGGACAAAACATCCCAGTGAAGAATATACTCAATATTTTCAATAATTCTATCCTAATATCTTTTAATTCAAAATTCTTAGCGTGATATAACTGAAAAAATTAGCTAGATTATGGAATAAATTAAATGATGATATTGTTCAGTGCAACGTGTGTGCTAATGAATGCGTAATCACAAAAGATAAAGTAGGTATCTGTAGAACAAGAAAAAATATTGAAGGAACTCTTTATACTTTAATCTACGGATCATTAATTGATTTTGGAAAATTGGATCCCATTGAAAAAAAACCTCTTTATAATTTCTACCCAGGAACGAAAATTTATTCTATAGCGTCAATAGGTTGTTCTTTTCGGTGTCTCCATTGTCAAAATTGGTCCATTAGCCAAGCCTCACCAGATGAAAATGGACAAGAGGGAGCATACGACTTTGAAAATTATGAAGACCAAACAATTAACCTCGTGGAACTGACACCAAAAGAGCTGGTGGCTAAGGTTTTAAAATCTGGTGCTAAAAGTCTCGCTTATACATATAATGAACCCTTAATTTGGCATGAATGGGTACTAGACACGGCTCGACTTTTAAAGGAGAATGACATTAAAACTGTACTAGTCACAAATGGATATTCTACTAAAGAGGCAACCCAAGAGCTAATTGATGTGGGAATTGACGCGGCAAATATTGATATAAAAGGAATAACAGATGATTTTTATAAAAAAATCTGTGGAGTAAAAGCGGTCACTCCCGTATTAAACACCTGTAAAAGATTCAAGCAAGGAGGAATACACTTAGAAATTACTAATTTAATAATTCCTGATCTAAATGATAGCAAAGAAGATTTATTAGAATTATGTGAATGGGTTGTAAAAAATCTGGGAGAAAATACTCCGCTTCACTTTTCCGCATATCATCCTGATTTTAAAATGCCTTCAAAACGGAGAACCGCTGTTGAAACACTTGAACTGGCATATGAAATAGCAAAAGATAAAGGCTTGAATTACGTTTATATTGGAAATGTGTTATCTTCTCATGGCAATAATACGTATTGTCCTAAATGCAATCAACTTTTAATTAGTCGAATGGGCTATAATGTTTCGAAAATTAATATTACTCAAAATTTGAAATGCTCAAAATGTAATTATGATCTTCATGAAGATATCATTGGAATCTTTCAATAAAAGCTCTTTGATGAATTAATATTACAATTTTATAATTATATCAATCGAAATTTAAAGTTTAAAACAACTCTAATCTTAGATTCGATAAAACTCTCTTTTTCTAATTTTAATTTTAATCATTTCATTTAAATTGGAGTGTATCTGAAGGAAATTAACTCTTTTAAACCTTTTACCGAATAAACTGAAACATTAAATATGAATAAAATTTTAATGAATTAAAATAGACGTCCCCTAATTCAATTTTTAATGGAGATTTTGGGTTGAGTATTGAAAAACATACTAGTAATTTCTCGAAACAATTCGTAATTTTAATGACCATTTTCATAGATGCTACAGGATATGCAATGATAATACCACTTCTTCCTTTTTTTGCAGTTTCATTGCATGTTGGAGCCTTAGCATTGGGTTTTTTGTTGAATATCTTTGCCTTAATGCAATTTATTTTTTCTCCTATTATGGGGCGGTTATCTGATAAATATGGTCGGCGTAAACTTCTATTATTATCAATCTCATTATCTAGTCTCAGTTTTTTGATGTTTACAGTAGCAACATCATATTGGTTTTTATTCATTTCACGTATATTTTCAGGTATGGCCACTGAAATATCAATCGCTCAAGCATACATAGCAGATATCACGGCTAATAAGAAAAGGACTTCAGGATTGGGAAAAGTTAGAGCTGCCTTCTCAGCAGGAGTGATCATCGGACCATCTATTGGTGGATTTTTAAGTCTTATCGGCTATTGGGCACCTGGGTTATTAGCCATCTTTTTAACTCTTATAAATCTTACCTTTGTTTATTTCTTTTTACCGGAAACGCGAAGTAAGACCAATAAAGAAAATTTAGTGAATTCACAATTGATCACGCAAACAAATTTCATTAAAAGTATTAAAGAGGCTTTCAAAAAACCTTTATTGCCATATCTTTTAATTATTTTCTTTATAACTGTATTATCCTTTTCGGCGATTCCTGTTCTGATCCCCTTTGTTGGGATCGAATTTTTTAATTTTTCTCAAATTGATTTATCTTTCATTTTTATATTTATAGGAATTTTACAATTTGTAATACAAGGATTCTTAGTAGGTAAATTATCCGAAAGATTTGGGGAATCTGTTATAATAATTTTAGGATCACTCTTTATATTGGTTGGCTTATTCTTTTTACCATTTTTGCCTAATTTAATTCTATTTTATCTACTCATTGGAAGCATTTCTGGTGGAAATGGTTTTGTAAGAACTGCAATACCTGGAGTTATTTCAAGAATTTCAAGTGAAGATGAACAAGGTGGATTTTTAGGCTTAGCCCAATCAGTAGCTAGTTTTGCTCTAATTCCCGGGCCCATTATAGCAGGTTTTCTTTATGAATACGTTGGCTTTTTCTCGCCATTTATATTTAGTGCTTTATTACTTGTCATAAGCCTTATTTTTAGCATTAAATCTTATTATCAGCTGAAAAACCATGATTTTAATGAAAAAAAAGTTCTTAAAGTTTAAATATGTAAGATTTGAAGATTATTCACTAATTCGTCCTATTACTCTAAATGGTAATGATTTATTGAATTCATCAAAATCGTAGATTCGTCTTCCATCAACGAGATTTGGACTTTTCATTAATTTTTTAAAGTAATCAGGTTTTAAATTTTTAAATTCGTCCCATTCTGTTATCAAAAATGCGCATTCAGACTCTTTTAATGCATTATCTATATCTTTGGCATATTTAATCTTACTACCTAATTCTTTCTCCGCTGTCTCATTTGCTTTAGGATCATAACCAACAATATCATAAATTCCTCGCTTTATCAACTCATTTACCACTCTAATGCTTGCTGCTTCTCGCATATCATCCGTACCTGGTTTGAAAGCTAATCCTAGTAATGTTACTTTTTTTCCAGCCAGTTTTCCAGCTAATTCTTCGGCGATATCTACAATATGTATTGCTTGATCATCATTAATCCCTAATACGGCCTCTAATAACCTTGAAGTATATCCTTTCGATTTAGACCATGCTTTTATTGCATTTACATCCTTATGGAAGCAAGATCCTCCAAATCCAACCCCAGCACCTAGAAATCTTGAACTAATTCTATAATCAAGTCCTACTCCCTTCATTACTTGACCAACATCCACATTAGGAACCAACTCTGCAAAATTAGCAAATTCATTTGTATAGCTTATCTTTGTAGATAAAAGACAATTATTACCGTATTTTACCAATTCAGCACTCTCTAAGTTCATTCGAAGGACGGGACAATTTTTTAAATGGTCGCCGTAAAAATATTGATAAAATTCTTGGAGCATTGAACCACTCTTTTCATTAAGCTCTCCGATAACAATTCTGTCTGGATGTAAAGTATCTTCGATACTTCGACCTTCTGCTAAAAATTCTGGTTGCATGCACAGTCCAAAATCCTTTCCTGCCTCTTTTCCAGACACTTCTGTAATAATTTTCGATACTAAACCTCTTGTAGTCCCCGGAACGACCGTAGAACGAACAACTACAAGATGATATTTCTCCTTAACTTTGAAAGCTTCTCCAATTTCTCTCGCGGTGTTTTCAATGTAACTAAGATCTATGCTCTTATCTGCTCGCATAGGGGTTCCTTGGGTAATCATGGAAATATCTGTATTGAGAACAGCTTTGACTGGATCTAATGAACATCTCAGTAATTCTGGCTTATCTTTCTTTATCTCATCCATTATTTCTTGAAGGTTTGCTTCATAAAATGGGGCAACTCCTGAATTAATCATTTCTGCCTTTTTTTCATTATGAGTTGATGCGATTACTTTAATCTCTTTTTGCGCAAAACAAGCCGCACTACATAAACCAATGAATCCAGTACCTAAAATTGAAACGCTATATTTAAACATGTTAATTGCCTTAATCTTTTGGATTATCTCATTTCTTTTGCATATAAATTTTTGCTATCCATGAAATCACGTTCTAATATATTGAATCACCAATCAAATTTATGTTCTTTTCCTAGATATTTTAGAATCGTGGGATTCTGATGGGTTCAATCTATGGGAGTTCTTTTCCTAGATATTTTAGAATCGTGGGATTCTGATGGGTTCAATCTATGGGAGTTATTAATAATGGAAAATGTAAAATTATAACCAAAAATTAAAGATGAATATGACAGATTTAAGAAAAAAATTAGAGATCCCAAAAGACGCTCTTAAATCGGTAAATGATTTTTTACTTGACGAGACTAATCCTTTAATTAATCAGTTATTTTCTGTTATTGATAAGTATGGTGGAATAGAGGAGATTAACAAAAAAGCTGAAGAAGCAAGAAAGATTGATAATCTTTTTGGAAAAGTTAATGCAATTAATCCCGATTATGTCAAAGATTTAGAATGGTTGATAAAGGTTCGAGATAATCATTCATTCATTAGCGTTACAGACTATAGAAAAAAAATCTTAGGGGATAAAATATCTGAAATAAGCTTTAATGATGATTTTGCTGTTACATTAGAATTAAGTGCTTGTCAATATTTCCCATTTCTTATGGATATTATCAAGGATGCTGTTGAAAATCACAAATTAATGCCAGCCAGAATCATAAGAGTACGAAATATGAAAGAACAAGAGCAGGATGGTGATCTATCGGCTATGGCTGCTGCGATGCAAATTATTGGAGCCTCATGGGTTGAAACACTAGACACCAAGGGAACTGCTCTTGGTCCAGATGGCTTACCAGTTAATGTACATTTAGGCGGCCCAGAAACGATAACTGGATATTTTGGTGGAGTTGGTGAACCAAATGATTTTGCTTTGAAATGGATTGACGAATTTCTCTATTACTATACTAACTATGGTATCAAACAGGTACTAAATGTAAATCCAGGAACCGTGCTATTAGGATATTTTATATACAAGCTTGGAATAAATAACGAATTTAAAATCTCTGTATATATGGGAAATGATAATCCTTATGCGTGTTTATGGACATTATTGACCGCAAAATTATTTGCTCGGAAGGATGGCACCAGTCCTTTAATTGGGTTTAATTTATCAAATTCAGTGAATAATAAGACTATTGAAATGGCTGCATACATAAGAAAACCATTCGGATTTGAAGATGTCGTTCGTTTGGAACATCATATTACAGAAACATGGAAAAGTATTGTACGACAACCTTATGATCGCAGGGATGAATTATTAGAATTAGCAACAAAAGTTAAAAATGTAAGTGCAAAGCATGAAGGCGGCAATATTCCTGTCGAAGAAAAGAGGGAACATCCTACAGACATACTGGAATATTTTGTACCTAAGGAAGAACTGAAGGAAGCTGGGTTATGGGATTATTTGCGCATCAATCATCTCGATCGAAATGATGCTGTAAATTCCACCGCTGAAGCTCTAACTAAAAAGGGACTGTCATTTCTTGCGGCTAAAAATCTACATTATTATAAATAAATACAAAGAGGAATAATAAAATGGGTAAATTTGATTTTAGACCGATAGGCGTGATGCCAGCAATGGTCACGCCGTTTAATAAGGATGAATCTATTAATGAGGAACAAATACGGAACTTAGTTAATCATTTTATAGAGCAAGGTGTGACTGGATTAGTCCCTTGTGGTACAACTGGAGAATTTTGCAACATGACTTTTGAAGAACGATTGAAGGTCATTGAAATAGTAGTAGATGAAGCCAATGGGAGAATCCCCGTCATCGCTGGAACGGGAGAGACAGGAACTAAATTAGTGATTGACGCGAGTCTTGCTGCGACTGATATTGGAGCTGATGCAGTTATAATAGTAACTCCCTATTATCTCAAGCCAAAAGCTAAGGGATTATACGATCATTATTCTACCATATGTGAAAAGACAGACATTCCTATCGTGCTTTATAACATTCCAGTATGTACTGGAGTCGAGCTCCCTTGGACAGTAGTAGAAGATCTTGTTGATTTCGAAAATATCGTAGCGATTAAAGACTCAAGTGGAGATTATAAATACCATTCTGCATTATTAGAAAAAGTTAGTGATAAAATCTCAGTGTTAATCGGGTGGGATGAACTCGTGTTAGGATCGCTTGCAGGAGGTTCAGCAGGATGCATTTTAGGCTCTGCAAATGTAATTCCAAAGATTTGGTTAGAAATCTATGATCACGTGAAAAACAATCGATTACAAGAAGCACAAGCACTCCAGAAAAAAGTCCAAAAAATTGCTCGCATGCTCATCAATTCTGGAGCATTAGGAGCAAAGGAATGCCTCAATTTAATGGGAGTTCCTGCTGGATATACTAGATCACCCATTATAATGGGTGATGTCCTTTCATATGAGTTTAGGGATGAATTTCGAGTGGAATTAGAAAAACTAGGATTAATTGAAAAGAAGGAAATCAAGTTTGAAATTGGGGAAAAAGAGCTTACAAGCAGATTTTTTGCCGTTGGAGTGACTCCAGCGAAAATCTCTGATTTCAAATTAAAAGTAGGCGAATCCTTAGTTGGTGATCGTGCAGAATTAGCGCATGTCGATCTTTTAATTGGTGAGAAAGATGGTCCAGTTGGAGATGCTTACGCTCGAGCCTTAACACACCCTGCGAAAGGTAAAGAAGGCTTACAAGTTATTCTCGAGCCAAATATGCAAGTTAAACCTGCTACAGTGATGATTCCAACCGTTAAAGTGACTTCTTTAAGACATGCAAGCCTTACTTATGGACCTGCTCAAGCCGCCGTAGCTAAGGCTATTATGCAATGCGTGGAAGATGGTATTTTGCCAAAAGAAGCATCGGAAGATTTAGTGATTATTGCGAATGTTTTCGTTCATCCCAGTGCAAGTAGTCGTAAAAGGGTTTTTATAAATAACTTTAAGGCTACTAGAAATGCCATTCGTAAAGCAGTAGAAGGTTTACCGACAGTAGAAGAAGCTCTGGAAAATAAAGAGAATGCCCGGCATCCTTTAAGAAATGATCCTTAACAGAACGGTTTTTTTTAATTCTATTCTTTCTATTTTACTTTTTTAATAATTAAACCAACACCGAATATAATCAAAATTCCTCCAACCATAAACCATGTTATTAGTGAGAGGGAATTTTGATTCAAAAGATCGGGTAAGATTGTCAAAATTATGGTGAAAAAAGAGGTATTAAGAATCCCTATAATGACTGAAATTAAGCCAAGAATTTTATTTAATTTTCTTTTTAATCTCAGATTTATATGTTTGTCTCCAACAAATAAAAATAACCCATAACCAAGAAGGAAGATTCCTGCTAAAAGAACGGGCACAGATACCAAAACTTGAACATCACTAATTGAATGAAAGCGAGAATCAGATAATGCAAAAATAGATGCAGCGATTGGTATTAATCCATCAATAACAAGGATGAATCCTTTTAACTTTTGGTCTAAATGTGCAGTGAACATCAAGAAAATGGAGAAAATGAGCGTAGATATGCTAAAAACTAGCAATGGAAGCGCAAGTATAAGGATTGTTGCATCCCAATTTAACCCTACGGCCCAAAATGTCATCAATGATATGATTAAGAATATAATTCCTAATATAAGAGTAATTAATCCTAATCCTTTTTTCTCTTCCATTTTTTCTCTCTTTAAATCAAGAATATAATGATACGTTATAGATGTAATTTATTTTTAGTGATTTTATAATTAATAATCCACGTTTAGCTTAAAGGATAATTCCTTAATAGTCTGGCT
>CAZWEM010000025.1:0-55619 GCA_964632315.1 uncultured archaeon
AAGATCCAATAATAACCGTCTTCATCTCGTCTTGCGCCATCTCCCGTATAGTAATGCCCCGGATATCGATTTAGATAGGTTGATTTGAACCGCTCCGTGTCACCCCAGACATCTCTTAGCATTCCTGGCCATGGATGCACTCAATTTTCTTACTGAAAACTCATTTGTGCCATTGCAAAATATCCCCCCACATTCTCTTCTTCGATTACATCACCTTCTAAATCGAATATAACGGGTTTTATTCCCAGGAATGGTAAGCAGCAGGATCCCGGCTTTGTTGGAGTCGCCGTTGCGATTGGAGTCATAATAAAGCCGCCCGTTTCTGTTAGCCAAATCTTTCTAAATGAACGATTTTTTTGCCAATAAGTATCGACAATGGGCGCTTTACCTTTTCCTATTTTGTAAAAGTACCAAGTCCAGGCTTCGGGGTTTTTCCCGAATACGAATAAGTTTTTCGTATTTATCGGTTCCCCAACAGTGCCTAAGATTCGGATAGAGCTAAGATCATGCTTATTAACTGGCTCTTCACCATAACGCATTAACGCTCTAATTGCAGTTGGAGCTGTATAAATTCCCATTTCAGGACGAATCATACTGAAATATTGAGTTACCTTGTGTCTTTCGACTATATCCCAAAAGCGGTCTACTTTTACCCCACTTGGAAGAGATTTCCAATTGAAATTACTTGTGACTGGGTATGTAGGCACGCCTTCGTACATCAAGGTCGTAGCTCCATTCGCAAGAGGTCCATATACAATGTAGGAATGTCCGGTGATCCAGCCTATATTTCAGCTGGTATTGGTGAAGTACCAATTCCATCTGCTGTACAATACCAGACATCGCCATCCTTGTAGTTAAAGACGACTTTATGGGTGTAGGACGTGTATAAGATGTATCCCGCGGTGGTATGTTTGACCCCTTTTGGTTTTCCGGTGGTCCCGCTCGTATAGAGAATGAAGAGAGTATCTTCAGAGTCCATGTGCTCGGGTTCGCATTCCTCACTCATTCCCTCAATGAAATCATGGTACCAGATGTCTTTATCAGTATGCGGTACGTCATTTCCACTATGCTTGACCACGATCACGTGTTCAATAGTGGGCACGTCGTCGATGATTTGAACGACGTCAGCCATTTTCGGATAAAATTTCCCAGCACGTACCGTTTGATCGCTGGTGAACAGCAGTCGAGAGTCTGAATCTTCAATCCTGTCCTTGACGGCTTCTTTCGAGAATCCACCAAATACAATGGAGTGAATGACACCAATTCGGGCACACGCGAGCATGATAATGGCGAGTTCGGGAATCATTGGCAACCAGATGGTTACCCTATCACCTTTTTTCAAGCCCAGTTTTTTCATGCCGTTAGCAGCTTTAGAAACCTCTGCGAGTAGTTCCTTGTAAGTATATTTACGCACTTTACCAGGTTCATCAGCTTCCCAGATGAGAGCTGTATGGTCACCTTTTCCGTTTTTCACGTGTCGATCCAAGCAATTGTATGCTACGTTGAGTTTACCGCCAACAAACCATTTTCCTGGAAACAGGTCGGTTTTTTCCCAGACTTTTTCGTAGGGCGTGAACCAATCGAGTGATTTCGCTTGTTCTCCCCAGAATCCTTCCATGTCTTCGATGGATTCCTTGTAAAGCTTTTGATATTCCTTGAACGACATTCCAGTTGCGGCGTAATCTGGGTTGAGGTCTCGTGGGTCGAACTTCCTTGTTTCGGTTAGGATGCTTTCCATTTTTGAGTCTTTTTCTGACATATTTTCTCACATTTTTGTAATTACGTTAATTTTGATACATGTAGATATCGTGATTGAATAAATAGCTCAATCATTTTAAAGCTTGCTTCCCAGTCGCATCCCATTTAAGTTTTACGTTTTCGGGATGGATGGAAGGCTTTAAGAGAAGAGTATTTGGTATAGCATTTAAAATTTTTATCTTTAATTTATTAAGGGATCGAGGTTAGGACTTGTAGGTACTCATCTTTTTAGATTGATGAGTTATAAAAATAAATTATTGAGAATGAGTAATCAAGAACTTCTTATCATTATCCTCTAAGCTATATCATCTGAGTTGTTCGTGAAAGTGTTGTTCTGATATGTTATGGACGAAAAAGATCCTTCGATGATGCCATAATAATTATTTGCGAATGAATTGTTATAAATAAAACCCGGATCTACATGATACAATCTAATCCCTATATAACAGGATTCAAAAATACAGTCCTCCAACAGGAAATTCGAACAATTCGAACTATCTAATCCACAATAAAGAATGTTATTGAACTGGCAATTAGTAACATTCACATGAGAACAGTTTATTAGATTTAGAGCGAAATTAGTCTTAGTGAAACTTAATCCATCTATTCGAATATTTGAACAATTATATAAGATGATTTGTTCATGAGGATCAGCATTATTAAACATGAGATCGTTTTGATTTTGGAAAAAGCTTAACTTTTCACCATTAAGCGAATTATTGGCGAGTCGCAAGCTTGAGAGGACCGTAGTACTACTGTAGGAAATCCACATACCACTGCCTATAAATACATTATTTTCTATGGTTGTACTTGTAGAATCATCGATATAAAGTGAAGAGTAATCTATACTATAATGGCGTTCCTTGATGCTCTTAAAATAGTTATTTTCGACGTATGTATTATTAGAATAGCGAATTTCGATATTGCGACTACTACATGACAATTTATTTTGCATAACAATACAATTATTTGAGGATCTAATTACTATACCTTTTTGTTTGTTTTTAACGGTGTTATTTGTTATTACACATCCGTTTGTAAGAGTAATTCGTATCCCTTCTTCAAAATCACTTCGAAATGCATATCCAAGAATGGTATTGTTGATGATGTGTGCAAAATTGTCACCAACCTGATAAATGCTAATTCCTGGCTCATTTGTATTAAAAATTATGTTATTTCGAACAATAAAGTACTTGCTTACTCCTGATATACTTATTCCGAATAAATCATCAGTAAAAAAAGTATAATTTTCAATGATATATGGATCTATTTCAGTTCCTGAACCTGGAAATCCGTAAGTTTCAAAATCTTCATTCGAATTAATGTTAATATCAAAATACGTGTAATATTTAGGGGAATCTTGAAACATATAATAAAGTAAAAATGAGACATATAGTATCCCAGTTGTAGTAATTATAAGGATCACAAATGAAATTACTTCGACATTTTGCAGAATTTTTGAATTTTTTCTTGAATTCATCATCTTAGACCTCTTAAAAGTAATTGTAAATAGGAAATAAAAAAGTCATTAAGATATAGAAGATCAATAAACCGCAAAAGTAAAAGAAACTAAAAAAAAGCTTATTTTCAATCTTTTTTCGTTTATACACTATACTCGCAACAATAAAAAATATAATTATAAGGGAGATCAAGACAGCTGGGAGAATTAAAAAGAAGATTGGATTTGCAACTAATTTATAGTTATAATTTAAAGTTGTAGATTCTAACTTAGGATCATTATTACTGAATACTAAATACCAGTCTCCATTTTGTGGAATATTATAATAACCTTCATCTTGAGTTGTTTTATTGTTAGATAAAATGATTGCACTAAAAGGAGTAAAATTTGCTGAGAATTTCATAAAATTAATTCTGTTAACAGCAAAGACTGTTATTTTTACATCATATTTACTTTGAAAGGACCAATGGAATGACTGCATAACATTTGCCGTACGAGAATAATAAACATATGTTCCATAATGAACGGTAGTTTCCCTACAAATAGAAATTTGTGATTGATTTGAATTATAATTTGAATTAAGATTGGCGATAAGATGGATTGAGATTGATGCTATGAGTAAGATGCTTATTAATTGATAGATTTTACATTTTCGGATGTTTGTCATTAATAATAGAATAGATATCCATGTATATAAATGTTGTAAGGAAATTTGTTTTCCAGAGTATTTGGTATAGCATTTAAAATTTGTATCTTTAAATTATTAAGGGATCGAGGTTAGAGCTTGTAAAATCTATCACTGTCGGAATAAAATGTAGTATCTTAGTAAGGTTTTCTCAGAGAATTGAAAGCTTAAAATATTGAATGAAATTAATCATCCTTAGAATAATATTCCACAGACTTAAACGGCTTTCCATGTCCCGGAAAAATCATTCGAGGGTTCATATTTTTAATTTTTTCGAGAGTTTCCTCGAATTCATCTTGATCATCGACTAGGGAGGTCGTGGTAGGCTCTGTTTGGTTCATGAAGACATCTCCGCAGAATAAATCATTATCTGGAGTAATGATTCCTATTGATCCTTTTGAATGTCCGGGCAAGCAAATGACTTTCCCATTGAACTGGAATTCGAGGAGTTGGTCTCCTTCTTCTAAGATGATATCTGGTTTGAATCGATCCTTTTTCTTTAATCCCATTCGGGTCACAAACATGATAAATTTTGCCAAACTTCGAATAATCACTCCTCTACTTGTTCTACTGGCAAAAAGATCCCCCCGTTCGACCATGCCTAGATCTCCCGAGTGCATTGCTATTTTTGCCTTGTACTTGTTTCGGAGATATGCCGCATTTCCAACGTGGTCAAAATCTCCATGCGTTAATATGATTAAATTGAGATTCCCGGGTTTTAATCCTTCCTCATCTAATCGTGATTCAAGGACTTTTCTTTGACTCATGAAACTGGTATCGATTAGCAGGTATCCCTTTTCAAGTTTTATGAGGTAGCAATTAACCTCTTTTAACGTGATGATAATAGGAGTGTATTGAGGTTTTAATTCATTCATTATATATCTTCTCCCTTTTTTCTTTAATTAATTAATTATTAAAAACCTATACTCACTTTCTTAAAAATATAATTCTAACATCAATGAAGCTAAGGAGTGAATTAAAGCTTTAAAAATATTTAATAAAAACAGTTTATGGCTTATAGAAATTTAGTAATAAAAAGAATAAGATTATAACATATTCGGGTTCCTAATTTATTTTTTCGATGATTTTAAGACATAGATCAAGAAAACGAAACATATTTGAAAACTAAAAAAAACATCGAGAATATACATGGATCTAATCACGCATTTAGTTGTTGGAGCTCTTATTTATATTTTTACGTTTCAGTATTTTGCTCCCGGTATTCTAATTTATGCTGTCTTTTTTGCGATTTTACCGGATTTAGATTTATTTCTTGCTCCCTTAAGACGAAAACTGAAATCAAAATACCTTGAGCATCGTTCTGGATCTCACTCCTATATTATGGGAATATTGATCTCTGCCATTATTGGAAGTATTTATTCCTTTCTCACCACACAATCTTTTTTTATAGTTTGGATTGTAGGGATTATTTTTTATGGTGTTCACATCTCACTTGACTTGTTAAATACTACAAGAATCCCTTGTTTTTACCCTATATCAAAAAAGGAGTATTCTTTTTATGTCGAGAAAGCAGGCAGTTCTTTTACCCTCCTTACCTCCATAATATTCATAATAAGCTACATATTAGCCATTAGGTTTTCTCAGAATGCTGCAGTTGCCATGTTCATATTAGATTTTTATGCATATTTTACCTTAGTTTATTATTCTTACCGAATTCTTGCAAAAATTTGGATATCATCCCATCTCAATGAAAACCAAAAGTATTTTCCTGGAGTTCTGCCTACTACTTATTACATATATGAGAGGGAAAATATAAATAATGTATTGTCATTAAGTTTGACAAAAAAGTCTCATGTAGTAAAGGAAAAAGTATTATATGAAAATTGTGTTTCACTGACGCCAATAGAAGAGATTCTACTCAACAAAAGTCTAGAAATTTGTAAGGAAGATTATTATCACGCGAAATGGACGGTTCTACCAATAGTTTCGCAAAATGGGGGTATTATTTCCATTCGATTGTTCTTCATAGAGCCATTATTCCGTTCAAGGGCCATGTATGTTCAGTTTGATTTTAATATCTATTCTGAAGAATTAATGGCAAGTAACCGAAGTTTTGGTCCCTTTAATTCAAAATAAATAAGTCTATACTAAATTAATATCATCTATCTCTAATAGCTTTGCAAGTTTTTCTTTCTTTCTCTCCATTAATGGTCCAGCAGCGGCTGTAGCTGGCCCGATAGATCCCATTCCAAGTTTTTCATGGATTTCCCAGTAAGCTTTTTGGTAAATGTTTACTTTATCAGCTTCGTGTTCTTGAAATTCTTTTAAAGCATTCTCTATTATCTCATCAGCGCCCTTTTCTAATTCTCTTAATCTTTGGTTTACATATTCTCCCGTTATATCTTTCCCTGTTGACGGATCTATTATTTTTTGAGTTAAATTCTCATGTTGAATTTTGGATTTGTTTTTTTCATCCATATTTATTAATTTATTAAATTATAATCTAAATTTTTTGCATGTGAGTATCTTTAAAATCACTGGGGTACTTTAAACCATATCCCATTGCCCTGTCTATGCTTATATGGTCTATACAAATAAGACTTAGTAGAATTAGAATATCCAAGCCAATTAAAATACCAATCAAGATTAAAAGAACTGACTATGCATAAACATGTCCAATATTATAATTGATACTCCCAATTCTTGAATTCTTAATGTATCCGACCATGAAAATGTCTGGTGAAAAGAGTAAAACTAAAAAAATTATCCAATTACCGCCAAGGAACAAGTAGATCAATAATGAGCCAAGGAAAATCACCACAGATTCCAGAACCAAAAAGATACGGGTTTTGCTCATACTATTAGATTTTTGAGGTTCAATTATATTATCTTTCATATCATTTTCAGCAGAATAAGGAATAAAACCTCGATCATTTTAAATTATTTATCTGATCATTTTTTCACCTTATAATTAGAAACTTGGATGAATTAAGTAGAAACATTAAAAATTTAGGATGCAAATATTATAAAATAGATAAAAAGTAATCACCTCGTTATTATGAATAACATGACATTATCTGATTTATCGGACCATGATTGGAGAAAAAAGTGGAAGAAAAAAGAAATAACAGCAAAGGAAGCTATTGGTAAAATTATCCCCGGAAACCGAGTCTTTATCGATACTGCTTGTTCTGAACCTCAAGCTCTTACTACAGAATTAATTCATGCTTCAGAACAATTAATTGATACAGAGATCATTCATTTTCTGACCATTTTTCCTGAAAAATATTTCAAGGATAAAGCAGAAGATTTATTTCGCCATAATGCGTTCTTTATTGGAAAAACTTTAAGAGAGGAGATAAATAAGGGACAGGCCGATTACACGCCAATACTAGCAAGCGAAATTCCTTCACTCTTTTTAAGCGGTCGGAAAAATATTGATGTTGCGCTCATTCAAGTGACTCCCCCAGATCGCTATGGATTTTGTTCCTTTGGTATAAATGTAGATATGGCGAAACCGATTTCTCAATCCGCATATTTGACAATTGCTGAGATAAATCCTCAAATGCCTCGAACCTTGGGAAATAGTTTTATTCACATGAAGGAGATCAATTATTTTGTTTATAATGATGCCCCCCTATTAGAATTCCATTTTAAAGAGAAAGACGATAACTTAGATAGAATAGGTCAGAACGTTGCCAATCTTGTTGAGAACAAGTCAACTATTCATATTGGAAATGGATATTTACCTAATGCATGTCTGAAATACTTGATGGATAAAAAGGATCTTGGCATGCACAGTCATTACATTACAGATAATATAATTCCGTTGATTGAAAATACCGTATTGACATGTCGCAAGAAGAATTTTCATCCTGAGAAGGTAATTACGAGCATGGTATTAGGGACCAAAAAACTCTATCATTTTGTAGACAATAATCCTTACATAGAGTTTTATCCCACGGATTATGTTTGCAATCCTAAATATATAGGCATGAATAAAAAAATGGTTTCGATAAATCAAGCATTGCAAATCGATCTGACTGGTCAAGTAAATACCTCATCAAAAGGATATGGCTTTTATTCAGGTATAGGAGACACGGTAGATTTCATGAGAGGCGCTGCCTTTTCAAAAGGAGGAAAACCTATAATAGTCTTACCTTCGACAAGAAAGAACGGATCAGTATCTACTATTGTTCCTCATTTAGATGAGGGTGCAGGAGTGATTTTATCTCGAGCTGATGTGCATTATGTAGTTACTGAATGGGGAGTCGCATATTTACACGGGAAAACAATAAGAGAGAGAGTTCTTGAATTAATTTGCATTGCTCATCCAGATTTTCGGCAATCTTTATTAGATGAAGCTAAGAGTTTGAATTACGTGTTTTCAGATCAAATGCTTCCTTGTGATGATGAAGGTAGGATCTGCTTGTATCCAAGTAAGTATGAAACGATTTTTCGAATCGCAGGGGTCGGGAGAGTGAGGATTAGACCCGTGAGAACTACTGATGAACCCCTTTTAAAAGATTTATATTATTCATTGAATGAGAGAGACAGATATCTCCGTTTTTTCGAAGTAAAGAAGGAGTTTACGCATTCAAAAACCCAAAATGAAGTAAATATCGATTATGATAACATTTTCTCTCTTGGGGCATATATCGGAGATATAAGCAAGGAAGAGATGATAGGGAACGCAACGTATTATTTGAATCCTACTAATAACATGGCAGAGTATAGCTTTTTGGTGAGGGAGGATTTTCGGGGAAAAGGATTAGGGTCTTTTTTATATCACCACCTCATTATCATCGCCAAAGAAAAAGGTGTCAAAGGATTCTATGGGAACATACACATCCAAAATAAGAATACTGTCCAGATCATCAGGAAAGGTGGTTATACAAAGATAACTCCTCCTGAAGCGGGTGAAAAGGAATTATTTTATGAAGTTTTTTTTGATAAGGAAAATTCCATTGATGATTAAACTTTCTCCTTGAAGTATATTAGATCTATGTCATAGAAATCAACGATTGATTCTCTATTAATTGGAAGTATAATTCCTTTATTAAAGAGGCCATATCTGAGACCTCTAATTTAATTAATCGAGTTTTTATGATTAGATAAATATGAATTAGACTTATTTCATTTAATAATGTATTTTCATATTGATCGTAATTTTTAACTTTCTTCTTTAATTATCTCACTAGTCCTATGAAATACATATATACAGATTACCACGTTCATACTAATTGGAGCTTAGATATCATCGAAAATGGTCCTAAGTTCGAGGATTACATTTCTATCGCAGAGAATAATCGAATTAACTTATGTTTCTTAGATCATTATGAACTCTACTATATTGAAAAAGACCGTTCGAATCCATTTGCTAATCAAAACATCTACAATTATTTAGAAAAAATCGATCAACTTAAAGAAACATATGATTTCATCTTATCCGGGTTAGAAGTCGATTATTACGTAGATAGAGAGGAACAACTCCAAGAACTCATGGATGATCTGGGAAATGAGATAGACTTCGTTGCGGGAACTGTCCATGAATGGATTCCAGGATATCCAATCACTTTACGTGAAAAACTGATAGATCTCATGAAAAAAGTTCCATTGAAACAAATTATTGACGAGTTTTTTGAAGTCACTAAAAAACTGATTCATTCAGGAATTTTTAAAAATATATGTCATATTGATACGATTTTTCGCTATATTAACGAGGATGATATCATTCCGCCAAAAGATGCAGATATTTCAGATGAGAGAGTTATTGAATTGGGACGGATTTGCAAGGAAAAAAAAATAGCCATCGAGTATAATTTATCTGGTTTTAAATTTCCGATTAATAGGCCTTTCCCTTCAAAAACCGTCGCAACTCAGTTAAAAGAAGAGGGTGTAAATTTCTTTATAGGATCTGATTCACATTCGATAGATTATTTTGAAGAAACCATCCCAAAGCTCAAGAAAGCACACGAATTCTTGAATCTTAATTACAAAACAAGATATTGATCCTCATGACGTCGAATCAGCTCTTATCGAGAATAGATCAATGGGATCGATCGGTAATTTTAAAAATAAATGGATGGGGAGGTAAAAATTTCACATTATTTTTAAGGGGTTTATCTTTTCTGGGAAGGGAAACCGTATGGATCAGTTTAATGATCTATTTCTTCTTTATTTGGTATGATCCGGTTTTATTTTCTCAGATTTCGGCTACTTTCTTGTTCGGAGTTATTACGATAGCACCAATTAAAATGATAATCAAAAGAAAACGTCCTTTTAAAAGTTTGAAAGAAATTAGAATTTTAGAACCTCGACCTACTTCAGGAAGCTTTCCATCTTGGCACTCGTACAATGTTTTTTCTCAAGGATTATTATTTTTAACTTTATTTCACTCACCTCTTTTAACCATTGTTTTTTTGATTATAGCATTTTCAGTCGCTTTTTCACGGATTCAATTAGGATCGCATTATCCGAGTGATGTAGTTTTTGGATGCATTATGGGAGTGATTGGTTATCTAATTTCAATCACTTTCTTCTCGAATTTTTTGCTGTTTATAATTGGATTCTTCGAAAGATTCATAATTATTAAAATTGAATATCAAGCATTTAGTCCATTACTAAACGATTTTTGGTACATAATCCTTGTTTTTATCGCGTATTTAATTGTTTTATATATTGCTTTTTATAAGAGAATTAAAAAATACATGTTAAAAATGAGATACAAGGAAATATAATAATTAAGGAAGATCTAATTTCTTTTTCTTGTCGAAAAGCTGTTTTAATTCATCTAAAACCTTTAAGCGAGAATTTCCTGGGTTAGATGCCTGACTTGGAGGTTGAAAAGATATAGGGACACCACTCTGAGCAATCTGAAATGCCCCACTCTCTATTGCGCGAAGGCGACTATCTATGTCGTTTAATTGCTTTGAGATGCTTTCGGACAACCTAATAACGGCATTCATTGTTTCTTCTAACGTTTTCCCTAATCCCTCGACCTTTTTAAGTGTAGGGTTCGTTAGAGAATCGGTAGATTTCATGACTTCTTTGATATACCTTGAAAACTGAGGTTCATTGGTGATCAAAGAATAAATTGACGTTAAATAAGCTTCATAATCAAATCCATATTCAGTTAGAAGTTGGTTGAGATTATCTTTAAGCAATTCAATATTTAACAATACTTCAGGTTCACCTTTTAAATCAGGGTCATATTTATGAATATAAACCATCACAAATGGCTCTTCTTCCAAAATTTTTAATATTTCTAAAATATCTTCAAAATATTCAAAAGATTCAGCAAATCGATCAGGGTCTTGTACATCTATAACATAAATTAATAAATCAGTCTTAAGGAAATATTTTTCTGGATTTTGGATGTATTTATTCCTATATTGGACTTGTCCTCCAAGATCCCAAAGAAATAAATCGATTTCTGAGTCTTCCACTTTAAGATGTTTGCGCTCGACTCCTTTTGTAGGCTTTAAAGCTTTCAGATCGTTAATTCCCAATCTACCACCGAATTGTGAGAGGATTGCTGATTTCCCAGCGTTATCTAATCCCACTACTACAACTTTTTGGGCATCAGGTTCAAAAGTTTCTTTCTCTTCCTTGAGCGCGTTAATTATCGAACTTATTGTAATGACTTTTTTTAAATTTGATTCAATATCTGGAGATTTTTCCTTTAATAGCTCAATTTCCTCTTCAAGTTGCTCTTGTAATTCAGCAGCTTTAATGGGATCTTTGGTTGATTCTATTTTATTTAAAATATTAAATGGATCTTCCCTATCTAATTTAGAAGCATCCTCAATGTTGGATATTTCTAAAACTTCTTTTAATACTTTAGCAGTCTTTTTATCTAAGAATTTATAAGAGTAAATGGGTAATTTTAGGATATCCTCAATATTTTGTAATTTTGAAATTTTAACCGTGTTTTGGTCTAAGAATTTTGAAAAGATTTTGATAGTCTTAGTAATATCAGATTCCATGATGTTGAGTATTTTATTTTTTTGCTTTTTAGTTATAGTTAATTTGGTAAAGATTTAAATTTTGACTAACTAAATTTAAATAGTTTATTTATTTTAAATACCATACAAAAAGAAAGCATTCCAAATACATTTTTTTAATGGGTTAGGGTGTATGCCGTCGAATTTAGAGGATGATGACTTTTTCGATGATGAGGAGGACATAACATGTTGCGATAATCCCAAGATCAGTGAAGAAGATGGATTTTATGTTTGTCTTAATTGTGGATTTGTATATAGTAGAATCTTAGATGATTCACCTCGAAGGGCATTTACTCAAGAGGAAATTCAAAAACGGAAGAGTAATGAAAGGGTATATAGCCCCATAGGACCACGTACAATCATTAGGGGAAGTAGAGATGCACGTGGAACGCTCCTAAGCCCTAAATATAAATCAAAATTTAATAGATTAGCAAAAATCCATCGATCTCTAACAACCAGTTATGAACGTAATTTATGGATTGCGTTACCAAATTTGCAACGCTTACAAAAAAGGCTTGCGATACCTGATACTGTTGCAGAAGATGCTTTACGAATATATACTCAAACAGTTAAGAAGAAATTAACGATGGGAAGAAGTATTGATACATTATTATCAGCATCGATATTTTGCGCTTTAAGGGTACACGGAATACCGAGAACAGTAGAAGAGATAACTAAAGTAGCACAAATTCCAAAGAAAAAGGTAATAAAAAGTTACCGATTAATTTTAATGGAAGTTTTACCCAATCTAAATTTAAAAGTACAACATTTTACCGCAGATAGGTATGTGGATAAGTTTATTGATGAATTGTCATTATCCATGCAATGTAGGAATATTGCGGTAAAACTCATTGGGAAGGCAAAAGATCACGGATTTAATTCTGCAGGGAAAGATCCCAAAGGAATTGCTGCAGCAGCAATCTATATAGGTTCCAAAATGTGTAATGAAAATCGCACACAAAAGGAAATAAGTAAGCTTGCTCGTGTAACTGAGGTAACATTGCGCATGCGAGTGAAAGACATTCAAAATTTCGCCGAAGGGTTATTATAATCAATCAATATCATTTTCTCGTAAGCTTAATGAGCAGAACAAGGGATTAAAGGCAACCTAATGTAATGGATTAAATTACTAGGGCTCTCTAAATTGTATCAAGACCCTTTCTTCTTCAAATATCGGAAGTAAATCGAGCATTTCAATGATTTTAGGATCATATTTCTCAATTTCATAGATAATTGTATCTATAAGGAATAAAATTAATTTGATTGGGAATGTGTCCTCAACGAGTCTTCGATTTAATCCTAGTGAATTTAGAAACGTGTTAACATTTGCTTGGATATTCATGATATCGTCCTTTACTTTTAAAGAAACTAGTCCATATAACAATAAATGCAGAGAGGAACTAGTATAATCCTGTTTTTCCGAACTCCATTTGGCTAGTTCTAAATAATTTTCTGCTAATTTCTTAAAATTTTTAGAGTCAAGTAGATTAAGTGTTTCTTGATAATATCTCCTTCGCATTGCCTTTCTTCTATTAAGAACCCTTGAACGGTCTGCTCGTACATCACTCGTTTTTTGTCTTAAACTGGCAAAATCTTGTTCTAATTTGATATTGCGTTTCTTTAATTCCCCCACTTGTTTCCTTGAGAAATTATCTGATTCAATTTCGCTCTCTTGGCCTTTAGAAAAAAAGCCTTCTAAAAGTTTAACTTCTGGATCGAAGAAGAATAAATTACTTTTAAGAATATTAACACCATAAGTAATTAGTTCTTGATTCTCATGTTCAAAGCAAGTAAACAATAAATCCATTAATTTTACTTCAGGAAAATTTTCCACATCTTTATCATATCTTGATATTTTATTCAAGTTTGTGAGAAAATTTACTTTAGCATCCTTTACTGTTTTGATTTTTAAGTCAATAAAACTGCCTACGATTACCCCTAAAAGTGCTTGTTTGATGAAATTTTTCTCTGCTAATTTTGGGATTTCATTAAAATAACTATCAATCGCCATTGTATATCTTATTTTGGTTAAATCCTCTAATGCTAATTTCCAATATTCATTTTTCATTAACTTTCGTTTTGAGATTTCCTGCTTGTCCATTTTAATCTTGTTTCTTAAGAACACCATATCTTCTCTTATTATTTCGAAATTGACCGTTTCTCCAGGAGCAATCTTATCTTCAGAGGGAAATATTTCTCCATAGATAAAACTTAAAAAGTCTATCTCTTCCTTAAATAGAGCCGCATCTTTGATGAATTTCAACGCATCTAAATATTTATCTTCTCCTAAAAGTCTATAGACATTAAATAAATATTCAGCAAGACTAAAGGGAAATAATTCAATGATTAATTTTCCTAAGCCCGATAATTCTTGTTTTATGTTTTCTAAAAATTGATCAACGTCTTCTACTTTTCCTTGAATGAGATAAATCAAAACAATCATCAACAAAGAAATACCCGCTATATTATATCGTTCATTATCGATGAATCTTTGAACACTATTTTTATATTCCGCAATTGCTTGTTCGAACTCTTTATCTTTTAGATTTTCTAGTGCTTTATTAAAATAGATCCTTTTTAGCGCATTACGTTGCCTAAGTAGATCCATTTTATCATGACTCGCTTCTTGTGCCTTCCTCCTAATAATTACTATTCTTTCCTTTAAGTCTTCTTTCTCCCTGCCTTTTTCTAATTGCTCTAATTCTAAATGACTTTTTTCAGATTCCTTGAGATCAATCTTTTTATGGACTTCTTTCTTTAATTTTTTATCAAGCATTTTATCGCAGTATTCATGAGCCGAAGAAAAGTCTCCATTGTTGAGAAAAATATTGACCAACTCAACGTTAATTTCATCTAAATCAAAGGTTTTATCGTCTAGATATCTAGATGATATGATTTCAATTTTTTTTAGGAGATTTTTGACCTTCATAATGCCTTGCTTGTCAGTTTGTTTCTTTATAGTTGATATTGCTGTGGCTTTGATAAATTCAATGAACTGTTCGCTAATTTCTACTGCTTGATCATAGAGCATATGCTCTCTATAAAGTATTATTATTTTCTCATAATCTTGCTCAATATCGGGGAAATTAACCAAGTCCTTTATTTCTATTAACATTTGTTTAATAGATACAAAACGATTCTTCAAGAATGAGCGTTGAGTTTCTAAAGACATTAAATTATAATATTCAAAGAACGAATTAATTAGATTAACCTTTAATATAATCTTTACTGCTTCAATTAATATTCTATTTTGAGCTTCAACTTTACCAATTTTATTAAAATAATCAGCAAGTTTTTTGAGATTGATTATGGCTTCCTTATAATCATTATTTTTTAGTAAAATTTGAGATTTTTCGATTGCTTCTTGACTCAAATCGGATATAATTTGATTTTCAGCATCAATAAATATATTAACCACATCTAAACCTTGTTGAATGTTTTGTTCGATATCTTTCTTTTTGGATTCTTTATACTCATCTTCGCTCTTAGAGATTCTTTCTGTTAACTTCTTTTTTACCAGTTTTGAGTTTATTTTGTTCATCAGCAATGAAGTCATCGCAAAATCATAATTTTCAAGAAAAAGTTGTATCAATAAATCAAGTTGGGAATCTAAGTCTGTTTTTTCCACGTTATAAGCTATCCAAAGATTTTCAATTTCATCATACGTTTGCTTAGCAGCATACTTTTCTCTATTCACTAATTGCTTATCAAGTAATTTAATTAGAATTTTCTCTAAATCTGAAGTGAACCTTTCTAAAATATCAAATAATCCCTCTCTTTGGTATAAAGTGATTGTCCGATAAAGTTGATCTCGAGCGTTTTGATAGTTTTGTTTCTCTACTAAAAATTTAATGGAAATCTCAATGATCTCGGGAAGCTCCATTAAAATTCTTCTTGAAAAATCATGATCTAGGCTTTCAAATATTTGAAATGCATTATCAAACTTACTCGCAGATATCCAAGATATGATTGCCATCCTAAATGCTTCTTCTTTCACATTTTGGGCTTTAGGTAATTCTATTGCAGACCATTGAGCAGCTTCAAGATATTTTCTCGCTGCTTTGTTAAATTCTTTTTGACTAAAAGAATGATTAGCCTCAGAAAGCAAAGATTCTGCATATAAAGTTTTAAAATTTGTAACCTTTGTTTTATCTATATTTCCGATCACATTTGATGCCTCCAAGAAAAGATTTGAATCAGAAAAGAGCAAGGCTGCTTTTTCAGCCATGATATAGTAATTTTGTTTGTTAAATATATCTGCAATCATTGCTGCCTTACGAGTAGCCCTTGCTGCTTGTTCTATAAGCCCATTTTTATAGTAAAGATTTGCTAACTGAATAAAAATGGGATATCTCATCCAAGCATTTTCGATATTAAGAGGAGTATCCCCTGTGATTATAGCTTCGCATAAACATTGTAAAACTTGATGGAAGTTTTGATAATTTAAATTGGCAAATCCTTCCAGATCGGGATGATTAACCCATAATTCTTCCAAAAGATCATTTACAGCTATAGGAAGAATACCGGAAGAGTCTAAATATACTAAAACAACTGGAATTCCTCTTTTAGTTGACTGAATGATAGGAAGTACTATCTCGAAAAATTCTATATCCTCCTTACTCATTGGATTTAAAAAGTAGATAATTCCATCAGCCATGGGAATAATGCTATCCATATCAGTATTTACCATATCATTTACAAGATTGATGTCCAATTCACATTTATTTTCAAGAACGTTAACTTCGTTAAACCACTCAATTAAAGTGTCATTTTTAATACCAGAATCATCAAATGCTAAGCTAACGAAAGAATTTGTTATTTCAGGATTCCCTAGTATTAATACCTTAAAATAGAAAGTAGACAGATTAATCACCTTCTAGTTATAAAAAAGAAAAAAATTAAACACTTTTTAGTCATTTACAATTTCATTCTTTAAAAATATAAATATAATTAAAGGTTTTCAATTTTGTGGATATTTTAAAAATTTTGCAGTTGATTTAAAAAATAATATTTGCTTGAGAAGAATCTTCAATGACTTACGTAGACAGAAACTTGGAAATTATTAAGGAACGAATGATCAATCAAATGGAAGAATCCTTCAATTTAGGCAGGAAATTAATAGATTCCGAATTAGACACGGGAATGCTAAATTTTGTAGTGAAACCTGTAGTAAAAGCATTTTATGATTATTGGTCTCAACATGATGCTCGATCTGGCACTGTCAAGCAAATCCAAGTAACTTTAAATGCAGGAAAGGAAATAATTCTCAAAGGAGATTCTGAAACCCAATTTCAGGAAGTTTTTGATAAAACATTTCCAGAATATCTTAAAGGAGACCAGACTTATCGCCAATGTAGCAAGCGTCATAAAAATTATGAGAGATTAAAGGAAGTAGCTAAAAACACTTATTTGAATTACCTTAAAGAAGTAATAATGCTTTTAAAAGTGGAAGAGGAAGTAGATGATTATGGTGATTTAGCTACTTATGCATTTAAAACAAAAGAAGAAGCAAAAAAGATATTGATAAATCAACTTGAGTATACGGATAAAGCTATTCACATTGTCGAGGAAGATCCAAGCATTTTAAATGTTCCATTTGGAAGAAAAATTATTTTAAAGACATTAAGAAAGGGATTCGAAGTTTCAAAAAAAGAATTTCTATTTGCTATTGACGATACGTATTAATTAAAATAAGTCAAAATTTAACTTTAAATAAACTTTAATATAGGTAATTATATTCAATATTTTCATTTAGAATAGGTATATTTGATGGAGCACGTGGATAGGAATTATAAACTCATTTACGATCGCATGGTTGAACAGATGGACAGATCTCTTGGCTATGGGAAGATGTACGTGGATTCTGAGCTTAATGCTGGTGTCTTGAATTTTATAGTGAAACCGATTGTTAAGTCATTTTATCAATATTGGAGCGATAAGGAAGCGCGTGTGAGTACTCTCGAACAAATTAATATCACGTTAGATACAGCAAAAAAGTTATTATTGAATGGAGGGGTAACAGAAGAAAAATTTAACCGGGAAGTAGAATCAAGTCTTAAAATATACCTTAAAAATGACCAAACTACCAGTCAATGTAAAAAAAGCCATAAAAATTATAAAAAGCTTCTTGCAATCTCAAAAGATATATATGTTTCTCAAGTTAAAGAAGCAATAGTCATGTTGAGTGTTAGGGAAGATGTAAATACATATAATGATCTTTCAAGAGTCGCGTTTAAAACAAAAGAAAATGCATATAGAGCTTTAATGATACAACTCGATTATAATGAAGTAGGTATCTCTCTTTTAGAAGAGGATGAAAGTATTTTAAAAATAGCTGCTGGTAGGGACATTATCATTCGTGTTCTAAGAAAAGGATTTGAACATACCAAAACTGCTTTAATCGAAGAACTGGATGAAATTTTCAATTAATAGGTTAAGCCTTTTTAAAATAAGAAAAATTAATTGAAATAAATTGAAGCAGAATAACGTTAAAAGATCCATTTATCTAAATATTTTCCAGATCCTTTTTATATTCATGATCTATTTCTACATTTCTGAAGCATTTGGTTCTATTTCTGCTCCTTATATTCTGAATGAAGGTTTTTCAATTCAATTTAATGTTTCATTATTGATATTTGGTTTTCTATCCATTTTAGCAGGGCCAATACAAGGACTTATCTCAGGATTTTTGGGAGAGCTATTTTATCAAATGGCTTATTTTCACGCAATCTTTATCGACTGGTGTTTAATAGTAGCATTAATAGGATTTGCGTGTGGAATTTATCGATATAAACCTCTAAAGTATCATGAAGGAATGAAAGTATATTACACTTTTTTAATTTTAATCATATTAACTTTTGCTGTAATGATTTTAATCTTTTTATTTCAGATAATAATTTATCAGAATCAAATGAGCATTGATATAATTTTCATAGATTATGGTTTCAAATTTTTCACACAATCCTTGATATCCTTGATTTTTCCTCTTCCATTTTTGCTCATTTTATATGATAGGATTTTATCAAGCAAGGAAAAGATTATTTACAATTTATTTCTTACTCATCATCCGATAAATGCTAACGATCATACCTATTACTTGGAATTTGGAAGAACTCGAATTTATTTCTGTTCACGATGTTCTGGAGTGATAATTGGGATTATAGCAAGTACTTTTATTTTTCATTTTATCAATTTAACATTTGATTTAATTATTTCTCCAGAAGTTGCACTCATTTTATGCATTATTCTTCCTATTTTTGGCATAATTGATTGGGGAACCCAAAAACTTCAGTATCGAAAAAGTACAACTTTCTCAAGATTGCTTACAGGAACTTTAATAGGATTTGCGATGAATCTCATATCCTATACGGGTCAATATTATCTCTATTTGATACTTATTGTTACTGCATTTTTTGTTTTATTTTTCCTTTTAGTATACTTGGGTAATAGAAAAGAAATGAAGAAATTTAAAGAAGAATTGAACCCCCTTTCTGAAGAAAATGAAACCTCTAAGTGATTACTCATTAAGAATATGATCTTCCTTCACGGATTAGAGTCTTCTGGAGAAGGCTTTAAAGCAATACTATTAAAAAAATTGTTTCCTGAAATTATAACACCTACTTTCTTTGCTTATTCCTCAAAAATCTCAGTGGATCATGTCTTAGAGATTAGAATGGAACAATTAGAAGAATTAGTTCATGATAAGTCAAATTGGATAATTATCGGTTCAAGTTTTGGAGGTTTAATGGGCACGATTTACGCTTTAAAAAATCCTAAAAAGGTTAACCACTTAATTTTATTAGCTCCATTTCTAACTTCTCCTAAATTTTATGACTCCCTAGTTATTCCTATCGATATTCCTGTATTTGCCATTCATGGCATCCACGATTCTGTCGTATCGGCAAGAAAGGCAAGAGAATATGCTAATAATCTGTTCTCAAATTTGGAATATATATTTGTAGATGATGATCACCAGTTACATCAAACGGTAGGGAAGTTAAATTGGATGAGCTTAATAAACGATTATCCTATTCAAAAAAAAATTGTTCCCTCCGAAATAATAAGACAATAATTGGACTCCGTTTTTTTTAATATGAATAAATCTATTTTTCTTATAGATCTTTATTTTGAAGAAAATAATCACATGTGATAATAAAAAAATTAAATAAAATAAAATTAAACATAATATAAAGTGAGGAAGTGTATGCCACCAAAAATTTATATCTGCAGAGAATGTGGATACGGTTTTCCACCAGAACTTTCACATCTTATTGAGAATAAAATTCAAGTATATTGTGAGATGTGTGGAACCCCCTTTTCGCTTGCAGGTGTTGAATTTAAACAACCTAAAATCCAACCTCAAGAATCACGCTTCAAACCTTATTCTAGAGAAGCTTTAAAAGAGCGGTCTCGAAAGAAATTCAGTAAAGCAATAAGAGTACTCGATCATTTGTCGTATCTCCCTATACTCATTTTTTCAAGTATTTTTATAACTACTAATTGGATGTATGTTAATCAAAGCAATTGGATTCCAAATGTAATTAGTAATATGCTTATAGCACTCGTAGGGTTTCTAATTGTTGTTTATGATCTTAAGCGAATTACACCAAGAGTTAAAGAAGAGAAATATGATGAAATTGTATTAGATTCATTTTGTTTTGGTATTCTTGGATGCATTATATATGGTACGGGTACAATCTTGCTGATTAAGGGTATTTTGATTATCATATACAGTTCTATATATCATAAAAGTGAAAAGCATAAAATATACACTTTTGGATTAAAATTAAAAAATTCAATAAATCACTTTTCAGGATTGGCAGGATTTGTAATTTTATTTTTAGTAACCGCATTCGTTTTGAACGGTACTATTGATGGTTCCAACATATACTACGGTTTAGACTTACTCCGCCAAAGTCTAGGAACATTAAATTCAATTATATCATTGACAATATTCATTACTGTAATCGCAGCCATAATTTTAGTTCCAGTCATATTAATGATTATTGATATGCGGAAAAGGAGATCTACGAAACAAAAAAAGGTCTTCAAATTTGGAGATTTCATTTCTTATTTCATAATTGGAGTAATCTCAACAGCAATTTATGCAACTGGTATCTTCATCCTTCTTAAAAGCATATTGATTTTTCTATTATTCGTTGGGAAACCTTTTGATTGGGAAGAAGAGTTAATACTTCCTTCAAGAACTCACGAGGCAAGAATGATACAGCAAAAACCAATCACTTATGAAGAAGAGGTGCCACCTCCGGATAAAAAAGAAGAATTTCTAGAAAAACAACCTTCACTTTCTGAAAAAGAAGAACTTAAAACTACTCCGAAGATTATTGAAAAAGAAAAGGAAGCAATAAAAATTGAAACAGCTGAAGAACTAAAGAAAGAGAGAGAGACAGAAGAAGAACCAATCGACGAGAAAGAATTACGACTTCACGAATCTTTATTACCCGTAAAGGATGAAAAAGATAAAAAAGTAGTAAAAAGGTACCTAACTAAAATTTTTAACGTAGTCTCAAAAGATATCAAAGATAGAATAATGGAATTAGACATTCCGAAACAAGATAAGAAAGAGGTATTACAAGAATTAGCATTCCTTACGAAGAAAGAACAGATGAAACACATTGAAGCAATTGCGAACTTATATAAGGAGATCCCTCACATGTTAATTGAACGCATAAGAAAGCTCCCCAATGTAGAACCTGAACATTACGATAAAATTATTGCTCAATTGAAGTATATGGATTTTGAGGAACAAATGGAATTTGTTCAATTTTTAGAGGAGTATTCAAAATAAAAATAATGAGCTTTCAGAAAATGTCGCTTGAAAGAAGAAAGGAGCCAAAAGAAAATAAAAATGAAAAAATGTTAGAAGAAAGCTCATTTAGAAAAGTAGATTTTACTCCCCTTAAAATTAAGGAAGATGTAGAGCCCGAAGTTGAAGAGATCACTGAAGAACTTTCTGAGATTGAGACCGACGTATTAAATATCGCCGAGGATATCTTAAAATTGAAGCGATATGATGCCGATTTTGATCTTGAAATAGAAACGGAGGCAGAACTCCAGAAATATCCAATTATCGAAAAGTTATATGCTAAATCCATCGCAAAACTTGCATACAAAAAGGGATATAGTAAAGAAGAGATCTTCCTGGCAATAAGAAGCTTAGAAGAGAAAAATTGGATTGTAACTAATGAACGGAGAACTAAATTAGAAATCCTTCAAAATGAAAAGTTGATGGAAATTTTAAATTTCATAAAGGAACATCCAGGCATACATGCAAGAGATGATTTGATTGAAAAAGAATTGAATATCACGAGAACTCCATTTTTAAAGCATGTGATGACATTAGAAAATTTCAAGTTAATTCGTTCAAAGAAAATAGGAAAATCATTACATTATTTTTTGGAAGATATGCCTGAGGATTTTGATAGATATCGAGTAATATTCGGAAATGATTTGATCCCAAAAATAATTGAAGAAATTTTTAAACAAGAGACAATATCAATATCGGGGATTGGTGATAAGCTTGATGTATACCCCGGAACAATTCAATACCATTTTAAGAAATTAAAAAAACTCGATCTCGTTAAATCTTTCAAGAATCACAAGAATGAAAAAATTCATCTAGTTAACATTGAATTATTGAAAAGTTATAATGAGTTTTTCAAAGAACCAGATTTCTCTAAATTACTGAAAGGGCTATGAATAAACCTGAGTTATTAGAGTTTTAATTTTAGGAAGAGCATTGATAACAATTTTTATTGCGTTATCTATTCCATTTTCCATGTTAGGATGTATCTGATTTGACGTTAATAAATCATATTCAGGGTGCCCAGGGAGGTCCGTTATTGAAAGAACTGAAGCAGTTTTCAAATCAAAAAATGCCCCAAGGAGGAAAAGAATTGAGGATTCCATATCGATCCCCCTTACATTTATTGATTGAAGTGCGCTAATAAATTCTGATGTTTCACAGAATAAGGCATCAGTAGTCCAAAAGTCTACAGCCTTTATATTACAGTTTGATAAAGAATGTCCTGCTTGTAATAAGATCTCCTTCAACACTTCATCAGGTTTGGAAATATAAACAATTTGATTTCCGAATTCAACTTCTCGCGTTCCAAATAAGGGATTTTTAATTGAATTTAAAATCTCTTGAAGAGAACTATGAGAGCGAACATATTGGGGAGAGGTACCATCGTCACAATAAGCAAGTTTAGGAATGAGAACATCTCCTACACTAATCTCATCCTCTTCTCCCGCTATAGCACCACATAAATCTACCCTCACAACCACCTTTGTCTTACATCTCTTTAAACATTCCAAAATCATTGCGACATTTGGACAACCAACATTGGAAAGAATTATACTTACTTGTACCCCATTTAAGATACCATTATATACTCTGCCATGTTTGATTTTATTTTGTAATTTTTTCACCAGTTTTTTCATCACGTTTCTAACCGCTGGAAGGATTACGATTTCGTTCACATTCGATGGTGATGTTTCAAGAAGCATTCTAACTATTTTCTCATCAACAGAGATAAATTTTAGCCCGAAATTCAACAATTCTCCCTTTATCTTATTTATCATGAGTTTCAGTTAAGAATATTATTTGGAATTGATTATAATTTATAAGTTGGTTGCTAATTATTCCAATACTTATATTTCGTAATAATAATTTTTAATACTTTAATAAAATACCTTTATCTATAATTATTTAATACCACAATATTTCAAGAAATGAACGGTACGTTGAAATGAACAATCACTTTATCATAGATAACAAGATTACGAATGAATTCGTGGAGAATTATACGAAAACAACTTATCGAATTGTTGGATCCCAAAAGCATTCAGCGATAAAGCCATGCCACTGGTTAGAACAACGCTTAATGACCGGGCGAGATAATAGAAATTGCTATAAAGGAGTATTTGGAGTAGAAAGCCACAGATGTTTGCAAAATTCCCCATCCATGCCTTTTTGTAATCATCAATGTGTTTTTTGCTGGAGAGATATTGAGTTAGGTTCGTTGGGAAGCGAATTTATTGTTGATCCAGATGAACCAAAAGAACTAATTGATGATATGATAAAACACCATGTGGATATCATTAAAAATCACTTACCCTTGAGGAGATATTTAGATAATTATGAAATAATGATTGATATTCTTTATTTCATGCTGTTAAATAAGACGTATCATACAATCAATTCCTTATCTCAAGCCCTTCACGTGAGTAAAAATAAAATTGAAAGAGCAGTAAATCTTCTTAAGAATCAAAAGTTTATACATCCAGATAATTCATTGAGGAATTTTATGATTGAGGGAGAAATTTCTTGTTGTATTGATTCTAGAGAAGAAATAGTAAATTTAATTAATGCGATATTGACTAATCCAGATGATATAATGCAAGCACATGGAGAAGCAATGATTCCAAATCATGCCGCAATTTCACTTGATGGAGAACCATTGTTGTATCCAAAAATATCAGGATTTATTGAAGAATTCCGGAAAAGAAACATGACTAGTTTCGTTGTCACAAATAGTACCCTCCCGAAAACCGTTGAAAATCTTGATTCCTTCCCTTCTCAGATGTATTTTACGCTTCCTGCAACTGATGAGAAATTGTATAAAAAAGTATGCCGACCAATGATTAAAAATGGCTGGAAGAAAATAATGGACACAATGGACTTAATTGAGTCATTGAACACGCGAACATTAATCAGACTGACTGCTGTGAAAGATCTTAATATTAATGAAGAAATGGTTAAAGAATATATAAAAATTATAGAAAAAGCTAATCCTAATTTTTTTGAAATTAAAGGTTTTACTTTACAAGCAAAAGCATTACTACTTAGTAAGAGAATGAGTACCTCAGAACCATTGAGTAATTTCTTTCCAGAATATGGGTATCTAGAAAAAATCGCACATCAATTTGAAAAACTCAGTAGTTTTTCATTGATATATACTAATGAAGCAAGTAGAGATTTTCTATTCGCTGTTAATTGGAAGGAGAATGAGGATCCTAAGATTAAAATGCCTTGATCCACCTAAAAAAAATAGTTCTTCTGTTTCAGATTTAATTTTAATACTTCTTTTACTTCAAGAATTTAGGCTGGTTAAAAGAAAAAGTAACGAACTTAAGTAATTTATTGAGGTTTGTTCTTTTTAATGCGGAGAATTCCAAATAGGGAATTGATAGTTCATTCTTAGAGTTGTAATCATCCAGATGAATCAGATTCAATCCAAATTCCTTTGCAAGGTTTAAAAAGAAGTTTATATTCTTTTTCATATCAAAGTTCGAGACCTTATCAATTTTATTGAAAATAATTAATGAAGGGATTCCTAATTCATCAATGAATTTGATTAATTCAAAACTTAAAGGAATGGTTTTTGTATTTTGAACGAAGTACTTGTTTAATTCATCTTCTATTCGAAGAATATTAATGACTATGAGAGAGAGAAAATACATCTGATAATTTCTCTCAATATGAAGGACAACTTGATTTTTTATGTGTTCTTCTCGTCGATGACTTGATTTTGTCATAAAACCAAATCCAGGTAAATCCACTATTTGGTAGGGCATGCTATCTTGAAATATAGGCCTAATTAATAAAGTACTACCTGGTTGCTTGCCACTTTTTCCCTTAAACTTACGAGGATTGGGTAAAAGTAATCTAGTAATCGAACTTTTGCCCACATTAGAATTTCCTATTACCATTAAGGACTTTTTAGTCATCTTCCTACTATTGTTTGTACAATTTATATATCGAGAAAATCATCAGCTAGAAAATCCTTAAACATTTTTTTCTTTTCCTCTTCTTTTATGATCGGTCGTGTGCTTATGGGTTCACCTACTTCTTCAAGAATCTCTTTTAAGATTTTTATTCCTATGTTTATTTTAAACTTGCTTCCGCTAAGATATCTGATAATCTGTTTATTATTTAGCGTAAGTCTTAAAATATATCCCAAGCCAAAATAAAATTGATGTTCTGGAATTGGATCGATTGGACTCTTGCTTGTTATTTCTTTTAGCATATCATATAATAATTGCTTACTTGCCACGTTATCTTCAGCTTGAAATGTTAAGTAGTACAACGCATGATACCAGATCTTATCTCTTCTATTGGATGCATATATGACGAATTTTTCAGGAGTTATGACTTCTTTTTCCTCTTCTTCTTCACGTTCCTGTAACTCTTGTTTAATACGTTCTTCTAGTTCTGTTGATATAATAGTTTCTTTTGGAATTGAATCTTGTTCAACTCCTAATTCTTCTTGTTTAACAGATTCTACTGCTTCCTTCATTTCTTCTAGTTCATCAAAGTCAATATCATCTAGATCCGAAAAGTCAGTAAGTAATTTTTCTTTTTCAGAAATATATCTCTCTTGATCGGAAATTGAAACTTCTGGAGCATCCAATGCTCCCGATTTGGACATTTCTTTAGCGTTGGGGATGTCTCCTTCTTTTACCTTCTTGATTGCTTCCTGCATTGCTTTTAATTCTTCAAAGTCCAAATCATCCAAATCAGAAAAATCAGATTCTAGGTTTTCCATTTCGTGTAAATAAGCTTCTAAATCATCCTTTTCTGCTTCAGAATTTTCATCATCTGGAAAACTATCTTGCAGTTCTGGATCTTCTGGCATATTTATTAGTGGTAAATTTCATTTCTATTTTCTAATATAATTTTTTAATTCTTTAAATTTTAAGATTTTTGTGAATAAATGTATAAATAATTGTAATCATTGATATCATTATTCAATTCTAAATTAAAAATGCTCATTCAGCGAATTGGTTTGGAAAAATGGGAGAAATAAAGCATAAAATTGTAGTAATTGGAGCTCCAGCAGTTGGAAAAACATCATTAGTACGAAAATATACTAAAGGTGAATTTCAAAAAGAATATATCTCGACGTTAGGAGCACAATTTTCCAGATATGAGGAAATGATAGAGAATAATAAAGTTGAATTAATCATTTGGGATATAGCGGGACAGGAGGCTTGGGAAACGATGCGAAAGAAGTTTTACATTGGAAGTAGTGCGGGAATTGTCGTATTCTCTCATGCCTTAGATGAACTAGAGAGCATCTCTGAGATTCAAAAGTGGATGGATGAATTAAGATCCAACTGTGGCGAGATTCCTGTCATGCTTTTTGGAAATAAAATTGACCTAATTGATACAAATGACCTCGAAAAAAATGAGAAGTTAAGAGGATCTGATTCTAACATTGAAAAATTGATTGAAAAGCATAACTTCTTGGAATATTATAAAACAAGCGCGCTAACGGGAGAAGGAGTAAAAGAAGCTTTTCAGTCATTAGTTCATAAATTATATCATGAAGCTAAATGATTTTAAAGAACATTTAAAAAGTTTAAATAAGATAAAAAAAATAACAAATAATAGAACTAAGTTAGGTTTTTTTATAGATAAATCGTTCCCAACTTTTTGTATTTGGCATTTCTACCGGCATATCTTTTCTCTTTCGAATCTCTAAAATGAGTTCCTCCTCCAAATTGCTTGGAACTTTTTCAAATCCAGAGAATTCATAACCAAAAAATGCCCTACCCTGAGTTGTACCTCTTATTTCATCTGCGATACCAATCAATTCTGCAGCAGGCAGTTCTCCCTGCACTCTTATATATTCTCCTTCTGGGATTACATTATTGACGCGTCCTCTATGTTTATTAATAATTGCTAACACGCCAGATTCAGTACCTTGAGGAGTTTTAACATCAATTTTCTGAATTGGTTCAAATAAGTGAGGTTTGGCATCCATCATTGCAAGGGAAAATGCTGAAAAACTCATGCTTGCAATTTGATTATATCCTGTATGTGCTGGGTCTTCATGAATCGTAAGATCAGTGAAAACTACTTTAAGTCCTGTAGCGGGCTCTTTTGCAAGGATTGCACCATCTACAAAATCCCTGAACGCTGCGGAAAGATATGACTTAACTCTATCAAATCGTTGCAAACCTGATGTTCCATTTACTAATAAATTACCATTATATACATCCACGATTCTTCTTGCTTCTTTGGCGTCCCATCCAGCTTCTTCACGTAAGATTTTAGCTCTCTCCTTTTCATTCATCAAATCGTGAATCCTCCCCGTTTCTATCATTTTTTCTGTCTTTTCATCTAAAGGTTCTATGTGCATGAGCATTCGATTATGACTATTTGAGGATTTAGTGTAAAAGTCCTTGCTTGGTTTTGTAATTTTTTCTCGATACACTATAATCGGCTCACCGATATTAATTTTGACTTGATTGTTGATTCGCTTCGTTAAAATATCAATTTGGAGCGGGTCAATTCCAGAAAGGATATACTCTTTTGATTCTTTGTCTAATCGGAACTGTGCAGTTGGATCCGCTTGAAGCCATTTTCCTACTACACCTCCTAATTTAGCCAAATCATGAGGATCTTGTGGTTTTATGCTTCTTGAAACGACAGCTTCACAAGCGTAACTAATTTTTTCGAATGAGGGTAATCTTGCTTGTTCTTCTTTGTCTTTTGGGACTTCATTAGCATTCATGAATGTTTCGCCTGATGGACAAATGAAACCATAGAGTGCAAATAAATTGCCTGCTGGAACTTTATCCATATCTAAGATATCAGTTATTTCCATGACCCCTAATCTTTTAATTCTATTTGATGTTCTGTTACCAATGAGATAAATCGAATCAGTTTGGTGGAACGTTCCTGAAAAAACTCGCCCGATGAGAGTTGCTTGATAATTTCTCTTGGGGTCTAAAAAGATTTTGGTTATCATCCCATATAATGGTCCATCAGGATCACTTTTTACTAAGGCTTTTCCTAGTTCTGAGTTTAAATCTCCACCCCATAAATGTGGTATTCTATAACTCGCAGCTGAAATTGGATCTGGTAAATGATCCACGACCATTCTCAACATGGGTTCATCTAATGGTAAATTTTCTCTAAGCCATTGAATATTTCCTTCATTATATTTTTCAAAAACCGTGATGGGAGTGTAACCTTTTTCTTTTAAGATTTCATAGGTACATCCCCATCCATGTTTTGCTGAACCGAAGGTGACACTATTCTGGGCAAAGTCTACACCCCAATCTGAACCTTCAGGGCGAACTTTCTTAATTAGATCATTTACTTGCCTAGTAATTTCATCAATTTTTGCATAAGTTTGCTCGGGAGTTAATTTCAGTTCACTTATCAATCTATCAACCTTATTTATGAAAAGAACGGGTTTACAAAGTTCTTCTCCAACAGCTAACCTGATGTTCGTTTCTGTTTGAGTCATCACGCCTTCTAAAGCATCTACTAAGATCATTGCTCCATCACTGCCTCTCAGGGCACGAGAGACTTCCCCTGTAAATGAAATATGACCAGGTGTATCGTTTATTTGGAAGATGTATGGATCAGTATCCTCCGGAGTACGAGGGTCTCTAAATGAAAGTAATACTACGCTTGTAAAAATCGTAATGCCGCGTTCCTGCTCCTCGTCTTTCAGTAGAAAAAGGAGACCTTATTCTAAATCTGAATCTGTCATTTGGAGCTGTCCGGCATCTTCTTCTCTCATCAATCCGGCTCTACGCAAGAGATAATCTGAGGCAGTAGTTTTCCCATGATCGATATGAGCAACAATTGAAAAAATCCTTTTTTTGCTGTAATCGGTGCTTGCCACCATACGAGCGATGTCTTCAGGGTTCTTTACTTTTACCATGAAAAATTCACTTTTTTCTCGTTTTAATTTTATATTTTATTCTGTATGTTGAATAAAACATAGCAAATCATAAAAATTTTATGTATATCGGCTATAAATAATATCTTTATGAGTTAAATGGGATATAAGGTCCATTTTTTGAGTTATATTGCTTAAAAACTGACACTCATATAGGAGGATTGAGAAATGGCAATACCATATTGATTAAGACAAATAATGCTTTTTTAGCTGAACTTTTCTTTGCATTTGATGATCGAGCGAGATTAATTAGAGAGAAATTATCTGGTAATTTTTCTCTTACTTGATGCATTAAGAACTCGGTGAATTCAGTATGGTCTCGAACATTTTCAACCCATAAGTACTTGTCTTTTTTAATATAACCTGCATTTTTCTCTTTAAATCGTTCTGCGTGTTTTTTATCTTTTATAGGAGGACCTTTTCTAAGAAAGGTTTTAGATATTATTGGATCCTCACAATAAAATGCCAAATTATATTCTTGAATTGAATCTTCAAAATAAAGTTCAAACTCGATGGATCCAAATCGTTGTTCATGGGAAGCTTCTCTTTCTCCTAGGGATTTTATGCTCTCTGCTAAGGAATATAGTTTATCTCGATTGATGGTATAATGAACTTCCGTATCGTTATTTTTTAGTTCTACGATGAAGGTTTTTTCCTGAAGAGGATGTCCTTTATCGATGGTTAATTCTTCAATTGGAAAAATTTGAAAGAAATCCACTTTTGGATTTTTAATAAATTGTGAGATTTTGTAATTACAATATTTATATGCCCTTAATGATATCGCAGAGGCTACATTTCGATTACTATCAATTGGATCTATGATGATAAGAGGATCTTCTTTCATGTGAATGATTTTTCTTATCTGATTCTTCGAACGTTTATAATAATCTAAATGATTATTAGGTAAATTGCTAAAATCAAGAAAGAGAGATTCTAAGTTCTTATAATAATATATTAACAATTCGGCACTGTACCCAATAAAACCCATTCTTCCAACAGCACTTTTATCACCATAGCAATGACATGATTTAAAAAATTGCTTTAATAGCCTTACGTCATTTTTTTGACTCACAGTAAGGTTATCTCGGATGAAACGACCATGCCATGGAGATCTATCAACTGAAGTGATTGGTCCATTCTTTTTTATGTATTCTAATTCCAGATCAAGATAGAGTACGATGTCCACATGAATTTCTGTTCTCTCTGAAACGTAGATAGCTCTTACATATGGATGTTCAGCGTAAAAAAGGCTTGGCTCTTTAAATTTTGTGTTTTTCAAGCTCTTAATAATCCATTCATTGCAGAGGTGCAAAAAGTATTGCTTAGATTCTTGTTTCAGCTTATTTTTACTTAATTCTTTATCTTTTTTTTCGAATTGAGTCATTTTTAAGCCGATAAAAAAATCTACGTCAAAATCATCCCTTAATTGGGTTTGTTTGATCCCAGTAGATCCTTGAGGTTCCATGGAGGTGTATTCAATGTCTAATTCGATTGCTCTCGCTTTAAGATACCTTTTTAATTCCTCAACAATATTATCAATGACTTGACTTTCTTGTCGAGTCGGAATAATCTCTGGTAATACTCTATTAAAAATTTGATTGAATTTAGACATCATTGGGTCAGTAACTTATTTTTGAATCTAATATAGATGAAAATGCATTTCTTAGATATTAATATTTATGAATTAATCATCTTTCTGCAATAGGATGAAGTAATTAGAAATCACATGCCCCACCATGGATGATTTAGTTTTCTCATGAGGATGATGTATTCTCTTAACGCTTCTCTTTGATCCGTGGTGAGTTCGCTAAGAAACTTTCCCATTAATTGCCTCACGTGAGATTCTGGCACACTGACATAAAGGGTTTCATCTTTTCCGATATCCTTTCCAATTTCTATACCGCGTACCGATATAGCTACTTCATCATCTTTCACAGCTTTTTCCATAGTTTTTCCTTTATCTTGTATTTGATGTACTCTTCTTGCTCTCTTTCCGTTCGAAGTTATTAAGGGTACCTTGGGAAGAAGAGTTCCAGCTTCTATTCTTACACCGAATACTGCAGGGTCAGAATTTCGAAAGATATACTCGGGAAACATTTTCAGTTTTGCTGGTAAAACTAATTCACTCAATCCCTTAGCGGTGTCTTCAGCTCTTCTCGTCTCCGCATATTCTATATAATCTTCAAGTAATCTATAAATCACATTATTAGTAAAAATCCTAATATTATCAGCGATAGCTTGCTCATTCGCTTCTGGTAAAACGGGAACATTAAATCCAAGAACGCTAGCGGAATACGGATCAAAAGTACGTACGATGCTTGCATTCATCACATCCTCTTTTTTAATTGGCCCCACATCGGCAACACTAATCTTAATCCCATTTTGACTAAAATGATTTTCTAGAGCTTCTAATGAACCTAAGGTGTCAGCCTTTAAAACCACACCTGCTTTTTCAGTCTTTATTCTAATTGCTTGTACTTCATCTTGAATTTCATTAAAAATTATTTCATCTTGAGAGGGATCTCCAACTACTTTGAATGGAGAACCGGCAACCACATCATCAATATTAGGTGCTAAAATCTTAATTCCTGCAGCAGCACTGACGAATTCTTCAGAGTCAAATTTCTGACGGGGGTCGCGAATCTCATCTAGTGGTTTAGGCCGTAATAATGCCCTAACTTTTGATTTAATAGGTGCTTCCAAACCACCAACGTAAAATTCATCTCCTTTGTGCAAAATTCCATTATAAATTAATACATCCATCGTAATCCCTTGGCCTTTCTCTTTTTTCACTTCTAATACAACTCCTTTAGCGGGACCTTCAGAGAATTGCAGGTTTGCAGTCAGATACTGTTGAACGAGTCCCATTAGAACCATTAATAAAGTTGAGATTCCCTCACCTGTTTTAGCACTAGTGGGTACTATAGCAATTTTTTTAGTGAAATCTTTTATCTTATCATAACGATCAATACCTTTGAAGCCTTCTTCTAAGAAATTGCCGACAATACTCAACAATTTTTCATCTAAAAAATCCTTAACATGTTGTTTTTGACTATTATAGGAATCTAAAAAGTCTGCATCTTGTTTTGATTTCCAACCAGAAACTCGATCGATTTTATTCGCAGCAATTACAAAGGGAGTTTTTCGTTCTCTCAAAATCCTCACGGATTCCCATGTAATAGGCATTGTTCCTGCTGTCACATCAATCACCAATATCGCAATATCAGCAACTGCTCCACCCCGTTTTCTTAAATTCAAGAAAGCAGCATGCCCTGGAGTATCAACTATAAGGATTCCTGGTAGTTTAAATTCTTTTTCAGCAAATTCTTGTTTAGATTTTTTCAAGAATTCTTTTATGTCTTCTGTAGGGAAATAGGATGCCCCGATGTGTTGCGTGATACCAGCAGCTTCACGCTGTTGGACTATAGTACCTCTAATATAATCAAGAAGACTTGTTTTTCCATGATCAATGTGTCCTAAAATACATGCAATGGGAGCACGGATAACTTTATTTTCAGATATGTTTCTCTCACCATCCAAGGAGAATTTCATTTAAAATAATAGTGGATTGTAAAAGAATTTTTACAATTCGAGTGATCTTTTTCTTTAAATAGATATAGATAGATGAAATGTATGAATTATCAATTTTATCTACTAATTATTATTATTAGCTGCATTGTAATATTACTAATTGAACTTTTTTTCTATCTGAAAAGAAAAAAATCACTTAGAAGCCTCCCATCTGAAATAAAAAGTGATTTTAATGTTGAAAAAATAAAAATCGCAAATTATCCAAATTTTTTTCCAAGAAAGGCTTGTTTAATTCTTTCAAATTATATATTTAATCTACTTTCTAATAAATGTATTAGCGATGAAAGATTAATTCTTGAAATTATTTTATTAAAATATGAAATTATCGATGATGCATTTAGACGACAGCAAGGAAGTAAAAACTTTGATAAAATAAACCGAATGTTAAATGATGAAAACCTTAGATTACAAATCTTTAATTACTTAAAGGATTTAATCCTTATAGCTAAACATTTCTATAATTTTGGTATAAATAACGAATTTGTCATAAGAGATTTTGTAACATCTCTAATCTCAAAAGGCATTACTTTGGGGATGACAACTAATTCATTAGAATATAAAATACCAGAAATATTTGATTTTCTTAAAAAGAATAATGATAATTTTAAATTACATAGAAAGAAAAAGCAAGAATTAATCAACGAAAATGGGTATAAAGAATGTTCCAAATGTGGAGAAATGAAACCATATGTTAAATTTGATACTACTAAGGGAAGGTTAAGATATATATGTAGAGAATGTGCAATTATCGAAAAATCTATCTATATTTTCAAGAAAAAAATCAAAGTACTGAAAAATTTGTTCAAAAACATAAAATGTAATGAATGTGATGTGAGTATTGAAAACCTTCCATGTTTAGAAATTCACCATAATAATGCAGATTTTAAAACTTGTAGTTGGAGGGATCTTACTTCAAGAAATAGTAGAGCGATATTAGAAATTCTTAAAGAAGAAAACGTGGTAATATTATGCACAAATTGTCATTTAGTAAAACAAGCAAGGAATTATTCAGAACATAAGATTTTTATTTTAAATAGTTTTTTTTTAAAAGCTTCTGAAGATGTCATTCGAAATATTGTCTATAATTATGTTAAAAGCCAAAATCTAAATTATCGTTCTACAGAAAAACAACAAATTATAAAATGGATTAAGAAGAGAATCGTAATATATACACTATATAATGATAAGTGCATTGGATGTAATAAAAGTCTTGGTGATATTGAATTGGCATCATTTGAATTTCATCATATATTCGGGAGAATTGACGATAAATTCAAATGGCAGGAGATATCTATGCTAAATTTAGAGCAAATATTTTCTCATTTAATTAAAGAGAAATGTGTATCTTTGTGTTCAAATTGCCATCAGATTATTCACGCGACAAATTTTGTTGATAATTTAGATAAAATATTTCCTCAGAAAGATAAAGAATTGATTGAAAAGGTTAAATCTAATTATGAAAAGATTATAAATAATATAACTCAATTTAATTACAACACTAAGCATCAACCTAATATATTCACTTTAAAAAATTGGTTAACAGTAACTAAAATTAGGATTACTAGCCTGTTAGAAAGACACAGTTATAGTATAAATGAAATTTGTGAATTATTGGATCTAAAAAGAACAGATTGTTTTACAAAGTTAAAAGATTTAGAATTAAGAGGCTTTGTTTTAAAATCGGAAAAACGAATTTTCAAATTCTCATTAAGTGATGAAGGTAAGGAATTAATTCGTTTATACAAGGAGTATAGAAAGGAATTAGGAGAATTATTAGGATTAAATTTTTGAATTTAAATACTTTTTCAGATAGCGAGCCGTATGAGACTCTTTATAATTAATTATAAATTCTGGAGATCCTTCAGTCACAAGATATCCTCCTTTTTCACCACCTTCAGGTCCAATATCAATGATGTAATCAACACTTTTGATAACATCCATATTATGCTCAATAATAACAACTGAATTTCCCTTTTTCACTAATTTCTGTAATACATTAAGAAGTGAATTGATATCATATGCATGTAATCCAACTGTTGGCTCGTCAAGAATGTATAAAGTATTTCCCGTACTTTTCTTTCGTAACTCCCTCGCAATTTTTATCCGCTGAGACTCTCCACCACTTAAAGTGGTTGATGACTGACCTAATTCTAAATAACCCAATCCCACATCAACTACCGTTTTTAAAGTGCGCTTTAATTTGGGAAAGCTATCAAAAAATTCAAGAGCTTGATGGAATGTCATTTTCAAAATCTCCGAAATATTTTTACCCTTGTATTTAATTTCAAGAGTTTCAGCATTGTATCTTTTACCCTTACATAAATCACATTTAATATATACATCGGGTAAGAAATACATCTCTTTTTCTATGTACCCAGTACCCTTGCATTTTTTACAATGTCCTGATTTAGTATTAAAGCTAAATCTACCTTTTTGATATCCTCGTTCTTTTGACTCAGGAATACCAGCAAAAATGTCTCGAATATAATCGAAGGCTTTGGTATAGGTTGCCGGTACCGATCTCGGCGTTCGACCGATTGGAGATTGGTCAATGTTAATGATTTTATCAACATTTTTATAGCCTTCTATTGAATCAAATTCTCCAGCATTCAATTTGTTACTACGGGTGTTGATAATGTTATGCAATCCTTTATAGAGACAATCAATAATAAGACTAGTTTTTCCCGCTCCTGAAACACCTGTTATACACGTAAATATCCCCAAAGGAATTTTAACATCTATATTTTTGAGATTATTTTCACGTAATCCTTTAATTAAAATGTAATTTTCCGGTAATGGTCTTCGTTCTTTTGGAAGTTTTATCTTTTTCTTCCCAGATAAATATTGCCCAGTTAGACTATTAGATCTCAAAATTGTCTCAAGATCTCCTTCTGCGACGATTTCTCCACCATGATCCCCAGCGAGTGGTCCTAAATCAATGATATGGTCTGCATTTTTCAGGATCTCATCGTCATGTTCAACTACTATCACCGTGTTTCCCATATCTCTTAACTTTTTGAGCATTTTAATTAATCTAGAGATATCTCTTTGATGGAGTCCAACCGAAGGTTCATCTAAGACATATAACACGCCTACCAAACTCGATCCTAACTGAGTTGCAAGCCTTATCCTCTCAGCTTCTCCTACTGAAAGTGTATGGGAACGCCTGCTCATTCCAATGTAGTCTAAACCTACATTGTCTAAAAATGACAATCTGTCCTTGATCTCCTTTAAAACTTCTTTAACGATTGCTTGTTGCATGTCATCTAATTGCAGGGCTTCAAAAAACTCGATGGCTTCTTTGACTGGTAGGTCTGAAAGTTTTGCGATGTTAATATCTTTAATAGTTACTGCTAAACTTTGAGGGTTTAATCGTTGGCCATTACAGTGGGGACAATCAATTTGATTCATGAATCCCTCATAAGCCTCTCTTGCCCATTCTGAGGAAGTTTCCATGTATCTTCTGTGAAGCATGGGAATAATTCCTTCAAAAGGTCTTGAATATTGCCACATTCCATTTGTAATTCCGTTATTATCATATTTGGAATGATCATTGTCTCTTTCAAAGCGGAATGGTATGCTTTCTTGTCCAGAACCATAAAGTAATTTACTAAGTTTTTCAGGTTCAATATCTTTTATAGGAATATTATTGGTATTAAATCCATAATAATCAGCTACTTGATCTAGCATTTGCCAAGAATATGCTGTAAGTGTGCCAAATCCTGGTATGTTTCTAATAGGCGTTTCTTGGAGGGAAACATTTAAATCATTTCCTAAAATTAAGGAATAATCAAATTCCATCACTGTTCCAAGACCGTTACAAAATTTGCAACTACCATGAGGAATATTAAATGAAAACATTTTATGCTCCAATGGGGGGAATGAAATGCCACAATCAGTACATGCTAAGTGTTCAGAGAATGTTTCCTCTTTTTCTTGATCAACTACTTCAATTATCACCAAACCTTCAGTTAAATCAAGAGCAGTTTCTATAGAATCTGCTAAGCGAGTCTTGATATCTTTTTTCATTACCAATCTATCAATAATAACGTTAATATCATGCTTCACGTTTTTATCCATCGATATGTCTTCCTCAAGCGTGTATTGAATTCCATCAATCTCGACTCTGACATATCCCTGTTTTTTCAAATCTTGGAGTAGATCTTTGTACTCTCCCTTTCTATCTCTTATCATTGGTGCTTTAACAATAAATTTCTGACCCTCTGAAATTGAGGTTAATACTTGATTGATTATTTGCTGAGGAGTTTGAGGTCTAATCTCTTTTCCACATTGTGGGCAATGTGGAATTCCTATATTGGCATATAACAACCTATAGTAATCATAAATCTCAGTAACGGTTCCAACCGTACTTCTTGGATTTTTTGAAAGAGGTTTTTGCTCGATTGCTATTGCAGGAGATAATCCCTCAATTGAATCTACGTCTGGTTTATCCATTTCTCCCAAAAATTGTCTTGCATAACTTGATAACGATTCGAGGAATCTTCTTTGTCCCTCAGCATAAAGCGTATCCATTGCTAATGAACTTTTTCCACTCCCGCTTATCCCAGTAATAAGGACTAATTTATTACGGGGTATAACCACGTTTATGTTTCTAAGGTTATTCTGACGAGCACCCTTAATGATAATTGATTCGTTTGACATTCTTATATTTTCGTAATTCTGGAAGTCAAAAAAATTTTTCTAAAATGTTCTAAAACCTTATAGAAGTATTAACAAATAAAAAAAAATACTGAATCTGGGTTGAGAATTTATGAATTATCAAAGAAAGTTTAAAATTATTGAATGCTCAACAGAAAAACTTGAATAGGATATTTTGATTTTATTCATTTATGGCTGAGCATGATATAAAAACAATTGTATTTGATTTAGGTGGGGTCTATTTTACTTCTGGCACCACCTTAGCAATTGAAAAGATAAAGGAAATTTATAATATCGAAGACGAAACATTACTAAGAGAAATTTTCACCGACAGACCGACTAACGAGGGCTATTTATTAAGGAAAGGGCTAATCACCATTGATGAGTTTGAAGAACAATTATTTGAAAAGTTAGGAATTGATCGAAAGGAAAGAAAACACACGAGATATATATGGTTTGGCTCTTATTGTGTTCATTATGGAATTGAAGAATTGGTTCAAGTATTAAAGAAAACTTACAGGTTAGTAATTTTTAGTGGAAATGTTCGAGAACGGATTGAATATCTAGATAAGAAGAGTGGGTTTCTGAAATACTTCGATGATACCGTGTTTAGTTTTGATTACCAACAAAATAAGAATGATATTGAATTTTATGAAGAGTTAATCAAGCATTTAGGATGCAAGCCTTCTGAAGCATTATTAATTGATGATGAGAAAAAAAATATATTGATTGCTCGATCCTTAGGGATGAATGGAATACATTATTATTACACTGAAAAATTAATTGAGGATTTAAAGAAGTATAATATAGGTATAAATTAGTAAAGATTTATGCTTTGATTTGAGACTCTTGTTTTAATTCCGAGATTTTGTCTCTTAAATATGCTGCATCTTCAAATCTCAATTCTTTTGCTGCCATGAACATTTTGTTCTCTAAATATTGAACAATGACATCGAGATTTCCTTCTTTTTCTAGTTCTTCTACTTTATCTTGAATTATTTTCTTGAGACGTTTTGACTCTTTTTCCTTGATTTCCATCACTTCGGAAAGAGAATCCAATATATTTTTCTTTATTGTTTTGGGAGTTATATTATTTTGCATGTTGAATTCTTCTTGTTTACGCCTTCTTCGGTTTGTTTCATCTATAGCACCCTTCATTGCAGGAGAAATCCTTTCTGCATATAGTATAGCCCTACCTTCAACATTTCGAGAGGCTCTACCTATAGTCTGGATTAATGATCGAGTATCTCTTAAAAAACCAAGTTTATCAGCGTCTAAAATGGCAACTAATTTTACTTCGGGGAGGTCTAATCCTTCTCTTAATAGGTTTATTCCTACGACTGCATCGAAGGTTCCATTCCTGAGTTTACGAAGGATCTCAAATCTTTCTACAGTATCAACTTCGGAATGAAGGTAGGCAATCTTAATTCCCAATTCAGTATAGTATTCTGAGATATCTTCAGCCATTCTTTTTGTGAGGGTTGTTATAAGAATCCTCCCATTATTTGAAATGACTTTTCTTAACTCCCCTAAAAGATCATCAATTTGGTTTTTAGCGGGTCTTACTTCAACTTGAGGATCTACTAAGCCTGTCGGGCGAATAATTTGTTCCGCAGATATTCCGTTACTCTTATCCAGCTCGTAATCACCAGGAGTAGCAGACATAAATATGATATATTTAATTTTCTCTTCCCATTCTTCAAAGGTGAGCGGGCGATTATCAAAAGCACTAGGAAGCCTCCATCCATATTTCACTAAATTTTTTTTTCTGGATCGATCACCACCAATCATACCATGGACTTGCGGAATTGTCACATGACTCTCATCAACTACAATTAAAAAATCCTCGGGAAAATAATCAATCAAACACATTGGGGGAGTTCCAGGAGGTCTTCGATCGAGATGTCGGGAATAATTTTCGATTCCCTTACAATAACCAAGTTCTCGCATCATTTCAAGGTCAAATTTGATCCGTTTTTCCAGTCTCTGTGCCTCAGCATATTTTTTCTTTGCCATTAATTCTTGCAGTCGTTCCTCCAATTCTTTTTCAATTGATTCTAGTGCCATCAATTTATTTTCTTCTGGTATGATAAAATGAGTAGCAGGAAAAATTCGTATATTAGATACTTCATCTATTACTTGATTAGATATAGGGTGTATCTCGTGTATTGATTCAATTTGATTTCCAAATAAAGATATTCGTATGGCAGTATCTAAATAAGCAGGATAAATGTCAACAATATCTCCTTTAACTCTGACAACACCCGGTTTAAACTCGATATCCTTCCTCTCGTAATTCATCTTAATCAATCCTTTAAGGATATCTCTCCGGTTAATTACTTGACCTACTTCCAAGTTTAAAGAAACTGCAGTCCAAGTTTCAGGGTCTCCTATACCATAAATGCAAGAAACGGTTGCAACAATAATAACGTCTTTTCGAGTCCTTATAGCATGAGTTGCCGCTAGTCTGAGACGCTCGATTTCTTCATTCACGCTAAAATCTTTCTCAATATACATTCCTGTAACTGGCATATATGCCTCTGGCTGATAATAGTCATAATAACTTACAAAATAATGAACAGCATTTTCAGGAAATAATTCTTTTAGCTCATTATAAAGCTGCGCTGCAAGAGTCTTATTTGGAGCCATTACTAAAGTAGGTTTCTGTATATTTTCTATAATGTTAGCGATGGTGAAAGTTTTACCAGTTCCGGTTGCCCCAAGTAATGTTTGAAATTTTTTTCCATTTTTAATGTTTTTCGCTAATCTTTTTATTGCTTCAGGCTGGTCTCCCCTAGGAGTAAAATCAGATTTTACTTTGAATTTGACACTCATATTTATCCATTACGAAACTTAAACTATAATAATTTAATGAGGATGCGAATATAAACACGATAAGACAATAAAAATTGTAATGAAACAAAACTTAAGATTTTTATGAAAAAAAGTGAAAAATTCTTTAGTGCTAGGAAATCACCGTTTCAAGGTGAGAATCTTCCGCTCCTTCTCTGGTTAGTACAAATATCTCTAATTTGTTCCCAACATTTACAGTACCTATTATTAATTCAAGATTAGTCATGCTAATTGAAAGTTGTAATGAACTGTCATATGCTATGATATCTCCAATTTCAGTAAATGGAATTAACGTTCCATTGATATAAACAGCATCAAGAGTGACATTTAGTTTTCCAGTATTTAAAATATCAATATTTACATTGGATAGATCTCTAGCAACCGTTCCCGGAGTGTTTATCTCGATGGCGTAAAGATCAGAATTTACAATTGCAGTTAAATCAATTAAATTGCTTGCTGTGGTATTTGTAAGCACCTCAACAGATAAGGTATTTGTCGCATTGATATTAAAATCTGAGATATTGAATGAAATTAAGGCACATTCTTGAATGCCTAATACTTTATCTCCATAATCGAAAGTTACATTATTATCTACAGATAAAACGCTCGTACCATTCAAAACGATATCACTCAACTCAAAAGGTTGGTCACCAGTATTTTTGACCAAAATTTGTCCCGTTTCATTTGCCCAAATCGATGACACCCTAGTTCCTTTTACATTCTCCAGAATTTGAACATCCGGTCCATCATTAATAGTTTGTAGATAAGCGATATCCGATGCTTTTGTTGATCCATCAAAATTTGCGGTGATTACCACCCCAACTTCATCATTCACATCAAGACTTATGTAATCTGAAGCTCTAATAGAGACAGTCTTTTCTTGTCCTGGAAGCATATTAAATGGAGTGAACGATGTAGATATCCAAGAACTAGTACCCTTCAAATAAATGGAATCCATACCTAGTATGATATCTCCTGTATTCTTCAACCTTAAACTCAGTACACTGGTTCCGTTATCATAAGTATATGCATGGGTATCACTGAGATCTATAGGAATTTGATTCCTGAGAGTTGCATTATTTAGTGCTATAGATAATTCTGGAGAGACTATTCGATCTTGCGGTAAGACTGATATCTTGAAATTTGGGTAATTAGAAGTCAACAATATCTCGTCCTTAATATTATTAGGTGTACTAACTCCAATTAATTGCTCAGTTCGAAGAGGATAGAATGGAATCTCTGAATTTTTAATTAGAAAAGTTGCTTTTTGCCCAGGTTCTAAGATAACTGAACCACTTTCTAAAAGGATATTACTAAATACATTATCTTCAGAATTGTGATATACTTTATCTAATACAACATTAGTTTTTCCAGTATTTTCAACCTCCAAATGGATATTTGAAGATGACTCATTGACTTGTTCTACCCAACTATTTTTTCTATTTATCCTTATCTGACCCTCAGGAGCTTTCTTTACCAATAAATTACTTGTTGAGTTCGTGAAAGTATACGTTTTACCTGCCAATGCAGGAGCCTCTGCTTCTACGGTAATATTAACCACGTTATCAATGTCAAAATCTCCTCCACCACGTTTTATATCAACCCAAACAAGATCCTCATCACTTGAATTTATCACGTTATCAGGACTTTTTCCTAAGTAATAAGCATAACTAACATCATTGACCTTTACATCAGAGATGGTAAGATTTTTATCCCCTGTATTAGCGATTTTGAAAGTGGCAAAATCAGTATCGTAAACTTCTGCATCCTTAATAGAAAATGAAGAATCCAATGCGGTATAATCCATCTGGTAAATCTTTACCATACCAAGAGTCGAATTGAAGGCTGATTTAAATACTTTGAAATCATAATTTCCATGATAAGGAATATCCGTTACCCAATAATTTCCATTATCATCCTTACGTTGGCTGTTTATCTGATACTGATAATATTCAACAAAATTTTGGGGTTGACCAGATATAGGGTCGGTAGGCAATCCGTAAAACATAAGCCGTACAATTTGGCTATTAAACCACTTCGATTCCGGACTGCCACTAGATGCATTCCAGTACTGGTTTTCATCAAATACGCTATTTTCTGCCCAATTGGGCTTTTCAAGGCCCATCTGTTTATACTTTTCGTAATGATCATTACAGATTCGCAACATCCAGGGCCACTTTCCCTCATCCCCACCTAATGCGTTGTAAAGGAATCCAAAATAAACAAGCACATAATCCGCATGTAACTTACGGAAGATTTCTGCACTATATAACTCATTCGTTTGCGTGAACGCCATACCTGTAAGTCCGATCCGAGTGGAATTAACAGTAGCATTGTCGTTTACAGTCGTCATATTTCCTATAGCTGTTATCCAGTAGCCATAGTCCCACCATGATACTACGACTGTTGTTCCAGCCAAGTTGGTCCTTGTCCAAGTAAGTGCTTCTTCCCAATCATGAAACTGACCTCCGGGTGAAATTTGACTATAAGCAAGATCGGTGGTTGATACTTGGGCAGCATGAGACACTTGTACAAAACACATAATACCTACAATGAAATATACAAGTCCGATTTCAAAGTTTCCAACCGTAGATTTTATTTGTCGTTTCCTTTTACGACTAATATTTCGACGTTCTCCAAAGAAGCTCCCAAAAATTTTCAAGATATTACTTAATCCGTAAGCTCCAAGAAGAGATGCTGCAGGGGCAAAGAGTAAAATGATCCTTATCATACTTCCAGTGAAATAGAATAAAGTAAGCAAGAAGACAATTAAGAAAATATCGATATAACTTGAACGTTTAAACGCAAAGAATACACCTAATGGTAATAACATTAAGGGTATCAAGGTGTTATAATAAAATACACTCCATGAGCTGGGAGAATGTTCAGCAACTGAAGCAACTAAATTTAACTGCTCTCTTAAAAGCGGGCTCAAAATGCTCTGTAGTCGGTTTCCAATTCCTAACGGAATCAGATTTGGGTTTATCCATATAATAACTCCAATTATAACCGCAATCGGAATGATCCCCCATTTTACAGCATTAAGAACATTCTTATAAAATCTCGGATTGGATTCTTTCTTGGAATATATAAGATGGAACACTAGTAATAAGATAATAAAGAAAAACACGCCTCCAATGTCTAGACTGCTAAAAAGCTCATTATAATTGAAAGTAATATATAAAGAAAAAATAAGTAATCCAGTACCGACCACACCAGTATAAGAAATTAATACTTTCGCGTTATACTTGCCAACTACAACAATGAGACCTACAATCAAAGGTAAGAGATAAAAAACGAAATTATATCCCCCCCATGAGAGAGATAAATATCCTAAAAATATACCCCCAAGAATAGAATCAGTAATTTTTCCAGTTCTCATCGCTTTAATGAAAAAGTATAAAGTCATCAAAGTCCCAAATACACCAACTGTTTCGTTGTCAAAGAAGCCAGCGGCCGTTCTTTGCATGAATCCTACATTGAAAGCCATAAAGAATGCAAAAAATAAACCACATTTTTTATCGAGGACTTCTTTTCCAAGTAAATAAGATGCAAATACAGAAGCTCCTCCCATAAATGCTGGAAAAAAGAAGCAAACATCATATAATGAAACAGGAATTCCCAACGTTGTAAAAAATTTGTAAATCGCAACAACCGTGAATGTAAGCCCGGGTCTTAGATGCCCTCTAGGAAATCCTTCTGGAAACCAACTTTTGAAATCTCTCCAGTTAAAATATTGGTACAATGTATGATCTGATAAATAATTTGCATTATAATATTGAATCCATGGATCAAAAGCCTTAATCATAAAATTATTGACTACTATTGGAGATAATCTAATTCCGATTGCAATGACTACGAGTAATAATAAAGCAAAAAAGAGCAAGAAGTTTTGAGCTTTTACTGTTAACCCTGCGCGAATTCGATCTCTGAAGTTTCTAAATACATTAACGATAGCACTCATAAATTTTATCCTTAAAGTTTTTATTTAATCATTTTTAATAAATTTCTAATTAAAACTTAGAATATAAAAATTTCTTATATCATTAAAAGATGATGGTTTCTCTCAGAAAACCGTCACGATATTTAAACAATTACATATAAACTCGACCCATGGACGCTAAAAGATATTTGTTTAAGTTTTTTTATGTTGGATCCAAAAAATATCATGGCTCTCAACGACAGAATGGTTTAGAGACCATAGAAGATTGCATAATTAATGGATTGACGAGTAAAGGATACATAATAAATGCTAGTTCTTCAGGTTTTGAGGTGGCTAGCAGAACGGATAAGTTAGTTTCTGCGAGAGGATCAGCTTTTTCTTGTAAGCTAAAAAAGGAACCAATATTGATGGAAATAAATTCTGTTTTACCGAGAGATATAGGAATTTGGGCATTTGTGGAAGTCCCCGAATCCTTTCTTTCTAGATATAATGCTATATATAGGCATTATAAGTATTTTTTGCCACTCGATTATTTCAAAAATGGGAAACGTTTAAAATTAAATTTAAAAGCAATTAGGAGGGGTTGTAAGCTGACGAGTGGGAGGCAGAATTTTAAAAATTTTTACAAAATTAGTCTGGATGTCGAAGAAAAAACAGTTAGGGATTTACAATTATCAGTTATCAAGGATGAAAGTATTTTAATTTTCAATTTTAAAAGTCGAGCATTCCTAAGGCAACAAATCCGAAAGATTATGACTAAAATTATAGAATTAGGTAAAAAAGATATTAGTATAAGGGAATATGCTGAATTATTAGATCCAACAAAAGAATATTCATTTCCCCCAGCAGATCCAAATGGATTAATTTTATGGGATATTTCATATGGAAAGAACCTTAAATTTAATATAGACCAAAATTCTTTAGAAAGAATGATGGAATATTTGAATGTAAATTATTTATACCATAAAACAAGATCAAAGTTATTCGAAAGTTTCCAACAAGACAATTTTGGCTAATAAAGCTTTCAATTGTATCTCTTCTGTTGCACCTTGGCTCAAGCGATATTCAAATTCAGCTAATAATTTTGATAATTCAATTTTTTTCTCTTCTGGTATGTTTAAATCATACATTTCTCGATGAATATTTTTAATTATATTAATGCCAGAGAGTCCATACTCTTGAGTAACATCATCGAGTAGTTTAATTGAAAGTCGAAGCTGACCTTGAAGAGCCACATCTATTATCTCTTTAATTTTATTTGATGGAATTTCTCCCGCAACTCGATATACTATATCTTGATCAATTTTTTTTGAAATAGTTCCACAAGATTGCAAATAATTTATTGCTCTTCGACAGTCACCTTGCGAAACCTTAACCAACGCATTTAATCCGCTTATACTGATTGATAACTCTTCTTTCTTAGCGATTAATTTTAGACGTTGCTTTATGTCTTCATCGTTAAGAGATGAAAATCTAAAAATTACACATCTTGATTGAATTGGGGCGATTATTTTATTCGAGTAGTTACAGATTAAGATCATTCTACAATTTGCTGTATATTTTTCCATTGTTCTTCTTAATGCTTGTTGTGCTTGAGAAGTCATGTTATCAGCTTCATCAAGAATCAATATTTTAAAGGGAAATTCCATGGGCGGTTGAGATTTTGCAAAATCTTTAATAAAAGTTCGAACTACGTTAATTCCTCGTGCGTCACTAGCATTTAATTCTAAATGCGTTCTATTTGGAGTTCTTTTACTTCCATATATTTCTCTCACCATTGCAAGGGCAGATGTAGTCTTTCCAGTTCCGGCAGGGCCAGCAAATATTAGGTGCGGCATAGATTTATCTTTTACAAATTGTTTTAGCCTATTGATTATCCCCTTCTGATTAACAATTTGATTCAAATTTCGAGGGCGATATTTTTCGACCCAAGGTCTATTTTTGATTGACATTGTTATAGTTAAACTAATTAGAATTGTCGGTTTATATTAATATATAGTCACAAGAATAAAAATTTCTTTGTTTGACTATTTAAAATTTAGAAGTGGTATTAACATGACTGATTATAAAATAACTAAAATAAAAAGTCGGTGGATTTTAGATTCCAGAGGAAACCCAACCGTAGAAACAGATGTTTACTCTGATGATGTATTTGCGAGGGCCGCAGTACCATCCGGAGCTTCTACGGGAGTATCAGAAGCCTTAGAATTGAGAGACCAAGGTAAAGCATTTCATGGAAAACATGTGACTAAAGCAGTATCTAATGTGAATGAAATCATTGCGAAAAAGTTGAAGGGATTTGATGTTCGAGAACAAGAAACAATTGACAAAGAAATGATTGATATTGACGGTACGTCAAATAAAAGTAGTTTAGGAGCGAATGCGATTTTATCTGTATCTCTAAGTGTGGCAAAGTTGGCAGCAAAGATTTTAGACAAACCATTATTTGCTCATTTGCATAACTTAAGTTTTCATAAATCTCGCAAGGATTATCTCTTGCCTTTACCTTGTTGCAACATCATTAATGGAGGAGAGCATGCAGGAAACAATTTAGCAGTTCAAGAATTCATGGTGTTGCCTTTAGGAGCAAATAGGTTCTCACAAGCAATAGAAAATGTCGTAGAAGTTTATCAGACATTAAAACTATTATTGAAGGATAAATATGGTAAATCTGCGATTAATGTTGGAGATGAGGGAGGTTTTGCCCCGAATTTATCAACCACACATGAAGCTATCGATGTAATAGTTAAAGCAATTGAAAATTCAGGTTTTAAAATGGGTACCGATTTTTATATCGGGATGGATGCTGCTGCAAGCGAATTTTTCAATGATGGAACGTATCAAATCGATGGTAAGAAGTTAGACGAAACAGAATTACTCCAGTACTATCTGGATCTCATAAGAAAGTATCCATATTTAAAATCGATTGAAGATCCTTTTGATGAAAAGTCCTTTGACAGTTTTGCTAAGCTTACAAAAGAAATTGATGAGTCAATTCAAATTGTGGATGATGATATTACTGTCACTAACATTGAACTTTTACAGAAGGCAATAAATAAAGGATCTGGGAATGCTCTACTGCTTAAAGTGAATCAAATAGGTAGTCTAACAGAAGCTATTGAAGCTAGCAAAATGGCTTTTAAAAATGGCTTCAATGTAATGGTTTCACATCGATCTGGGGAAACTGAAGATCCTTTTATTGCTGATCTTGCTGTGGGTCTATGTACAGGTCAGATGAAAAGTGGAGCTCCTTGTAGAGGGGAAAGAACTAGTAAATACAATCAATTACTTCGAATTGAGGAGTTTTTAGGTGAAAATTCCGCTTTTCCAGATAGATTTGATTCGTGGAAAAAATTTCAATAAGTTAAATCTGTTTTATAAATCTATAAATCCGTACATTAATCTCTTTCATCTTTTTACTATGAAAGGGAAAAGATCGCTCCAATCTCATTTGGAATGGAAATGAGTAATCAATAGCCCACCCGTTTTTCCCAACAAACTTAGAAATAAACTTGAAAACATCTTGATGATCTAAGTGAATAGAATAAATCACATCAGAATAAGTAAAAGCACTCATTAGAAAAACTCTATCTGCTCTTTTTCTTTGAACTCCAAAAGGAGGATTCATTATTGTCGTTATTTGTACATCGTCTAATAAAAAATGCTTATTAAAAGAGAAATGACTGACATCCATGCAAATGGGGTAAATAACCTGGTGCAATTTGAGCTGAAGAATATTTCTTTTAAAAATCTGGATAGCATTCCAGTCCAAATCAATGCCTATAACTTTAATTGGATTGAAAAAACTACTAGCTAGTGATAATCTCCCTGTACCAGTTCCAAGATCTATGATTAAGTTTTTGTAAATATCGTTAAATTCAAACCCAGCAAAATAAACAATATCCACAGCACTGATAGCATCAATACAATATTGCTCTAATTCTATTTTTGGGTTAGAGAATGAAGCAGTTTTTTGAATTATGGAGATCAAATTCTTTTTCTTTATTGCAATCGCCAAAGATAATCCCTTTTTTTTCTTATACTACATTATCAATAAATTTATTTATTTTCTTTAATATTATCTTATTGGAATTATTGGAAAAACAGAGATGTACATAATGAAAGAACCTGTTAAAAGCAAAGACATCGTGACAACGGGACAGTACTTAGGTGTTGTAGAAGAATACTTACCGGATAAGCGGTCAACTTTTATTAAAGATGGTAAAATATTTGCAGCAAAAACCGGGATAGTCACGATTGATAAAAATAAAAGAGAAATTGAGATAAAGGGACATCAAGAAGAAGATAGAAAAATAATTCATATAGGAGATATTGTAATTGGAACTGTATTATTTTTAAGGCTTTACTCTGTAGGAATTAATTTTCATGCAATAAATCAAAAATTACACTTCAATAGTTCATATTTTGGCAACATTCACGTGTCTCAAATATCTCATAGATATATAGATAAAATTTCAAATGCATTTCAAATCACTGATATTGTGCGAGCTAAAGTCATTGAAGAAGAAGCTAATGAATATAAATTAACCACCGTAGGTAAAGAATTAGGAGTAATACATGCTGATTGTACCATATGTGGAACTCCATTAGATAAAGTTGGAGCGGATAGATTACGGTGTGATCGATGTGGAAACATTGAAACCAGAAAGCTCGCTTCAGATTATCGAAATGTTTCTGAAAATCTAAGATTTTAATTTTTTTATTTGTTAACTAATTCAAATGCCCGATTGAATCATGACACGAAAGGGAGGAAAGAGAATCATCCATTTTTATAATCAAAATGGAGAGATTAACAGCGTAATACATTTTTTAGAAGAGATTCAAAAGAAAATCAATTATTTAAACCTTAATTGTACCGTAGAGGGAAAAGACATAAAGGTGACAATTTTTGGAACAAGAGACATGCAAATACTAGCTATTGAAAGGTTGAAAGAGTTAGCAGAACGATTTTTAGCATGAGAAAAAGCGGTTTAGTAAGTAAAAAACCCCAACCAAGATTTAGAAACCAAAAAGCATTTATTTTAAGCTAGATTAGTTTTAATAAGTCTTATTATTAGGTGCAAGCAATATGGCAAAAAAACCCTCAAAAGAAGAGGAAGAAGAAGACGATTTTGATGAGGATCTTTTTGATGATGGTATGGCCGATGAATATCCAAAAGGGAGTGAATCATCGAGCAGTGCAGAATCCTCATTTGGTTTAGATGAATCTGAACCCGAAGAAGAGGAAGAATTTGATCTTGAGGAACCAGAGGTAAAAAAAGATTATAAGCATCTTAAACTTGAGATTAAGAAGGGTTTGAATGAGAATGATTATGTTTTATTTGTAACAGGTCAATCCCATGGCTTTTGCAACGCACTTGTAAAACATCTTCTTTCTATAGATGGGGTAGTGTCTTCTGCTTATAGAATTACTGTAATAAAACCTCCTGAAATCTTTATTAGGCTTAAAAATGGTTCTAAAATCAATGATGTCTTATTTCAAGCTATTGAAGCTTTGAGGAACGAAGTAAAAGACGTGGAAAAGTTATTTAAAAAACTCATGTGATGAATCGATTGAATAATCTCTCGTGATTCCATGTATGACTTTTTACTGAAAGATCTTAAAAAAGATTTTACCCGAAAAAAGATCGGAACAGATAAAGGATTAGCAAAAATTGGAGATGGAGTTGTAAATCTCTCATATTCTTTAGCAAAATCGATTTATCTCACTCAAAATTCAAAAACCAATAACATTATCCGTACTGGAGTTAAAGTTAGTAAAAATGTACTTGCCGAGGCACTTAAGTTAGCAAATATGAAAGAATTCGCTAAAAACAGGGCTGATGCCCATGATATGGCTGATACTGTTGAAGCATTAGTTGCTTTTGTATATCTAAATAATTCTGTTAGCATGAATGATATCACAAACCATTTACTCGAGGAATTATCTGGAAATCTCATGAATAGACAAGAAGAAATTGAAAGTGCACGTAAAGCTTTTACGAGGCTTCTCAATAAAATGAAACAATATTTACCTCTAAACTAAATAGATTTAAAAAGTGGAAATTTCATATTCTAATATTTCTTTCATTCGTACTCTTAATTCAGGACGGATTGCTGACATGCCATAGGTCTTTAAACCACCTAATTTCTGTTGCACTTCTTTAGCGCTTAATGCACCCGGCAGATCTTGCTTATTTGCAATAGCAATTATCTTAGTTCCTAATGTTCGCTCAAATCTGTCATAAATCCGTTTTGTTTGCTCTACGTTATCTTTTGTTGAATCACAAACAAGCACGGTTAATCCAGCTCCTCGTAAAAAATCTTGCCACATGAACTTGAACCGTTCTTGACCTGCAAGATCCCAAATTGAGCATTTTCTCCCATTAAGAAGGGACTCCTCAACCTCTAAACCTATCGTCGGATCTCTCTCTTTTAGAACTTCCTTCCCTTGAAGCAAAGACAAAAGAGAAGATTTCCCTACTCCTCCTTCTCCTACAATACATATCTTACTCTTCGTTGTTTTCAGTAAAACCATCCCTTTCAAGTAAATAATGTCGTTAATTAGAAAGGGCAAATCGATCTACTAAAATTCAAATATTATTTGCATGTCATGCAAGTATCACTAAGAAAAGGGGGGTTCACCAGTTTATTTTAAAAAAGTTGGGTAATGTTAAATAATTATTATTTAAATGCACCCATTAGTAGTCATTTAAATTGAACTTCTTTTTCTAAGAATATGAGGTAATACCTCAATTTTAATGAAAAGAGGAGATGATAATATGGGAGGTTTTGGAAAAAATCTTAAAAAGGGTTTCGCCAAGGTCGCTGGAGGTATCGCTGAGGAACTCACGGGAAGTGAAGCCGTAGGAAAAGGTGTTAAGAAAGGAGTAAAGAAAGGAAGCGTGAAAAAAGGCCTTAAGAAAACCTATAAAGAAGGGAAAGAGGAATATTTCGAAGATTAAAAGGATTTTTCAATTCTATATTCGAATTCCGATATCGTGAGTGATATTTAGGTATTGGAGATAAAACTCTATTTTATACATTCTTATCTAATAAATCTTCTGAGGAATAACTATTTCTTATCTAAAGGTAAATTAAACAAAAAAGTTTTCACATAGTCTTATTCATTTTAAGACAAGCTAATTCACCTTGTTTTTAGTATTGGTAAGTTAATTGATTTTCATATTCAACTGAGTAAATACTTAATCCGCTGAAAATAAACATCTTTTATGTACTTTTTAAAGGACTTTACAAAAATTTATATAGATACAAGATAATTTATTTAGCAACCAATAGTAGAGACTCCAGAAGCAAAATGAAAAGGAAAGATATTTTATTGTGGATTCTAATAAGTGCTCTAACAATTTCGATCATAGGAAATGGGGTTCTCATGAATATACTATTCACTATTAACAAAAATCAGACATCAAATACACGAGATCCTTATACGTTCATCTTAGCTATCTCTAGCTATTATTTTAAGATAATAGATCCTATAGATGTTTATCCTAGTGAAGATGATTCCGATATTATTTTAGATCAGGTAGTAGAAACTTTATTTACCAATAATTTACGAGATCCAAACTTGCCCCGTATAAATTTATTAGCTGAATCATATTATTGGGAGAATGAAACAAGGCTTCACATCAAGCTTCATGAAGGCATTTCATTTCATGATGGTACTCCATTTAATGCTGTGGCAGCAAAGTGGAATTTAGATCGGTTGTTATATCTTACCAATTGTACGGGAACAAATCATGGAATAGTTGCTCAAACGCGATCTTTATGGTTAGGACCAGATGGTAAGACGCCCATCATAAATAATACTAAGGTTATTGGAGAGTATAACATCACCATCACTTTAAATGTTCCCTACGGTCCTTTCTTGAATACATTAACGTTAATTAATGCTGGAATGATTTCTCCCAGTACACATAAAAGTGATTTCCATTCTTTCATTGATATTACCGATAAACTGGTGGGAACCGGTCCATTCATGTATAAACATTATATTCCGGGAGTAGAGGTTAAACTTACACGGTGGAATGGGTACCGAAAGCATGTAGCTTTTTTCCAAACAATTCAATATAAAATTTATGATGATGCTAATACAGCTCAACTAGATTTACTTAGTGATAAGATTGATTTTAGTATCTTTGAGGGTTGGTATTATTATTGGGATTACAGTAATGTTACCATCAAGCGATTTACTGATGATACCGGTATACCCAGTCTTAATTACTATTATTTAGGTATAAACAACAAGAGGTATAATAATACTTGGAGAAAAGTCATTTGCAATGCGATAAACTACTCTTACATAATTGAAGAATTGCGACTTGGAGCTTCACTTCGATCGTATGGTCCCATCTCCCCAGGTTTTGGGACAGTTTTCAATGCTTCCGTTCCCTCTTGTTCGATACCGAATAATAGCAATTTAACATTAGCTAGAGAAACAATGGTCTCCATGGGCTTTGGAGAGCTTGGATGGACAGATGATCAATGGATAGAGCAAGCAGAAACTGATCCTTTCCTATCTATAGACTATAATTATAACCTTGGAAATGCTTTTAGAGAGGATCTCATGGTTGGACTGAAAGAATGGTTAAAACAGATCGGTATTGCTATTATCGATGATGGGGTGTTATGGTCCCAATTTTTGGACTATCTAAATAATGATCAAGATTCTCTAGGATTATTTTCCTATGTAGGCAGCCCAGATTATCTCGATCCCTATAATATTCTGCAAAAATTATACGATCCATTATCCTCTTTAAACAGTGCCCAAGTAAATGATACCAACTTGAATGAAATGATGAAGCTTGCTTTAGAAACAACCAATGATGATGCAAGAAATATTATTTATAAAAATATCCAAGGCTACATGGCTGAGCAGGGGTACTATAATGCCCCATTATACCAAACAAAAATATTTTATGTTCATTCAGCTGACCTTCGAAATGTTCCATATAATGCAATGAAAAAGTTCCAAGCTTATGGAATTTGGCGGGTACTCTGATCTTTAATACACTTCAATCTGATCTTTTCAGAATTACAATTTTAAAGGATTAATCATATTATGTTTATTAATCTCTAGTTGTTAATGGGTTAATTTCAATATTGGCTTTAAATGGATATTATGATAGAAGATTCAGCTTTAATCTTAAAGAAAAGATGTGATAGGGAAGAGAAAATTCCTCCTCAAGAAGTTCAAGAACTCCTTAATCAATCTGACTTGATATCTAAACTTTTGGAAACCCCAAACCGGCCTCCCAACACGTATGTAGGGCTCAGAAATTACATGTGGAGATTAGTGGAATTATCTGAAATTCCTTTCACGCATACATTAGAGAAGGTTCAAGAATGGATAAAACTATTAGTAGAAAAATCTTATATCTCGGAAGGATTCACGTTGGAGGGAAAAAGGGATAACTTACTCGCGTGTCACAGCGCTATGATTACCACTATACTAATTAGAATGGAATATGAAGATATGGAAAAAATCAATGCTGGAATAGACTGGATTTTGAAATATCAATCAGTTGAGCGGGGAAAAGAATGTACTTGGGAAGGAAAAGACCTTTATACCCGATTTGGAGGGTGCATGAAGAAAATTCCTTGTTTTTATGGAGTTGTCAAATCAATGAAGGCACTTTCAGAATACAATAAACGTTATGGAGGGTCAGAGAAACTGACGAGCAAGTTAAATCAGGGATTAGAATATATTCTCGAACACGATGCGTACAAGAAGTTGTCTAATGGAAACCCAATTGAAGATTCCATGATACAAAACTTTTATCCCTACACCTATAAATCCAACCTCATTGAAATCTTGGCGCTTCTGAAAGAAAACGATTTACTTGAAGATAAAAGATGTCGTGATGCCCTACAAATCTTAAAGAAAAAGCAGCGTTCTGATGGGTTTTGGCAAGCAGATGTGTCCTACATGAAATCAGCATGGATTGATTTTGATGTACCTAAAAAACCTGGTCCTTGGATAACTCATGTGATAAATCAAGTATTAACGGAATAATCTTAATAAAGGGAATACATAAATTTACAATTTTTCGGCATAAAACCATAACCGTGTTCTAAAATCAGTGGTGATCGGGTGTATTTTAACCTTTGAAAAATGAGCATCTCTCAATGCATTGGTTAATTCAGATTCTTTCATTAAAAATACTCTGCGCCTTCTTTTTCTGAAGGATACATCTATTTTACCCAAAGTAGAGCCAAAGAAGATCCCATTGTTTTTAAGAACTGCAAATGCATGGTTAAGATATGCTTTTACATTTTCAAATTTTGATAAAACATGTAAATTGCTACCTGAATATACAATATTAAAAGACGAATCTTCAAAGGGAAATTCTTTCGATACAACAAATCTATCCTTTATCTCTTCTTTATCCAAATAAAAGTCGAACCCAATTTTTATATTTCCCCAGTCTAAATCGTAGCCAGTAATGTTCTTTTTAGGAAATCCATCCTTGATCAATGCGCGTATATCATCCCCGGTTCCACATCCATAATCCAGCAAAGTCCCTTCATATTTCAAAATGTCTGAATAAGCAAAATGCGAACGATTATTGGGTCGACCGATTCTTTGCACAATTCTGGGGTATCTGATTTGTATTTTTGCATATTTTTCGATTAATTGTTCTAAATAATTATCTGGATATACTATGCCTTGCGATTTAAGCCTTCCAAGGATTTTGTCAAAATCAGAAGGAATATCAAAATGGAAGACTGAATCAGTTTCATTGTGAATTTTTATCACCTTATTAGATTAGAGTCCAGCATGCTAAATAATCTTTCCTCGTACTGAGTCTTTCTGAATTGGATAAGTTCTTAATTATACTAATCCATTAAATTTATAATAAACTTGAAAAAATAAGATGAATTTGACAAATAAAAAGAACAAAAAAAATAATTTTACACTTACTCGGGCACTATGTCTTTAACTATGCCGACTGCG